>JBKECO010000024.1:0-4944 GCA_047974745.1 Lachnospiraceae bacterium
AACGTATAGCTAAACATTATGATTGGGAAATCATTGAACAAGAAATTGACAATGATCACATTCATATATTAATACGATATTCTCCTAAGTGGAGCATATTGCAGATTGTTAGATTGCTAAAACAACAAACTACTTATCGAATTTGGCAACAACATCAAAATTATTTATCAAAACACTTTTGGAAAGAACGTACCTTTTGGAGTGATGGTTACTTTTCTTGCAGTATTGGTAATGTCAGCCAAGAAACTATCCAAAAGTACATCGAATCCCAGGGCAGTTAGGCTTACATCCCCTAGTCTAAAGATATAGGGGTTTTACGCCCTAAATTATAAATATCCATATACTCTGACCTGCTCTACCATGTGGCCGATATTGCCTTCTCCGGCAAATCGTTTACGGTCAAAAAAATCTTCCTCGGTAGACAGCCATTCCAGTGGATGTGCCTCCTCCATCAATTCCCTTGTGCTAGATAGGATCCCAACATAGATTTCCACATAGCAGTTCTGATTGAAATATGTAAAATCCATCATATGGGACAACCGTATTTCACTCGGTTCAATTCCCGTCTCTTCCTCCAGTTCTCGGTACGCAGCATTCAGTCCAAGTTCTCCCGTTTCAATTTTTCCACCAACAAGATTATATAATCCGTTGTAGGGATCTTTTGTTCGCTTGCAAAATAGAAGCTTTTTGTATTCTGTGTCGAATACCATGATGCAATTAAAACCCTGCATATTAATCTCCATATCTATTTTCTGATCTATTCTTCTGATCTATTTTCTGATCTATTCTACTGATCTATTCTTCTGATCTGTTCACAAATCTTTTCCTTTTTTTCGAAATTTTACATTTTTAAAAGGTCTGTTCGGTCTCGGTGTATGACTGTCATCGCTGGATCCATCCGTGATCACAAAGCCATTGATAAAAGCGATCAGGAATAGCATACTGCCAATTCCGATCATTGCTGCATTGATTTTCGCATAGGCATTATTTGGATAGATATCTCCATATCCTAGTGTGGAAAAGGAAATTATGACATAATACAGGCTGTCTCCCGGTCCACTTATTTTATTGTAAGCATCCTCCCAGCATAGGCTAGTCAAATATACCAGAACTGTCGAGGTGTATACGATGAGTCCAAACATGAAACCAATGAACTTCCACTTTTGAATGCCATTCTTTTTATCCACCACCTGAAAATCATAGATCACGATTCCAAGCAGGCTCTTCATACACCAGAGAAGCATAAAAACTCCTGAACCCCATACAATATACCGATACTGCAGGATCAGCTCCGGTCTGCCATAGCATGCGATCGTATAAAATATATTATATAGAACTATAAAAAGAAGATTTGCGGCGACCCGTTTCTCATTGATGCTTTTTAAATACAGATATAAGGAGTCCAGCAATACTCCGATAAATAGTATGATCAAAAAAACAAGGATCAGAAGTTCTAGACCAAACAAGACCCCTTGAACTGCATTTCGTTCTCCACTTTTTACGGAATCAGCTGCTGCAGAAATCACCGATTCCAGAATAAAGAACAATAATACCGATGAGCCGGCCTTTTCTGGCAATGTAGAATTACGAAATACACTGGTTATCTTTTGAAAAACAGCTTTTCTCATTTCCTTATGATTTCTGATATACCGCAACGCAGCAGTGATCAGATACAGTGCCGGCAGAGCAGTAAGCAATGCTGCAGGCAGTAAGAACAACAGATAGTCCATGCTCCCTCTTCCGTCCTTTCAAGATCAGTTACATTAATGGTCCAAACATTTTGAATACCCTTCCCTGTGCTCTGTGCAGCAATGGAAGCTTTCTATAGTAATCCAGCGATATAAGCATACTTTTTTCCATTGTCTCATCAAAATCCCGCTTGATATCATCAATAGCCGGTACCTTATAAAGATACGTACCGCATTCAAAATGCAGGAACAGACTTCTGTAATCTAAATTGATCGTGCCCACAACAGCTGTTGTATCATCACTTACAAAGACCTTCGCATGGATAAATCCCGGTGTGTATTCATATATTTTGACACCGCCCTCAATTAGGACAGGGTAATTCGACTGTGCTATGTAAAAAGGAATTGCTTTGTCAGCAATGTGAGGAATAATGATCCTGACATCGATCCCCCTCTCGACTGCATTCAAGAGTGCATGTTCAAATTCCGCATCCAGAATCAGATAAGGGGTCATGATATGAACATAGTGCCTTGCATGCTGGATAATATCCAGATAGACGTATTTTGCCACATCTTTATCATTCGTTGGTCCATCTCCATAGGGAATGACATATCCAGGAGCTTCCACACTTTGCTCCGTTTCTGCGGTCAGATACGGAGCAAAATCTTCACACTTCTCCTCGGAAGAATTCCAGAGCTGTAGAAATAGACGGGTAAAGCTGTTCACGGCCGCACCATCAATTCTGACTGCAGTATCCTTCCAGTGTCCATAGACCTCTTCCCGGTTAATATATTCGTCGCCCAGATTTACGCCGCCATTATAAGCAACCTTGCCGTCGATTACTAGAATCTTTCTGTGATCCCTGTAATTCTGATGTGTTGAAAGCAGGGGTACCATCGGGGAGAACATTTTAGCCTTCAGTCCCTTTTCCTCCAGCTGTTTCGGATAGCTGTAAGGCAGCATTGCAATGGCACAGGTGCCGTCACACATAAAGCGAACTTCTACGCCCTCCTGCACCTTTCTCTCGAGAATTGTCAGGATACAGTCCCACATGAATCCGTGCTTTACAATAAAGTACTCCAGAAAAATGAATTTTTCAGCTCTCTCGAGATCTTCTAGCATTCTCTTGAATTTATCCTCTCCGAGAGGAAAATACTCAACATGGACTCCGTTATATACAGGGCTTGCATTATTCTCCATATAAATGGCTAAATTTCTGAATTCTCCACCTGATTCTTCTACTTCCAACTTCACAGATGTTGGTGTTTTTAAAAGATCTGCCGTCTCAGCCTCTCGTTTTGTGACTGTCCGTTTCATCTTCAGATATCCCGGGTTATAGGTGATCACAAGGTAGATAAAGGTACTGGGTATCGGCAGCACCGCAAAAGGCAGCATCCAGGCCAGTTTATATTCCGGACTTACGTTGCGGTTATTGATATAGATCACCATCAGCAATGTGACACCAATGGACATCCATATATATTTGTCTGCATATTCAATAAAGTACTGATAAATTATAACCAAAATCAGGATCTGCAGAAAGATAAATACAGCCGACACCAGTTTAGGTGTAAAGACAGCCTGCTGCAGCACCTTTTTCCCCTTAGCTTTGTTCTTTGTGTCCATTTGATACTCTCCCTTATATTCGAAATCCACCCAATTTGAGCTACTTTCTCATATTATATCATTTTACTGCAATTCAGCATACAGAAACATAATTCATTGGAATCTTCATTCGAAATTCATATGAATATGCTATACTGTGAAGATGAAACAAGGCTTAAGTTCCTTGCGGATTCAGGTCGTTTTAGCACAGGAATCAAAGCATAATATTGATATGGAGGAAATCAGTATGATCAATGTACTTTTTCTAGAAGATGAACCGACCATCCGAGAGGTCTTAAAAGAATACATGCTCTTGTCCAAATACAATGTGGCAGAGGCAGAAACTGGAGATCAGGCAATCCAACTGCTGCAGACTCAGACCTTCGAGCTTGCTGTGCTTGATATCATGGTGCCTGGAAAAAATGGTCTTGAAGTGCTAAGTCACATCAAAGATCACGCTCCTCTGACAGCAACGATCATGCTGACCGCACTCGATGATGAAAAAAGTCAGGTAGATGCCTTCAACCGCTTTGCTGATGATTATGTCATCAAGCCAGTATCACCCATTATTCTGCTAAAGAGAATGGAAACGATTCTGCGCAGAACTCTGCCCACCGCAGCTTCAGAAGAATACGTGCGGGGACTTGATTTTCACGAAAAGGAGTACCGGGTCTATTATGACGGCAAAGCCCTGCCTCTGACTCTCAGTGAATATATGATACTCCATACCCTTGCGAAATCGCCGAATATGGTCTTTTCAAGGGAGCAGCTGATTCTGCACATATTCAATGAAGATTACATTGGCAACGACCGCATCATTGATGCGCATGTAAAAAATCTAAGAAAAAAAATCCCGATTGAATGTGTAAAGACCGTGATTGGAATTGGATATCAGTTTCAACGTGAGGAGGATGTGATTTGAAGCTTGCAAACAAAAATCTGCTATATACAACTATCGTTACCCTGATTCTGACGGTAATGGTACTGGGTTATTTTGTATGGATGCTCCCTTCCCTGTATGTAGCCTATATGTCAGATGAAAATTATAACTCGATTCTGCAACTGCACAAGAACTATATTGAATCAGGAACTTACGAGGATATCTCAGTGCGAAGCACCACCGCTTATTCCCTGGACATCCCTTTTGACAAGGACTTCATAGTTGTAACGGGTAAATCCATTCAGATTACAGTTACGCCAAAATCACCAGCAGTGAAGGCGATGACAGCTGATATTAAGTCTTATATTCAGGAGACGATCATCCAAAATTTTTCATTCGACACAGAGGAAGCCTCAGATTCTGTCAGTGAGGAAGAGTTGGCAACTCTAGAGGCAAAACTCTCAGAATGGAGTGATTTATTCCTGAAAGAAAGCGACATTGCAACGAATATACCATTTGACCTGAATTATTCATGAGATTTTTTTCAACCGTGCGCCACACCGTATAGTTACTGTATTCCCATCACATTCTTGCTTTCACCTAAAAAGTGAAGTTCAAACAATAGAAAAAGAGTTTCAACTTTGTTAGAATGAAGTTACCACACAACATAAAACAACAGGAGAAACCCTTATGTCTAGTTTAAGTACACTTCGTTCAGAAAGCAATAGTAAGATTAAAATAAATTTTGATGGAGGAGATTTATCCTCCGA
>JBKECO010000002.1:0-111312 GCA_047974745.1 Lachnospiraceae bacterium
ACACAATTTAACAAAGGCGTTAAAACAATTCTTAGTGTACGGACTCGTAGTACCACTTATTTGTGCTTGAAAAGGCAGAACTTACACTGATTAATATGCTGTCTAAAACAAGAAAGAATTTACAACTCCTCCTCCCGTGCTTTGTAGTATAGCTTCTCACAAGTATTATCTCACGGAGTAGAGGTTTTGAAAATCTTTCATTACTATTTGTGCCGCGCCCGAAGGCGCGCGGAATGGAGATTAATATGAAAAAGATGAAAATTTTAACAGCAGGATTTCTTGCAGCAGCTATGGTAATGGGACTTACATCCTGTGGCAGTACTTCTACGGACAGCGCTTCTAGTGATGCGACTTCTGTTGATACATCAACGGTCACATCGGAGGTAACAACAGAAGCATCCGAGGCGGCAACAACAGAAGCAGCGGCAACAGAGGTGGCAAGTACGGAATCGGCAGAAGTGGTTACGATCAAAGAGGGTGTGCTGATGGTCGGTGTTGAAGTGGGATATCCGCCAATGGAGTATTTCGCAGAAGACGGAAGTACGATGACCGGATTTGATATTGAAATGGCAAAGGCGATCGCGGAAAAGATGGGACTGGAGGTTGAATTTGTAGATACCGCATGGGATGGTATTTTTGCAGGTGTTGATGCAGACAAATACGACTGTATTATCTCCTCTGTAAGTATTACAGATGAAAGAATCGAAGCATTTAACATGTCAGATCCTTACGTGGCGAACCGCCAGGTGCTCGTAGTTCCCCAGGATTCTGAAATCACATCCATCGATACATTAAGCGGTCACAGTGTTGCAGTACAGGCGGAGACGACTGCAGATAACTATATGAGAGAAAATCAGGAAACACTTGGCGTTACGGATCTGTATGAATATGACAAGATCTTGAACTGCTTTGATGACCTCAAATCGGGACGTGCAGATTCAGTTCTGGTCGACAGCGTCGTTGCTGCTTATTATCTTGGTGAAGATGCATCAGATTATAAGACCGTTTGGGAAAACGACGATGTAGAGCCTCTTGGTATCTGTATGAAAAAAGGAAATGATGCACTGCTGACTGAAATGAATAAGATCATTGCTGAGCTGATGCAGGACGGAACCCTGGACACCATCTCTACGACCTATTTTGGGGATAACAGCAATGTAAAGGCAGTACAATAGCGTTGGTTTAAAAAGGGGATTTGACCTATGGAAGCAATTATCAGCTGGATTCCACAGCTACTTAAAGGTGCTGAAGTCACGATTGCACTGACGATTACATCTGTTATCACAGCAATCGTGCTCAGTGTATTCATGGCATTGGGAAAAATGTCGAAGAATAAGGTCGTCAGCAAAGCATGTACCGCATATATTTTCTTTTTCCGCGGTACACCACTGCTCATGCAGCTGTACTTTATCTATTATGCACTGCCTCAGATCAGCCCGATGCTCACGATCGACAATCGATTTTTTGCGGCGTTCATAGCGTATACGCTCAATAGCACTGCATATTGTGCTGAAATTGTTCGTGCGGCGATCCAGTCCATTGACAAAGGACAATTTGAAGCATCTAAGGCATTGGGAATGAGCTATGCTCAGACGATGCGCCTGGTTATTCTGCCTCAGTCGATACGAAGGCTGATTCCACCGGTATCGAATGAATTCATTATGGTATTAAAGGATGCCTCCCTGGTTTCGATCATTGCGCTGGCAGATCTTACAAAAGTGACTCGATCCATCTCCTCATCAACAGGAAGTGCCCTGGTCTATATTCCGGCAATGATCTTATACCTGCTGATGACTGCATTTTTCGAATATATCTTCCATCGTCTGGAAGCAAAATATTCGAAGTATGAATAGGAGGAGCCAGAATGTCAATTATCAGAACAGAACATCTTTGTAAAGATTTTGGAGAATTAAAGGTACTAAAGGATATCAATCTTACCGTGGAAAAAGGAGAAGTGGTCGTCATTATCGGTCCCTCAGGTGCCGGGAAGTCCACCTACCTGCGCTCGTTGAATAAGCTGGAAAAAATAACCAGCGGTAAGATATTTATACACGATGAATTATTTTATCACAGAGAACACGATAAGACGGTGGAAAAGACCTCATCAGAAAAAAGCAAGGAGCTTCTTCTGGAAATGGGAATGGTATTTCAGCGATTCAACCTGTTCCCTCATAAGACCGTTCTGGAAAATGTAATGCTTTCGCCTGTCCATGTCAAAAAAGTAAATAAAGAGGAAGCGGAAAAGACGGCAAGAGATCTGATTACCCGGGTAGGTCTGGCTGATAAGTTCGAGATATACCCATCAAAGCTCTCCGGAGGCCAGCAGCAGCGTCTTGCAATTGCAAGAGCTCTTGCAATGCATCCAGAGGTCATGCTGTTTGATGAACCGACTTCCGCACTAGATCCTGAACTGGTCAATGAAGTCCTGAACGTAATGAAGGATCTGGCAAATCAGGGAATGACCATGCTCTGTGTGACACACGAGATGGGATTTGCAAAGGAAGTGGCGGATCGGGTCGTATTTATGGCTGACGGTGAAATATTAGAAGAAGGGACTCCACAAGAAATTTTTTCTAATCCAAAAACGGATAAGGCAAAACAGTTCTTGAGAAGCATTTTATAAGCATGTCAGATTTAAAATATCAAAAACGAAAAGCAAGAAATACCTTTATGCTGCTGTTGACAGCACTGATCTGGGGATGTGCGTTTGTAGCACAAAGCGTCGGGATGAATTTCATCGGACCATTTACCTTCAGTGCTGTCCGCAGTGCTGTTGGCTGCTTGTTCCTGCTAGGCTATATTGCTTTAATACACCGTCATACAAAAAGTGGAAAAACAGCTTTAAAATCAAGAAAACAGCTTGTGATCGGAGGGTTTTTCTGCGGATTTATTATGTTTGCAGCCTCCAATCTGCAGCAATTCGGTATTCTGTATTCAGGAGTTGGAAAAGCTGGATTCATAACTGCGCTGTATATTGTGTTCGTTCCACTGATCGGCATCCTGTTACATAGAAAACACGGGAAGCGACTTTGGTTAGCGGTTGCACTGGCTCTGGTCGGACTATATCTGCTCTGTGTAAAAAGCGGGAATCTATACCCTGAGTCTGGGGATATCCTGCTTATTTTGTGTGCAGTTATATTTGCAGTACATATTCTGCTGGTCGATCGTTTTACGAATCTGGTCGATGGGGTATGGCTGTCCTGCATACAATTCTTTGTTTGTGCACTGCTTTCAGCGATCGCCATGTTCTTTGTCGAAGAGCCGCAGATATCTGCGATACTGCTGGCCTGGAAGCCGATCCTGTATGCAGGTATTTTATCCTCGGGCATTGCATATACCTTACAGATCGTAGGGCAAAAAGGACTAAATCCAGTCATCGCATCCTTGATCATGAGTCTGGAGTCCGTATTTGCAGCACTGGCAGGCTGGTTCATTCTGGGAGAAACATTGAGTGTACGGGAGCTTATTGGCTGCGGAATTGTATTTGCAGCAATCATTCTTGCGCAAATTCCGGATAAAAGCAGACTGCTGCCCGATGATGCCGAAGAATTATTTGACAAAGACTAGTTATTTTAGCGATTTCAGTATACAATAATAGGGAAACTAGCATCAATCATTTATGGAGGATTTTTTATGAAGTTTTTTCTTGATACAGCAAAGGTAGAAGACATTAAGAAAGCGAATGACATGGGCGTTATTTGTGGTGTGACGACAAATCCATCCCTGATTGCAAAAGAAGGAAGAGATTTTACAGAGGTGATCAAAGAGATCACAGAAATCGTTGATGGACCAATCAGCGGAGAAGTGAAAGCAACAACGACAATGGCTGATGATATGATTGCTGAAGGCCGTGTTATTGCAGCGATTCATAAGAATATGGTCGTAAAAATACCGATGACGATCGAAGGGCTGAAAGCCGTTAAAGTGTTGTCCAAAGAGGGCATCAAAACGAATGTCACCTTGATTTTTACAGCAAATCAGGCTATACTGGCAGCAGAGGCTGGCGCAAGCTACGTATCGCCATTTCTTGGAAGATTAGATGATATCAGTGTGTATGGAGTAGATCTAATCCGTGATATCGCTGAAATATTCAGTATTTACGGATACGAAACAGAGATCATTGCAGCATCCGTTCGTCACCCTGTTCATGTAACGGATTGTGCTCTCGCAGGAGCGGATATTGCAACAGTTCCTTATAGCGTAATTGAGCAGATGACAAAACATCCATTGACAGATCAGGGAATCGAGAAATTCAAGAAGGATTACGAAGCAGTCTTCGGAGAGTAAAAATATCTGCAGCATAGTAAAATAAGAAAAGAAGGTGAATAGTATGGAAGCATATATCTGGTTAATCATAATGGTTGCATTTCTTGTTATTGAGGCAGCAACAGCCGGCCTGGCAACAATATGGTTCGCAATAGGTGCTCTGGTGGCTATGATTGCAAATTTGATGGGATTTGGAATTGTCAGTCAGTTTGCAAGTTTTATTATAGTATCACTTCTAATGCTTGCTTTCACCAGACCAATTGCATTAAAATATCTGAATCCCAAAAAAATAAAAACGAATTATGAGGATGCAGAAGGAAAAACCGTAAAGATTACCGAGCGGGTGGATAATGACAATGAAACGGGCAAAGCAATTTTAAACGGACAGGAGTGGACTGTAAAATCCTGGAAGGATGATGTTATTCTAGAGAAAGAGTCCATGGCCAAAGTTCAGGAAGTAAAAGGTGTCAAGCTCATTGTAAAGCCTGAGCAGGAATAAGCGGAATAAGAATCATAAAATCGAACATCCAAATACAGAAGCATAGGTATTTGGATGTTTTTTCGTATAGCAGGAAGGAAATTTATGAAATTAGTTTTTTTAGATGCCAAATCGATCGGAGAGGATATTGACCTATCCGGATTTGACAAACTTGGTGAAGTGGAAAAATATGACTTTACACGTGACTATGAGGTGGAAGCCCGCTCAAGGGATGCGGACATCCTGATCGTTAATAAGGTCAGTATTAACAGTGAGACCATTGCAGGTGCAAAGAATCTGAAAATGGTCTGTGTGACAGCTACAGGAACGAATAATCTGGATAAGGCATATCTGGAAGAAAGAGGAATTCTTTGGCGAAATGTGGCAGGTTATTCCACAGAATCGGTAGCTCAGCATACTTTTGCAATGTTCTTTTACCTGTATGAGAAGCTGCGGTATTATGATGAATATGTGAAAAGTGGTGCTTATGTAAATGACACGATCTTTACCCATTTCTCTGAACATTTTCACGAATTGAACCAGAAGACATGGGGAATCATCGGAATGGGCAGCATCGGGCAGAGAGTTGCAACAATAGCACAGGCATTTGGCTGCCGTGTGATCTATTACTCTACATCGGGACTAAATCATCAGTCGGATTTTCAGGAGGTCTCTTTTCAAACACTGCTTGGGGAGTCAGATGTAATATCTGTACACGCTCCGTTGAATGAAAACACACAAGATCTTATGGATCGTGCAGCATTTTTACAGATGAAGCCAGAGGCAGTTTTTTTGAATCTGGGCAGAGGTCAGATCGTAGTCGAAGAAGATCTGGCAGCCGCACTAGAGGAAGGCGAAATCGCTGCTGCAGGATTGGATGTACTTACAAAAGAGCCAATGAGTGAACACAATCCCCTCCTTCGTATCAAAGATTCCAACAGACTTTTGATCACACCCCATATCGCCTGGGCTAGTGTTGAAGCACGCAACAGACTTATGAGGACGATTCTTGACCAGGTCAGGGACGAAATGTAAAAAAAGTGTGAAAAACTTGTAAAGGGCAGTGGTTTGCGTTATAGTTACAAATTATGAAGATGAAAGTTGAAATTACAAAAACAAGTTTAATTTATTCAGGTATTATGCTATTGCTGTCACTGGGATCCCATTTTCTGGCAGGCATCTCTTTGTTCAATGTGACCTTATTCACTGTTTTGTTTTTTGCTGGGACAGTCCTTCGGATCGAGCTGACAGAAAAAATGAATTTTCTCTGGACACTGTTGCTTTTTTTGGCGAGCAGTGTCTTATCTGCCTACATGGTTCAATATGTTTTGCTGGTGTCAGATCTGAGAGATATTATTTCACCGGAAAAATTTTTTTTTAATGCATGTCTTTCGCTGATCGTTTATCTGACGATGCTTTTTATCACGAACCGCGTTGCCGTAGCAGCGATTTTGGCAAATGTAGCGTTGATGTTCTTTGCGATCCTGGATTTTTTTGTATATACATTCCGAGGAAATGAATTTACATTTGGCGACATATCGACTGCACTGACCGGATTATCGGTGGCGTCGAATTACCAATTCCAATTGAATGCACAGATCATGAATGCTCTGCTACTGCTGATCGTATATATCGTATGGGTCAAAAAGATCAGAATTCGTTTTCAGAGAAAATGGAGCATGAGGGCTGTCTGTCTGGCAGGGTCGGCATGTATGCTTTTTCTGGTACTGAATCAAACGGAAACGACAGTAACAGAAACCTGGGAGCAAAAAGGTACCTATCGAAATGGTTATATTTTGAATTTTGCACTCAGTGTCAGGGATTCTTTTGTGGAAAAGCCGGAGGGATATTCTCTGGAAAAGGTGGATCTTTTGGAGGAGGAGTATTCCACGATAGAAGATGGGATACAAGAAGATGAGATACAAAAACCAACGGTCATTGTTATTATGAATGAATCCTTCACCGATTTTAGAGTTCTGGGCAACCTGTATACAAATAAAGAGGTCATGCCCTTTATCGATTCGTTGTCGAATAATACGATAAAAGGATATGCACTGGCTTCTGTGTTCGGAGCGAAGACGCCAAACTCTGAATGGGAATTCCTGACTGGGAATTCAATGGCCTGGCTTCCAAGTGGTTCTGTTCCCTATCAGCAGTATGTTAGTGAAGACAACGCATATTCTTTAGTCTCTAAGCTGAAAGAACAAGGCTATACAACGGTTGCGATGCATCCGTACTATGCCTCAGGGTGGAGCAGGAACACGGTTTATCCAGTGCTTGGATTTGATGAAATACAGTTCCTAGAGGATTTTGACCAGACCAATCTGATGCGGGAATATGTCTCGGATGAGACCATGTTCTCTCAGATCATTGACCGATATGAGAGCCGAAGTGCCGGAGAAAAACTTTTTTTAATGGGCATTACGATGCAGAACCATGGTGGATACACGCAGGTGTATGATAACTTTTCATCGGATATCCGCATCACGAATATGATGTATGAAGATGTGAATCAATATCTGTCTCTTGCACATCAGACTGATCTGGCGGTGGAAAATCTGATAACCTATTTCGAGAACAAAGAGGAACCAGTGATCGTTTGCTTTTTTGGAGACCATCAGCCGAGTCTGAATACGAATTTTTATCAGAGGCTTAATTCAAAGGGATTGTCCGGACTGTCACTGGACGAATTGGAAGAACTATATTCTGTGCCATTTTTTATATGGACAAACTATGATTCCAAGGAGGAAACGGAGCAGATCACCAGTCTGAACTACCTGTCCTCTATGCTGATGGTGCAGGCGGGACTGGAACTATCCCCCTATCAGCAGTTTTTGGCTGACATGAGAGATGTCATTCCTTCCATGAATGCAAGAGCATATTACTCCCTTCAAAATGGAGGCTATGCCTATTATTCAGAAGCGACCGGAGAAGAAGCAAAATGGCTGGAGGATTATCAGATCCTGCAGTACAATGGCTTATTTGATGATGATGCGAGCCAGATCTTCTTTGATGGAAATGATGCTTCTGAGGAGCTGATAGAAACGGAGGAGAAATAAAATGAGGGTGAAGCAAAGGTTTATAGGAGCAACAGCTGTACTTGTCATGTTATCTGCAATGGTTTTTGCCGGCTGTAACCAGATCGAGCAGGTCGTTCATGATAATGTCGAACCGAGTGAGGGAACAGAGGTGACATCAGATTCAATGGAAGGCTCGTTCCAGTTAATGAGTAAGCACACTAAGACAAGTATTGAGTCAGAAGAGACTAGAATCCTTACATTCCATTCCTCCATCCAGACCTATGAACTGATCGCTCAGACGGGGGAAGAAGCATTCGTGATAGATTCGGGCACTTTTTCTCAGGAGGGCAGTCAGATACACACATATTCAGAAACAAGTGACGAGTATACACTTGGCTATATTATGGAGGGGGACTATCTTTTGCTGGATGACAGCTATTTTGATGGGGAGATTCCAGGCAGTGATAGTTTTGATCTGACCGTCACGCTTGATACAGAAGCCCTGAAAGATCAAATCGTTTTTTTTGAGAATGGGAGTTATCTCAGAGAACGGCAGAACAACGAAGAAATAAGTATTCAGACGGAAGGAACGTATCAGAGAATTGATTCCATACTGACCCTTTATGATGATGAAGGAAATGCAGAAGAGTCTTTTTACATCTATGAAGATCAGTTGGTAAGTGAATATTATAAAAAGGCAGCCGATCAGGCGGCATAGCAAAAAAGAAACGGTTCAAATCCATATCATGGGTTTGGACCGTTTAAATATTCTCTTCGATCATGATTGACAGATCCATATAATTGAGTTCCTGGGGCGGCAGAGATCTTGTAAGCAGATAATCCACTAAAATCGATAAGGAATCAGCTCCTTGCTGCAAAGGCTGCTGTGTAATGGTAGCGGTGACGAGACCTTCTCTCATCATCAGCTTGGTTGAAGCTACCGCATCAAAAGAAATGACACGGATCGGACTTTTTATCTCCATGGCTGTAATAGCCTGGCAACCACCGTGAACACCAGCCGCAGTAAAATACAGAGCAGTGATGTTCGGATTGTTTTTTAACAACCTGCGGACCATGTTAAAACTAATATATTCATCATCTTGATTTTCTACAATAGAAGCTACCTGAATGCCAGGGTATTTTTGCTGAACCCGATCCATAAAGCCTTCGATTCGTTCTTCATGGCACAGTACATTATGCGAACCTGTCACGATGCCTACCAGCGCCTGTCCGCCAGTAATAAGACCAAGCAGACCAGCGGCAGTTTCTCCGCACTTGTAATAGTCACTGCCGACATATGCGATTCTTTTTGAGTGGGGAATGTCCGTATTGATGGTAACACACGGAATCTCACGTTCGAATAATTCATCTATTTTTTCCTGAATGGCAGCATCATTATAGGGAGAGAGTATGATTCCATCGATTCCGCCCCGAACAAGCTCATCAATCGCCTGCAGCTGTGCCTCAAGAGTAAAATGGATTCGCCGTTCCTGAATCGAACATCCATAAATGGAAAGTTCTTCGAATTTTTTATACATTCCTTCCATGACTTCATCAAAAAAAGGGTTGTCAGATCCAAAAAGAATTACGCCGATTTGAAATTTCTTCTTCTGAGCAGCCAGTGCCTTGCCGGCTCTGTTTGGCTGGTAGTCAAGAAGGCGGGCGATCTCTTGTACTTTTTTTTCGGTATTTTCATTCACGATGCCACGGTGATTTAGAACACGGTCAACAGTACCCCTTGATACACCGGCCAGTTCTGCAATTTCCTTCATGGTCGCCATGTGCATTCTCCTAATTTGCATATTTCTTTGAAATAGTTATTCGTAAGATATCATATTTATCTTAAAAATGTCAATAGAAGGGACAGAATCGAAAAGAAAAAAAGTACATGTGCACATTAGAAAAAAACATTTGCTTTTTAACTTGAAATAGCTTGCAAATAGAAATTTTCAGTAGTATTATATAATCAAATGCGTGCACGTGCACGTAACAAGAAGCAAATGGGACATGGGAACATGAAAACAAGAGTAGACAGGAGGTATAACAATGCTATATATTGGGATCGATCTGGGAACGTCATCCGTAAAGCTGCTGCTAATGGATGAGAAGGGAACAATAAGAAACATCATATCCAGAGAATATCCGATCTATTTTCCACATCCGGGCTGGTCAGAACAAAGACCAGAGGACTGGTATCGAGAAACCATGGTGGGACTAAAAGAGCTATTGGAGGGGTTTGACAAATCCAAAGTAGGCGGCATCAGCTTTGGCGGGCAGATGCACGGACTGGTGATTTTAGATGAAAATGATGATGTGATCAGACCAGCACTGCTTTGGAATGATGGTCGAACATTTGAAGAGACAGATTATTTAAATCAGGTGATCGGCAAAGAAAAGCTGTCTGAATATACAGCAAATATTGCATTCACGGGGTTTACAGCACCTAAGATTCTTTGGGTCAAGAACAACGAACCCGAGAATTTCAAGAAAATCAAAAAGATCATGCTTCCAAAGGACTATCTGGCATATAAGCTCACAGGCGTGCACAGTACTGATGTTTCGGATGCATCCGGAATGCTTCTTCTTGACGTAAAGAACCGGAAATGGTCGAAAGAAATGTGTGAGATCTGCGGAATTTCCAAAGACATGCTTGCAACAGTTTTTGAGAGTTATGAATCGATCGGTACAGTATTGCCGGAAATCGCACAGGAATTAGGAATTCCTGAAACAGTGATCGTTGCAGCAGGAGCGGGAGATAACGCAGCAGCAGCAGTTGCTACAGGAACTGTAGGGGATGGGAAGTGCAACATTTCCATCGGAACAAGTGGAACGATCTTTATCTCCTCAGAAAAATTTGGAGTGGACAAATTCAATGCACTTCATGCATTTGCCGATGCGAATGGCTGCTATCACCTAATGGGCTGTATGCTCAGCGCTGCTTCCTGCAACAAATGGTGGATGGACGACATCCTTGGAACCAGTGAGTATGCGAAGGAGCAGGAAAAGATTACGAAGCTTGGAGAGAACCATGTGTTTTTCCTGCCTTATTTAATGGGAGAACGGTCACCCCATAACAATCCGAATGCACGGGGAACCTTCATTGGCATGACAATGGATAGCACACGAGAAGATATGACACAGGCTGTACTTGAGGGAGTTGCATTTGCGATCCGGGATTCATACGAAGTTGCCAAATCTCTAGGAATAAAGATCGAGAGAACAAAGATTGTTGGAGGCGGTGCAAAGAGTCCGCTTTGGAAAAAGATATTTGCGAATGTCTTGAATCTTGAGGTAGATCTGCTCGAATCAGAGGAGGGCCCTTCTTTGGGAGGCGCCATGCTGGCTGCAGTTGCCTGTGGTGAATTTGCTTCTGTGGAAGATGCGGCTGAGAAAATTGTGAATGTGGTCGATACTGTAAAACCAGATCCGGGCTTAGCTGCAAAATACGAAGCCCGCTACCAGCAATTCAAGCTGATCTATCCTGCCTGCAAGGAACTGTATGACAAAATTATTTAATGGAGAGGAAATAGAAGTATGGAGATTTATCAGATTACGGATGAAAAATTTCGAAAATATGGAAGAATCATAAAGGACATTGATATTACAGAATTGATCGAAAAGCTTGGAACAACGCCGGTTCCGGAAGATGTCGTATATGAACCTTCAATAGCTGAGCTCGAATCACTTACTGCAGCAAAAGAGCTCTCCAAGATCTATTATGGAGAAATGCCCATTCAGATCGGATATTGCAATGGTCATAACAAAAAGCTGAATGCAGCAGAGTACCATCGCTCTTCTGAGGTGAATATCGCTGCAACGGATGCAGTACTCATCCTTGGGCTTCAGGCTGATGTGAGCGAGGAGCATACATACGAAACATCTCGCATGGAAGCATTTTTTGTACCTGCGGGGATGGCAGTTGAAGTATTTGCCACATCACTGCATTATGCGCCATGCAATCCGAAGAGCGAAGGATTCCAGGTCGGGATCGTTCTGCCAAGGGGAACGAACCTGCCATTAGAGCATGAGCATAGCGGTGGTGAAGATGGGATCATCACAGCGAAGAACAAATGGCTGATTGGTCATAAAGAGGGTGGACTGCCTGAGGGTAGCCATATTGGACTGATCGGAGAGAACCTGACGATAGCTTAAATAAATAATAATGAATCATAGGAGGTCATTGAATGAATAACATGCCAACAATTAAACTAGGGGTAGTAGCTGTTTCAAGAGACTGTTTTCCGGAAACACTTTCCGTGAACAGAAGAAAGGCTCTGATCAAAGCATATGCAGATAAATATGATATCACAGATATTTACGAATGTCCGATTTGTATCGTTGAGAGCGAGATCCATATGGTACAGGCACTGGAGGACATTAAAGCAGCAGGCTGTAACGCACTCTGCGTTTATTTGGGGAATTTTGGACCAGAAATTTCAGAGACACTGCTGGCAAAGCATTTCGAAGGTCCTAAAATGTTCGTTGCAGCGGCAGAGGAGAGTCAGAACGATCTGGTTCAGGGACGTGGAGATGCCTATTGCGGTATGTTGAATGCAAGCTACAACCTGAAGCTGAGAAATGTAAAAGCATACATTCCTGAATATCCTGTAGGAACAGCAGAAGAATGCGCTGACATGATACATGAATTTATTCCTATTGCCCGTGCGATTTCCGGAATCAATGATCTGAAAATTATCAGCTTTGGACCGCGTCCGCTGAATTTTCTTGCGTGTAATGCACCTATCAAACAGCTGTATAATCTCGGAGTTGAAATTGAAGAGAATTCTGAGCTTGATCTTTATGCTTCCTTTAACGATCATGCTGGAGATGAAAGAATTCCGGCAGTCGTGGCTGATATGGAAAAGGAACTGGGTACTGGAAATAAAAAACCAGAGATCTTAAATAAGCTTGCTCAATATGAACTGACATTATTAGACTGGATCGATGCTCATAAAGGCTATCGCAAGTATGTAGCAATTGCCGGAAAGTGCTGGCCAGCATTCCAGACACAGTTTGGATTTGTTCCATGCTATGTCAACAGCAGACTAACAGGAAAAGGGATTCCGGTTTCTTGTGAGGTAGATATTTATGGATGTCTGAGTGAGTTCATCGGAACCTGCATCAGCCAGGATGCAGTTACCCTCCTTGATATAAATAACTCTGTACCAAATGATATGTACGAGGAAGCAATCAAAGGTAAATTCGATTATACACATAAAGACACTTTTATGGGATTCCATTGTGGAAACACATGCTCCAGCAAGCTGTGCAGCTGCGAGATGAAGAATCAGATGATCATGGCAAGAAGTCTTCCGGAAGAAGTGACCAATGGCACTTTAGAAGGAGATATCGCACCAGGCAATATAACATTTTTCCGCCTGCAGTCAACAGCAGATGCACAGCTTCGTGCATATGTAGCAGAGGGAGAAGTTCTTCCCGTCGAGACAAAATCCTTTGGAAGCATTGGAGTATTTGCAATCAATGAAATGGGCAGATTCTACCGCCATGTACTTATTGAGAAAAATTATCCTCACCATGGAGCAGTTGCATTCGGACACTTCGGCAAAGAGTTATTTGAAGTATTCAAATATGTAGGCGTTCCAATGGAGGATCTCAATTACAATCAGCCAAAAAGTCAACCATATAAGACAGAAAATCCATTCTGCTAATGAAGGGAACAGGGAGTGAATCACAAAGGTGATTCACTCCCTATTCTTTTTTGCCAATCTGTGATAATATGTAATTAAGTGCCTCTCAGAGTTTACTACAGCCGCTGAGAGGCATTTTGCATTCAAAGGGAAAACTAAAAGAGGTGAAAAGGATGGTATTTGACCCGAACAGTAGTTTTATGTATGGACTTGCTATTTGTATTGTTATTTTTGTGCTTGCCCAATCCTTATTTTTTTTAATAAGGGCTTACAAAAGGGGCAAGAGTATTGGTATGGGTGCGGACAAACTGAATCAGGTAGTCGTTTCGACAGCAGTGTTTACGCTGGCACCAGCATTTTCTATTTTGCTGGGAGTTCTGACGCTTTCAAAATTTCTGGGGATTCCTCTGCCATGGATCCGAATGAGTGTGATTGGGGCAATCACATATGAGCTCCCCGCTGCAACATCAACAGCACAGGCATTGGGATTAGAACTTTCAGAAACAATCACAGATGCTTCGACCTTCACGGCCATCGCCGGGGTCATGACATTGGGGATACTGCCAAGCATTATTCTCCCACCGATTCTCATGAAGAGAATCAATGGTGGCATGTTGAAAATGAAAGCGAAAGACAGTAAGTGGGGAGAGATCTTTATGTCCTCTATGTTTCTGGGTATGATATCGGCATTCCTTGGCATGGTCTTTGCAGATCTTTCGAATGGACTTAAGGGACTGATTCCGATTCTCGTACTTTTGGCTTCAGCCGCCATCATGTCGATTTTTGGATTGCTGGTGAAAAAATTTAAGATCAGGTGGATAGAGACCTTTGCACTTTCCTTGAGTATGCTTGGGGCAATGTCTTTTGCGGTTCTGCTGGGAATCTGGATCAGATGAAGGGGGAGAAAATGAGAACATACGAACAAAAAACGGATCTTTATGGGAAAATATGGATTTGGTCTGCAGTTGTTGTGATTATGCTGGTGCCCATTTTGATCTGTGTTTATTATAATGCATGGCCAAATGGCAAAGCAGTTTTGACAGGTTTGCTAGGTGTCGCTCCGATTTTTTGGACAGTAGGCGTGATTGAAGTCATTACCTATACGCCAATGCTTGGTACAGGGGGGACCTATCTGGCATTTGTAACGGGAAATATCACAAGTATAAAAGCACCAAGTGCACTTAGTGCAATGGAAAGCACAGGAGTGAAGGCCGGAACCCAAGAGGCTGAGGTAGTCGCAACAATTGCGATCGCCACAAGCACCATTGTTACGACATTGGTGATCGTTGCAGGAGTAATCGGTTTGTCTGCATTTCGACCGATTCTGGATGCACCGATTCTGCAGCCGGCATTTGAGAATATTATGCCGGCACTGTTCGGAGGGCTGGCGGTTGTTTTTATCAGTAAGAACTGGAAGATTGCAATGCCGCCAATGATATTTATGGTCGTTCTTTTCCTGCTGGGACCATCCCTGGCAGGCTCTGTGGGAATTCTTGTGCCTGTGGGAATACTGGTTGCGTTACTGGGAAGCAGAATAATGTATAAAAAGGGAATACTTTAGGGAGACCAGCTATGATAGGAATATTGATCTTACTTTTATGTTTGATAATGATCGCCATTATCTTGTTTCGCACAGCCATGTTCCGTCCTAAATTACAGGAAACGAAGTCAGAGCAGAGAATTGCGGTAAGACAGGAGAAGATCCTTTCAGACTTTATAGCCATGATCCAATGCAGGACGATTTCGAATCGTGAGACAGCGTTGGAGGACAGAGCTGAGTTCGAAAAATTCGAATCACTTTTATTGGAACGATTTCCGCTCATCAACTTAAGGTGTACGAAAGAAAAGATCGGTAGGACAGGAATAGTTTATCGCCTTTCTGGCAATTCTCCAGATCATCCATCCGTATGCATGGCACATTATGATGTTGTGCCTGTAGAGGAAGACATGTGGGAAAAGCCGCCATTTGATGGAATCGTGGATCAGGATGTGATCTGGGGACGAGGCACTCTGGATACCAAGGGTACGCTTTGCGGTATCATGGAAGCCTTAGAGCAGCTGTTGGAGGAAGGTTATATACCGAAAAATGATCTGTATCTGTCATTTTCTGGAGAGGAAGAGATTGATGGGGAGAGCTGCAGCGAGATTGTGAGCTGGCTTCAGAATAAAGGTGTGAGACCAGCTATTGTCCTTGATGAGGGTGGCGCAGTTGTGGACCATGTTTTTCCCGGAGTTTCTCAGTCTTGTGCATTGGTTGGAATCGGAGAAAAAGGTAGTGTAAATATCAATTTTTCCATGGAAAGTCAGGGAGGACACGCTTCCACCCCACCGATCCATTCTCTTCTGGGACAACTGAGTGAAAGTGTGACACGACTGGAAGGGCACCCCTTCAAAAGACAATTGACAAAACCGGTTTTGGAGATGTTCGATACGCTGGGGAGGCATTCCACTTTTCTTTATCGTATCATTTTTGCAAATCTCTGGTGCTTTGCACCTGTTCTTGACATAATCTGTAAAAAACAAGGCGGAGAACTTAACGCCATGCTACGCACAA
This sequence comes from Lachnospiraceae bacterium, assembly GCA_047974745.1. Lineage (GTDB taxonomy): Bacteria > Bacillota > Clostridia > Lachnospirales > Lachnospiraceae > JBKECO01. Next base: position 15,967 of record JBKECO010000002.1, read on the forward strand.
CTGTGGCTGTGACAAGAATGGAAGGCAGCAAAGCCTATAATGTTCTGCCTTCAAGAGCTTTTTTCGGAATCAATATGAGATTGATGGGAACGGACACCATCGAATCTTCTATGGAATATTTGGATTCTGTAATTGGAAATCCGAATATCAGACAACAGCTGGTTAATGGCATGAATCCATCGATCTATTCCGATACGAACTGTAAGGAATGGGCAATGTTGACAGAGGTAATCCGTGAAACATGGACGGATGCTCTGGTTTCACCATACCTGATGATGGCTTGCTCTGACTCGAGACACTATTGCAGGATAACAGACAGGGTATATCGATTTTCAGCAATGGCACTAACCAAAGAGGAACGTGGAATGATCCATGGTCATAATGAAAGAATCCATGTTAATACGTTAATGAAAACTGTAGAGTTCTATATTCGTTTTTTAAAGAAGATTTGATTTGTAAAAAGAGGAAGAAGTCTGTATTGTGTGATGATGCAGGAAGTGCCTTGCGAATGAGCTCAACATAACGTAAAATCGAAAGTATAGATTGGAAGAGAGAGGAAGTGAGCGAATGCGTTTTATTCACATCGCTGATGTGCATTTAGGTGCTATTCCTGATGAGGGAAAAGACTGGAGTATAAAAAGAAAGCAGGATCTATGGGACAGCTTTGCAGAGGTTCTTGAACTGGCAAAGACCTCCAAAGTAGAATGCATCTTCATTTCAGGGGATTTATTTCACAGGCAGCCGTTGCTAAAGGAACTAAAGGAGATTAATTATCTATTTGGGAGAATCCCAAAGATACGGATAATTTTCATGGCAGGTAATCACGATTATATACACCCAAATTCTTACTATCGAACATTTCAATGGGAAGAGAATGTTTCTTTTTTTGGACAAGAGGAGATACAGACTTTTGCATTTAAAGAAGATAATATGGAGGTCTATGGGCTCAGTTACTGGCACAGAGAGATTCGTGATGCAATGTATGATGAGGTACAGATCAAAGATCCGAATGCTCTGAATATTCTTCTGGTTCATGGCGGAGATGCCAGACATATCCCTTTTCACCCCGAGCATCTGGCCAATAAAGGCTTTGATTATATTGCATGTGGTCATATTCATAAAGGCGGGATACTGCATGGAACAAATGTGGTCATGGCAGGAGCGCTCGAGCCTATCGTTTCGACCGATCTTGGGCAGCATGGCTACTGGATGGGTGAAGTGACAAAGAGAAGCTGTAGTGTCAAATTCTACCCCATACGTAAATGTGAGTATGTTTCCCTTTCGGTCACCATCGATCCTAGTATGACGAATCTTCAGGTAATCGATAAAATTACAGAAATATTGTCCTATGCCGAACCGTTCGAGATCTATAAATTTATACTTTCCGGCTATAAAAGTCCGGAAATGGAGTATGAACTGGATCGTATTTTAGAACTGGACCAGGTAGTAGCTGTCTATGATGAAACACTTCCTGATTATGATTTTGAACGCTTGAAGACAGTGAACGAAAATCAGATGATTGGTCGTTATATTACAGCAATGGAACAAAATGGGGATGAGAAAATTTCAAAAAAAGCTTTATACTATGGTATAGATGCACTTTGCAGAACTATGCGAAGCTAGGGGATATGATGTATGAATATTGAAAGAGCTACAATTCGAAATTTTGGAAAACTGCAGAATAGAGAAATAGATTTTTCAGAAGGAATCAATGTTATTTATGGGGAAAATGAATCCGGAAAAACAACGTTGCATGCTTTTTTAACAGGAATGCTTTTTGGACTAGAGAAATCTCGTGGTCGACAGATAAAAGAGGATTTCTATAATTTTTATGAGCCCTGGAACAGTGCTTCTTTTTATGCAGGAGAAATAATATTTCGTGTAGGTGGCAAACGATTTTTGCTTGAGCGCAATTTTTATCATAAGGAAAAAACAGCAACACTTAAGTCTTTGGATGATGGAGAGATTCTCTCTGTAGAGCATGGCGATTTAGAGATGCTCCTTTGCGGAACGATGAAGGAAGCCTATGAAAATACATACTGTATCCGTCAGGCAGGATTTCTTGCAGATGATTCGCTTGCAGTGGAGCTGGAGAATTATATTTCAGATGTAGCGAACACAGGAGACGGAAGTATCCGCATTCAAGCTGCACTCCAGATGCTTGGGCAGAAACAAAAAGCAGCACAAAAGGAAAAGAAAAGATTAGAATCTGAGCGGGAAGAGAAACTGGAAATGCTGATAGTGGAGGCGGATCTGTTAAAAAAAGACATTGCCTTTCAAAAAAATAGCGAGTTAGCAGAGCAGTTAAAAAGACAGGCAGAGACAACGAGTAAAAAACCAGAAGTCTCATCGAACAGACACCGCCTCATACAGAATATATTGGCTGTAGTCATTGCGATTACCGGATTTGCAATGCTTCTGGCCGGGGAATATTCATTTTATGCCGGATTGTTTCTGGCGGTGGGTGGAACACTTTTTCTTTTTATAAAGGGCATCACATCAAGACCGGAACCATCAGACAGTCAGACGTTGAGTGAATCTGAGTTAGAAGAGAGCATTGCTCAGATTACAGAACAGTGGAAGGAAAAGGAGAATCGATACTACAATATTGAAGAGCTGATCCAAGAGTTAAAAGAACCGACGGAGCAAGAACTGGAACTATCAGAAGACCTGGAGGCTCTGCAACAGGCAATGGAAACAATTAGAAAAATATCGCGTCAGATCTATGAAGAAATCAGTGATGATCTTCATGAAGCTGTTTCCAGAAATCTGTCACGAATCACGAAGGGGAAATATGACAGTATCCAGCTGGATGAAAACCTGCATCTTTCTATCATAGAGGAGCATCGAAGCATACCGGTGAGTCAGTTGAGCAGAGGCACGCTTGAGCAGGCATATCTTGCGATCCGAGTCGCAGTTGGTGATATTTTAATGCGGCAGGAAAGTATGCCGGTCATGCTGGATGAGACATTTAGTATGTATGATGACACCAGGCTTGGTGAAACATTAAAGTGGATGACGTCCTATCCAGGTCAGATTTTATTGTTCTCCTGTCAAAAAAGAGAGCTTGAATTATTCGACAGCATGGGTATTGAATTTCGAAAAATTCTGCTGTAGATAAATTAAACAAACTGCAGAAGTGAATTGAGGTACACATGTCGGGGAAATCTACGGAAAATATAAAGCACAGGGCGGGCAGGATCCTAAGGATCAATTTGATTCTTATCATTTTCTTTTTTGCTGTCTGTATGTACCTTCAGTATGGGGATACTCTCAAAGAGATCCGATCACTAAACAGCCAGGCAAAACTACTGGTCAGCATATCTACAGCGGCTGACTTTGCATCGATTCAGACCAGTGAAATTTATGACGTCAATGGTAGTCTGATCTCAACTTTGAAATCAGAGAAAGATATCTATTATCTGACCTATGAAAAAATACCATGGTCAGCTAGGACAGCAATGGTCTGTGTGGAAGATAAAAATTTTTATTCTCACAACGGAATCGACTTCAAAGCGGTTCTTCGTGCTGCTTTGGCCATGCTTAGAAACGGAAAAGTGACAGAAGGTGCAAGTACAATTACACAACAACTTGCAAGAAATATTTTTCTCACACAAGATCAGACATGGGAAAGAAAAGCAGAAGAACTCTTTATTGCACTTGCACTTGAAGAAAAGTATACCAAAGAACAGATTCTGGAGTTTTATTTGAATAATATCTATTTTGGACATGGGTTTTATGGAATTCAAGCCGCCAGTAAGGGATATTTTCAAAAAGAGGCAAGGGAACTTTCGCTCTCTGAGGTAGCATTTCTTTGTGCGATTCCGAATAATCCCACCATCTATGATCCGGTCGCCAACAAAGAAAATACTTTGATACGACGAGATAAATTTTTGAGAAATATGTACGAAGAGCAGATGATATCTCTAGATGCTTATCAAGAGGGAATCGAAGAATCGATCCATTTAAATATGGCGGCTACCATCCGTTACAATTACGTAGAAACATATGCCTACTATTCAGCAATTCGAGTATTGATGCAGATGGAGGGATTCCAAATGCGAAACGAATTCGCATCAGATGAAGAAAAACAAACCTATAACACCTTGTACACGCAGGAATATGCGAAATGCCAAAGGATGCTTTTTACAGGTGGATATCGAATTTATACATCCCTCAGTCTTCCCATTCAGAAGGAGCTTCAGAACAGTGTGGATACTTCCCTGAAGCTTTTTACAGAAACGAATGAGGAGGGGGTCTATGAGCTGCAGGCCTCTGCCGTCTGCATTGATAATATCACTGGTTTTGTATCGGCGATCGTCGGAGGAAGGGAGCAGAATTATGATGGATATACCTTAAATCGTGCCTACCAGAGTTTTCGTCAGCCGGGAAGTGCTATCAAACCACTGATCGTATATCTGCCTGCTTTAGAGCGAGGCTACACGGCAGACACTATGGTTATCGATGAAATAAGCGTGGACGGAGCCAAAAATGCAGATGAGGTCTATGAAGGTGAAATAACATTGAGAAGTGCTGTCGAAGAATCAAAGAATACGATTGCATGGAATTTGTTCCGAGAACTGACACCGCAGATCGGACTTTCATATTTAAAAGAAATGAATTTTGCAAAAATAACAGAATCAGACTATGTTCTGCCTGCATCCTTAGGAGGTATGACCTATGGTGTTTCAGCACTGGAAATGGCGTCCGCCTATGCAACAATTGAAAATGACGGTGTATACCGCAGCCCGACCTGTATTATCCGAATCACGGATGCAGCAGGCGATGTGCTTTATGAACCGAAGCCAGAGACCAAGATCATTTATGGATCAGATGATGCCAGAGAGATGACGGATATCTTAAAGGGTGTTCTGACAAACGGAACAGCAAAAGGACTTGCTCCTCTTGACATGATCGCAGCAGGAAAAACAGGAACCACGAACCAGAATCAGGATGGATGGTTCGCAGGTTATACCAGATACTATACGACCTGTGTCTGGGTAGGCTATGATATCCCAAAGGAACTTCCGGGACTCAAAGGTTCCTCATATCCAGGTGAAATCTGGAAAGATTTTATGGAGAAGCTCCATCAGGACAAAGCAGACGCTGGATTTTTGCCATATGTGGGAAAAGAGTCGAGTACAGCGACCAGTCCAGGCAGCGAAAATTAGATACACCCAGGACTTGAACACAATTCAAAAAAATGTCATTGACATATGTTGAATTCCGCTTTTATACTTAGGGATGGAAGTGTTAATGATTGGAATATAGATTGCAAGCCAGATACTGAAAGCACTTGATGGAATGTTCACCCGCAAGGGATGCAGATAGGAGAAATGGGTATGATGAAATACGGTTTTGGAGTGGATATTGGTGGAACAACATGCAAAATGGGACTATTCGAAACGAATGGTCAGCTTTTGGAGAAATGGGAGATTCCAACTAGAACAGAGGACTGTGGAAGTAAGATACTTGCTGATGTTGCGAAAGCAATCGATGATAAATTGGAAGAGCTTGGAATCGCAAAAGAAGAGGTCAAGGGAATCGGGATCGGAATCCCAGGACCAGTGAATGAAGAGGGTGTTGTAAATGGCTGCGTTAATCTTGGCTGGGGTGTTGTAGATGTTGTATCCGACCTTGGTAAAATGACTGGTCTAGTCGTAAAAGCTGGAAATGATGCCAATGTTGCTGCTCTCGGCGAGATGTGGCAGGGCGGCGGAAAAGGCTTTGAAAATATTATCCTGGTAACGCTCGGCACAGGTGTTGGAGGCGGTGTGGTAATTGGAGGCAAAATGGTGGCCGGCACAAATGGCGCCGGAGGTGAAATCGGACATATGTTCGTTAATGGTGAGGAAACAGAGACTTGTGGCTGTGGAAAAAAAGGCTGCCTGGAGCAATATTCTTCTGCTACAGGAATCGTTCGAATGGCGAAGAAGAAAATGATAGAGGAAGAAAGACCTACATTACTCTCAGAAAGCTATCCCCTGACTGCAAAGGATGTTTTTGATGCGGCAAAAGCAAATGATGCAGTGGCGCTTGAGGTGGTTGAGGAAAATACAAAGATCCTTGGAACAGCCTTGGCACAAATTGCCTGCGTGGTTGATCCTGAAGTATTCGTCATAGGAGGCGGTGTTTCAAAAGCAGGACAAATTATTTTGAATCACGTTCAAAAATACTATAAAGAACGCACCTTCTATGCATGCAGAAATGCAGAATTCAAACTTGCTGAACTTGGTAACGATGCGGGCATGTACGGTTGTGCAGAAATGATCATTGACTAGTCATAGATTGCTTGAATTTACAGAGAAATCCAGAGACTCGAATGATGAATATCTGTAGACAAAACCTAAGGCGTATGATATTATTATTGAGCACGTTTGGAAAAACGTGCTCAATGTTTTATAGCGATGCGTGGCTCAGCTTGGTAGAGCGCTGCGTTCGGGACGCAGAGGTCGCAAGTTCAAATCTTGTCGCATCGATTCTTGGCAGGGGCATGAAAGCCTTACATTTATAAGGATTTCGGCACAAATATAAGAAGCACTTCTTTTTACGGGGGTGCTCTTTTTTTGTGATTTGGTTAGCATTTTGTTCGGTGCTGATATGTCCATCTGTGCACCATTATCCAGAATAAATAGATTATAGTTGTGGCTCTGAAAAAACAGGAGATCTCAATCAGAATCAGACCTTCTGTTTTTTTGATATAATAAAAAATAATTCGAATTTATTGACAATTCAACAGACAAGGTGGATAATGTTTTGGAATAAGTCTGTTTTGGAGGGGAAATATGGTGAATAACAAGTCGCAAGCAAGACTGGCATTTATATTAAGTATTGTCGGATTCGCAACAGGATTTCTGCTGATTGGAATAATTTTTGATATAATTGCAATCGTATTTGCATATAAAGCGATCAAAAAAAATGATAAAGTGAAAAAATTTGCATATTATGCACTTGGAATATCTGCAGCTGGAATAGTATTCACAAGTATATTTTATAATTCAATAGACGAAACAACTGAAGACAACGTAGAGTTATCAATTGAAACAGAAACAGAAACAGAAACAGAAATAGAAACGGAAACAGAAGTGATAGAGTCTACGGAGAAATTTACTGTAGATTCCGAAATCGAGCTTGAAACGGAATCTGAGGTGATACAAGCAATAGAAACAGAGTCAGAATCTGAGATTTTACAAGCAACGGAAACAGAAACAGAATCTGAGACGGTGGAGAGCACAACGATTGAATTCAATGAAAATGAATATAGTATCATTGTGGTTGATGGCGGTGATCGATCTGGAAACAGAGAGGCTAGTGTTGCTGTCGATATAGGATATGGGGATCGTGTGTACTGGGGGTTAACAAACGAATATGGTCAGCTAGTATATGTAATTGCAGATGAAATCAGTTTGCAAGATGATTCAACTGAACCAGTAAATTCAGACGGAAGATATTATGATGATGAAGCGACCGTAGCAGGATCAGAAGAGTCTGACTTGGATCAGGGACATGTAATCGCAGACTCCCTTGGAGGTGTATCAAATGCTTACAATATTACACCTCAGAATAGCACACTCAACAGATATGGAGATCAAGCATATATGGAAGAAGTTATACGCGATGCAGGTGGATGTCAAAATTTTGTTGCCACAATTTCCTATCTTGATACAACGACACAGATTCCATCACATTATCATTACACATACACGTTGATGGGAAATGAGATTGTAGAGGACTTTGACAATATAAACCCAGAAAATGAAATTATAAGTGAAGCGTCACAAGATGAAATTACGAGTGAAGTGACACAAGAAGTGGTGGAAGACAATACTTCTGGAGAAGATGAAATAGATGAGAGCTCAATGCTTGCAGATGTAGATGCTAATGGAAATGGGCAGGTAACAATTACAGAAGCAAAAGCAGCAGGATTTTCAATGCCAATCTACTCAAGTCATTGGCTTTATAAATATATGGATGATCGTGATGGAGATGGGATGGTCGGAGAATAATTGCCATCATGTATATAGGATAAAAAAGGCAGCCGTTTTCCCTTAAAACAAAAGGCTGCCTTTTCTTGCCAAAATATGTGTGTTGTTCTTAAAATTAGGATCAGTCAGAGGATTCTATCTCATTCTTTTGAGCCTTGATTAATTCTGCAATATCAAATTTACCCATTTTTAGAAAGGCTTTTGTAACTCTATCGGCTTCCTCTGGGGTAGATTTGGTCATGAGGTCGTCAAGAATTGAAGGAATGACCTGCCAGGAAACACCAAAGCGATCTTTTAGCCAGCCGCACTGCTCTGCTTCTGGAACATAAGATAATTTATTCCAGTAGTAGTCGATTTCCATTTGATCTTTACAACTGATCATAAGGGAAAAAGCTTCATTAAAGGAATCCGCTCCGCCATAATCGTGATCCATAAAAACCAGATCCAGTCCCAGAGCAGATATTTGCGCATAGTTGATGATGGCTCGTTTGTCATTTGCTTCACCTTCTGCATATTTGCTGATCAGAGCTACATCTACACCAGGTAAAATTGATTTATAAAAATCAATGGCGGCCTCCGCTTTTCCACACTGATCACCCTGAAAGAGAAGGACAGGATAGATTTTTTGCGAACTTGCGGATTCATCTAAGATCAACTGCCAATTCAGGCCATATTGATCTGAGAACCATACATAATATGGGCTGAAAGGGTACTCTCCTAGTGGCATCAGGGTATCTCCGCCTTTTGAAATTGCGTTATAGATCGTATCAATTTCTTCCTTGGAAGTGAAGGTGGCCATAAAGGAAAAAGCTGAGTTGAGTTTGAATTCTGTTCCTGCACCAATAGACTGAATTTCTCTTCCAAGCAGCTGGAAGGTTATCATATCACAATCACCAGAAGGAGTATCGCGAATCGTCTCAACACTGATGATTTTTGAATCGGGAAAAACAGAGGTATATAATTCCGCAGCCTCCAGTGCATTTTTATCGAACCACAAATAAGGTATGAGCCTCTGGGAATTTTCAGCATAAGTCTTAAAGCTATCAAGAATGGCCTGCCAACCCATTTTCTGCATTTCTATTGAATTTTCCGCCTCCGGATCGAACCGGATCTCGAGTTGCGTATCCGATCCCTCCGGGATAAAGGTGATCATTACTTTTCTTCCATCACCAAGAGTATACTGAATCATCTGATTCGTTATAATTTCGTCATAAACTCCCCCAAAATCAAAGCCAAAGCTACCATCCCTAGCTTCCATTCGAGATGAAAAACTGCCTCCTGGTCTGAGGTCATTTTCGGACTTCGTTGTATGCCAGTCTAAAGAAGCATAATTCCACCTTGTGATATGCTCTGGCAAAGTATAGAATTCCCATACCTTTTCAACTGGCTGCAGTACTTTTGTGTAGATATAAATCTGCTCCATATGCGCTTCCTCCTTTGTTGGATTTCTTACATTGTAGTCTCTTTTATAGTACTTATGCAACATAATTTTGAACAATTCAATGACTTGTATTTTGAACAATTCAAAGGCCTATTTTCTCTGGATTAAAAGTGACAAAAACCTGCCCATATCAGACAATCTATGTTATGCTATAGGGGATAAAACTATATAAAAGGGGAAAATAGTTATGAGAAGACATTTTTATGCAGCAGTGATGATTTTTGCTTTTGCTTTTTTGGCATGCAGCAAACCAGTAAGTGCCGGAGAAATCAAAGGTACAGCGAGCCAAGCCTCAGAGAATCGGGCATACATGGCATCAGCAAAAAAATCAGGAAATTGGGAAACTGAGAACAATAACAAAAAAGGCAAAGCGGATACGATTAAACTGAATCGCACCATGTATGGCGGTCTGAGCAGCGAAAAAGACAGAGATTACTTCTTTTATCGTTCCGTAGAAAACCAAAATGTAGAAGTTTACTTTGGTGGAAGCGAGATCAATTGCAGAGTTCGTATCTATGTGAATGGCAAACTGAAGCTAAGTCAAACGGCACAAGAAAATTATTCTGCCGTAAAGGGTATTGCGGAGCTTGCGTTGAAAAAAGGCGATAAAGTCTACATACAGCTTGACTATGGAGTGACACCGGAGGGATATCGGCTAAAACTGAAAAAGGTGAGTGCCTACAACAAAAAATCAGTCTACACAGATGCGGCTCTCTACAACAGTGCGACACCTGCATTGGGCAATTATCAAAAGGCATACGAAAAGAACAAAACATTCACACTTTTAGCCTCAAATGCCTATGGACCTGTGAGTTACTGGAGTTCAGATAAATCAGTAGTCACGGTTGGTAAGACGACAGGCAAGGTCAAAGTCAGGGGAACGGGTTGTGCACAGATCACAGTCTCAGCTGGAAACGGAACGACAACGGGTATGGTCTATATTGTCCCTGGCAAGAATCAGATAACAAAAATCAGCAAGAAATCCTCGACATCCCTTCGTGCTTACTGGAAAAAGGATACAAAAGCAGATGGGTATCAGATCCAGATCGCAACGAACAGCAAGTTCACTGAGAATTTGAAAGAGGTCGAGGTGACCGGATATAAAAAGAATGCGGTGACATTTGCAGATCTGATTACAGGCAAAAATTACTATGTTCGTGTTCGGGCATATATTTCATCTGATGGGGTGAACTACTACAGCTCCTGGAGTAAGTCGAAAAAATGTAAGCTGACAGCACTTCCAACGATCGAGAATACAAAATCAGTGGCAACCATAGAGGCAGATGTAACACTGACAGGATCTGGAACGGGATATCATGCAAAACTGGTGATCTGTTCACCTACTTCTGCCGTATCATTTGGTATACAATATGATGCATATGCAGAAGCGCCTTATACTGGAAAAGCCATGGCACTGATCGAGAATGTGGCATCGAATGCACCTGGCGGACAGCAGTATATCAGACCGGGGAACAAGTCCCTAGCGCTTGGAAAAACATACCACATGATGATGACGATCGATAAGAACGGCAATGGAGCGGTCTATCTTGATTATGAGAAAATTGGAACCTTTACAAATACAGCACTTGCAAAAGAAATGCTTTATTTAAGAGTAGAGGGATCAGGAAGACTTAATGGAGACAATGTAAATGCAGTTTTTCAGAATATTAAGCTCAAGAACGGCGGTACTTATGATGTCAACAAAGGCTGGGGTACCCATGAATTCAAGACCAATCCAACGATCCACAGTAAGATAAATTCGGATGGAACAGTAAAACTTTCAGGCTATGTATCGGGATTGCCGGCTGGCGGAGATTGGGATAACTGCTATGAATCGGTTTCCAATATTATACAATTTGTTCAATAAGCATTAGAAGCAAGGAGAAAGAGCAATGCTAAATTTTATTACGAACTGTGACTGGACGATTCTGAATTGGGTACATGCCAATCTGACATCTCCTTTATTAGATACAGTCATGCCTAAGATCACACTTTTGGGCAATGAGGGCATCCTATGGATTGCAGTTATGATTGCATTGCTGATCTCTAAAAAGTATCGCAGATACGGTGTGATTTTAGGGATAGGTCTTTTGTCTGGCGTGTTGATCGGGAATCTGATTCTGAAAAACCTGATTGCCAGACCAAGACCATGCTGGATTGATACCTCAGTGACCCTACTGATACCAAATCCAACGGACTATTCTTTCCCTTCAGGCCACACGCTCTCTTCTGCGATTGCTGCGGTCATACTGACCTGTGCCAATAGGAAATTTGGAATTGCAGCCATTCCGCTGGCCATTCTGATCGCATTTTCCAGACTCTACTTATACGTGCATTTTCCGAGTGATATTATTGGAGGTGCAATTCTGGGGCTGATCATTGCAGCTGTTGTCTTAAAGGTCAATCAAAAATTTGGACCAATGGCTGACCGAACTGGCGGAATGAAAAGGAAATAGTAGATTCAAGGCTTTATAATTACAATGGTTCCAAGTTCGACCTGATCCCAGAGGGAATCGATGTCTTCGTTATTCAGGGCAATACAACCGGTTGTCCAGTCTGACTGACTTCCGAGATCTCCCTTTTGACCATGTATCATGATCTCACCGCCCAGTGGCGTGTACCAATCCGGCTGTATGCCAGCATTGATAGAAGATACAATACTGTTTTTTTGTGCTTCTGAGATCAGGTCGGATGCAAGACCTCGTTCTGCATCCTGAATATTTGGATAGGAAAGACCAAGCGCTCTGTGGAATCGGCTTTCTTCATTTTTTACACAGATATAATACTCCCCTTCGGGAGTTTTTTTGTCGCCTTCTTTTTCTTTTGCACCGATGGGATTTTGAGCGAGACCCACCGAATAGACAGCAGTAACACTGCCATTTGGTTGATACAGTGAAAGCGTTCGTTCTGATTTTACTATGACAATGTAGGGTTCGTTCATCTTTGTCATCTCCTCCGATGCTTCTTCCGGTGCCTCTTCCGATACAGACTCTGGCGCCTCTTCCGACATCTCTTCTGATACAAACTCTAGCGACGCTTCCGACACCTCTTCGAACATGGACTCGGACTCCATTTGAACTGCTGATGCAGAGGAATCTGTGCCTTTTTGTTCTGTACAACCAGTGAGCAGAGGTAGTAAAATGAAAAGAAAGAGAAGATAGTTCCATTTTTTATTTTTCATAGATACGATCCTTTCGCATTCCTGTCGAGGATCTACAGCCTGATATGGTGATGGATCTGTGACAGAATATGATATTTAATCAATTATACAAAAAAATTGATGAAATGTATAATATATGACACGCCCCACAATGAGGATGAAGTGGGACTGCTGCCCTATGAGAATCCGAATTGTGGGAGGATTGTGGGAGTGCAAGGCACGAAACAATCCGTAATTAAATAGGCTGGCTGTTTTGCCACCTTAACCATATATGAGAAAGAAAAATTCTGTGGAGGATTTTTGAGATTGAGGAGATAAGGTATGGGATCTGGTATTACACGACGGATATTTTTCATAGGTCTGCTCATTGCTTTTTCTTTCGGCCAGCTGATGGCATGTAATTCGAAGGAGATACAAACAAACAGTGTTCCGATAGAATCAGCAGAATCTGAGTTAGAATCTGAAACAGAGCAAGAGTCTGTTCAAGAATCAGCACAGGATGTGGAGCTGACGGACAAGAATCAAATCACAGATGTGGTGATTAATGTTGGTGCAGATGAGACACAGATCTATATTACCTGGTATTCCGCCACTTCAGGCAGCCAGGAATTACAGTTCGCAGAAAAGAGTGGAAAAGATGAGGATGGGGATGGTTTTCCAGAAGATTGCCAGGCCTTAAAATCAAAGAGTATAGTTACGGATAAGGCCGGATATTGGAGCAACTATGTCACAGTTACAGGTCTTAAGAGTAATACAGACTATATATATCGAATGAGCAGTGGAGTATATAGGTCCCCGCTTTACCAGTATTCGACAAATACTATTGGCCAAGATGCTGACTTTAGTTTTATAGCCGTAGGAGATCCTCAAATCGGTTCGACCGCTGTTGAAACCGACACGGACAACTGGATCCATACATTAAAAACAGCATTGTCTGCGGAAAAGGCATCCTTTATTCTAAGTGTGGGAGATCAGATCAATAACTCTGCCTTACTGCTTGAAAGTGAATATTCAGGATTTTTAAGTCAAGAGTCTATGCTGCAGGAAATTCCGATTGCGGTCACGGTCGGGAATCATGATGCCCCCAATATTGCGGCTTTTTCCCAGCATTTCACAATTCCGAATGTAAGCCAGTACGGCTCGATCGATGATTTTGGCGAAGAAGATAATGATTATTTTTTTCGATATAACGGTGCATTGTTCATGGTGCTCGATTCAAATTGCACAGATGTCTCACAACACAAGTCGTTTTTGGAGGAGACCCTTCGTAGAGATCCGGACGCAGAGTGGAATATCGTTGTTTTTCATCATTCCATCTACAGTGCGGCAGATCATGTGAATGATGCGAATATTGAACTGCTCAGAGAAGGACTTGCTCCGACCCTGTTTGCCTTGGACATAGATGTTGTACTCATGGGACATGACCATGTTTATGACCGAAGCTATATTATGGGTAGTGCAGATGGATTGGAGGCAGAAGTGATTCGAACACCTGCAGGTGCAGCTCAAACCAACATTGTCGACCCCAAAGGGGTACAATATATCACACTGAACTCATCTACCGGAAGTAAATACTATGAAATTACAAGTGAGCTCTACCCATATTCGGCGGTCATCAGCCAGGTTCAGATTCCCACATATTCTGTTGTGGATATAACAGATCGGCAACTGAGTGTCACGACTTATACGAGCACAGACAAGACCGTTCTAGACGAGGTGAACATTATACACAGCACAGTTCCATAACAAGAACACACAGGCGAACTGTCATGTGACACAGGTAACAACTGTATAATTTGGAGAAGAATTCATGAAATGGACAAAGGAAGAAATGCTATCTATACCAAACTGCCTCAGCTATTTTCGCATCCTGCTGATTCCGGTTTTCTGTGTGGTTTATTTACGGGCGGATTCACTGAAGGAATTTTATCTGGCCGCATCTATCATACTTTTTTCCGGATTGACAGATTTTTTGGATGGACAGATCGCAAGAAGATGCAATATGATCACAGAGTTCGGGAAATTTATTGACCCACTGGCTGACAAGTTGACCCATATTGCGATTGCAGCCTGCCTTTCTTATCGGTTTTACTATATGGGCATCCTACTGGTTCTGTTGCTTCTAAAGGATGGCTATATGCTGCTTATGGGAGCGGTTCATCTAAAGCATGGACAAAAACTTTCAGGAGCGAAACTGTATGGAAAGGTTTGTACAGCAAGCCTGTTCGTAGTATTTTTGTTTCTGCTGATTTGGCCTGGCGCACCGCTCCATGTGGTAAAAATTCTGGTGGGAGTAGAGATTGCAATCCTTTTGATCACCTGGATCTTATACATAAGGGAGTTTCAACGAATGAGAAGATTGTGGGTGTGATCGGGTGAGATTTTCGGAACAGAATCCTGTGATAGATAGAGCACGATATTGATGCAAAATGAGGAAAAAAGTCTGCAATATGGAAAAATAATTAAAATGCGTTAGGTATTTGATGCCAAAAATGCTATAATAGTTCTAGATAGTTTCAATTGAAGTACACAGAAAAGGAGCCAGGTCAATGTTCAAAGAAAAAAAACGCACCGCATTCGGTGGATTTCCCTTCAGCTTTACATGGTATATTATTGAAGATGAGAATTTAAAGGTAAAGACTGGATTCATCAGTCAGAAGGAAGAAAACTGTTATATGTATAAGGTGATCGATGTTACGCTGAGAAGAGGTCTTTTAGAGAGGATCTTTAACCTGGGAACAGTAGAATGCAGTACCGGGGACGCTACAACAGCAATCATCAAGCTAAAACACATCCGCAACTTCGATGCTGTCAAAGAATTTTTACTTGAGAAATCAGAAATACACAGGATAAAAAGAAGAACCATCAACACGATTGATCTGGATACAAATCTTGACTGATTCCGGATGTTATACGCGGGTTCTGTGGCGTTGAATACGATTTAATAATTCGACCAGGCGAACTACCGTGAATGGTTTTATAATAAAATCAATGGCACCATGCTTGATCGCATCGATGATCACCGGCTGTTGACTAATGGCAGATACCATGGCGACCACAGCATTGGGGTCGTACTGTCTTATTTCTTTTAATGCGTCCAGACCGTTCATGACGGGCATAGTAATATCAAGAGTAACAAGATCAGGACGATGAATCTTATATTGCTCGATGGCTTCTTTTCCATTAGCAGCCTCGGCAACGATTTCAGTCTCCGGACTTATTCTTAATATCATATTGCGAAGGATGTTCCGCATGAACGCAGAATCATCACATATTATAACTTTCATATACATCCCCTGTATCATTTTTCTATTGGAATTTAATAAGCTGATTATCCCAACAACATAATATCATACCACAGAAAATTCAATCTGTGTTGTATTTTTGCAGATTATTCTAAAAATGATAAAAGAGAAGTGTTTCACAAGCAATTTCATATTGGCAAAGCGACCGAAAGGTTGTGACGCAAAGCTATAGGGTCTTTAAAATGACAGCCAGTTGCAGATATGACTGAAATGGATCCGTTCAACGGGTCTTTTTTTTGATTGAAATGATTGCAGCACCAGGTAAGAAATTGTCAAAAGGAGTCGAAATGAAGAAATTAAATGTAAATCAAAAATTATATTCGATGGTTCTGCCAACGATGTTCCTATTGATCGCAATACTCGGTTATTTCGTTTATGTAACGAACCAGACAATGAATCGAATGGAAAAAGCACTGCATGATGAAATTCTTGTCAGTACATCAGAATTATTAAGTGCTGACAGAGATTTTTTTCAGGCGAATGCTGCGGAATATGAGTATCTGATACAGGCTAAACTACAGGGAGTCACCGATCAGGAACAACTGCAGGTCATCGTGAATGACTATAGTGAAAATGTACAGCAGTCAAAGGAAGGAGTAAAGAGGGGAATTGAAAACATTCAAAATAATACAAAGCTCTATCAGGAGCTTCGAGATGAAGAGACCGGAATGAATTTAGAAGAGCTTTATGCCTCCTATTTAAAGCAGATGGAGCTTTGGGCAGAAAGCTATAATATCGAAACCATGGAGGGAGACACAAAGGTGCGCAACGCACATTTTGAAGCTGCCCGCGGGGACATTGAATCCATGACAAAGATTTTAGATTCCTATGCAGACCTGGCAAGGGAAAGTATACGAAAAGATATTACGGTCCGACTTGTTGTTACAGTAATCATTGTGATACTGCTCATCGCCGGAGTCAGTCTCTTATCGATCTATGTAAGCAGATATCTTTCAAAGGGGATCATAGGAATTACAGAGGATATGGAGAAACTTGCGAATAATGACCTGCAGTTCACACCTTATACGAGCAATCATGCAGATGAGATCGGCGAATTATCCAATTCTGTGAGAAAACTAACAGCTTCCTTTAGAGACTTGATCTCGGTTATGACACTGACTTCCAACGAGTTGCATGTTTCCTCGGCTGAGTTGATGAAGAAGGCAGAAAGCTCCATGAATTCAATGAATAACATTTCGCGTGCTGTGGAAGACATAGCGGTCTCCTCTACAAAACAGGCAAATGAAACGGATCAGGCATCCCATGAGGTGGATCAGTTGGGAGAAGTTATTCAAAAAAGCAGCAACAGTACAGATGTACTTACTCAGGAAAGCAACATCATTTCAGGCGCAACGAGTGAAGGTTTAGGTATTATACATGAGCTTTCCAAAGTCACTTCTCGTAACCAGAATGAGCTGACAACGATTTTTAATCTGATCGAAGAGACGAACGAAAGTGCTGAAAAGATTGGAGAGGCGAGTCAGATCATTTCAAGTATAGCAGAACAGACAAATCTGCTGGCTTTAAATGCGGCGATTGAAGCAGCAAGAGCGGGTGAAGCAGGAAAAGGATTTGCAGTCGTTGCAGAGGAGATCAGAAAGCTGGCAGAACAATCTGCGGCCTCCACTGAAAATATTGATCATATGCTTGGTACACTCAAAGCAAACGTAAATCATGTCAACGAAAAGAGCGGAGAGGTCCGCACGTCTGTTGAGGAGCAGGTAGAGAGCGTACATATAACGGAAAGAAAATACGAGACCATTGTAGCCTCTGTAGATAAGATCAACACAGAGATCACGATACTTAGCTCCATCAGCGGAAAGATGGAAAAGGCAAGACACAGTGTGGAGGATCTGACTGCATCTCTGGCTATTATTGCACAGGAAAATGCAGCAGGAACAGAAGAAACTGCAGCTACGACTGAGGAAGTGCTTGCGACGATAGAATCACTGAATGCAATTGGTGAGAACATAGAGTCACTATCCCTTAAAATATCCGAGGTAATGAGCAGATTTAAACTGTCATGAGTAATGAGCCCCCGTTATTGAATTAATGAAAAATTTATTTGAAATGTGAAGGATTTTGTTGTACAATATGCATATAGGTAAAATTTAATAAAGTAAAGTAAAGGCAAAGCAATTGAAAAATTGTGACGCAAAACTATAGGGTCTTTAAAATGACAGCCAGTTGCAAAACGGATGGAGACTCGATTTTAGGAGTTTCCTTTTTTTGTGTATATATGGATGCGAGGTGGAATAAGAGATGGATCACGAAACAAAATATCTAAATGACAGATCACTAGAAGTTTGGAATGCCGTTGAGAAAAGGTATAGAACAGAGAAAACACGACAGATCTGCTGGGACAGCCTGGTCTTTCTTTGCGAGTATGCCAAAAAAGACATGTTGGACATAACACCTGGAGATGTAAAGAAGTTTTATGAAGTTCAAAAGCAAAGTGAGGAGAAAGATGAGGGGACATCTTCCGTTAACTCAGAGATGCGTCTGGCGTCGATAAATACGATTTATGAATGGTACTGGAAAAATGTTGATAATAATTATGAGAACCCATGTACTGCTGTAGAAAGTGAATTTCGTGCACCGGAGCTGATTCCGACAGAATATCCATCAAAGGAAGAGCTTAGTGACATGAAGGCTCGTCTTGATGCTGACAGACAGTATCACTTTATATCGATGATTACGGAATATACGGGTGCAAAAGGGAAAGATGTATTGTTACTAAAGCATGCTGCATTCCGCGAAACGGGTGAAGGATTCATTGTCACACTTGGGGCAGGGTCAAGGAAGAAGCCAGTTCTACTTCCACAAAGTGAAAATGACTTTTTGAGGAAGTTCTTAAAGGACAGAGAATATCTGCCACATTTGCTGGATAATATGTGGGGAAAACCCTTAACACAGAGAACCATGGAACGGACCTTTGAAGTTCTGAGCGAGCAGACGCAATTTAGTTTGTCGACCTATAGAACGGCAGTGATTGCTGATCATATTGCCGAATGCATGAACAGCAAAGAATATACGGAAAATCTTTTTATCGACAGAAAGAAAATGAAAAAGTATACAGAACTTGCAAAATATTATATGTAAAAATAAAACAGAGGGAGCAGTGATACGCACTGCTCCCTCTATTTTATTTTTCTAAGTTGTGATAGAGTTAAATGAAAAAGGAGGATACACCATGTCTTATAATGTAGATTTTCAGACTGTTTCCACCCTGTATCTAGAGTCTTCTCCGGTTGCAGAGGCATTGGCAGGATTAAGAGCCAATGAAGCCAGATACTTCATGAACAAGTACAAATATGTGTTTACGGTCGAACCTGCCGAAGAAAGTCAGGAGACCTTAGCGTATGTCAACAAAATCCTCAAGCAGGAGCGTGATCTTGAATTTGCTTCAAAACCCTTGCAAACAGCCCGTTTTCAGGTAGAGAACATAAAATTTGCCTATGTTTTTTATGAAGACGGACTTGCAATCAATGTAATGTATACCGTAGATGATGCCAAGAAGCGAGCTGTTGGATTCAAGCTTTCGGAAGGAATGGATATTCCCAAGGAGCTTGAGGCTAAATTCAAATTCGCCAGGCAGAAATCAAAGCTTGCAGGCACGATCAGAGGTTCTTTTTTTGTGATCAAGGGCGAATATAACTGACGTATTGTATCATTTTAATATGCCATAATAGGAACTAGTACAAGAAAGCCAAGACAAATTACTATGCCGGTCGCAATCAGAACAACGGCGCAAAAGCCCATGATATCTCTTGCTCCAAGCTTAGCGATACCAAGAGCCGGCAGAGCCCAGAATGGCTGAAGCATATTGGTCCAGGCATCTCCCCAGGCGATCGCCATTCCGGTTACCTCTGGCGGAACACCCAGCTTTAATCCTGCAGGCATCATGATCGGTGCCTGAACAGCCCACTGTCCACCGCCAGAGGGTACAAAAAAGTTTACGATTCCTGCAGATAGAAATGTGAATAGCGGAAAGGTAAGCTGCGTGGAAATATTGACAAAAACGGTGCTGATGGCTCCGGCAAGTGAGATTCCGCCTTCCAAGCTTCCAGTCATCATGCCCATAATACCGGCATAGAAGGGAAACTGCAAAATGATACCACCGGCACTCTTGGCAGCGCTTCCAATGGCATTCACATAGCTGATTGGTCTTACATGAAAGATAATTCCAAGAATCAGGAATATCATATTTACAGTATTCAGTGACAAATTAAAAGAACCTGCATCTATGAAATAGTAAACAAGATAAACGATCCCAAGTGCAGCTACGAGCATAGATAGAACCGGACTATTCTCCAGTTTTTCTGCAGGTGTTACCGGTGTTCTGGATACCGGTGCCTCATCTATTAACAGTGCAGAATCGATTTCAACGACATCTGCCTCGGCAGGGTGCATTTTTGCATTTAAAAGAGCGACCACAAGGATGACAACAAGTACCATGATCAGGTTCCATGGGGAGAAGATCGTCAGTGAAGTTGGAACTGATTCGGTAACAGCTCCTTGTGTTGCAGCACCGACTGTTTCATTATAGGCAGCCAATGTCAGAGGGATGGAGCCTGAGATACCAGCATGCCAAACAACGAAACCGGAGTATGCGGAAGCAATGAGAAGTCTGTAATCGAGTTTTTTTACTTTTTTAGCGACCTCCTTTGCCAGAATTGCACCAACCACTAGTCCGAAGCCCCAGTTCAGCCAGCAGCAGATCATGGAAATGACAGTGACAAATACAATAGCCTGCGTCGGTTTCTTTGGAATATCGGCAAGTCTGTCAATGATTTTTTTGACAGCGGGTGCATTTGCAAAGGCAGTACCAAGAACGAGCACCAAAGCCATTTGCATAGAGAAGGCGAGAAGACTCCAAACACCGTTTCCCCAGTTGTTCGCTACCTGAATTGGGTTCTGCCCAGTGATTGGGATTGCTGCAACGAACACAACAATGGTTAGGATGATACAGAAAATAAATGCGTCAGGCAGATATTTCTGAACTAATTTTACACATCCATTTGTAAATTTTTTAAACATAGACCCTCCTTAATTATTTAGAATTATAGTGTGCTACTATTATACTACTTTTGTTTCACAATCCGATCGAATTATAAATAAAAAATAAAGTTTATAAAAAATGCATAAATTAAGCGACCTATCTTTGTTACATAATTAACGATTGTTCTTAAGAAAGTACAAAGATGACATACTAGAAGAAAATGGAGGAAGCGGAAATGGATGGAATCATCCTAGCCTCTGGAAACAGCCTCAGATTCGGTGAAAATAAATTAAAATATTCACTTCAAGGAAAGCCATTGTACAGACATGTGGCACAACTTCTATATGAACAGTACGAAAGAGGAGAAATCAAAAATCTGCTCTTTGTTACACAATACTCAGAAATCATAAGGGAGGCTGCTGAGTACTATCCTGCAATGATTCCTGTGCTGAATAGGAATTCAGATTTTGGAATATCGCAGTCGATTCGAGTAGGTCTTGCTGTGCTTGCAAATATCAATCCACAATCCGCCGCTTGTATGTTTTCTGTTGCGGATCAGCCATTCCTCAGGGAACGTTCCATACAGGAGGCGATTCGATTGTTCGAGCATCATGAGAAGAAAATCGTTGCTTTTTCTCATAGGGAAAAAACAGGAAACCCGGTGATCTTTCCAGCAATGTATTATCAGGAACTGATGAATCTATCAGGAGATACTGGGGGAAAACAGGTCGTTAGGCTACATGAGCAAGAAGTGATACACTATGAGGCAGATCTAAAAGAACTGGAGGATATTGATGAGAAGAACAGCCCTTTTATCAGATGACGGGATGAGCCTGCAGGAAGTCGGCTCATTGTATGAGGCATTGCCGTTCTTACGAGAAATGGGTCATTTTGTTTCACTTGTCGGAGGCGGAGGCAAGACGACCCTGATGTATGAGATGGCAGCTATTACCGCATCACATAGGACCCATACAGTTGTTACGACCACCACACATATATGGAAGCCAGCAGACAGACTGCCGGCAGAAACAGAACAGGAGATCTGGCATGCCTGGAAGGAAGGACAATTCGCAGTCTGCGGGGCCCCATCAGGAGCTGACAAGCTAACGATCCCGGACCAGGAGTGGATGAATCGGTTAATAGAAATAGCGGATTTTATTCTGGCAGAGAGCGATGGTGCGAAAGGAATGCCCGCAAAGTCACCAAGGGAACATGAGCCAGTTATAAGCAGAGACTCAGATATCGTAGTTGGTGTGCTTGGGCTGGATGCAGTTGGCAGGCCGATCAAGGAGGTCTGCTTTGGAATAGAAGAAATGACGAAATTGCTTCAAAAACAGCAGGATGAGACTTTTACAGAAGAGGATGCAGTCATGCTCCTGACCTCAGAGATGGGAAGTAGAAAGTCAGTGCAGGACAGGGAGTACTATGTGATATTGAATAAGTGGGATCGCATGAGTGGGAAGGTATCCATACTGAATTTACTGCAGAGTCTGAGAAATCAGGGCGTTTCATCTACAATCGTGACTGGCCAGTTCAATGAAAAATGACAGTTCAAATCAAATAAAAAACTAATTGACATGAAAAAAATATTGTGGTAGTTTATTAGTAATTAAAAACTGCATAGAAAAATTAAGGTCTCCGTAGTTGTTTTTTTAAATCAATTGTACATCCTGTCCTGTGTGGGGGGAGTGACACCGTGTGTCAGAACTCACAATAATGGAATAGGTGTGTGCTTTTTTTTTACAAAACAAGGGCGTTTTGGTTATGTTACCAAAGCGCTTTTTTTTATACCATAATGAGGAACGTACTCTAATGATATAGGAATGTTCTACGAGAAAAGAGGAGAAATATGAAAGTAAAGAAGCTGATTCAGCCAATTTTATCAATCATTCTGGCTTTTTTGATTGGTGCAATCGTAATAAAGTTCGTTGGGGAAAGTCCACTTACCGTTTATAAGGCGATGGCAAGTGGAGCCTTTGGAACAAAATATGCACTGGCAGGAACGTTAACAAAAACCATTACGATGATTTTTGTCGGACTGAGCTATGGCTTTGCATACAAGTGCGGGCTGGTCAATATTGGTATTGAAGGGCAGCTTTATATGGGCGGTCTCGCCAGTGCACTGGTCGGAATCTATATTGAACTGCCTTCCATCATACATATTCCGCTATGTATCCTAGCTGGTTTTCTGGCTGGTGCTGTCTGGGGCGGCATTGTTGGATTCTTAAAGGTCAGATTCAATGCAAGTGAAATGATCACGACCGTCATGATGAATTACATTGCCATTTACTTTGTAGCATTCATGGTAAATGGACCGATCAAAGAAGAGGCTGGGACTTACCCACAGAGTGAAGCGATTCTGCCAAGCGCAGAACTACCGAATCTAGTACCGAAAACACAGCTTTCCATAGGACTGATTCTGGCACTGATTGCAATTGCGATTTACATCATTTATTGGAAATGGTCTGTGCTTGGATTCAAAATGAATATGGTAGGAACTTCCTCTAAGGTCGCAGAATATGCAGGTATTCCTGTTAAAAAAATGGTAACACTGTCCATGTTCATATCAGGAGGTCTAGGTGGACTGGCAGGCTCTATGGAAGTATTAGGGGTACAGCATAAGATCATGGATGGTCTGTCTGCCGGATATGGATTTGATGGAATTGCCGTATCATTACTTGGTGGAAATAACGGAATTGGAATACTTGTATCCTCCTTTCTATTTGGAGCATTGCGAACAGGAGGAAATGCGATTCAAATGTTCACGAAGCTGCCAAATGCAGTTATCTACATATTGCAGGCGTTGGTCATTCTGTTCGTGGTAACAGATATTTTCAAAAAGTCGGAAAGGAAGTGAACCCATGGATATCATTTTAAATTTTTCAGGAGCTGTACTGGATTCCTCCACCTCGATCTTGTTCGCTGCCTTGGGTATTTTAATTATGCAACTGGCAGGCGTTGTGAATATCGGCGCTGAAGGAATGATGTTGATTGGTGCTTTTTCTGGTGTTGTCGGCTCCTCGGTTACTGGCAATGCATGGCTTGGGATCTTGTTCGCAGCAGTAGCGACAGGGATCACCGGACTGCTCTTCGCTGTTTTTACGATTACATTGAAAGCGAATCAGGTGGTTGTTGGTATTGCTTTAAATATTCTGGCGGAAGGAATCACCACGACACTATACCGAATGCTGTTTGGAATTGGTGCATCATCAGAAAAGGTGGATGCGCTTGAAAAAATCGGACCATTTAATTTATTGGTCTACATTGGCATTTTGCTGGTAGTAGTCCTTTCCATATTTTTATATCAGACCAATGCCGGACTACGTGTACGTGGCGTCGGTGAATACCCACAGGCTATTGATTCCGTTGGATTGCATGTGAACCGAATACGTTATTTCAGTGTGATTGGAGGTTCTATGATCATCGGCGTAGGCGGATCCTACCTGTCACTGGGTCAGCTTTCCTTCTTTACAGAGAACATGGTCACAGGACGCGGTTTCATTGCACTGGCAGCTGTGATTTTCGGAAGATTCACACCACTTGGAACATTATTTGCAATTCTTGTTTTTGGATCAGGAGAGGCAATGGTATCCAGACTGCAGGCTGTTGATAATACATTCCCAACTCATTTGATCCTCATGATACCTTACATCCTTACCATGATTGCAGTAACTGTGTTTGGACAAAAATCCTCAGGACCAATGGCACTTGGAATTCCATTCTCAAAGCACGAAAAGTAAAAAGTATAGTACGGTAATTACCGGTCAAACGGTTTTTATATATCCCATTCATGAGAGAAAAGGAGAAAAATTATGAAGAGCAAACTTATCAAAGGATTCGCACTCGTATCTTTGTCAGCGATGATGGCTTTCGCAGTCATTGGATGCGGATCATCAAGCACTGGATCGTCAGAATCCACAAGTGCTGACACCACGACAGAAGCAGCAACAGAAACAGCAGCTGAGGTTGAAACAGAAGCAGCAACAGAGGCAGCAACAGAAGAAGCTACAGAGGAAGCAACAGCAGTAGATCCGACCACGGTAAAAGTGGCACTGATCCTTCCAGGAACCATCAATGATCAGGGCTGGAACACAGAAGCATATGATGGACTGATGCTGGTAGAAGCGCTGGGATGTCAGACAGCATATTCAGAAAGTGTAGCAGCTTCTGACTATGAATCAACATTTCGGGGTTATGCTGAACAGGGCTTTCATGTTGTAATCGGACATGGTACAGAGTTCGTGGATGCAGCAGAAAAAGTAGCTGTAGATTTTCCGGAAACCATGTTCCTTTTAACAAGTTCAGATGCAACGATGGAACCAAATGTTGGTTCTTTACAGAATCTGAATAATGAGCAGGGATTCATTGCTGGTGTCGTAGCAGCGTTAGCATCCGAATCACATGTAGTTGGATCCGTTGGCGGAATGGAAATTCCATCCATTCAGAGTTATATGTTAGGCTTTGAACAAGGAGTTGCCTATGTAGACAATGGAACTACCGCATTAATAGCATATACGGGCGATTTTGATGATGCAACAAAGGGAAAAGAGCAGGCAAAGGCATTTATCGATCAGGGTGCAGATGTTATTTCACATGATGCTGATGGTGCAGGACTTGGAATCTTTGAAGCTGTGAAAGAAGCAGGCGAAGGTTATTATGCGATCGGTGCTGTAAAGGATCAGTATGAACAGCTTCCGGCACAGACACTTACCAGTGCAACGAACAGTATTGGTGAAGGTATACTTGTGGCAATTGAAGACTATCTACAGGGTGAACTAGAGCCAATCTGCTACAAATTTGGTATTGCGGAAGGAACGATCGGTCTTGCGGATTATCATGAATGTGCAGATGTACTTACCGAAGAAGAGAAACAATTTGTAACAGATACCATGGATAAAATCGTATCTGGTGAAATCGAAGTAGAAAGTGCACAGAACTAGGCAATTCAATATGTCATGCTCCGGCAGGTATCTTACCGGCCGGAGCTAATAAAAGATTCATAGACAGGAGATTCTTATGGCAAAGATAATGCTTGAACTCAAAAATATAACAAAAAAATATGGTGGTCTGTATGCAAACAGAGAGATCAATTTGAGTGTGGAAGAGGCGCAGGTATATTGTTTGCTGGGTGAGAACGGTGTTGGTAAAAGTACACTCAT
This sequence comes from Lachnospiraceae bacterium, assembly GCA_047974745.1. GTDB lineage: Bacteria > Bacillota > Clostridia > Lachnospirales > Lachnospiraceae > JBKECO01. Next base: position 42,019 of record JBKECO010000002.1, read on the forward strand.
GAATGTGCTGTATGGAATGACGAAGCCAGATGAAGGTGCGATTTTCATTGATGGAAAGCAGGTGGAGATCAACTCGCCAAACGATGCGATCCGTTATGGAATTGGCATGGTACATCAGCATTTTATGCTTGTTCCGGCGCTTACCGTCATTGAAAACATCATTCTAGCTACAGACAATAGAAAAAGTGTATTTTTGGACAGAAAAAAAGCAGTGAAAAGAATCAGAGAAATCTCAGAACAATACGGATTTAAAATCGACCCGAATCTAAAAATTTCAGAGCTGACGGTTGGTCAAAGACAAAGGGTGGAGATCGTGAAAGCGATTTATCACGACTGCCGTCTTCTTATTATGGATGAACCGACAGCCGTGCTTACACCAAATGAAATACAAGAGTTATACAAGATCATCCAAAAATTTAAAGACGAAAATAAATCAGTCATATTTATCTCACACAAACTGCAGGAAGTTATGTATGTCAGTGATAAGATCAGTGTGCTTAGAAATGGTGAAAATGTGGCGACATTAGATAAAAGCGAGACCAATGAACAAGAACTTGCAGCCCATATGGTAGGCAAAGAGGTCTGTTTTGTTGTAAACAAAAAACCTGCCGAATTCAAAGAGACTGTTCTTGCAGTCGAAGATCTGAAAGTTCCCTCTATAAAAGGAAATGTTGCAGTCAAAGCGATGAATTTTCAAGTAAGAGCAGGTGAAATATATGGAATTGCCGGCGTGGACGGCAACGGACAGTCAGAGCTCGTGCGTGCAATCTCTGGGCTATGCCGGGCGGAAAAAGGAAAAATAACGATTCTGGGAGATGACATGATCAACCATACACCGGGAGAGATCCTTTCCCATGGTGTGTCGCACATCCCGGAGGACAGGCAGCAGATGGGAATTCTGATGAAGGACAGCCTGCTGAATAACCTGATCATGCATGATATCATTGCTCCGGCATCAAAAGAAAAAAAACGCAGATTTATCGACTGGAAGGCAGAAGAAGCACTTGCCAGTGATATGGTAACGAAATACAATGTTAAAATGCCGCATCTTAAGATCAACATTGAAAATCTATCGGGAGGAAACCAGCAAAAGGCAGTAGTAGCAAGAGAACTGGAAAAGAAACCCAAGTTGCTGCTGGCCGTACACCCAACTCGAGGCGTGGATATCGGAGCGATCGAGTTTATTCATAAAGAAATCGTGGAAGCAAGAGACAATGGCTGTGCTGTACTCCTTGTTTCTACGGAATTAGATGAAATCATGGCTCTGAGCGATACGATCGGTGTCATCTATGAAGGACAAATGATCGGTGAGATGGATAGGAATGATGCCACAATAGAAAAAATCGGTATGTTCATGGCCGGCGTAAAAGCAAGATCCTGAAAAGATCCGATGGGAAAGAGAGAATAAAAGTGAAAACAGACATGCTAATTTATCATGCAGTCCTTGTGACTATGGATCCAGACAGAGCAGTACTTTTTGATGGTGCAATGGCCATTGACAAGGGAAGAATCGTTGCAACTGGAGAAAGCGCAAAGCTTGTTGCAGAGTACAGCGAGGCAGTCGAAAAAATTAACTGTGAAGGCAAGATCGTAGTTCCAGGGTTCATAAATACACATAATCACTTGTTCCAGACGCTGCTTAAGGGACTAGGAGATGATATGGTCCTCTCTGACTGGCTAAAGACAATGACATTTCCAGCAGCAAGCTTTTTAGAACCTGATGACTGTTATTATGCTGCTATGACGGGCATTTTAGAAGGTGTAAGAAGTGGTATGACGACAGAAGTCGATTACATGTACCCTCATGCCAGAGAAGGATTAAGTGATGCGATCATTAGAGCCTATCGTGAAATTGGAATCCGAGGCGTCTTTGGACGAGGCTGTATGGATGAAGGCAGAGACTATGGAATCGTACCAGAGATCATGCAGGATCAAAAGACGGTAGAAAAAGATCTTGTCAGACTTTTCGACACCTATCACAATATCGACAATGAACGAATCAAGATCTGGACAGCACCGGCCGCACTATGGTCCAACTCAAGAAAAATGCTGCAGATGTTGTATGAAATCACAAATGCATACGGAGCAGGACTTACTGTCCATGTTTCAGAGACCCCCTTTGACCGCCAGGCAACGGAGGCGCTTCACCACAGTGCCGGCGTAGACTGTCTTGAGCAACTAGGTATGACCGGGCCAAATATCCTGATGGTACACTGCGTGTATTTGACGGATAGTGATATAAAAAAAGCAGCAGAATATGATCTGAAGGTCTCCCATAATCCGGTCAGCAATATGTACCTGGCGTCAGGGGTGGCACCGATCAAGAAAATGTTACAGAATAAGATAAATGTCTCCTTAGGAGTGGATGGTGCAGCAAGCAATAACGGACAGGATATGTTAGAATTAATGAAAACAACAGCGCTGCTTCAGAAGGTCTCAACCCTGGATCCTGTCTCAATTACAGCGGAAAAAGTGCTGGAGCTGGCTACAATCGATGGGGCAAGAGCACTAGGACTCGAGGATCAGATCGGATCACTGGAAGTGGGTAAAAAGGCAGATTTTGTTATATTTGATCCATTTTTATCACCCAAAGCAGTTCCGATGCATAACCCGGTGTCAACGATTGTCTACTCCTCAACGATGCAGAATGTGGAAAGCGTTGCTGTCGATGGAACATTTATTTTAAAAGATGGAAAAATGGTAAACGTCAGTGATGAGCGCCTCATTCTGAAAAAAGCACAGGCAGCAGCAGATAGTCTGTGCATCAGAGGTAATATAACGAACCGGAGACAGGGACATCGCTGGCAGAGTCAGTAAAAGGGAGTGCAAAAAATGATGCAGAACCATACTATCATCGGGAATTCCTACATCCGGCTGGATGCAATCGAAAAGGTACGTGGGCAGGCCGTATATACCGATGATCTAACTATGCCCGGAATGGTTTTCGCAGGCTGTGTTCACACAAAACATCCACATGCCAAGGTAAAAGTTCATATAGAGAAAGCACTTCAGATGGATGGTGTGATCTGTATTCTGACGGCATCAGATTTTAGAAAGCAACAGAGCTTTCTGGACTTCTATTATTGTACGGATCATCCCCGGTTCATTGGAGATGTGATTGCTGTTGTGGCAGCAGAGGATAAAAGGACACTCGAGGCTGCGATCAAAGCAGTGGAAGTGGAGTACGAAATACTCCCAACGGTTTTTTCAGTGGAAGAAGCAATGAAGACGGACAGCTGTATCATTCGCGGCAAGGGAGTCGGAATTACTAAGGGCATACCCGATTCTGAAAAGAAGGGGAATGCCTTTCTTCAGTCTCATAAGCCTCTAAGAAAAGGAAATATCGAGCAGGGCTTTGCCCAGTCAGATGTCATAATTGAACGGACCTATCGAACACAGCTCGTGGAACATGCCTATATTGAGCCTGAGTCAGTGCTTGTGTATCAGGACAAAGAAAGTGGGATCATGATGATCCGCTCCTGCTCACAGCAAGGACACTCTCCCAGGGATTTTGCAGCGGATGCTCTGCAGATTCCACTAAACAAGGTCCGGGCGGCACAGTGCACGATCGGCGGTTCCTTCGGCGGCAAATTTGAGATCGTTGGAATCCTGTGCGGTCGAGCTGCTGTTGTTGCAAAAAAAACAGGTCGTCCCTGTAAGATGACTCTGAGCAGAGAAGATTCAATTTTAGAAAGTGCAAAAAGACATCCCTTCACCACTACAATCAAGATCGGAGCTGACAGGGAGGGAAACATACAGGCCTACCAATCGACACAGATCGAGAACTGCGGAGCCTATAACAATCAGGCGCCCTGGATGAACATCAGAGCAATGGTACACTCGGCAGGGCCCTATGTCATCGAGAATATTCGAACAGATACCTTTGGTGTATTTACAAACAGTCCGACACCCTGTGCTTTTCGCGGCTACAGCTCTCCTCAGGTGATTTTTGGCAATGAGATGATCATGGATGAACTTGCCGAGGCACTGAATATGAACGTCATTGCATTAAAAAAGAAGAATCTTTTGAAAAAAGGAAGCATTACAGCGACCGGACAAGTTCTGATCCATGAAACGATCTTAGAAAACATGCTGGATGATATTTTGGAGAAGACGTCCTACATGCAAAAAGAAGCATCCTATCAAAAGCAGACAGGCACCTGGAGAAAAGGGATCGGACTCGTTACCAGTTACCGGGGAACGGCACTTGGTGGGGAAGGAGTCGATTCCTCGGGAGCCATGTTCACAGCATTATCCGATGGCAGCTTTATTTTATCAGCTGCACTGATGGAGATCGGACAGGGACTGAAGACGATCTATGGACAGATCGCTGCAGAGGCAGCAGGATTAAAACTCTCTGATATCCAGGTGGAAAGCGTGGATACCACATCGATTCCTGAAAGCGGACTCACAGTGGCATCCAGAGGAACTGCACAAGGAGGCCATGCAGTCCGGATGGCTGGCGAAAAGATGAGATCGATGTTGACAGAATCAGGGCGAGTCTTACTAAAGGCTGAGGATTCAGAGACGGTGGATATCAAAGAAAGCATTTGCTATATCGTGGAGAGACCGGAAGAAGAGATGCCTGTCTCTGAGATCTGTACCTACAGAAAATATGCAGGTCTGCCCCTTGCCACCTATGAGTGGTATATTCCGAGGGAGTTAGTGAACGATGAAGAGACGGGACAGGGAGAAGCATTTACCACATATGCTTATGGAGTCAGTGTAGCTGAAGTTCTGGTCAATATCCATACAGGGAAGGTCAGGGTAGAGAAAATTACTGCCTATCATGATATTGGAAAAGCCATCAACCCAAGTCTGATTAAAGGACAGATTTATGGTGGAATTCTCATGGGAATGGGATTTGGACTATGGGAATCCATTCGGATGGATCAGGGGAGGACAAAAGATCTTAATTTTGACCGTTATCATCTGGCAACTTCAGCAGATGTTCCGGAAATGGATATCCAATTATATGAGTGTGACGATCCGGAGGGAGTTTTTGGTGCAAAATGTATTGCAGAAGCAGCAACAGAAATGATCGGAACCACGGTGGCACTGGCAGTGAAGCATGCGATACAGCGACCGGTGAGAGCATTGCCTGTATCAATGATGGATATTGTTGGTTTGCTCGGAAATGACGGCCAAGAGGAGTACAATGAGTAAAAAAGTATGTTTTTTTGTAAATGATAAAGAGGTGTCACTTGAAATTTCAAATGAAGAGCGACTGATCGATGTGCTGCGTGAACGACTGTACTTGACAGGAACGAAAGAAGGCTGTGGAATCGGTGAGTGTGGAGCATGTACCGTTATTCTGGAGGGGCTTTCTGTGAATGCATGCCTGATTTCTGCCATTTCTTTACAGGGAAAGAGAATTACGACAATCGAAGGGATCGCACAAAATGAAGAACTGCATCCGATCCAAAAAGCTCTGGCAGAGCACAATGCCATCCAGTGCGGATTTTGTACACCTGGACTTGTTATGAGTGCAAAGGCACTTTTGGATAAAAGTCCCAGACCGAATCGAGAAGAAATCGATCGGGCTATTCAGGGAAATCTATGCCGCTGCACAGGATATGAGCAGGTAGTCAGTGCGATCATGGATGTTGCGAAACAGGGGGATGAATCATGCAGATGAAGGACTATATCTTAGCCTTCGATACGGAGGAAGCTGCCGGTGAATGCAGAAAAGAGAACCGAATCCTTCTTGCAGGCGGGACGAACATTTTGGTAAAGGGCAGAGGACAGCATGACTATAGTGACTGTACAATTGTAGATATACATGAGATCGCACAACTTCGAGACATCACAGATATGCTGCATACCCTAGAGATTGGGGCCTCTGTGACACTCACAGAGCTGATAGAATCCAGATTACTGCAAAAAGAAGTGCCGCTGCTGGTGAAGGCAGCAGCCTCTGTTGGAAATTGTCAGATCCGCAATCGGGGAACCCTAGGTGGAAATATAGCAAATGCCTGTCCGGCGTCTGACTGCATCCCGGCGATGATGGTTCTGAATGCAAAGGTGAATATTTTAGGAGAAGGTGGTGTTCGCAGCCTGCCGATTGCAGAACTTTTTCAAAAGACCAAAGCATGTCTGCGGCATGAGGGGATGCAGGTTCGGACATGCTTTTTTAAGGAGACAACGACAAAACGACTGATGCTATCTCCAGGTGAGATGCTGCAATCCTTTACGATCCCAAAGCAGACTGCAGATGAGAAATTTTTATTTTATAAGCTTTCTGAAAATGCATCCAGTGGTCTGGGTATTTTAAATATTGCCACTTGCGGCACTATGTCAGAAGCTGGGATGATCGAGACGGTCACAAGCTCAATGGGAGGGCTCTTTGACAGGCCAAGGACATTTCATGAGCTTTCTTCCATACTAATAGGCAATGCTCCAACACAGGAGCTGTTCAGGCGCTATGCCGCGGCAGCCGGAAAGATCCTAGCCGCTGAATCGGCCGCCCTTGTAGATTATGAATACAAAAGCAGGGTCATGCAGCATCTGCTGCAGGATGGGCTTGCCCAGATTTTTTTGAATATTCCCATGGAATATCAGATATAGAAAGGAATCAGGATATGGTAGCGGTAAAAAGTGGCTGGTTGATCTGTAGTCCACGGGAAATCAGAGAAAAAAGCGGATTTATCATGGAAGATGGTGTGATCCAAAGGATCTTAACGAATCAGGAAATCGATCGTATGATCCTGGATCTGGAACTGTCTGCGGAACAATGCCTGGATTATTCAGATGACATTTTACTGCCAGGTCTTGTGAATGCACATATGCATCAGTATGGATTGCTGTCCCATGGGATTCCGCAGGCAGGTCTGGTGACGGATTTTGAGACCTTTTTATCAAATTACTGGTGGCCAATGATAGAAGACAGGATCCGTAAGGAGGAGGTCTTGATCACGACACGGGCTTCCATGGCTGAAATGCTCCACAGCGGGATCACGGCTTTCTGCGATATCCTGGAGGCACCATTTACAGAAGACGGCACTTTGATCGAGCAGGGAGAGCTGATCGAGCAGACAGGTATGCGGGGAATCGTGTCCCTGGAAAGCTCACAGCGCATCAGCAATGAAAATGGATGGCAGTGCCTTTCACAGAATGAAAAGGCGGCTGCATATTTCAAGCAAAAAGGCGGCCTTGTCCAAGGTGCGATCTGTACACATACGACATTTACCTGCACGAAAGATTTTATCAGGGAGGCGGCACTTCTGGCAGCGGAACAGGATTGCGCGTTCCAGTTCCACCTTTCGGAGAGTAAATATGAGCCTGAGTGGCTGCAACGAAAGCAGGGCGAATCTCCGACAGCTCTTTACGAAAAAGTCAATGCACTGTCAGATCGGACCATCGCCACACAGTGCGTGAAACTGTCACAGGAAGAGATCGAAGCATTGAGCCGAAATCATGTTCAGACCGTTCACATGCCAATCAGTAACTGCGAGGTAGGAGGCGGGATCGCACCTATTCCTCAGATGCTTGGGAGTGGTCTGCATACCGGACTTGGAACCGATGGCTATATCAATGATTTTTTTGCAGTAATGCGGGAAGCGTTCCTGATCCATAAGGCAGCACAAGAATCAACGGAAGTCATGTCTGCACAGGAGGTCTTTTCCATGGCAACAGAATACGGGGCACAGTCTATGGGACTATGTAACTGCGGGAAGCTGCAGGAGGAATGGAAGGCTGACTTTACCGTATATAAAAATCGATTTCTGACACCTGTGAATCGGGAAAACATAATAGAACAGATCGTTGTACATGGTCGCAGTACCTGTGTGACGGATGTATTTATCAACGGAGTGCAGATCATGAAGGAACAGCACCTGTTGACATTGGATGAGGAAGGCTGCCGACAGGAAATGTTGCAATGCGCCGAAAAATTCTGGAAGGAAATCAGGTAAAAGCTATGAAAATATCAATTTGGGATACACAGATGCAGTCACCGATCATCATTGGTTCTGGGCCGCTGAGCTTTAGCGGCGATGGAATGATTCGCTTACATGAAGCTGGAGCAGGGGCAGTAGTCACAAAGACGATCAGCAAGGTCGCTGCAGATAATCCAAACAGACATATGGTGAAATGCGATACCAATACACTGATCAATTGTGAAAAATGGTCTGACTTTACATTGGAGCAATGGATCCAGGAAGAGATTCCCAAGGCAATAAATGCAGGTGTGAACTGCATTGCGAGTGTGGGACATACGATCGAAGATTCAGCGATCTGTGTGGAACAGCTCGAGGCGGCAGGCTGTATGGCGATCGAACTGGTATCCTATGACGAGAAGACGATCCTTCCCATGCTCGAAGATACCAAAAAGCGAGTTCGCATTCCTGTCATCGTCAAGCTGTCGCCGAACACGCCGGATTTTTTGGAGCTGGCAAAGAAATGTGAGGAGGCCGGCGCAGATGCATTTACAGCATGTGATTCCATGGGGCCGGTCCTTAAGATCGATATCGAGGCCGGTAGATCCGTACTTGGCGGCGAATCCGGATACGGCTGGCTAACGGGAGAGATGATCAGACCTTTTACCATGCAAAAGGTCTGTGAACTCCGCAAACAGACCACACTTCCCATCATCGGTCTCGGCGGCATTATGAAATGGCAGGACGCAGTTGAAATGGTCATGGCCGGTGCAGATTATATTGGAGTCTGTTCCGCTCCCATTATGAAGGGGATACAGGTGATCGGACAAATGGATCAGCAGATCGACCGTTTCCTGGAGGAAAAGGGGTATCGGGACTTATCCGATATATCTGGAATCGCCGTCTTGCAGCTTCCGAAAAAAGATCTGAAGGGTGAGTTTTTGATGGCGATCGATATGGACTGCTGTACAAGATGCAACCGATGTATTCGTGTCTGCCCTTATGAAGCCAGAGAATGGGATCAGGAAAACGTAATGAAGGTAGATCTGGATCTGTGCAGAAGCTGTGGTCTGTGCGTATCGATCTGTAACTGTCTGAGCATTGTGAAAGGCTGATCTATGCTAGGAAAAAGTAAAGCAATCTGGGATGCAAATTTAAAGGTGACGGGACGCAAAATATATGTGGCAGATATGAAGCTTCCAGGCATGCTCTATGGAAAAATTCTGTTCAGCCCTGTCGCTCATGCAAAAATCATAAGCATCAATACACAAAAAGCAGAAGAGATGCCTGGTGTGCATGGCGTTGTGACCTATAAGAATACACCGCAGACGAGCTATAACAGTGCGCAGCGATTCATAGATCACCAAGTCATCCGTAATGAAAAAATATTTGATGATACGGTTCGTTTTATCGGAGACAGGGTCGCTGCAGTAGCTGCCGAGAGTGAGGAGATTGCATCCGCAGCGATCAAAGCCATCGAAGTAGAGTATGAAATGCTGTCGATCCAAACAACGATCCGGGAGGCAATGGATCCCCAGGCATATCCGATTCATCCGGGAGGCAATCGTGTAGCCGCTTTGCAGGCAGGAAGAGCCGAAGAGGAGATGGAAGGGATCTGGGGGAAGTGCGACCACATTCTGGAGGGGGAGTATGAGACGCCAGCGATCCACCATGGTGCGATCGAACCCCATACAGCTCTCGCAGACTGGACACCGGAGAATAAACTTACGGTCTATAGTCCGAACCAGAACTGCTTTGCCTTTCGCGTGATCCTGTCAGAGATCTTTGCACTGCCGTATAATAAGATCCGTGTTATTGCACCAGCGATCGGAGGAGCCTTTGGCGGCAAACTGGAGCTGACAGTAGAACCGGTCGCAGCGATCCTGAGCAGACTGACCGGAAGACCGGTGAGGATCGTTTTGACCCGCAGAGAGACTATGATGGCGAGCCGAGTCCGACACGGATCCCTCAGCTATGTAAAAACAGGATTTATGAAGGACGGAACCATTGCAGCCATGCAGTTTCGTCTTTTTACCAATACAGGGGCATATGCCTCGAGTGCATTAAATGTGGCGGGAGCACTGACACATAAGATCCTTGTAGCCTATAAGGTTCCTTTTATGCGAATTGAGGCGGTTCCAGTCTATACGAACACGATGATCGCCGGTGCGATGAGGGGCTATGGATCGCCTCAGGTCTATTTTGGAATGCAGCGCCAGGTCTATGAAGTGGCCAGGTTCCTGCAAAAGGATCCAACTGTCATACAGCGGATCAATATGGTGGAGCCGACCAGTCTGAACGCTGTTACACAAAAGCCGATCGGCAATCCGAGACCGCTGGATTGTCTGGAACGGGCGATGGAGCTCATGGATTATCAGACGGAGTACAGGAACTGTCACACGCAAAAGGAAGAGCAGGATGTCATCTATGGAATCGGATCTGCACTGGGAGTCCATGGAAATAACTGCTTTGGAGTTCACAGAGACAATGCCAGTCCAATGATCAAGATGAACGAAGACGGATCCTGTATTTTATACACAGGTTCCCACGAGATGGGAACGGATACCATCGGTATGCAAAAGCAGATCCTGACGGAAATCCTTTCCATTCCGGATGAACATATCGATATCGTGGCGACAGATACAGATGCCTGCCTCTGGCATATAGGAGACTATTCGAGCCGGGGAGTTTTTGTGATTGGTGCGGCAGCAAAAGCAGCAGCGGTCAAAATGAGAGAAGAGCTCTGTATAGAAGCGGCAAAGCTGCTGAAGGTCGCACCGGAAGAGATAGAGCTTGCAGATAATATGGCTTTTTCCACCCGCGATCCTCAGATATCTGCTTCACTAAAGGAGGTCATGCTGTATTGCCAGAGCGTCTCAAAGCGAGAGCTCTGCGTCTATGAGACCTATGAAGCACCGCGGGCAGCGACCTCATACGGAGTGCATATGGCTAAGGTAAGGATCGAGAAGCGGACAGGAAAAGTGACCATAGACAAGTACGTGGCTGTGCATGATATCGGATTCGCGATCAACCCTCAGATGCTGGAGGGGCAGCTTCATGGAGGGATTCACATGGGACTTGGCTATGCTTTATCAGAAGAGATGCAGTTTGATGAAAGTGGAAGGCCATCACCCCTTGTACTAAAGCAATATGGATTTTTAAAAGCAACGGAGATGCCCGGGGTACTGCTTTCTGATTTTATTACAAAAGACGGCGGTGAACCAGGGGGGCCCTTCGGGGCGAAAGCACTGGGAGAATGCCCTGTGGTGCCTGTGGCACCGGCAGTGGTCAATGCGATCTGTGATGCACTTGGCGCAGACTTCAATACGCTTCCTGTTACCCCTGATAAAATAAAAGCACATTTGGAAGCATCCATAAAAAAGGAGATGTGAAATGGTAAAGATACTTGGGATCTGTGGAAGTCCAAGAAAAAAATCAGCCTATACGGCACTAGAGGCTGCACTTGCCTCAGCAGCAGAATGTGGGGAGCAGGTCGAAACGGAGCTGGTCGAGCTAAGGGGAAAACAATTTCACCTCTGCGTGCATTGTAATAAATGTCTGCGGGATGGGGCTGATCATTGCACCGTGTTTCAGGACGATATGTCGCCGCTCTATGAGAAATTTTACAATGCAGATGGAATCATCATTGCCTCGCCTGTTTATGAAATGAACATAACAGCACAGACAACGGCGTTTATGCACCGTTTCCGCTCTGCCTGGCTGCGGTCGATTCAAGAGCCAGAATTCTTTTTTCGGAAGGTCGGAGCAGGAATCACAGTTGGCGGAACCAGAAATGGCGGACAGGAAATGGCAATGAGCGCGATCAACAATTTTTTCATGGCTCAGGGAATGAATGTATGCTCTGCCGGCAACGGAATGTATACAGGTGCCATGCTGTGGAATCCCGGAGATGGATCTACGCTTATGGAGGATCCAGAGGGCATTGAAAATGCAAGGATACTGGGAACGAAGGTCGCTGTGATGGCCAGAATTTTAAAGGAAGCACAATTATGGAGCAAATAACAATTACGGTAAATAACAGAGATCATATCATATCCGTGGAAAAGAACTGGACCCTGCTGTATGTGCTCAGGGAGGTACTGAATCTGACAGGTACGAAATGTGGTTGCAGTACGAACGATTGTGGCGCCTGCCGTGTCATAGTAGATCAGGAAGCCATGAATTCCTGCTGTCTTTTGGCAAGGAATCTGCAGGGAAGGAAAATCACGACTATTGAAGGAATTGCAAGTGGGAATCAGCTGCACCCGATCCAGCAGGCCTTTATCGATGCCGGAGCGGTACAATGCGGTTTTTGTACACCGGGCATGATCCTTTCTGCAAAAGCGCTGTTAGATAAAGTTCCGGATCCAACGGAGCCACAGATACGGTCGGCACTTGAGCATAACTTATGCCGCTGCACGGGATATGTGAAAATCGTGGAGGCGGTACAGCTCGCTGCCGAACGAATGAGAGAGGGTGTATAGAGTGAGTCAGGAACATATCAATATACTGGGAACAAATACTCCTGTCATGGATGCGAGAAGCAAGGTAACGGGTACACTTACCTATGTAGACGATATGAAGCTGCATGGAATGCTGTACGCAAAGGTCTTATTCAGTCCGCTGCCTCATGCAAGAATAAAAAAGATCGATATAGAGGAAGCGAAAGCCCTTCCGGGTGTTCGTGCGGTCATTACCCATCACGATTCGCCAAATGTCAGATATAACGGCAATGGAGAAGATTCAGATATCCTGCCATCAGAGCTTGTATTTGATGAGATCGTCCGCTATGTAGGCGATAAAGTGGCTGCTGTCGCAGCAGAATCCCCCGCCATTGCAGAAGAGGCCATAAAGCGGATTCATGTGGAATACGAAGAGCTCCCCTTTTATCTGGATCCGGAGGAGTCTGCTGAACCGGGAGCATATCAGATACATGAAGGCGGCAACATCATGGAGGAGGTAAATCTGGCGACCGGAGATCTGAAAGAGGGTTTTGCAGCTTCCGACAAAATAGCAAATGACTGCTATCAGTTTTCTGCGATCCACCATGCTGCGATGGAACCTCACGGTTCGATCGCTGTTTATGATGCAGAAGGAAAGCTGACGATCTATACCCCCTCGCAGGATGTATTTGGCAAGAGAAAGAATCTGGCGAAGATATTTGATATGCCCATGAGCAGGATACGTGTGATCAGCCCTGCTATGGGAGGCGGTTTTGGTGGAAAAATAGATCTGACAACAGAGCCTGTGACAGCCATGCTTGCTATGAAGACGAGACGTCCTGTAAAGCTGGTCTATCAGCGGATCGAAGACATACCCTCTACGACGACCCGCCATGCAGAAAAAGTATATGTCAGAACCGGAATCAGTCAGGATGGAATTATGAAAGCCTGTGACTATAAGGTATTTTTATCGGCAGGGGCACAGTCCGGCGCAACGATGAGCGTGGCCTGGGCGGCAGGGGATAAATTCTTCAAGCTCTTTCAAACAGCAAATATGAGGTATCATGCAATTCCGGCCTATACGAATCGTTCCATAGCAGGTGCTATGAGAGGATTCGGATCACCACAGTTGTTTTTTGTATTGAACAGTCAGCTGAACAAGCTGGCAAGAGAAGCAGAGATCGATATGTGCGATCTTCTGGCGAAGAATTTTCATCTGCCGAATACGAAGGACCAAAGAGGTGTAGAGCTTGGGAATCTGAGGATGCTGGAGTGTCTGAATGAGGGAAAAGCATTGTTTGGCTGGGAAGAAGCGCTTCAAAAACAGACTGCATCTAAAAATAACGGAGCTGATACACGTATTGGAGTAGGTGTTGCTGCAGCTCCTCATGGCAGCAGTCTCTATGGCGTTATGCCGGACACCTGTGGTGTAATGATCAAAATGAATGAGGACGGAACCCTCACGATGTTCACCGGAGTCAGTGATATGGGTAATGGATCGAACACCATTCAAAAGATGCTGATCTCTGAGGAACTGCAGATCCCGATGGAATATATCGCCTGTGTCAAAACGGACACGGAGACCACACTTTTTGACGTGGGAGCCTATGCGAGCCGTGGAACCTATGTGGGAGGAAATGCAGCACTAAAGGCTGCCAAAAAGGTCAAGGAAAAAATACAAAGGGAAGCAGCAGAAATACTGCAGTGCGAGGAAGCTGAGATCTGTCTCGGAGACAACTGTGCATTCAACTGCAATTCTTCGGAACACAAGGTCAGCATGAGAGAGATCGCAATTCATGCACATGAAAAGGAAAGAGATATTGCGGTTACAGCTACTTATGGAACCAGCGCCCTTCCAATTTCCGGCGGAGTCCATTTTGTAATGCTGAAGGTGCATCTGCTTACGGGTGAAGTAGAACTGCTTGACTATACAGCGGTACATGATGTGGGATGCGTACTCAATCCTTTAAATGTCGAAGGACAGCTTCATGGCGGCATCCATATGGGCATCGGGTATGCTCTTTCGGAAGGGCTTGAACTGTTGGAAAATGGCGAACTCAAGGGAAAGAGACTCAAAGACTGTGGCCTGGTACGAGCTGATAAAATGCCACCGATCCGGATTAAATTTCTGGAAAGTTTCGAAGAGAGTGGACCCTATGGGGGCAAAAGTATTGGGGAATGTGCGACGGTTCCTGCTGCTGCAGCAGTCATCAATGCACTGAATAATGCACTGGATACGACCTTTTACTCGCTTCCGGTCAAAAAGCAGGATATACTAAATCGTATCAAGTAAAGACAAAAGTCACAGGAAGGGTAGTTCAATGATAACAGGGAAACTGATCATCGTAAGAGGAGCCGGGGATCTTGCGACAGGTATTATACACAGGCTTCACAAAAGTGGTTTTTATGTATTGGTTCTGGAAGCCGACCGACCTTCGGCTATTCGCAGACATGTTGCCTTTTGTGAAGCAGTTTATGAAGAAACAATGACAGTCGAAGGAGTCACAGCAGTACGGATCCAGGATCTTTGTGAAATGCAGGAGGTATTTAGCAATGGGCAGATACCGATCCTGATGGATCCAAGAGGAGAGTCGATCCAAAGACTGGCACCGGACGTAGTCATCGATGCGATCATTGCAAAACGAAATCTAGGGACACAAAGGGACATGGCATCTCTGACGATCGCCATCGGACCGGGCTTTGTGGCAGGCACCGATGTGGATGTCGTGATAGAAACGATGAGAGGACATGATCTTGGCAGGATTCTATACGAAGGAAGTGCTGCGCCTGATACAGGGATACCAGGTGTCATTCAAGGATATGGAAAAGAGCGGGTCATACATGCAGGGAAGGAAGGACAGATTCGGACAAAGAGCCAGATTGGAGACTATGTGGAAAAAGATCAGATCTTAGCCTGTATCGAAGGGGAAGATGGTCATAGCCAGGTCACGGCAGAGCTTTCAGGCATACTCAGAGGAATCATACGAGATGGATTTTTTGTTACAAAGGGCTTTAAAATCGCCGACATCGATCCAAGGAAAGAAGAAAAAGGAAATTGTGATACGATTTCTGATAAATCCAGATGTATAGCTGGAAGCGTTCTAGAAGTAGTCTGTGGCCATTTTTTTACGATGGAATAAAATCACTTTTTTAGTCATTCAATATCACTTCTGTTATAATATATTTGATAGATTTTTTCGATAATATAGCGAAAGGGTCTATTCGGGGGATTGGGTATATAATAGATAAATAGAGGATATTAAAATGAATAAAAAAGTCAGAATTCGATTTTTCGTCATCTTTGTGCCCCTGCTGCTGTTATGGTTCGCCTATATTATGAACATAATCATCAAAGACAAGGAGCATACAGAAACTTCTCTTATAATGGAAAATCAGGTGAATGCCGCGAATACGACCATCCTGCTGGATCAGTTCGCCGATGAGATTTCGGAGAATTTCAGAATCGTGAAGAATTCAAATGAGACCACGGCATTTATCAATGAGGCTACTGAGAACGATTTTTATGAAATGCAGGGAATGCTCATGCGGGTCATGAAGGGCAAAGATGCATTAGAAACGGCGATATATCTGGATGCGGATGGCAGAGAAAGAATCGTGGTCACAGACAATTCTGTAAGTACCGCATGGGATCAGGCGGAGGCTGTGGACATGAGCAGCTCCGAGATTTTTCTGGCGGCGGTAGAGATGAATGGTCAGGAAATGTATTTTTCACCGCTGCAGCTGTATCAGAGCAATGGAGAGTTCGCAGCTTCGACAGAATCGATCATACAGGTCGCAGCTCCGCTCTATAACAACGCTTCGGAATTTGCCGGCGTTATTATTCTCGATTATAATGCGGATAAATTTCTGGATCTGTTCAAAATCAATCTGGATCAGTCAGGAACGGTCTCAAGTGATCTGTATGTACTAAATGGCGAGAGGCACTACATCGCCTACACAGATGAAAATAATGACTTTATATTTGCAGCACCGGACTCGGATGCCGCTATATTTGCAAATGATGAAATCTGGAAGGAAATCAAGGAGCAGGAGCAGGGGAGTATCTATGAGGGAGGCACTCTCTACATGTATGCAGATGTGGCTGCCGGAATCAGACAGTCCTTTCCTTTTTTTCAGGAAGAATGGATTGTCCTCAATCAGGTCGACATGTCAGAGCTCGTATCGGTCGGTGCGTTTTTGCAGGAGGCGGTCAGGATCACGAACATGATCATGCTCCTTTGCATTTTCTTATTTTCCTGCATTCTTGCTGTTTTTTGGGAAAGGATCCGTCAACAGGACAGTCAGCTTGAGATTTCAAAAAAGATCGCTGACTCCTCAAATGATGCCGTCGTCATTACAGATCGCAATACGGTGATCCTGTATGTGAATGAAGCCTTTGAACAGGCAACAGGGTTTCAGGAATATGAAGTACTCGGACTAAAGACAGGAAATTTCAAATCTGGCAAGCATGGAAAGGAATTCTATCAGGGTATGTGGGATTCCATCAATACGCAGGGGCATTGGGAAGGTATGCTCTGGGATCGGAAAAAGGACGGCCTGCTCTACCCTAAGAAGCTCAGGATCATTGCCGTAACAAATAAGCGAAGCAAAGGGACGCATCATTATATTGGAATTTTTTCAGATATGTCCTCCAACAAGCGCAGGAGTGACCTGTATGGTGACATCAGGTTCAGGAATGGTGAAATGGAGCTTCCGAACAGTGAGATCATGATGGAGCTGATGGAGAAAAGTCTCAACGAGGATATGAGCTATATGGTCATTAATATCATGATCGAGAATTTTAATCAGCTTTTTACCGTTCTCAATTCCAAAAATATTGATCTTTCCGACCATTTTATCGGTCAGATCAAACCATGGATCCATGAAAGTGATTTTGTGGCACAAACGGGAAGAAATCTCTTCACGGTCATGATCAATACGAGCGTACTGGATTATCATGCTGAGGATTTTGCTAAGATGCTGCATCGAAGACTATCTAAGGTAAACAAGATCGAAGGTGCGGAGATCTTTTTTAAGACCAGAATGGGAATTGCTATCTGGCCGCAAGACACATCAAATCCTGAGAAACTGCTTCTTAACTCCATGGTCGCACTCGATTGGACAGATAAATACCAGGACACAGAAATCGCTTTTTTTAAAAAAGATATGGCGGATAGCCTGACAAGAGAAAATGAGATCGAAGCAAGTCTTCGAAAAGCGATTGAAAATAGTGAGTTGTATATGATGTACCAGCCGCAAATTGAAATCAGCACAGGGAAACTTGTGGGAATGGAGGCTCTGGTCAGGTGGAACAGTGAGGAATTCGGCATGATTCCACCCTCTACATTCATCCCGATCGCAGAACAAAATAACCTGATGGCGGAGATTGGAAAATGGATCATTCAAAGGACCTGCCAGGATCTTTATCAGATCAATCAAGTCAGTGACCCGTCGAATGCATTAAAATGTGCCATTAATATCTCGGCAGCACAGCTGGAACGAGATGATTTTTTTGATCATCTAATGTCGGTGATACAGCATTATGGGCTGATGCCATCACAGCTGGAGATCGAAATCACAGAGAGCATGCTTCTAAAGAACCAAGCCTCGAAGACCCAGGTGCTGCACCTGATTCAGCAGGCAGGGATCCAGATCGCACTGGATGACTTTGGAACGGGCTATTCTTCCCTGTCCTACCTGCAGACCCTGCCGATCGATAAGATCAAGATAGACCGCAGCTTTATCATGAATTATCCTGACAAAGAAGAGGGTACACTGATCAAGATCCTGGTGGAAATGGCAAAACGGCTGAAGAAGACGGTACTGACAGAAGGTGTAGAGACAAAGGAGCAGTCCGAGTTCCTTCATGCTGCGGGTTGTGATTATATTCAAGGTTATTTTTATAGTAAGCCGCTTAGTTTGGATGATTTTATTGAGTATGCCAGAGAAAGAATGGAATGAATAATAAGAACAGAACCTATTTATGCATTGATTTAAAGTCCTTTTATGCATCTGTGGAATGTGTGGAACGGAATCTGGATCCACTGGTCACAAATCTTGTGGTGGCAGATCCGGATCGGACGCAGAAAACGATCTGCCTTGCCATCACGCCGCCCATGAAGCAGTATGGGCTCAGCAGCAGATGCAGAGTATTTGAGATTCCGGCCGGAGTGGACTATATTATGGCTCCGCCGAGAATGAAGCTCTATATTACGTATTCAGCACATATCTATTCCATCTATCTAAAGTATATTTCAAAAGAAGATATTCATGTCTATTCCATCGATGAAGCCTTTATGGATGTGACCGAATATCTTTCTATGTATCAGATGACGGCAAAAGAGCTGGGGATCCAGATCATGAAGGATATTTACGAGACTTGTGGCGTGACTGCGACCTGCGGGATCGGCACGAACCTCTATCTTGCCAAGATCGCACTGGATATCACGGCGAAGCATGTGAAGGATCATATTGGGATATTGGATGAGGAGCAGTACTGCGCAACACTGTGGGATCATGAGCCTTTAAAGGATTTCTGGAGAATCGGATCTGGTATTCAAAAGAGACTCAATAAAATTGGGATCAGTACCATGCGAGACATAGCCGAAGCAGAGGAGGAAGTGCTGTACAGACTTCTGGGAGTCGATGCGGAGCTTCTGATCGATCATGCCTGGGGCAGGGAAACGACCAGGATCGCTGATATCAAATCCTATCAGCCAAAGAACAACTCCATCTCCAGTGGTCAGGTCCTGATGAGAAACTACGATGCACAAGAAGCACTTCTCGTTCTCAAAGAGATGGCAGATGCACTTTGCCTGGATCTTGTAGACAAAGGGCAGGTGACAAATGGGATCGGTATCATGGCGGGTTATGCGAATGAGCTGGACTTGAAATTTGATCATGGCTCCATCACTCTGCCAGTCACGACGAATGCCATACGTGTGATCATGCCGCATGTGATACGGCTTTTTGAAAAAACGATAAAGCAGGACGTACCAATACGCCGCCTGGGGATATCCTTTCACAATCTTGTGGACGAGGCATACGAGCAGTACGATCTTTTTTCAGATCCAAAGGAACTGGAACGGGACAGAAAGCTGCAGAAGGCGGCACTTGAGATCAAAAAAAGATTTGGGAGCAATGCACTGGTTCGGGGCATGGATCTGCAGGAGGCTGCGACCGGAATGGACAGGAACCGCCAGATCGGCGGACACAGGAGCGGTGATGATAAGAAAGAAAATGACTAGTGCGGAACGCGCAAAGCAGTTCATGCCTTTTGATGCATTGCGCGGATTTCGGGATGCCCTCAGAGAAAAAGAACGTATTGTCGTTCCAAGATCAGAGCTGTCAGAAGAAAAAAAAGAAGAGCTGGATCGGGTTCTTAGCATACTCGAGCCTGCTACAATGGTGACCGTTACTTATTATCAAAAAGAAGAATATGTCAGATTGCAGGGGCTGGTATCGAAAATCGAGATGACCAGCCACATTCTGACTGTAGTAAATGAAAAAATTGAATTTGCAGATATTCATGACCTTGAGATCGACCCAGTGACATAGAGATCCGTGCACAGCCACATTTAAAGATACTGTGCCAGAATCTCTGAGACCTTCACAGGCTGACCAGTTCTTAAAGAAGCATGCATTGCTTCCATGATCCCGATCGTATGGATCCCTTCCCGGAGGTCAGGAAGTGGAGTCTCTCCTTTCTGGAGCATGATGGCAAAATAGTCGATATAATTCTGGTATTCGCCAGCGTGGTGCGTCTCGCCTTCGAACCGAAAATAGTAAGGATGTCTGTCCTCATAGCTGTGGGTAGTCTCTTCATAAAAATCGGATTCATGAGCGTCAAGAGCATAGCATTTTTTATCCGTTGGGAGATCTTCTCGTAACATTTTTTCATGCAGGATCAGCTGGTTATAGCCGCCCCGGGAGATGCCGTTCGTAGCACGAAGGGTACACTCGATGGGAAATTCGATTTTTTTATTCAGGGCAGGAGTCCCATAGGCGCCGCCAATGGTGGCAAAGCGTCCACTTCTATCTTTGGCGAGAAAGGTCAGCGTATCTTCTACATCCAGACCGAACTCCTTCGTGTTCGGACTTACGGTTCCATATCCAAAGACCTCTTCTATATCGGGAAGATACCAGGCTGCAAGATCTACAGCATGGATCATAAAGTTATACATCCAGGAGAATCCCTTCGTTTTGCTCCACGGACGATCCAGAAACCATCTGGAGTCACTTTTGTAGTGTGTCTCTACGGATACGAGTTCACCAAGCCGACCATTGGCATAAGTCTCGTGTTGGTTTTTCAGGGATTCAAAGAATCGGCTGCTCTGACCAATGAACACATGGAGGTCAGCTTTTTTTTGGATTTCCAGCAGTTCTCTTGCATCCTTTAAATCCAGCAGGACAGGCTTTGTGCAGATGACATGCTTACCAGCCTGCAGGGCCATTTTGATATGGAGCGCATGGAACTGATCCGGTGTATAGATGCCAATCACATCGATGCTGGGATCCGCAAGCATATCTTCATATTGTGTCGTATAGTTTTTTAGGTCGAACTCGGTACATCTGGCACGGCACAGATCCTCATTCAGGTCACAGATAGTTCCCAGATCATAATACGGACTGGATAGAGCTGCAGAAATAATACTTCTGCCTTCACCAAGTCCTAAAACACCTAATACGAATCTATTGTTATTCATAACAGTTACCTCCCGTAGATTTGGATAAAAATTGGTTCATGCTTGTATTATAATCTGTATTTCGAAGAAAATCATCTGCTTTCCTAGTAGAATTGTATACTTTGTTCATAAGAATTGCTCTTTTTACAAAAAAATAGTATATTAGAAAAAAACAGTCAGGAAGGAATAGGACATGAGTTTAAATCAGACGCCGGCTTCGGACCGGATTCATATTAGTTTTTTTGGCAGACGTAACGCAGGGAAATCCAGCGTTGTCAATGCTGTCACGGGACAGGAGCTGGCAGTCGTTTCTGATGTAAAGGGAACCACGACAGATCCTGTCTATAAGTCTATGGAATTACTGCCAATGGGACCTGTTGTGATCATTGATACACCAGGGATCGATGATGAGGGTGAGCTTGGGGCACTGCGGATCCGTAAGACAAAACAGGTGCTGAACAAGACAGATGTTGCGGTACTCGTAGTCGATGGCCAGGTGGGAATGACTGAGACAGAAGAGGATCTGATCCGCATATTTAAAGAAAAAGAAATTGCCTATATTACGGTGTTCAATAAATCGGATCTGCTTTCCGACGAGAAGGCAAAGGATCCGTCTTTTTTCTATGTGAGCGCAAAAGACAGACTTAACATCGAAGGACTGAAGGAGAAAATCGCACAGCTGGCTCCGGTGGAGGATACAAAGCTTAAAATCGTGGGGGATCTGCTTCACCCCTCGGACTTTGTTATTCTGGTGACACCGATTGACAAGGCGGCACCAAAGGGCAGGCTGATTCTTCCGCAGCAGCAGACGATCCGTGATATTCTCGAAGCAGATGCAGCAGCGATCGTTGTCAAAGAATTTGAACTGAGAGATACTCTGATGAATCTGGGTAAGAAGCCGAGACTTGTAATTACGGACAGTCAGGTATTTGCAAAAGTCTCAGCTGATACGCCAAAAGATATTATGCTGACCTCTTTTTCGATATTATTCGCCCGCTATAAAGGCCTGCTGAATGAAGCAGTCAAGGGTGCAGCCGTCATTGAAAAACTAGAGGATGGAGATACCATTCTGATCTCCGAAGGCTGTACTCATCACAGACAGTGCGATGATATCGGTCAGGTCAAGCTGCCAAGATGGCTGAAAAACTATTCGGGAAAACAGCTTGACTTTGAATTTACCTCAGGAGGTGAGTTCTATGAGGATCTTACAAAATACAAACTGATCATTCACTGCGGCGGGTGCATGCTTCCGGAACGGGAGGTGCGATTCCGGCTCAAATGCGCAATGGATCAGAACGTTCCTATAACAAACTATGGAACTGCGATCGCTTATATGCAGGGGATACTGAAACGAAGTCTGGAGCCATTTCCCTATCTGCTGGCCAGTCTGGAGGAAGATGCATGCGAATAGAACATGACTTTCTGGGTGAACTGGAACTTGCAGATGAGGTGATGTATGGAATTGAGACGGAGCGGGCAAGGTCAAATTTCCCGCTGGATCATAAAAGGACAGACCTGCGGCTGATTTATGCCATGGTCCAAATCAAAAAAGCTGCGGCTATTTCCTATAAAAAGCTCCTTCCTGAGAAAAAAGAAATCTATGAAGCAGTGATTGCCGCCTGTGATAGGATCTTAGGCGGGGAAGCCGCAGATCAGTTCGTTGTGGAGGCACTTGCAGGCGGAGCGGGAACATCCATTCATATGAATGTGAATGAAGTGATCGCAAATCTGGCGTTGGAGATCATGGGCTGTGACAGAGGCCGGTATGATGTGATTCATCCGCTTGATGACGTGAACAGAGGGCAGTCCACCAACGACGTTTATCCAACAGCACTGCGAATCGCCGCCATTAGAGAGCTGCGAGTCCTGAGCGAGGAATGTGCTGCACTGCAGACCGCTTTGCAGAAGAAGGAAAATGAGTTCGATTCCATAAAAAAACTGGGTCGAACCGAGTTGATGGATGCGGTACCCATCACACTGGGGCAGGAATTTGGAGCATATGCCCAGGCAATCGCCAGAGACAGGTGGAGACTATATAAGGTCGAGGAGCGACTGCGCCAGATCAATCTGGGTGGGACTGCCGTAGGAACCGCCGATAATGCGATGCGTAAATACAGATTCGAGGTGCTCGAGCAACTGAGAGAATTAACGGATATTGGACTTGCAGCAGCAGAATATCCCATGGATATCACGCAAAATAACGATGTCTTTGTAGAAGTGTCAGGTCTGCTGAAGGCACTGGCAGCCAATTTATTTAAAATCAGCAATGACTTGCGCCTTATGAACAGCGGCCCAAATGGAGGTATTGGTGAAATCCGTCTGGCAGGGGTTCAGATGGGAAGTACGATCATGCCGGGCAAAGTAAACCCTGTTATCGCGGAGATGACCATGCAGGTGAGCATGCGGGTCATGGCAAATGACACCGCTCTGAGCATGGCAGCCATGCATGGAGAGTTCGAGCTGAATGCCTTTTTTCCACTGATTGCAGAGTCTCTGCTGGAAAGTCTGTCTCTTCTGGTCAAAACGGTGAAGATCTTTCGTGAGAAATGTGTGGATAACGTAACTGCAAATGAGAAACGATGTGGAGAACTGCTGGAGCAATCGTATGCTTTTGCCACGGAATACACACAGCTGCTGGGGTATGACAAGGTGAGCCGCATGATACGGGAATCGGAAGGGGATCCGCACAAAATCAGAGAAGAGCTGGAGCGAGCGGTGAAGGCGGTGAAGGAACAAGAATGATCACGAATCTGTGAATCAGGAGTCATGTATCAGTGCGTGAATCATGGGTCATTCAACAGGGTCGATACGGAGCAACAAAAGACAAAAAGTAACATCTTATTTTTGGCTTTTGCAGCTCCGATTTTTTTATTTAGTTGAAAAAACAACTATAAGACCTTAAAAACGCAATATTGCTTCGGAAAAAAATCTCCTATAATAATGAAAAACAGGAGAGGAGATTATTTCATGAACAAAATAAAAAGATCAGTGTCCATGTACAGCCTTCAGGATCAGTACGCAAGAGGAAAAATGAGTCTGGAAGACATCTTTGCGTATCTTGTCCAGATCGGTGCAGGTATGGAATTTATCAGTGACCAGATGCTGCACCAGACGCCGGAACCATCTGAGGAGGTCTTACAGGAATGGGATAGGTTGGTCGCGCAGTACAACCCGACACTTGTCTGCAATGATGTTTTTATCAATACCTGCCTTTATAGAAACAGAACCCTGACGACCAGAGAATCTACAGACCTTTTGATCAAGGAGATCAAGCTGGCAAGCAGGCTGGGGTTTCCAATGATCCGATTGGTATCGAACACGCCAGCAGATATAATTGAACCAGCACTGCCTTATGCGATTGCCTGCAATGTGATCATGACCCTTGAGATCCATGCCGGTATGAGCTTTGATGACCCGCTGACACAGGATTATCTGGAGGTCATGAAAAGACTGGATTCATCCTATCTGGGTCTGACTGTAGATACTGGGATCTTTTGCAAAAGACATCCGAGGGTTTCAACTGAATTTTTCCGCAGCCAGGGTACCAGCGAGAAAGTAATCGAGTATATTGACCGTATTTTTGCAGCAGGCTCTGATCCGAAACAGTTCTTTGCAACGGATAAGAGAGAGGGCAGAAATTTTCCAAAGGAACTGGAAGACCTTATACAGTCACAGAGTGACTTTGAATATGCCATGTTTTCTTCAGGATATGAGCAGAGCAGTTATGGTATTTTGGATGACTTTATGCCATATGTCAGACATATTCATGGAAAAATATACGAGATGACGGAGGAAGGGGTCGAGTACTCGATCGACTTTAAAGAGTTCACGGACTATCTGAAGCAGAAAGGCTATAGCGGGTATATTTCAACTGAGTATGAAGGGAACCGATTTACACTTCCGGATCTGCCGGTCAGGGACAAGGAGAATGTGACAGCACACCAGGCACTTTTGAAGCAATTGCTGGAGGGAGGGGAATAGTATGTTTGATATGTATGTATTTACAGAGGATACACTTGAAAACATAGAGCAGGATCAGGAAATAACGGGATTTCAGATGCAGACGCTGATTACCTACTATCGGGGAATCCCCTGCTCCATGGTCCATGATATCAGCGTTTCTGTAGATGGAGAGCAAATTCCGCGGGAGCAGATCCGTTTTAGCCCGGATCAGGAGACCTTTTTTACGCTGGATGAGCTAGAGACTGTAACGAGCTATAAGTGGGAATACGGAGCGCAGGCCATCGTTCGGGTCATTATGCCGGGAGGACTGTCAAAAGGAGAGCATGAAGTATCTCTTACAACGACGATACGAGTCGCATATATCCCGGTTCCGTTCTCAGGAACAAGGATCAGAAATGTGAAGATCGCATGACGAACGACCAATAACCATGCATTGCAATTCAGGTGAAAATACCTTATCATCAATCGTATAGGTTTAAATCAGAAGGGTAGATGCTATGAATATTCAGGTTATTATGGAACAAATGCTGGTTCTTTTTGCAATGATGCTAATCGGCTATTTTATTTGGAAAAAGCAGTGGATGGATGACAATGCAAGTGTGATGCTTTCAAAGATCGTGATCAATATATTCAATCCGCTGCTAGTGATCTATGGAGTCACAGGAAAGTCGAGAGGCAGTGACTTTGCGCTGACCATGCAGAATCTGGGTTTTATGGTATTCTATTATGTGCTGCTGATTCTGATTTCTATACCCTTGATCTTGTTACTAAGACCTAAAAAAGCAGATAAAAATATTTACCGGCTCATGACGATCTTTGCAAATGTAGGATTTATGGGAATCCCTGTGATCAGCAGTGTATTTGGGCAGGAGTCGATCATATACGTAGCATTTTATATGTTAGGCTATAACATCCTGCTTTACACCTATGGATTATTTGTAGCAAGACAGGCAGGAATCGATGCAGGCTCGGACAAGGTCATGGTGAGTCAGGGCGTGCTGAATGATTTCAAGAAGCTGATCAATCCAGGTGTTGTGGCCTCGCTGTTCGCAGTGCTTGTCTTTTTCTTTGGAATTACACTCCCGGAGCCGGTGGTCACATTCTGTGACTATGTTGGAAATGCCACGATACCACTTTCGATGCTGCTGATCGGAATCTCGATCGCAAAGGCCGATTTAAAAAGTATTTTTACAAATAAAAAGCTCTATCTTTTCATATTCCTGCGCATGATCGCACTTCCGGTCTGTATGGCACTGATACTCAGAAATTTCAATTTTCTGGATATGGCGGTGGGAATCTTTATCCTGCAGCTGGCGATGCCGGTAGGCACAGTGACAGTTCTGCTGGCAAAAGAAAATGGTGCCGATGAATCCTTTTGTACGGACGGGATCGTCCTTACCACGTTAGCATCCATCGTCACCATACCGATCGCAGGGCTTATGCTATAGCAAAAATCCTATAATTGAGTCTGATATTGGAATCGGATCAGAACTTCGTATTGACACCGTTCACGGCAGCATATTCGTTTTCTTCCATTGGGATCACAAGGCATTTTCTGCCATTTACGATCTGGGAAGAGATCTGTGCTGCCTTTTCTGGTTTTACACGCAGGATCACATCAAAGGTCTTCGTATCCGGGGGCAATTCCGCTTCCGGCTCCTCAAATTTTGAGATATGCTCTTTTGACTTTTCCTCCAGCTGCTGCTCGAGAATATTGACCTTATGTGCAAGCTCCTGCTCACGCTTTAATTTGACGCCCTCTGCAGCAGCCTTTGCATCCAGCAGGATATCTGCCTGGGGCGGAGCCAGATCAAATTCTTCAGCATAGCTATGGCAGATTCGGCTGACTGCTTCCTGTGAGATGTCTGCCTCGCTCAACAACTCATGGATCGTCTCAGAGGTAATGATGGAGTTCATAGTACCCTCGGCATCCTCTGTCACACTCTCAGAGATATCCATAAGATGCTTTTGAATTTCATGAAACGCCTTTTTGGAGGCGGCATCGTCCTCACCAAATGCCTTTTTGACAATAGTCTCAAAGGCTTTTTTTTGTTCCGCAGCAGTTCTTTTTGAGGCACAGCCGAGGGTCTGCTCCATAAATTCAATATGAGGAGTCTTCGGATCCTTTTGATAGCAGAGAATGGAATGGACATCGGAGCTTCGGTCAGTAAATGCAGGAAATAAAAATCCACTCTCAGGCAGTCCGACTACCCAGTCGCGAATTCTTGGACCGATCTTATTTTCATCGGAAAGATATCCTAGCCCCGGCTTTGAAAGTGCAACAGGACAGATCGCGCATAGCAGATATTCATAGACCTCCTCAGACTCATCCAGTTTTCCCTGATCGGAAGTTTTTGTTATGACATCATAGGCATCATGGAAAACCAGGATAAGATAATGACCAGATGAATGGTATTGCTCGATTATACGGTCGAACAGCCGCTCTAACAGGGCTTCATTTTTCAGCCGGCTGGCTTTTAGTCCCATCAGGAACTGCTGCATTCCACCTGTCAGCTCTTCGTCCAAGGGGAACTCCAGCTCAAGCAAGTGATTGCCCAGTGTGCCGGAAAGAGATTTTCCTGCGATCTCCAGGTATTTATAGAATTCCTCATCCTCAAGATTTAAGAAGGTCTCGCCAAATTGCGTGATTTTATTTTTTTCACCATCTACATAGCAGCCGCACATTCTAGTGATCGTACATTCTTCTTTTTTAAGTCTTCGCTTTAACTCAGACACGTCTTTTTTAGTCATTTATTTCCTCACTTTATCTGATTAGAACTGTTTTAAAGGAACCGTTACAATTTCTTATTATAAGCAGAAAATAAAGTTCTGTATAGATTTTATAATTAAAATACTGTAGAATTATGATGATATTCGGATAATTCAAGAGATAAAAATACGCTCCAGAAGTCATAGAGAAAGAGGAAATCGTGAAATCATTAAATAGTATCAACGAAGAATACATAGAAAGAATTCAACTGGACATCGCAGGACATGCAGAATCTGCAGCAAAGGAAATTGCATATATGGCGGATTCGACTGCAAAATATCATGGAAGATGTGTCAGTACGCTGTATATTCCAAAAATATTCAGAAAGCAGGATATCGCCTGCTTCGAGCAGCTCTTAGATACACTTTATGGGATCTTTCACAAAGTGACGGATCACTATCTGAATGATGAAGCATATCGAAAGCTATTTGGTTTTGAACCACGTCTGGAAGAACTGATTTTAAAAAAGCCGCTTTATGAATGTCAGCTTCCCATGGCAAGAATCGATATTTTTTACGACGAAGAGACACAGAATTTCAAATTCTGTGAATTTAATACAGATGGGTCCAGTGCCATGAATGAAGACAGAGAGCTCAATCATGCGTTGAAGCTGACGAAGGGCTATCAGGAGCTGAGTCGGGAATACAATATTACCACCTTCGAATTATTTGATTCCTGGGTGGAGGAATCGCTTGCCATATACAGACAGATCGATGGCGCAAAAGAATCTCCTTATGTTGTGATCGCAGATTTCATGGAGCATGCCACAAATAATGAATTCGAAATTTTTGCAAGCCATTACCGTGCACGCGGGATAGACTGCGAGGTGTGTGAGATCCGTGATCTGAAGTATCAGAATGGCAGGCTCCTCAGTACAGAGGGGAAAGAAATCGATCTGATCTACAGAAGAGCAGTGACAAGTGACATCATGAAGCATTACGATGAAGTGGCAGATTTTATTCAGGCGGTCAAAGAGGATGCGGTATGTCTGCTGGGAGATTTCAGAACCCAGGTCGTACATAATAAGGTCTTGTATAAGATCCTTTATCTGCCGGAGACACAGGAATTTCTGACAGAGGAAGAGATCAATTATATCAGAGAACATGTGCCCTACACCGCATCTATGATCAATGCGGGTATTCCGGAACAGGAGATCGCAGAGAACAAGGATAGATGGATCCTTAAGCCGGAAGATTCCTATGGATCGCTTGGTGTCTATGCAGGAGTAGAATTCGAAGACCTTAAGAAATGGAAGGAACTGGTCGATAAACATAAAATCGAGGGATATCTTCTTCAGGCATTTCAGGAACCCTATGTCACAAAGAACATTGATTTTTCTAAAGGGAGTGATACGGATTTTATTCCAGTTCACAATCTGACTGGTCTCTTTGTGTATGGCGGCAGATTCAGGGGGATTTATTCAAGAGTATCCAGAGGCAAGATCATTTCCACCCAATACAGTGAAATTGCACTTCCAACGATCATGGTGGAAGACAACAATGCGTAATGTTGCAGAAAAAAGAAGAAAATGAGAAAAATGGAATTTAAAATGGAGAGGACCGGTCTTCTTGAAGTGGGGGACGAACTGCCCGTCACCGAAGGGAAGCTTCCGTATTCCTATTATTACACGCTGGGCAAGGCGTATGCTATGTCAGCTAATTATAAGGTTTCTGAGCGATTGCAGTCGACGATGGGAACAGTAGTCGCGATTGAGGAAACGGCTAAGGGATATTTTGTAACAGTAGAGTTTGATGAGGATTAAGGGGATCTTTATTAATTGTGCGCATGCAAACCTAAAGCCATGTTTTTCATATCAGTATGAGGCATGACCTTTTGACCTTACTATAAAAAAATAATAATTCTGCAGGAACAGAAAAAGAAAAAACGGGGCAGACATATGCAGGTCTGGAAAGGAAGAGCGCATGCGATATATACCAATAACGAAAGTCTCGGCCGGAATGGCGCTGGGACAGGATGTGTACGATGGAAAGGGCAATCTGTTATTGGCAAGGCACTTGATTTTAGGTACTGAGTATATAAAAAGTCTGGAGGGGTTAGGGTTTCCCGGTCTTTATATTGATGACAGTTTTACAGATGGAATTGAAATCCATCATATCATCAGCCCCGAAGTTCGGCGTGAAGCGGTAAAAAATATTCATGATCTGTTCTTGGAACATAACAATAAAGCAAATGCAGCTGTAGAAGAAATGCGTATAAAAAATCTCGTTCTAAACGTTGTGGACGAGATTCTAAGCAATGGCGATGTCATGTGTAATATGCTGGATCTGAAAACATATGATGATTACACCTATTACCATTCAGTCAATGTGGCGGTTCTTTCTGCAATGATCGGTGCTCAGTATGGAATGCGAGAAAAAGATCTGGCGGTTCTGACAACAGCAGCCATGCTGCATGATATTGGAAAAAAATTCCTTCCGACAGATATCCTGAATGCGCCAAGGGCATTGACTGTTGATGAAAAAAGAGAAATGATCCAGCATCCGAGAAAGGGCTTCGAATTCCTGCGGGAGACCTATCAGTTTCCAGCCATGGTGGCCCTTAGTGTACTAGAGCATCACGAGTGGTACAATGGAGATGGGTATCCTCTGAAAAAGAGCGGAAAAGAGATTCCGATCTATGCAAGAATTATAAAGCTGGCAGATGTATATGATGCGATGAACTCAAAAAGACCTTATCATGATCCGACCGAGCCGGCAGAGATCGTCGAGTATATTATGAGCAGATCAGGAACGGAATTCGATCCAGAGATCGTACAGCTCTTTTTGAAAAAAATCGCAGTTTATCCAGTTGGCTGCGAGGTGGAGCTTTCAAATGGAAGGCATGCTATCGTAGTCGAGAATTTTAGAGATTTTATACTGCGCCCCAGAATTAAGGTGTTAGAAACAGCGGAAGAGATCAATCTGATGAATGATCCGAATGCAAGAAATATAACGATCAACAAATTGCTGATCTAAATACTAAGAAAGAGCCGGTCGTCATTGAGGCAGCTGGCTCTTTTTTTAGTGCATCCCTATGTAAAGGATCCAGTTAAGGTGCAGTATAGTTTTCTACTATGGCAAGGAATTCCTCCTTGTGTGCAGCGACCCATGGATGAAAGCTGCAACGTGCATTTGTAATGGCAGTGCCAAGTTCGATCAAAAGGTCAGGAATCCTGGAAGCCAGGATCAGACCATGCTCAGGACTTATCGTCTCAAGGCCATAGAGCGAGGAGCCATTCAGATAGATCGCATAGGCCGGCCTTGGACCCTCCGGCGTCTGCTTTACACCACCCCGGAATCCCATCGCCGCAGTCTGGTGGGTGCCGCAAGAAGAGGGACAGCCTGAAATATGAATGGCAGGAAGGACATGATTCGCAAAATGGTATGGTTCCACTGCTTTCAGGCAGTCAAATAAAAAGCCCTGGGAATCACTGATTCCAACCTGACAGATACGACTGCCAATGCAGGCCACAGAGCTTTCAAAGTCTGTACCACTGTGGTCTGATGTCAGTTCGATCAACTCCTGTGCCTCTTTGGCAGTACAGTTTATGATGTAGCATCCCTGATCTGGTGTCAGTCTGATCTCCACAGAATCATAGGTGGATAGCTTCTGTTTTAATAAGGCGAGAATATCCCTGGACAGATTGCCTCCTGGTGGGTGATAGTACACAGAATAGAGACCCGTCTGTTTTTGAGAAATTGCTCTTTTGTGTACGAAGTCAGATATAGGTCCCATTTTCTCCACGGGAGTGAATAGGATAGGAAACGAAAGATCGTAGTTTTTCTGCGCTTCTGCAACAAATCGAAGAAATTCCTTCTGATAGCCAGCTGGTCCAAGATCCTCCTGAATAAATCTGGTTCTAGCCCTG
The DNA here is from genome assembly GCA_047974745.1 of Lachnospiraceae bacterium. GTDB lineage: Bacteria > Bacillota > Clostridia > Lachnospirales > Lachnospiraceae > JBKECO01. The sequence continues at coordinate 73,623 of JBKECO010000002.1, forward strand.
CCTCTGTTTTTGTAATCCCCATAGGTCACGAACATATCGACCATTGCCCTTACGTAATTGAGTATATCTGCGGGATCTATATTTTCTGCGACTTTAACGCCAAGCATTGGTGAACGGCCGAGCCCTCCGGCAGAATAGACGTCAAAGGTATGATTCTCATTTGCCACAAATCCCAGATCCCTGTAGGTAGCATGAGGATAATTTTCGGGAGTATTGGAAAAGCAGACCTTTAATTTACGTGGTAGACGGACAGTATCAATAAAAGTAAGGAGGTAATCCGATGTAGCCTCCACATAGGGACCAAGATCAAAGGCTTCATTTTTATCCGTTCCACTCAAGGGAGACATCATGATGTTTCGGGGATAATCACCGCCGCCGCCCCTGGTCATAATTCCATGATCCCAGGCTTCTTCTACTAAGGTGCAAATCGTTATCGCATCCAGGTCATGCAGCTGAATAGTCTGACAGGTCGTAAAGTGAATCAGATCGATATTGTACTTCTCCACTGATTCCCAGATAAAATTTAGGTGTTCCTTCGGAATTCTTCCGCCGTACAGCCGCAGCCGCAGCATGCCTTGATTTGCTCCTCTTTGTGCATAGGTGCCGAACCCCCCGGAAAATCCTTTATAATCACCGACAGAAACCTCTCCCCTATAGAACTTCTCTGTAACTTCTCGAAATTCAACCAGATCCTTGCGAAATATGTCGGCATAGTCAATGGGCTTCTTCATTTATAACTCCTTTTGAATTGAATGCTGTATTGTTTTTGACCAAGGTATCATATCATTTTTTTAAAAAAAGATAAAGAGAGTATAAAAAAAGAAAATATTCACTATTTCAAGTAGGATATTCTATTAAAAAAAGGAAAACAGCCAACTATAATGAGAAACAGTTAAGGGAATGTTCAGTAGATTGCCTGAAAATACAAAGCTGACTTCTAGCCCGGCTTTGAGTAGGAGGAAGAGGAATTGGAGAAATTTAAACATAACCCATTAGTGAAGAAAATTGGATTTAACAGAATCGTTCTATGCTGTGTACTGATCCTGATGTATGTGGTATTCGTAATCGCAAGTCCGACATTTCTCAGTTATTCCAGAATATTAAGTGCTTTGAATTATGCATACTTTCTGGGATTTCTGGCGTTAGGTGTAACATTTGTAATCGGTACAGGGGGTATCGATTTTTCGATCGGACCGGTCATGTTCTGCTCGGCACTAGTATCAGGACAGGTGCTGACACAATGGGGACTGCCGCTGATCGTATGTCTCTTTGTCAGTGTTCTGGTCGGAGCCATGTTTGGAACTCTGAACGGATATTTAGTCGCATATTGGAATGTACCATCCTTTATCACTTCTATGGCAAGCATGCAGATATCCAAAGGAATTGGATCGGTATTTACCAAAACGCAATCTGTCAGCTGGCCTCAGAGTACAGATCCGAATGGATGGTACAGAAATCTTGTAAAATTCAGAGTGGGTGACTTTGATATTCCGACAGGACTCATTCTGCTTCTGATCGGTGCAGTTATCTGCTCAATCGTGTTGAACAAAACAAAGGCAGGAAGATACATTTTATGTCTTGGAAGCAATAAAGAAGCCGTTCGCTTATCCGGTGTCAATGTTAAAAAATGGGAAATGCTGGCATACATCATATGTGGTCTGCTTGCAGGAGTCGCAGCAATTTTCTTTGTTGGAGCTTATACGACGGTACAGCCCGGTCTGGGAGACCAGTACAATAATGAAGCGATCGCAGGAGCTGTAATGGGTGGAACCTCAATGGCAGGCGGCCTTGCATCCATTGGTGGAACAGTGATTGGGGTTATGATCATCGCACTTTTACAGGAAGGAATCCTTGCCCTTGGATTTACGAAGGATTACCAGCTGGTTATAACAGGTCTTATCGTAATCATAGCCGTTTTTGCAGATATCCTTTCCAGAAGAAGAAAGAACTGATTGCAAAAATGAGGAATAAAAGTGAAAGGTAAAGGTGAGAACGTGGGCGAAGTTATATTAACAATGAAGGGAATCGACAAGTCGTTTCCAGGTGTACATGCACTGGATCATGTTGATTTTGAAGTAAAATGCGGTGAAGTCCATGCACTGATGGGAGAAAATGGTGCAGGAAAGTCAACACTAATGAAGGTGCTGACTGGAATATATAAGAAGGATGAAGGCTCGATCGTATATGAAGGGAAAGAAATTGAGTTCTCAAGTCCAAAAGACGCACAGGATGCAGGTATCATAATTGTACATCAGGAACTGAATATGCTGAACCACTTGACCGTGGCACAAAATCTGTTCATTGGCCGAGAGTTCATGAAAGGCAGCATGATCGACGATGCGAAAATGAATGAGGAGGCAGGTGCACTCTTTCAAAAACTGAACATTGATATTGACCCGGAAGAAAAGATGGGGGATCTGACCGTAGGGCGCCAGCAGATGTGTGAGATCGCAAAGGCGATTTCTCATCAGGCAAAGGTCATTATCTTCGACGAACCTTCTGCAGCACTGACGGAAGCAGAAATCGACGAGCTTTTTAAGATCATTCACGATCTGAGAGAGAAAAATATGGGAATCGTATATATCTCACACCGAATGGATGAAATCAAAAAGATCACAGACCGTGTCACAGTCATGAGAGACGGCGGTTATGTGGGAACACTGATCACGAAGGATTCAACAAAAGACGACATCATCCATATGATGGTGGGGCGTGTGATCTATGAGGATCCCAAATCAGAAAGTAATGTAAAAAAAGGTGCAGAGGTAGTATTAAAGGTAGAGAACCTGAATGCAGGAAAACTGGTAAGAGATATCAGCTTTGAGCTTCGCAAAGGAGAGATCTTAGGTTTCTCCGGACTGATGGGTGCCGGAAGAACCGAGACAGCAAGAGCACTTTTTGGTGCAGATCCAAAGGAGAGCGGCGAGATCTATGTCAATGGTAAAAAGGTAGACATCTCAAACCCCATGGATGCGGTCTCCTGCGGAATCGGTTATTTGTCAGAGGATAGAAAACGATATGGAATCGTTGTAGCAAAAACGGTAGCTGAGAACTCAACAATGGCTTCCCTTGAAAATTTCATGTCCGGTATCTTTATCAATAAGAAAAAAGAAAAGGAAATTGCTCAAAAATATGTCGAGCAGCTAAAGACAAAAACACCTGATGTGGATCAGCTGGTGATGAATCTTTCCGGAGGAAACCAACAAAAGGTCGTAATCGCAAAGTGGCTCGTCAGAAACTGTGATATCCTGATTTTTGATGAACCCACAAGGGGAATTGATGTAGGTGCCAAAAGTGAGATCTATCATTTGATGAATGAGCTTGTGGCTGAAGGAAAGTCTATTATCATGATTTCTTCTGAAATGACAGAAATATTAAGAATGAGTGACCGCGTAATCATCATGTGTGAAGGAAAGAAAACAGGGGAGCTGGATATTTCGGAAGCGACTCAGGAAAACATCATGCACGCGGCAACATTAAGGAATTAGGAGGGGAACATGGTGACAGCTGAAAAAAAGAAAGAAAATATACTTATTCATAACGCATTTGTGAAAAAAGTCGGAACTCAGAAAGCAATCGTACTCCTTATCATCATTGCTCTCTTCGCTTTTTTTAGTGCTGCGAGCCCAGCGTTTCGTCAGTATTCAACAGTACTCAGTATTTTTGATTATTCCTATTATATTGCTTTTATGGCAATTGGAGTGACTTTTGCACTGATCACTGGCGGTGTGGATCTATCCATCGGAACCGGTCTCGTATGCTATGCAATTACAGGCGGCTATCTGGTAGTCTACAAAGGCTGGCCTGTCTGGCTCGGAATGGCAATCACCATACTGTTTGGTCTGATCGTTGGAATCTTTAACGGCATGCTTGTGGCAATCATGGATCTCCCGCCCTTTATCGCAACGCTCTGTACCATGATGATCACAAGAGGTCTTGGCTCCCTGAGCTCAGGTGGGTTTGGAATCCCCTGGCCACAGGCGGGAACAGAAGGTTCTTGGTTCAGAAGCATTTTCAAACTGCAGATAGGAGATACAAAATATCCCCTTGGATTTTTACTGGTCATACTTGCTGTCGTCATTATGTCCTTTGTGCTAAATAAAACAAAAGTAGGAAGATATATCATTGCCATCGGCAGCAATAAGGAAGCGACACGTCTCTCTGGCGTAAATGTAAAAAAATATCAGATCACTGCTTATGCGATCAGCGGATTGTTTGCCGGATTTGCAGGACTAGCCTATGCAGCGACTTTCACAAGCATCAATCCAGGTACAGGCGCAGGTCTCGAGCTGGATGCGATCGGCGGAGCAATCGTGGGCGGTGTATCGACAAAAGGTGGATACGGCTCTGTAGTAGGAGCACTGCTGGGAGTGTTCGTATTCTCGTTGCTTAAGACTGGACTTCCCTACATCGGATTGCAGGCGAACTGGCAGCAGATCCTGACAGGACTCATTCTGGTAGGCGCAGTATTGATAGACGTAATAAAAAATAAGACAAAATAGAGGTCTTTCACAAAATAGAGAACAATAGAGAAGGTTTACAAAGTTATGCTCCGCATAGTGCGGTTCATATAAAAATTTTCAAGGAGGGCAATACAAAATGAAGAGGAAATTGTTAGCAGGAGTACTCAGTGTAGTAATGGCAGCAGGTCTTTTGGCAGGATGCGGAAGCAGTTCATCAGACACTACTACAACATCAGAAAGCACTTCAGAGACATCTGAGGCAGCAACGGAAGCGGCAGAAACAGAGGTAGCAGAGACGGAAGCAGCAGAAACAGAAGTGGCAAGCGGCGATATAGTTGCTAATGAAGCATACAGTTTTGAAATCGTATCAAAAGGCTTTCAGTCAACATACTGGCAGGCAGTTTACAAAGGAGCTAAGGCAAAAGCGGATGAGCTTGGAGTTACAATCAACATGGTAGGACCAAACTCAGAATCAGACATCGCTGATCAGGTACAGATGTTAAATAGTGCTGTGAATGCAAAGCCAGCAGCAATCGGATTCGCATCACTGGATACGAACGCAGCTCTTGATGCTATTTCAGCAGCACAGGCAGCAGGAATTCCAATTATTGGATTTGACTCAGGTGTTCCAGACGCTCCAGAAGGTGCTGTATATGCAAATGCATCCACAGACAATTACAATGCAGGTGGTGTTGCAGCAGAAGGAATGTATGAAGGAATCAAAGACAGAATCGCAAACGCACAAGGACAGGTTCGTATTGGCGAAGTAAACCAGGATGCTACATCAGAATCCATCTGTAACCGTGGACTTGGATTCATCGACAAAATGATCGAATTACTTGCAGCAGATGGCAAGACTGTAGCTGTAACAGGAAATGATTACTATATCACAAATACAACTGGTGAAACAGTTGCTGAAGCAGATGCAGACGTTGTGATCGAGGTGCGTGTTCCTTCACAGACAACAACAGAACTGACAGCAATCGAAGCATCCACTATTTTGAACAAAGCAGACACAATCGCTATCTTTGGATCGAACCAGACAGCAGCAGAAGGTGTTGTAACAGCAAATGATAACCTCAGTGTACTTGGAACTGGCGATGACAAGATCATCGGTGTTGGTTTTGATTCAGGATCTGTATTAAAAGGTGCGATCACAAGCGGAGTTCTATATGGTGCAGTAACACAGGCGCCGGTCGCAATAGGCGAAAAAATGGTAGAGCTACTAGTTATGGTAGCAAATGGCGAAACTGTAGCCGATGTGGATACAGGATGCCAGTGGTACAATGCTGAAAATATCACAAGCTCTGAAATTGCTCAGAATCTGTACGACTAAGCAGATCAAGTCCAAAAGATATCAGTGGACAATTGAACGGAACAAAAAAGACTAGACAGAAATCCTTACTTGGTGTATATTACAAGTAGAAAACGAAGACGTTTTGCGCAAGTTGCAAAACGTCTTTTTTTATATCATAGGAAAGTGCTTCTATGATATAAAAAACGCTCCTCGAGGATGCGACCGCCACAATAAGGTGGAATGCCGCTTAGCGGCCTGTGGCGGCGCAAAAAAGTGTTTCTCCCTCAAGATTGAGGGGCAGGGGAGCTGATGTGTCGAAGACACTTTTTTATATTCTAGGAAAGTTGGTGATATATGAATAAGGAGTTGGATCATATCGATTTAAAGATCATTCACCTGTTACAGGAAAATGCGAGAATGTCGTTAAAGGAGGTCGCGGAGAAAGTATTCCTCTCTTCGCCAGCAGTTTCTGCTCGAATTGAAAAGCTGGAAAAGGAGCATATAATCATCGGCTATCATGCCCAGGTGAACCCGACCGTATTTGGGTATCACATCAAAGCATTTATTAATCTAGAGGTAGAACCCTGCCAAAAGGAAGAATTCTATCCCTTTATTAAAAGCTGTCCCAATGTCATTGAATGTAATTGTGTCACAGGGGAATTTGCCATGCTGATAGAAGTTGTATTTCAGAGTACTGTGGAGCTGGACGGATTTATTGGAAAGCTACAGAAATACGGGCGGACGAAGACACAAATCGTGTTCTCAACATCAGTGGAACACAGAGGAGTACAGATTGAGGATCAAAATACAAAGATGCAAAAGGCTGAATAACGGAGTGAAAATAGTCGAGAAGGCAATTTCTGCACCTCGTTGTAATGGTTCATTAACATAATGAGTAGTACAAAGATCTGCGTTATGTGAAAACAATTACGTAGATTTTTTTGCGTTTGTAATTCAAGCTGTTTCGGAGTATACTTAATAAATACTACATTTTTGGAGGAAACAGATGTCCAACAGGCGCAAAGAAAGAAGACAGCGGGAGACGAACTCGATAAAGGAAGTATTCAGCTGGCTATTTACAATCACCCTTGCGATCGCAGCAGCTTTTATCATAAAAAATTATATTATTATCAATGCAAATATCCCCTCTGGCTCTATGGAAAATACGATTATGACAGGCGATAGAATTATTGGCTTTCGCCTGGCTTATTTATTTGAGGAACCAAAAAGGGGAGATATTATAATATTTAAATTCCCTGATGATGAGTCTCAGAATTTTATCAAACGAATTATCGGTCTCCCGGGAGAAACGGTCACGATCAAAGAGGGAAAGATCTATATTGATAACGCACAAGAGCCATTGCAGGAGGACTATCTGCCTGAACAGTGGACCAACTATATGGGACCATACTATTTTTCTGTCCCTGAGGATTCCTATCTTGTTCTGGGTGATAATCGCAATTACTCAAAGGATGCAAGATTCTGGAATCAAACTTACGTAAGCAGCGATAAAATACTTGGAGAAGCTTTGTTCCGCTATTATCCTTTTTCAAATGCAGGATCACTCTATTAAGATGAGTTAAAAGATAAGCAGTTGGATGAGAGGTGGAAGAACGAAAAAGGAGACCTATGATCTCACTACTTATCAGACATTTTATTACGAATAGTGAAGACACCAGAAATCCGGATGTAAGGCAAAAGTATGGTATGATCTGCGGATTTACAGGAATCATTCTAAATCTGTTCTTATTTCTCGGAAAGCTAATGATCGGAATTATCAGCGGTTCGATCGCAATCATGGCAGATGCTTTGAATAATCTTTCAGATGCCGGCTCTTCAATCGTAACACTCGTTGGATTTCAAATGGCAGGAAGTAAACCGGATCCGGATCATCCTTTTGGACATGGGAGAATCGAGTATCTTTCCGGACTGACCGTAGCAGGTATCATACTGATCATGGCCTATCAGCTGATCCGGGATTCCATCAGTTCGATCGTGTCGCCTTCGGAGCTTACATTTGAGCCGCTGACCATTGCAGTCCTGCTGATATCTATTTGCATAAAGATCTATATGGCTTTTTACAATAGCCGAATTGGGAAAAAAATCAATTCCGCAGCAATGAGAGCAACCGCAAAGGACAGCCTTAACGATGTTGCAGCTACGGCAGTGGTTCTGATCTCTGTTCTGGTCTATCAGGTCAGCGGTATTGTCATTGATGGGTATTGTGGTCTTCTCGTTGCGATATTCATTCTCTTTACAGGAATTTCAGCTGCCAAAGATACGATCGACCCACTGTTAGGTCAGGCTCCAAAGGAAGAATTTATAGATGAGATCACAGGAATTGTCATGTCCTATCCCAAAATCATGGGTATCCATGATATGGTAGTCCATGACTATGGACCAGGAAGACAAATGGTCTCCCTGCATGTAGAAGTGCCCGCAGAAGAGAAAATTCTAGAGATCCATGATATTATAGATAATATAGAAGCAGCATTGCAAAAGGAACTTTCCATCCATGCTGTCATTCATATGGATCCTGTCGTGACGAAGGATGAGAGAGTATTAGAAATAAAAAGGACAATCAGTCAGATCATCGCAGAGACGGGGAAGGATCTGTCCATGCATGATTTTCGTGTTGTCCTTGGTGAGTCCCATACAAATATCATATTTGACCTGGTGGTGCCCTACAAATATCATTTGCAGGATGATCAGATCAAACACATGATTGATACGAAACTAGCAGAGGTATACGGAGCCGGTTACAATACAGTGATACAATTCGATAAGGACTTTATTGGTACCAGCGGAATATCGCCCTAAGTTACTGGGTTATAGATGGTATCGTGCCTGTGAAACCGGAATCCAGTGCATCTGTGACCCCGGAATTAATACTACTTTCTGTATTAGTCAGATAGGCAGCTTCATATTGATACTCATTTGTTGAGCGGAAGATGGTATCACTAGAGCCCATCTGATTCACCACCACAAGATCACCGTCAGAAACGGTTGCCTTTTGAATGCGGAGCATCCCAGAGCTGATAAAGGTAGTTGCAATCTTTTCTCCATTGACAAAGACCCTACTGGACTTTGTAAAATTGTTGCCCCTTATTGTTATATAGTCTGAAGAAATAGTGGTATCCATACTTTTGATTGTTGTCTGATCAATGCCCATGATCAGTGCTGAAGCAGGATAAAGATCTTCACCGCCATACGCATATCGTTCCCCATAGAGAAGATCATACTGGAGGGTTTCAAGTCCAACAAGATAATCTGTAGTATCTGTAGTCCCCTGGTTCAGGTGATTCTGCTCATATGTAAAAATGGTTCCTTCATGAATGTCAAGCTGGTCAGTAATTCCAGCAAGAAGCTCATAAGCAGCCAGATCTGCATCTTTTTTTGTAAGACCAAAATTATTCCAGGTCACATATTTTGTCTGGAAGAGACTACCTGATGCCAAGTTTGTTTCCTGAAGATCAAGGCTTGGAATATGATCACCGAAAAAGACAACAATGGTCTCTTCGTCTCGCTGACTCAGTTTTGCAGTCAGATCTCCAATGAACTGATCCACCTCATGGATCATATTGATGTAATACTCCCATTGATTTCCCGAAGCTTCATCCGCAGCGCCGCTGACCAGGACAGATGGATTCGTCAGGATCTGTTCTGTAGGATAATCTCCATGTCCCTGTACGGTGATCGTGTATACAAAATCATTTTGCCCAGTTGTTGAATCCAGTGCCTTCAAGGTTTCGTCTACCAGAATTTGATCGGTGGACCAGCTGCCAAGCGGAGTGTATTCTACTATATTCATAAGCTCTTTGCTCGTGAAAGTATCAAAGCCCATCATGGAAAAAGCGTTGGCACGGCTATAGAAATTACCGCCGTTATTGTGCACCACATGTGTGCCGTAGCCAATATTAGACAGATCTGAAGCGATACTTTCGACATCTGTACTCTTCAATGTTGTTTTATAGGGATATTCGCCCGTTCCAAAATACTGCATACTCATACCTGTCAGTATTTCAAATTCTGTATTTGCCGTTCCGGCGCCAACCACTGGAACATTCAGATAACCACTAGAAAAATTCTCCTCAAGAGAATGGAAATTTGGTACTGGGTCCTGAGAATAGGTCAGAAAATTTATGTCGCTTGGGTCTACAAAGGATTCCAGAAGAACGACGATAATATTTGGTTGATTACTCTGAGTACTTTCTGTTGACACGGTATTCAGCGTAGCTGTAACACTTTCCTCGGAATAATCGGAAGGCTTGTTCATACCACGACCGACTACACTCGAAGAAAATCCATAGACAAAACCATAGTTCTCGTAACCTTGAGCGATATTTGAAAAATAAGCTGCAATCACATTTCTATTTTGAGCCGCCTGTGTGGTGACAGGAAGCATAATAAACACTAAAGCGACAAGCAGTGGCGTAAGAATATAGTTCACCTTACCGGAAAAGCGAGGACCTTTAAAATAGAAAATAATACAGAATGCAAAAAATACTCCAACAGCCCCAACGATCATTATGGCCGTAGAAGCACTAAAGTACTTCGTATTCTGCATGGATAACAGGTCGCTGATGCAATTTAGATCCGTGTAGCCAAAGGGCGTGATTCGACTGGATAGGATACAACCATTCACGATACCCAGGAACAGCCAGATGAAACTGATCAGCATTCTGCCCAGTGCTCTTCTTCGAATCAGATAGACGAGTGTGAGAGATGCAAATATGATAAAGGAATTGTAGGTATAAGCCCAGGTATGCTTTTCAGCGAAGGAAAGAGCATCAGCCAGTGAGCGTCTTGAAATTGTTTCAATGACCAGACATAGGATCAAAGATAAAATAATATGAAAAAATATAGAATAACGGTTCAAAAAAGCGACCGAAATGAATTTATTTTTGGATTTCAATGCATTACCTCCTCAAGTAAATATTATGTAAATGAATGTAAAATGCAGATGTATTCACTTTAAAAAGGATAGCGGTTTTTGTACAAAAAAACAATGGAAAAGATTGATAAAAATTTGCCGATAAATGGCAAAAAAAGATTCAATATGAACAACATGTGAATAATTTGTGAACAAAGCCTGTTGTTTTAACAGGAATGCTTGTGGTTTTATGAAAAACGATTTAGAATAAAGGGACTGTAACACGCAATGCGTGGTACAGCGCTGGAAAGGATGGAAAGAAAGTTGAGAAAATTTCTTATAAAGGCATTTGTTCTTTTTCTTGTCCTGATCGGAGGAATTCTGGTATTTGGACAATTTACAAATAAAGATAATGAAGATATGACAAAGGATATGGCGGGAGCGACCTATCCGGTCCTGTCTTTTTACATGGGCGACATTCAGATCAATGAGCTGTTTGGATATAAAGATGAAATGCAGGCTATTTATATGAGAGATACGATCACGCCCATCGATTCTGACAGGATACTTCCTGCCAGAATCCAGACGTATGGAAACTCCATTACCGGAATTTCATATGAAATCCGAAGTCTGGACATGCAGCGCCTGGTCGCACAGACTGCGGTCACAGAATTTGATACGTCAGATGACATAGTGGACGTGTCGTTTCAAATTGAAAATATTTTGGAAGATAATGCAGAATATCTGCTTTTCATTACACTAGAGACCTCGGCCGGACCACTTCATTATTATACAAGACTGGTGCAGGATGTATCCCAATATTCACAAGAATGCATTGCATTTGCTGAGCAGTTCCACAACAATACCTTTGACACCTCTCAGGGCAGCTGGCTTGCTACCTATATGGAGCCGAATTCGTCCGGAGATAACTCCAATCTTGCAGCTGTCAATATACATTCCTCTCTCAAGCAGGTTCAATGGGCAGATTTCCCGGGAGAGAGACAGACAACACCAGTTCCTTCTATAAAAGAGGTGAACGATACGTATACGGTGGTGGTTATGAACTATCTGATGTATTCAGATGGTAACAGCGGAGAACCAGAGTATTATAATGTCAGTGAAAAATACAGGATACGATATACCAGTGAAAGGATATATCTGCTTGACTTTGAGCGGGAGATGAACCAGATTTTTAGAAGTGGGAATGACAATACCTATGATAATTACCTGCAGCTTGGAATTCGGGATGCACAGGTCGAATATGCCACCAATGAGAAGGGTACTATCGCTGCATTTATTCAAGAGGGTGAATTATGGGAATTTAACGAGACGAACAACCAGCTCTCCCAGGTCTTTAGCTTTAATAGCAGTGAAGGAATCGATAGAAGAGAAAACAATCAGCAGCATGATATTCGGATCATCAATGTCGATGAGACGGGAAGTACGAACTTTGTTGTGTATGGATATATGAATTCGGGTTCACATGAGGGAAGAGTCGGTATCAGTGTTTATCACTATGACAGTGTTGCAAATACGATCGAAGAAGAGTTGTTTATTCCCTCAACGCAGTCGTTTCAAGTCATGAAAGAAACCATCGACCAGCTGATGTATGAGAATACACAGGGTATCTTTTTCCTGCTGCTAGAAGATACGATATATCGAATCGACCTTGCGACCATGGAGGCAAGCCCTCTGGTCGAAGGGATTGTGGAAGGTCAGTTTGCTGTTTCTGATTCTCAGCAATACTTCGTATGGTCCGATGAGATTTCAGGGGAATATGGAACAAGCTTAAACAGCATCAATCTGGATACAGAAGAAATCAATGCGATCCAGGGTGAAAACGGGAACTATATCAAGCCGCTTGGTTTCATGAATGACGACCTTATTTATGGCGAAGCACATCAGAGCGATATGCCTTCTGGACTGACACAAGGCAGTGTATTTCCAATGTATAAGATCGAGATCATGGAATTGCAGTCGAATACCCAGGTGAAAGAATATGAGAAGAGCGGATACTATATATCAGATGTTTCGGTTATTGACGATACGATATATCTGAACAGACTAAGCTATAATGGGATCGCTTTTGTGGAAGCGGAGCAGGATACCATTATGAGCCGTGATTCAGACGATGAGTCCAGCGGATCGATTCATACGACGTTAACGGAAGAACGGCAGACTCAGGTTCAAATCAGCATGACGGATTTTGTAAAAGAAGCTGCACCAAAATTGCTGACCCCAAAAGAAGTCATATTTGAGAATGTAAGAGAGGTAACTTTAGAAGGCGGTACAAAGATGGAGGCATATATTGCCTATGCCTGGGGCAATACACTGATTATCACGAATCGATTGCAGACAGCAATTGCAGAAGCGAACAGTCAGATGGGAGTAGTTCTTGACCAGGAACAGAAATATGTGTGGATGCGCTCAAGAGGCATTAGTAAAACTGCAATTCCGGTTCAGGTCGGCCTAGAGGATACGAACAGCAGCTCCCTAGCAAAATGTGTGAGTGCGATGCTTGAGAATGAATCCGTCAATATTCAGGTACAGACGCTTCTCGATCAGGGACAGTCGCCGGAAGAGATCCTGACTGAGGCTCTGGGTGATGCAATTGTGCTGAATCTGTCAGGAGCAGCTCTCGAAGAAGTCTTGTATTATGTAAATTTAGGACATCCTGTTCTTGCCGTGAAAAATGGAACAGAAGCGGTATTGATAACAGGATATACGTCTTCTGCAATTACAATCTTTGATCCATCTACGAACGCAGAAAGTACCCTGCCGATTTTAGAAGCATCCGACCTGTTCGTTTCAGCAGGCTCGATTTATATTAGTTATTTGGTACCATAAAAATAAAACTGCATAATTTTTAACGGATAATCAGATAACATTCAGATGAAATTACTGATTTTAGTAAATGTAGCTTGCAAAAGAACGGAATTTAGTTTATATTCAAATCTGTACTTTAGGAGGGAAAAAACATGGGCAAAAAGGAAATTATCGTATCAGACGTATCAGGTAAACATAATAATCCAATTGCAGAACTTGTACAGGTTGCCTGCCAATTCGACAGTAACATTACTCTGGAAAGTAATAATCGTAAAATCAATGCAAAAAGCATTATGGGAATTATGGCATTTAACCCATCAAGAGGAATGAGTGTAAATATCATAACTGATGGAAAAGATGAGCAAGAAGCTCTGTATGCCATGGAAAATTTCCTGTTGTGCCGCTAATCTTAGAAACAGAAATACAAGTTATATAGAAGAACATGATTCAAAATTAACACATTCAAATAAAGTACAAAGAGCAGGTTGTCACGGTTCGGTGACAGCCTGCTCTTTTGTTTGTGTGTTTGCCAGATATTGCAATCTATTTGCCTGAGTCGGTCAATTGAGCCGCTCTGTACTTGTCCAGAAGTTTATGGATTCTGTCGTAAGGATCCAAAAGATCACCGATGGAGAGATCGTGGTTCAGAGAATCAATAATATAGGCGATATACTTACTCATGTCACAGTTGATATAGTATTCTTTATCAAGGAGCTCTGGTGACTGGTAGGTTAGGTTCGTTGTAACGACACGGTAGATGATCCCATCTTTGTATGCTTTGTCAAATTTCTCAAGACCATTGGTAAATAGTCCAAAGGTAGAAATGACGAAGATTCGGTTCGCCTTGCGTTCTTTTAGCTCTGTAGCAACATCGATCATACTGTCGCCGGAGGAGATCATGTCATCGATTATGAGAACGTCCTTGCCCTCTACAGAGCTTCCAAGGAATTCATGGGCAACGATAGGATTTCTGCCATTTACGATTTTACTGTAATCTCTTCGCTTATAGAACATACCCATATCCAGCCCAAGTACATTAGACAGATAGACAGCTCGGTTCGTACCACCTTCATCTGGGCTGATTACCATCATATGGTCGTTGTCTATAATCAGATCCTTGTCTCTCTTAAGAATACCCTTAATGAACTGGTAAGCGGGCTGTACGGTGTCGAATCCTTTGAGGGGAATGGCATTTTGTACCCGAGGATCATGTGCATCAAAGGTAATGATATTGTCAACGCCCATTGTAACGAGTTCCTGAAGTGCGATGGCACAGTCTAAAGACTCGCGGGAAGTCCTTTTGTGCTGCCGGCTCTCATATAGGAAAGGAATGATGACGGTAATTCTTCTTGCTTTTCCACCAACAGCAGCAATAATTCTCTTCAGATCTGCATAGTGGTCATCCGGAGACATCCGATTCTCCTTCCCAAATAAAGAGTAGGTTAGCGAATGATTAGTAACATCTACCATTAAGAAAAGGTCGTATCCACGTACCGATTCTTTGATCACACCCTTTGCTTCCCCTGTACCAAATCTTGGGCAGTATGCCTTTAGCCTGTAACTGTCTCTGTAATAGCCCTGATAGGCACTGTCATCACAGTGGTCATGCTCTCGTTTGCTGCGCCACTGTACGAGAAAGTTATCCACCTTCTCGCCCATCTTCTGAATGCTTTCCAGAGGGATCAGTCCCAGGGTTCCTGCCGGAATCGTCTCTAATATTCTCTCATCACTTGCCATGATTGCGTCCTCCATAAATTTAAATATGTCTTTATACTCAATAGATTGATCTAATGAATGCTTACTTATTATAAAATCGTTTTTGTACTCGGATATCCTTACAGTACATTTTTATGAACTGAAAATCTTTGGAAATCCTTGAAAAGGTTCTTTCAGAAAAAATCTGCATCAGATGATCCAACGAAAGGTTCGTGGAGATGATGGTAGATTTTCTCCTTAGAATTCTTTCATTCAGACACAAAAACAACTGTGACGAAGTAAAGGAATTGGGGAGTTCTGTTCCCAAATCATCAATAATCAACAAATCACAGTCAAAAATATCCTGGCTTGCACGAATCATCTCTGCATCCGTATCTTTATGAAAAATATTTTTTTCGAAAAGTGTGAATAACTGAAGTGCTGTAAAATAGATCACGGAATGACCAGTATCCAATAATTCCTTGGCGATACAATTGGATAAAAAAGTCTTGCCGACACCAGTACTTCCAAAAAACAGTATATTAGAAAAGTCCTGATCAAAAGAATCGATAAATTGTTTTGATTTTTCAACAGCATATTTGATGGTGTCCAAAGAGGACCGTTCGTCCTCAGGGTTGATATCATCAGCCTGAAAATATTGATAGGAAAAGTGCTCAAAGTTCTCTTCTTCTAGAATATTTCGTATGTTGGACTGCAGATAGACTGAATCGATCGCCTTTTGCCTGAAACAGTGACAGCGAGTGCCTCCTATATAACCGGTATCCTTACAGTCGTTACACGCAAAAGGGGGATGGAGATAATTCTCATCATAGCCTAGTGCGTTCAGGATGCGAAGTCGCTCGCTCCTATTGGAGGAAATGATTCCTCTGAGTTTTTCAAGAGCAGAATCATCTCCATCCAACAACAAGCGTGCCTGCTCAAGAGAAGCGGTGGCAATGGCATCGTCTATTTCTTTGAGCCGGTGATCCCTGGAATATACTTCGGCGATCCGTTCCAGCGTCAGATGATGGTGGCGGATCTGAAGCTCTTGATAGGATCGTTGGATTTCATCGTATTGCGTGTTGCTTAGAGACATGACAGATCTCCTTGTAGGCAATTATTTATTCGAATCTAACAACTGTTTCTCAAGTATGTTAAAGTCGTAGGATCTTTGAGTGAAGTTATTGAACTTATTCGAAGCTACTTTCTTTTGCCTTTGTTCCGGGGTAAATCCGGAGGATTGCAGCTTTTTATAAGAAAGATCGATTTTGAGAATATCATCCCGATGCCGTACTTTCTGTGTATGCCAGTTCGTAAGAATCTGGTCAGCATATTCAAAATTCGGCTTTCCAATCGAAGAAAGTGTGCGTTTGCAGGCTTCTTGGACGATCTCATTGCTGAATGCGAATTCATTGAACCATTTATTGATATAGGTAAGCTCTGATTCCACCAGATTACGACCGGCTATACCGAACTGTTTCATAACAAAAATGGCTGTTTTACTGTACAGGCTCTTGGCAATACGAGCCTGCTTTACGGTACAGATATTCTCGTCTTTCCAGTTCAACGCTATTTTTTCCATATATCTCAGACTGGTGTGGTTATTGCCGATGCTTGTCTCAATCAGATATTCGATCAGCTCAGTCGCCATACCTAGACCATCATACCAGAATAGGATCGTGCGGATCTCCATGGGGTTTAATGTTCTTCCTAGGTAGCTTTCAGTGATAAATAAAATCTCGCGGATATCCTCCCTTTCCTGAAATGCGGAAAGTTCATCCAGAGTATAGGAATCTTTCTTTTGTTTTATTTCATCCTCAGGCGCATCGACCTCATTCTCATTCACATGTGTCTGTGCCGAAGGTGCATCTGGAACCAAAACCTCATTCGGAGGTTCTGCCAAAGCGGTTACCGCAAGTGGCGGTACAGTTTCCGTATCACTGAGCATGCAGATTCCGGCGAGCTGTTTATCTGCACTGTATTCGAGCTGTAACAGATTCACCTTCTCCCAATAATGAAGTGCTCTTTGGATATCTTTTTCTGTATGCTCGAAGCGATCTGCAATTTCGGACAATGAAAAATGAGCATCCTTCTGATTCATACATCGAAGAAGATAGAGATAAATCTTAACAAATTCTCCGTTTGCGGATGCCATATATTCGTCTATAAAACGATTTGGTACATAGGTTGCGGACTGTAATCCGCTGCTGTGAAGATTGATATCAGACATAACGAAACCTCCCTAAATTCAGGTCTGTTTCAGATTATAGCACGTGAAAACACAATTGAAAAGGGGTAGCCTTCCCAGGGTCTTTGTCAAAAAAACTTGCACTAAAATGTGGATAATGTGGATAACTTGTGGAAGTATACATAAATTTTACATAAGCCTTACAGTTTGTGCCTATTTTTTCAAACCTTTTGAGAATATCATGGAAAAAATGGAAATAATGTTATGTAAACACGTAATCCACAGTGAAACTGTTGATATAATACACAATTAATTGTGGATAATGTGGATAACCTATTGGTTCAGTAGGTGTTCACCTATAGTTACAACATCTCCGGCACCCATGGTTATCAACAAATCATTTTTAAAACTATTTTTTTTCAAATAGAGTTCAATGTCATCAAATGACTTCATATATAGGACATTCGTCCCAGCTTCAAGCATTCGTTCATATAGGTCTTCGGTTGATATCTGATAGGTGTTTAGCTCCCTCGCTGCATAAATATCTGTAAGGATCACCAGATCTGCCATGGAAAGGACTTCGGCAAACTCTTCCAGGAAAGCCTTTGTTCGGGAATAGGTATGGGGCTGAAAGACACACACGATCCGCTTTCCGGGGATTGCAGAAGCTGCGGATAATGCTGCATGCACCTCTGTTGGGTGATGGGAATAGTCATCTACCACCATCGCACCATTCGCAAGGAATCCCTTTAATTCAAAACGCCTGTCAGGCCCTGTGAATTCAGCAAATCCCTGACGGATCACATCAAAGGACAGCCCAAGTGAATGGGCAGCTGCATAGGCTGCAAGTGAATTGGAGATATTGTGGATTCCCGGAACATGGAGCTCGATGCGCCCTAGCTCTTTTCCCTGGAATTGTAAGGTATAGGAGCCGTGCCCCAGAATATCGAAACTGATTGCAGAAGCCGCAAAATCACTTGCCTCAGTGAATCCATAGGTCAGGATCTGGCAAGAAAGACCAGAAGTGAGCTCGTCAATTCCTTCAATTTCATGGTTTATGATCAGAGTACCCTGACTCTTTGTATTCTTTGCAAAAAGACGAAAGGAGTTACGGACATCATCCAAATCTTTAAAAAAATCCAGATGCTCTGCTTCTATATTTAATATGATTTCAACCAGCGGGTGAAAATGTAAAAAGCTGTTTGTATATTCACATGCCTCTGTGACAAATATATCGGAATTTCCAATTCGAATATTACCCTGAATGCTTTTTAAAATTCCGCCAACAGATAAGGTAGGATCGGTTTCGGCACATACAAGGATCTGTCCGATCATGGAGGTTGTCGTTGTTTTTCCGTGGGTTCCAGAAATAGCAACAGAATTCTTGAAATTGTCCATGATCTGTCCCAGGAGCTCCGCTCTCGACAGCATTGGAATGCCAAGTGAAACACAGGCAGTATATTCTGGATTATCCTCCTTGATCGCAGCAGTAAATACAACGAGATCCGTGCTGGAAATAATATTGGCTTCTGATTGCCCAATGAAAACCACAGCACCTTTTTTTGACAAATGGTCAGTCAGCTGTGATGATTTTGAATCGGATCCTGACACGGTAAATCCTTTTGAAAGCAGAATTTCAGCAAGTCCACTCATGCTGATGCCGCCAATGCCGATAAAATGCACATGTGCAGGTATGTCAAACCGTAATTGATACATTGTTTCCTCCATTCAATATCCGGACTCATATTTTTCATATGAATTCAATATTATGTAATTTCTTGTAAGCTTTTTACTACATGTTGTGAGTTATTTGACAACCTATATTATAACTCGAAATCCGTAATTTGCAAATTTAATTCAAATTTCTATAATAATACGTTAATTGACTGAAATATGAGAAAAAAACCTTTAAAACCTGAGAAAAATAGTGCAAAAAATGAATGTTATGGTATAATTATAAAAAGAAAAGAATATGGCATAAAGAGGTGAATAGCGTGGTACGAAAAGAAATGATTGCAATGTTACTTGCTGGCGGACAAGGAAGCCGGCTCGGAATCCTGACATCCCATGTGGCAAAGCCCGCAGTGGCTTTTGGTGGAAAGTACAGAATTATTGATTTTCCATTAAGCAACTGTATTAATTCCGGAATTGATACAGTGGGCGTTTTGACACAGTACCAGCCTTTACGGCTGAATACGCATATTGGGATTGGAATTCCATGGGATCTCGACAGAAATGATGGCGGAGTCACTGTTCTTCCTCCATATGAAAAAAGTGAAAACAGTGAGTGGTACACTGGAACTGCAAATGCGATCTATCAGAATATGAATTACATGGAGCAGTACAATCCGGAATATGTGCTGATTCTTTCGGGCGATCATATTTATAAGATGGATTACGAGCTGATGCTTGATTTCCATAAGGAGCACAACGCTGCAGTCACCATTGCTGCAATGCCTGTTCCGTGGGATGAAGCCAGCAGATTTGGTCTGATCATTACAGATGATGAGAAGCGAGTCACTGAATTTGAAGAAAAACCAGCAAATCCAAGAAGTAATCTTGCTTCAATGGGAATCTATATTTTCAGCTGGCCAGTTCTTAGAGATGCATTGATCGAAATGAAGAACACCAGGAACTGTGACTTTGGCAAGCATATCATTCCTTACTGCCATGAACAGGGCGAGAATATTTTCACATTCGAGTTTCATGGATACTGGAAGGATGTTGGTACGCTTGGATCATACTGGGAAGCAAATATGGAGCTGGTAGACCTGATACCCGAATTCAACCTGTATGAAGAGTATTGGAAGATCTATACCAGAAGTGACCATGTTGAGCCGCAGTATATCGCACAGGGTGCTGTCGTTGAGAGATGTATTGTCGGAGAAGGTACACAGGTCAATGGTGAAGTACATCATTCTGTGATTGGAGCAGGTGTGGAAATCGGTGAAGGAACGGTGATAACCGACTCGATCATTATGAGAGGAACAAAGATCGGAAAAGACTGCCTGATTGAAAAAGCGATCATAGCAGAGGATTCCACTGTTGGAGATCATGTTGAGATCGGTACAGGCGAAGAAGCACCCAGTACCTTACGAGAAGATGTATATGCCTTCGGTCTGGTAACGGTCGGCGAAAGAAGCATCATACCTTCGGATGTAAAAATTGGGAAAAACACTGCAATTGCAGGTGAAACCGAAGCAGCAGATTATAAAAACGGTATTCTTGCAGCAGGTGATTATATTGTAAAGGCAGGTGACGGCAAATGAAGGCGTTAGGAATCATACTTGCAGGTGGAAACAACAACAGAATACAGGAACTGACAACGAGAAGAGCCGTTTCTGCCATGCCGATCGGCGGCAGCTACAGAAGTATCGACTTTGCACTCAGTAATATGACGAATTCCCATATCCAGAAGGTGGCAGTACTGACACAGTTCAATGCCAGATCTCTGAATGAACATCTCAGCTCCTCCAAATGGTGGGATTTTGGAAGAAAAATGGGCGGACTTTATACCTTTACTCCGACTGTGACAACTGAAAACAGCTGGTGGTATCGAGGAACTGCAGATGCCATGTATCAGAACCTGGACTTTCTCAAGAAAAGCCACGAACCCTATGTGATCATTTCCAGCGGAGACTGCGTCTACAAGCTGGATTACAATAAGGTTCTTGATGATCACATTGCAAAGAAAGCAGATATCACGATTGTCTGCAAGGAAATCGAAGGAGAAGACATTAGCAGATTCGGAGCAGTGCGGCTGGATGAAGAATCGCGGGTCACTGAATTTGAAGAAAAGCCAATGATGTCATCTGCCCACCTGATTTCAACTGGAATTTATGTTATTCGCAGACGTCAGCTGATCGAGATGCTCGAACGTTCTGCAGAAGAAGAACGACACGATTTTGTGTCTGATATACTGATTCGTTATAAAAATCTGAAACGTATTTACGGGTATCGACTGGAAGGCTATTGGAGCAATATCGCAACCATTGAAGCCTACTACAGAACGAATATGGATTTTCTAAAGCCGGAAGTGAGAAGTTATTTCTTCCATGAAGATCCTAAGGTATTCTCAAAAGTAGATGATCTGCCACCTGCAAAATATAATGTTGGATCGGATGTATCGAACAGTCTGGTATCAAGCGGCTGTATTATCAATGGTAAAATTGAAAATTCTGTACTATTTAAGAAGGTATTTGTCGGTAAGAACTGTACTATTCGAAATTCGATCATCTTAAATGATGTATACATTGGTGATAATACGCATATAGAGAACTGTATTGTAGAAAGCAGGAATACGCTTCGCGCCAATACCTACTATGTCGGAGAATTCGGAATCCGCGTTGTCAAAGAGGATAATGAGCGCTTTGTATTGTAGAAAACTCATGTAGCTGATGTGCAGGAGGAGTGCAGACCAGAAGGGGGCATAATAGTATGCAAATTACCGATGTTAGGATCCGTAAAGTTGAAAAAGAAGGCAAAATGAAAGCGGTCGTATCCATTACGATCGATGAAGAATTTGTAGTACATGATATTAAAGTGATTGAGGGTGAAAAAGGACTGTTCATCGCAATGCCGAGCAGAAAAGCGGCAGATGGAGAATATAGGGATATCGCCCATCCAATCAACTCAGAGACAAGAGAAAGAATACAGAAGCTTATTTTGGAAAAATATCAGGCAGAGATTCTTGTCATGGATGATGAGTATTAAAAGTGAATTACAAGTGAAATCCCCCTGGCAGCTGCCGGGGGGATTTTTTGTGCTATTTTGGAATGATCTCTAGCAATAGTACACCATGTACCGGAACAGATTCAGAAAGTACCATGACCTTATCAACCTGATATTGCTGGATCGTCATATGAGGTACGCTCATCTCTCGGATATAATCCTCCTCATCCTTATGAAGATTATCCGGGCAGCCCATCTTGCTCCAGAGATCATAAGCAGATCCATAGTTTCGGTTCACCTCGTATTTTTTGATATAGTAGTTCCCGGAAGGAAGATATAAGAGCATATTCAGCAACAATTCGTTCGTACCACTATAGATCGTATAACGGTGAGTAGCATCGATGGCTGATTTGTCGATCAGAGAATACATAGTATCAAATTTCGCCAGATTGTAGATTAGCAGCTGATAGCTGTTATTTTTTTTCATCAGCATGTAAAAATCGGATCTGGCCAGAACCCGACTGCCCAGCTTTGCCAAAAGTGCAAACGTATTATAGGAAGCCTTTCTCAGACCATGGATATCCATAAGACCTGACTGACCTGAAAAAAGCTCCGATGCAGGAAAAAAATCCTCTTGAAAATCAGATAGAGTCCAAAAACAAAGGGATTTTGCCTGAAATAAATTCTGATTTAAGGTGTGGCAGATATAAGGTCCCATATAGCAGGTGTCTCGAATCAGCTCCCTTGGCAAAAAGATGAGATTCCAGTCAGAGACAAGGATCTCCATGTCCCGAAAACCATTTCGATTCATGATCTGCCGCAGTTCATTCAGATACTCAGAGATCCTATTTTGATTTTTGATGGAAAAACTTTCTATATCCATCTCATACAGAGTCTCAAGTCCATTGCCTTTTTTTACAGGCTCACAGCCGTACAAGTGAATATCCGTATGGCTTGGATAGAGATGATTCAGATAGCAGTACTGAAAGAACTTCTCATACCAGGGGAATCCGGATATGGTAGAAAAGTTCGGCGTGCCAAGACGAAGCCCGGGATCCACCTCTTGGAAAACCTCATAGGTGGCATGGTAGAATGCAAAAAAATCATCCATGGATTCGTTCCAGAAGGAGACTGGGAGATCAAGATCTGGTGAAGTCCAGAAATCAAAATACCACTGGTGCAGCTCATGGATTCCATAGCGGCTGATAAAATGCTCCAAAAAGCTTCGAATCAGCAGCTTCCAACGCTTAAGGGACTTGGGATAACTGATATTTGGATGGAACTGCAGGTGAGAATACTGCTTCCTGGAGGATAAAGCCTCTGGCATATATCCAATTTCAGGAAAGGGATGGATCTGGTTGGAAATCAGAAAATCAAAGATCAGATCCAGGGTATTCCAGTTCAGCACAGGTTCCTTTTGCGGATCCTCAAAATATACATAAAGGTCATCAGAGAAAATGTCCCGCATTTTCAGATGACGCAGATCCAGATCTGTTTTTGCTGCAAGAACCAGATTCTGTACCTGGGAACGAAGCAGCGAGTAAGCCCTGCCGATGGAAAAAATAGTCTCGATTGACCTGCTCCGGCTTCTTTTTTCCAAAGCTGGCAGATCAAATTCCAGGGTCTGCTGACTCTGAAGATGGGTGCTAGTATAGGGAAAGTCACTGTCGGAATCTGTGAACTGGCGAAAAAAGGAAAAAATGTCATTGCGTCCGATGGAATCATTTCCGGGCAGCAGATGGGAGGGGCTCTCCTTTTCCTGGCCGCTCCTGCGGTATTGGGTCGGAGAGCATCCAAATCGTTTCCGAAAGGCCAGGGCATATGTCTTGTGGTTGCTAAAACCATGTTCAAGAGCAATATCTAAAATACGATCACTTGTGTGAATCAGGCTGTTGATGGAACTGTTAATACGATAACTGGTCAGATAATCCGAAAAGGAAGACTGGAACTGTCGATTAAAGTAAGTGGAGAAATACTGGGGGTGAAGTGAAAGGTGAGCTGAGATCTCAGCAATGGTCAGCTTCTCCTGATAATGGGCATTGATATACTGTATGATCTGGACATTTCGGTCTGCCTCATAATCCTGGGTAATCGGCTGCGTTACCCTGCGTCCAAAATTTTCTATCAAAAGAATCATGATATTCGTAATGGAGATCAGAAGGCGCATTTGAAAACAGGTGTCATTTTTTAAATTATTAAAAATAATAACTCCGATCTCCTTGCAGATCCGATTGTAATTTTCATCTGCAATGTCATAACTAATGTGGTTTTTTTGAAACTGGATCTGTGATGCCTCAGGGCAAAGGGAATTCACAAATTCGGAATCAATATTCAGAGTCAGAATCTTAGCACCGTCAACAGATGCAAAGGAAAAATTCTCAAAGGGAGCAAAGAACCAGATGCAGTTCCTGGCGAATTCCCGGGTATGATTTTTATAGTTAACTGTGACGGATCCTTCTAGAACAAAGGAGACCTGATATCCAGAGGACCATTTCAGATCATGGGAAAAGCCTGTGTTCATCTGCATGGTAAAAGGAAGTGTAGTGGTTGGGCTCAGCTTATCTAAAATCATAATTTCCTCCAAAATGGTATTTAAGGCATGATTTATGGAACTAAAAATATGGATTCAGTATAAAATGACTATTTATGTCTCAAAATATCATATAAAAAGATAGAATATGTCTAAAATAATTATATCAGAAAAGAACGGTGCAGAAAAGAACTATAGATAGAACCCAGCTTCCGGGATTTTAATGCCATACACTTGTTTTTCGACTGCTAAGATAAAGAAAGGTAACAAAAGCGAGGAACAGTTTGAATTCTGTGGCAAAACATGAGGAGAAGTCAATGGGAAGCGATAGAGAACCAATATTTGAAGCGAAGAACCTGACGAAACACTTCGGACCAACGATTGCACTCAACGGAGTGGATTTTAAAGTATACCAGGGTCAGATCACGGGTCTGATCGGAGAGAACGGATCTGGAAAATCTACGATTACTTCCATTGCAGCTGGAATGCAGCAGCCCACAAGTGGAGATATGCTCTGGTTCGGAAAAGAGCATAAACCCGCCACGATGATCCATGGATCAAAAGCCGGAATCGGCATGATCGTTCAGGAGCAGGGCACGATTGCTGACATCAGCATTGCTCAGAATATTTTCCTCGGACAGGAAAAGAAATTTGAGAAATTTGGTGTTGTACAGAAAAAGAAAATGCACGCCGAAGCAAAAAAAGCGTTGGATAATATTGGATTTACAGATGCAGACCCCTCAAGGCCAATGGGGAGCCTGAATATGCAGGACAGAAAACTGGTCGAAATTGCAAAAGTCATGTATCAGAAGCCGGAAATGATCGTTGTGGATGAAACGACAACAGCCCTGTCCCACCGAGGCAGGCAGATCATCTACGATATTATGAAAAAAATGAGAGATGATAATAAAGCTGTAGTTTTTATCTCCCATGATTTAGAAGAGCTGATCGAAGTCTGTGATACCCTGACTGTACTGCGGGATGGGAACCTGATTACGACTCTGAGCCGGGAAGAAATGAACGAGGATGCCATCAAACGGCATATGGTAGGCCGGGAAATGACAGGAAATTATTACAGAAATGATAAAAACTATAAGATCTCTGAAGAGGTCGTGCTCACTGCTGAAAATATTACTACCGGAAATGGGCTGCTAATGAATTTTTCCATGAAGCTGCATAAAGGTGAAATTCTTGGGATCGGCGGTCTTTCCCACTGCGGTATGCATGAACTGGGAAAAGCGCTATATGGAGAAGAGGTTCTGCTAGAAGGCAGGGTGGTACATTCAAAGAGCGGAGATGAAATAAAATCAGCACGAGAAGCACTCCTGCTTGGCTTTGGTTATGTGTCAAAGGACAGAGACAGAGAAGCACTGGTGCTGACGGATTCGATCTATGACAATATCCTGGTGGCAGGCTACGACAAAATTCAGAAGGGACCATTTTTACTGCCAAAAGATGGCGAAAAATATGTGAATGAACAGAAAGATGCACTGAGTATCAAATGTGCTTCCATCTACCAGGATGTTCAGTATTTATCAGGAGGAAACAAGCAAAAGGTCGTGTTCGGGAAATGGGTCGGACGTGACTGCGATATACTGATCCTGGACTGTCCGACCCGAGGCGTGGACATTGGTGTTAAGGCAGCCATGTATCAGCTGATCTATCAGATGAAATTGGAGGGGAAATCGATCGTGATGATTTCCGAAGAGCTTCCGGAGCTGATCGGTATGAGTGACAGACTTCTGATTCTCAAGGATGGCATGCTTTCAGCCGAGTTCTCCCAGTCAGAGGAGCTCGATGAAAATATGATTATCAATCAAATGATTTAAGGGGGTTCATAGCATGGAACGAACAACAATCAATAAGGCAGGGAAACAGCCCTCTAAAATAAATGCAGGAATGATCGGAAACCTTGCACCCTATATAGGATTACTGCTTGTCACGATCGTCTTTTCGATCACCACCGAGGGAGCATTGATCAGTGCAATGAACCTGCAGTCCCTGACGAATGAGGTGATCGTCACAGCACTTGTGACAGTAGGAGCTGTATTCATATTCGGAGCAGGATACTTTGATATGTCAATGGCAGGCGTGGTGTGCTTTTCTGCAGTAATAGGCGGAATGGTCATGATCAATACCGGAAGTGTACCTGCAGGGGCACTTGTCATTTTGGCTGTGTCACTTGCCTTTGGATTGATAAAGGGACTTTTTGCAGCATTCATCAATGTTCCCTTCTTCATTTTTACCATAGTGCTTGGAACAGTCATAACGTCAGTTGTACTTGTACTGATGGGAAGTGAATCAACAATATATTTGAAAAATGCAGTCTCTGAGATACCTTCTCCTACATTTGCACAGATGTCCATAATCAATATAGTGGCATTGGCAGCATTTTTTCTGTTCTGCCTGGTATTGTTTAATTATACATCACTGGGAATTCGCATTAAGAGCATTGGTGGCAAT
Organism: Lachnospiraceae bacterium; assembly: GCA_047974745.1. Classification (GTDB taxonomy): domain Bacteria; phylum Bacillota; class Clostridia; order Lachnospirales; family Lachnospiraceae; genus JBKECO01. Next base: position 100,629 of record JBKECO010000002.1, read on the forward strand.
AAGATCAGTGCGACACAGAGCGGAATTGCAATAAAAAGAACAACAATCATTACGTTTTTGGTAAGTGCAGTTGGTGTGGCTCTAGCAGCCTTCATCATTTTAATCAGAACCCGAACAGTAGGCGGAACAACAGCCTCTTCTGTTGGCACAGATGTACTGGTCGCACTTGTACTTGGTGGAATGCCATTGACCGGCGGACCTCGTTCTAAGATCAGTGCTGGACTGGTGGGTGCAGTCACGATCACCGTCCTCAATAGTGGGCTCACGATCATGGGCCTTTCCACAGGACAGATACAGATTTGTCGAGGCGTGGTCTTTATACTGGTTGTTCTGGTGGCAAGCTTAAGCTATCGCGGCAAGCTGCTTCCAAGATAATATAACTAATCAACTCAGGAGGAATCAGATGAAAAAAAGAATATTGGCAATTACGACAGCTGTCATGATGACAGCAGGACTGCTGGCAGGATGCGGCAGCAGTGCTTCTACAGGAGACACAGCAAGTGAGTCGACATCCAGTACGCAAAGTGCTGCATCAGAGAGCACGGCAGCAGAATCAGAGGTATCAGATGCAATCGAAGTGGTTTTGGATGGAAGTTATCCGGAGGAACAGGTGATCATTGGAGTAGAGGCATTCGACACAACAGATGGTCAGTTCCTGGCATTACAGGAATATCTGGATTATCTTGCAGAATCCTTTAACCTGAAATTTATGTACTCAGAATCTCTTGCATCAGCAGAGGATGAATTGAACTTCATCAATTCCTGCGCATCAGCAGGAGCAAAAGCAATCATTGGCTACTATAATATCGCAGGGGAAGAAGCAATTCAGGAAACGATCGACCTTGGCATGTATTATTGGGGAACAGAACAGTATTATGATTCTTTCGCTGATAACGACATGTACCTGGGATGCTATACGTTTATTGAAGAAGGAAATGCAGAAAACGGAGACTACCTGGCTGGTTACGAAATGGGATATAACCTTGGAACGCAGGGAGTAAAACATGTATTTTATTGTAATGGTGGCGTTGGATTCGGAATACAGATGTTCATCGACAGACAGGCAGGATTTGAAGCAGGCATTGCAGCAGCACAGGCAGAGGGAGCAGAGATTGTATTCGATATTACAACTGACCTTGTAGAAGGATGGCCTGGAACAGATGACTTTACAGCAGCAGTCGGAGCAAAGTTAGCTGGAGATTATGATGGAGTAGGTTCTTCCTTTAATGCGGCAGCACTGTTTCAGCCTATCGCAGACGCAGGCAAATTTGAGACCATGAAGATCGCAACGATCGGACAGGTCGGAGATATATATTATGATGCAGTAAATAGCGGAACGGTTACCGTAGTCGTTTATGATTGTGAAGAAGTGGTGTTTGGAAATGCTGTAGTTCAGATTCTGAATGCTGTCACTGACAACCTGGCATCAACAAGAGAAGCCGATGGAAAAGCCGGAAAGATCCTTGTAAACCGCTGGACAGTAACAGATGCAGAAACCTACAATGCCATTTTTGCATATCATGATGATGGAAACTATTTTGTATCAGCAGAAGAAGTTGCATCTATGCTGACAGGCATAAATGCAAATGCAAATAATGAAAGTATTTCTACATTCTACGGTTCTTTAGATATTGAGACGGCATTAACGATTGCCGAATAACACAACTGCAGTATAGTAAAAAAGGGGTCGCCATGAACAGTAAAATTCAAAATACAGGAAAGAACATAATCATGAGTCTGGCACTGCCAGTACTCGTCTATTTATTTTTCTTTATCGTTTGTAGTGCAACAGGCCATGTCGGCTTTGGTGTCGGGGCGGATCTAAAGACGATCATGTATACTTCCGTCTATTCTGGTTTGATTGCTCTGGCGATGACCATGAACCTTACCAGCGGCCGCTTCGATTTCAGTATCGGAGCGACCATGGTACTTGCTATCATAATTGGTGGGAATGTGGCTAAGGATTATGATCTGGGAGCGTTTGGACTATTAATCGTCACAATTCTGATAGGTGTCGCAATTGGTGCTGTATCGGGGCTGATCTATGTGGCACTCCAGTTACCGCCGATGGTCATTTCTCTCGGACTTGCCATGATCTATGAAGCAATCGGATTTATATTCAACAAAGCAAAAGGCATTAAACTGATCGGTAAAAATGATATGCTGATCTTTGCGAAGGCACCTTGGTCTATCATGATCATTGTGGTGGTGCTGGCAGCTCTTATCCTTCTCTGGGATTACACCAGATTTGGGTATAACCGTAAGGCAATTGCGACCGGACAAAAAATAGCAACGGATGTAGGCATCAACGAAAAACGCAATGCATTTTTCTGCTATTTGATTGCAGGAGCATTGCTGGGAATTGCGGGATGTGTCTATATCAGTAAATTCGGAACTGTTTCACCAGAGACAGGTCTCTCAAGTGCATCTTATTTTATGACTGGATTTCTGCCCCTTTTTATAGGAGGCGCAATCGGAAAATACAGCTCACAGCCTCTTGGTGTTTTTATTGGAGCAGTGACGCAGGCAATTATCACCTCCGGATTCACCTGGCTGGGATTTAGCTCATCCCTAATGACCGTTTTGAATGGTGTTATCGTAATGGGATTTTTAATCTACACATCGAACAGCTATCTGTTCGAACAAGGACGGCGTTATAAAGAAAAACTGGAAAAAGCAAAGCAAGCCAGAGCATAAGGCGGTAAAAATGAAAATTACACAATTAGATATAGACGGGATGTATCAGCCAGTCGGAATTGACAATTCAAAACCTGTATTTCATTTCTCGGTGGAAAGTGAGGAGATTGGAGCAAAAATTCTGGGATATCAGATTGTTGTTACAGCAGATAAAAGAGTTTTTTGGGACTCAGACAAACAAACATACAGTGGTTATAACTTCGTGCCCTATCAGGGAGAAGCGCTTAGTGCAAAGACCAGATATCAGGTCGATGTAAAATTATGGGGAAGCGATGAACCGGAAGCGGTAATTGATACAACTTTTTTTGAAACAGGGTTTATGACAGATCTGTGGGAAGCGCATTGGATCGAGCCAGTGCAGGAGCCTGCAGTCGAAGAGAAGCAGCTTCCTTTCCTGGATCTGCTTATTCCGAACCCGGAATTCTGGGGCGGCGAGACCAGATTAAAACCAGTTCAGAGAATCAGAAGAATGATTCCTATCGACAGACCGGTAAAAAGTGCCAGGCTCTATGTTTCTGCCCATGGAATCTATCAACTGTTCCTCAATGGAGAACAGCTTTCAAATCGTCGTTTTGCGCCGGAGAACTCTGCCTATAACAAGATCTTATATTATCAGACATACGATATTTCAGAACAATTAAGGCAGGGTCAGAATTGTATGGGATTTCTGCTGGCAGATGGCTGGTGGATTGGACGTTTGGGACTTTCGGGAGAAAGCTGTAACTATGGAAATAAGCTGGGGCTGATCTTTGAGGCAGATCTTATTTATGAGGATGGCAGCAGGGAGACAGTATACTCAGATCCAGCTGTACATTCCAAAGAATCCTATATTCAATATTCAGATCTCTATATCGGAGAAAAACAGGATCTGACAAATGAAGATTCAGAATGGATGCAGCCTTCCTATGTTGAAGACAACTGGTTCGAATGCAGAAACGTAGAATTTGACAAAAACAATTTGACGGGACAGCTGATGGATCCTGTAGAAGTACTTGAAGAAATCAATGCAGTTCGCATATGGTACAGTGAAAGTGGCGATCTACTTGTTGATTTTGGACAAGTTGTAGCAGGAACCTGTAGCTTTTCGATCGCTGGAATAGAAAATGATGTAATTACGGTGGAACACGGAGAGGTTCTGGATAAGGCGGGAGAATTCATTTACAATATTATTGGCAGAAATAAGGATCAAAAGGATGTATATGTATGCAGGGATGGAGAACTAATCCTTGAGCCATACTTTACTTATCACGGGTTTCGATATGCCAGAATTAAAGGAATCCGTAAAGAACAGATCCTCAAAGCCAAAGCAGTAGTAATTGGCACAAAATTGAGAAAAACAGGGTGGTTTCGTTGTTCAAATGAAGCTTTGAATCAGTTGCAGCACAATATCATATGGAGTACGAAAGGAAATATGTTCTCTATTCCAACAGACTGCCCGCAAAGGGAGAAGCTAGGTTGGACAGGGGATATACAAGTATTTGCAAAAACAGGCTGCTTTAATTACGATCTCCGTGGGTTTCTGGGAGCCTGGTTGGAGAACCAGAGGGCAGAACAGTCAGAGAATGGGGAAGTGCCAGTGGTTGTGCCAAATCCGAAGTACCAGGAGCTGGTACAGCGGATCATGAGCGGCGGACAGAACTCCTCCGCCGGATGGGGAGATGCTTGTATTCTTTTACCCTATTATCTCTACCAGTGCTATGGAGATCTCTCTATTCTGGAGCGAAGCTTTGAAAGCATGAGGGGATGGCTTTCTTATGTAAAGGAAAATTGTCAGCTTAAACCGGAAGGGTATGCGTCCTTTTCACCAGAAAAAAAGGCGAGAAATCCCTATTTATGGACAAAACAATATCATTTTGGTGACTGGCTGATTCCAAGTCTGCGGGCACTTCCGGATGGAATAGCCAAAGGAACGGCTGAGACAGCGGATGTTGTTGGATCCTGTTTTTATGCCATATCCGTAGCCTGCTTTGTGGATATTTGTCGAGTGCTTGGAAAAATCAATGAAGTAGAAAGATATCAAGAGCTTTTGCAAAAGATAAAGAACGCAGTAAGGGACGAGTTCGTTGATGAAAACGGCAGAGTCAAGGACAGCAATCTGCAGGGTCTGTATGTTATGATTTTAAAAGCTGAGGTGACAGAGGGTGAGCTAAAACAAAAGGTCATTGCGAATCTGGTGGATTTGATTCACGAAAATGGTAACTGTCTTGACACTGGATTTGCTTCTGTGTCCTATTTGCTGGATGTCCTGTATGAGAATGGTCATATGGATCTCGCCTATGAATTACTTCTGCAGACAAAAGCTCCTTCCTGGCTTTATATGACAGAGCGGGGAGCTACTACGATCTGGGAGAATTGGATGGCAGTGCTTGAAGATGGCACACCAACAGAATCCTCATACAATCATTATGCTTTCGGATGTGTGGGCGATTGGATGTATCGCCATATTGGGGGAGTCCGGGCAGAGGAGCCTGGCTATCGAAGGATCCTATTTCAGCCGGATCTGAATTCATCCATTGGGTTTGCAGACTGTGTACTGGATTCACCCTATGGAAGGATCGCATTAAAGTGGGAGCAGATGGATGGAAGCTGTATAGTGGAAGGGTGTGTTCCTGTTGGAAGTAGTGCGAAACTGATCATTGGAGATCAGGAAACGGATCTGGAAAGTGGCAAATTCAAACAAGAATTCAAAATATAATGTGATTTACTTTTTTGCAGATGAAATGCGGGCAGATGCCATCGAATGCTACGGGAATCAAGACGATTCCTTCTGTTCTTGAATCACATGGATATAGGACAGCCAGCTTTGGTAAGACCCATCTGCCTTATGGTGCAGATGGGTTTGAGGTCAATAATCAGGATGGGAGTGAGATGGATCTGGGACTTGGATTTCCCCAACTCATGAATCTGGATAAAATTGAACCCGGCGGAACAGTAAAAATGAATTTGGGAAGTCGATTTCCAGAAGGTGCCTTTTACAGACCTGAGCTGGTAGCAAAAAACGCCATTGAATGGCTGGGTTCAGTGGGAGAAGATAACTTTTTTCTGAGAATTTCTTTTTTGCAGCCACACACACCAGTTGTGGTGCCGGAACCCTATGCATCTATGTATCATGATATCGATTTTGACTCAGATATCATGCCGGATGCAGACTTGAGTTATTTCGAGCGAAGATTTGCTGATTTTTTGGGATTGTCCTCAATTCCACCCGAAAAAAGAAAGCAGATGATTATATTTTAGTCGCTGTAAGAGCAAGTGGAAAAGGGCAACTGTTTGCAAGAACATTATTTATAATGGATTCAACAAAGGTAAAAAAATATAAGGCTGCCAATGCATTTATTGACTATAAAACCCTTTAATTAATTGACTTTTTATGCCTTAAAAACAAACAAATATACCTAAAACGGTTTACATTGTGTTGACATTGTGGTATATATTAGATGTAAAAGAGTTATCTATTTTAAAAGTAACTGAGGGCGGAACAGGTAGCCGCCACCACGTATTTATACGTTCGGAGATGCAGATTACCACCTGCCTTTGCTTTTAAATTCAAGGTCATAGGAAAATTCCTATGACCTTTTTTTAGTATTTAAAATCTTCGTGGATACCTTTCCGATCAAGGTATTCTTTCCGGGCCTTTTCTCTTTGCTCCGGAGTGGCAGCAGTTTTGTATTTGCTATAAAATTCACGGTCAATACTTGCATCCAGTTTTGTAACTGTGGTTGTTATTTCCCAAGATAATAAGGATGATGTGATTACAGAGCTGAAAAAAAAGGATGGCTGCGTCATATCGTGGATCAGCAGAAAGACAAGATGCTTGAAAAGAGTGACAAGATTGAAACTCTGCAGCAGCAGGAGTAGGGTGCAGAACACCAGATGTACAACTTGTTGGCAAGCCATCAATATCAGGGAAGAAAGCCGTTCGGAACACATTAGAAGTGATTATTTTGTGTTCCGAACGGCTTTTAAAAATGATCAATTCTGGTAGTGTCTACCAAATAGATGTGTACGGAATAAGACAGTTTTCATTAAATTTTTAAAAGAGCTCCTACAAAACATGAACCTAGGATTGTAAAAAGGGGTAAGAAACATTTTCTATCAATAAAGTACCAATTCCGCTGGTTATATTGCATATGATTTAAAGCAATTTTTATACACAATGAAAGAGCTATTTTAGTAGAAGAAATGCAAGGACTGCAATAACAATTAATGTTATCAACTTTGTTAAACAGCTCCCTTTGCTAATGTTGTGAAAATCTCCTATTTTTGAACGATTAACTGAGTCTGAAAAATTTGCCATTTGGTTTTTTTTATATTCGTCATTTCTTCTTTTCTCTTCTAAATCGTCCATTTGGTCTCCTCTCTATTTATTTACGCTAAAACTAATAACTCTATTGTGTAAGTAGCTGTCATTCCAGATATACGAGCCACAGCAGATGTAAACAATCTTGGACCCGATATAGAAGAACTTGGATAATAAAGGGTTTGTGCCCATCCCGTAGTGTAACTGAAGGTATTGCTTGAAGGTGTTTTTGATAAAGATTTGCCAGCAGGAACACCACTATGTAGCCAAACTTCTCTATTAGACATGTATATTGTGCTTAAGCTTGGTGACCAGCTTCCGTAACACTTTGAAACAGTTATATAATCTCCACTTCTAGTGTAAACAATTGTTCCGGATGCAGTGACATAATTTTCTTTTTTTGACCCGCTTGATGAAGAATATGTTGAGATGCCTGTGGAAGAAGGCAGAGGTAAAGTGATTTCATATGTTGTAGAAGTTGACGCTGTTGCACTTGTACGATATGTTTGTACAGCGGAAGAATTTACGGAGGATGTTTTAAGCGTGATATCATCCATATTGTAAGTAGTAACCTCACCCGTTTCGTTATTTATTAGTCTTGCGTATATAATATTGTTGTCAGTAGACTCGGCTGCCGACACGTTGGTCTTGTTACCAATAAAAAGACTTAAAACTAATACAAAAACAAGAATTCCACTATAAAGTTTACGCATAAATTTTCCTCCTTTAGGATTGATTAAGAATGGCTACAATTACTCTCACTCTATGGTCTGCTTATCTTTCTTAATTGTCTAGCTAAAAGAATACTGTAGCGGTTCTAATAAAACAAGATACGTAGCAGAAAATGACAATTTTCAGCAGAATTAGTAAGTCGTTTTACTTTTTGAATAATGACATCTTTTTACAATTTGAAGAGCAACAGAATTGTTGCTCTTCAAATCACCACCTAAAGTTTTCACTAATACCCACTCGATCTAGATACTCTTTGCGGGCTTTTTCGCGCTGCTCAGTAGTAGCAGAAGTTTTGTACTGAGTATAAATTTCATGATTAATATTTGGATCTAGTTTATAAGCCAGACCTTTCTTTATAGATTTTTTTCTTTCTGGATCCGCATCTTCAATCAAAAAATACTGGCATAATTCTGTAAAAAGAGTTACTGGTATTTGTATTTGTTTTTCTTTCTTCATATTGATCACCAACTCCTAAAAAGAATAATACATTTCATCTAAAAGAGCTGAAAGCTTCTTTGCGATAGCTTTTTCTTCATCGTTACAATCTCCGCAAGCATAGGCAATTTCAACTACATTCTGCAGTAGATCTATTTCTAATCTGCTTTCTAAAATGATTTTATCCATGTCTTTTTTCATAATTAATCTCCTATTGAGTAACTATTGTCAAAACGATAGCTTAATGGTTGTAATACGTTGCTTTAGCTATCGTTTTGACGATAGTAAGGTTTATTTTTCTTCAGATCCGTCTATATTAAGTTGTCCTGGAACTTGCTTTTCTATTTTATTTTTCTTTTTTGACGTTTCAACTGCCATTAGTACAACATCTCCAGTAATGAGATTAGTCTGCTCTGCAGTAGTTAATACATGTTCACTGTCAAAGTCGATATGTGTTTGTAATTTACGTGTTTGAATAGATGAACCAGATGAAAAGATTCTATTATGGTCTTGCAGCATGGGTGGATGCGCAAGTAGGGCTTGTTATTGACTATGTAGAAAAATCAGGTCTGTCAGAGAATACGATTCTAATTTTTAGTGCAGACCATGGGGCTTCACTGGGGGAGTTCGGTGCTGTCGCAAAATTTCTTTTTAACAGAGCCAGTCAGAGAGTTCCGCTGATCATCTCGCTGCCCGGTATGCAGCAGGGAGTTCAAGACAATAAGGTCTGCTCTATGGTAGATTTTGCAAGAACAATCTTTCATCTTCTGGATATTGAGATCCCCAAACAGTTTAAGGGCAGAAATCTATTAGAAGTGATCGAGGGTGAAACCTTTGCCTTTGGAACCATAGGCTATGGGTCAGCTGTTTCATACCCGCTTCAATATGATGCATCAGGCAGATATGACGAAAATCACGCATGGCCAAGACGAGCATGTGTCAGAACAAATCGGTTCCGACTGGATATGAATATCCGGATGAATGGGCGCTCAGTTTCAGAAGCAGAAGAAGATTTATTCTTTGTTGATCGTAATCTATGCCCAGAAGAGTCAGTAAATTTGGCTCAGAGCGCGCAGTATTGATTGGAAATCATAAAACTGCGCTCGATACTGCTTGAGCACTGCGCTGACAGCAAAGAGGTCAGCGCAGAAGATCTGAAAGCAGTAAATGAACTGCTGGTGTCAAAAGAGTTCTTTAAGTATCTGCATAGTGCAAGGGATAAGAAGAAATAAATACATCAAGCATCATTTATACAGGCTCTGTTCGGAAATGTTAGCTGGGAAAGTTGAGTAAATATGAAATAACATTTTGAATATACTATTATAAAGAAGCTGGAATATTAAAGATCTGATTGACAAAAACTAAAGATGAGAATATTATAATAGAAGGTGGGATATCCCACAAAATATATGGAGGTGAATCAGATGGAAGCTTTAAAAGATTATACAGTTCATATTGATAGCAAAAAGAGAGTTACACTTAGAGGTGCAGCATACCAGTATTATAATGTGAAAGAATACAACAACGGATGCATTATGCTTGAACCACGTGAATTATCTGTTCCTGATAGTATATCTGCAAGAACATTGGCAGATATGGAAAAAGCAATTCAAAATTTCAAGGGAGGGGATGTTTCATCCACAATTGATTTATCTGATTTCTGATTGGAGCAGCTGAATGAATTTTAACATAAAAATGGGAATTCCAGAAATGATAAATCTTTGGAATAATTTACAACAGAAGCATCGTGCCGGAACAATAAAAAAGAAAGATGAATAGCTTTATAAGAAATGGGGAAATGCGCTTAAGAAATTAGCAGAAGATCCATGCTATCCTGGATTACAAACTCACGAGATCAGTACGTTATCAAAAAGATATGGAATGAAAGTTTGGCAATCATATTTAGAAAATAAAACAAGTGATGCTATGAGAATGTATTGGGTGTATGGCCCTGATCAGAAAGAAATTACGATAATAGGTTTAGAACCACATCCAGAAGACAAGAAAAATGGAGCTTATGATAGAGTTACATTATCTGATGTGGAATAAGAAGATGTTAAGAGCTGGAGAAATTCTGGCTTCTATTATTATATGAAATTGTAACTGTTCAATCATTTCATCCTTTGTCAAAAAGATCACCTTCTTCCGTTAAAATTTGACACTCAGACACCAGAACACGTGCTTGAAAACAGACGTATTGAAGCAGTCATGTTCATATTGATGCTTTTGATTTTATAATTTAGGCCCTAAAACCCCTATGTCTTTAGAATAGGGGATGTAAGCCTAACTGCCCTGGGATTCGATGTACTTTTGGATAGTTTCTTGGCTGACATTACCAATACTGCAAGAAAAGTAACCATCACTCCAAAAGGTACGTTCTTTCCAAAAGTGTTTTGATAAATAATTTTGATGTTGTTGCCAAATTCGATAAGTAGTTTGTTGTTTTAGCAATCTAACAATCTGCAATATGCTCCACTTAGGAGAATATCGTATTAATCTATGAATGTGATCATTGTCAAT
>JBKECO010000048.1:0-37688 GCA_047974745.1 Lachnospiraceae bacterium
ATTGACAATGATCACATTCATAGATTAATACGATATTCTCCTAAGTGGAGCATATTGCAGATTGTTAGATTGCTAAAACAACAAACTACTTATCGAATTTGGCAACAACATCAAAATTATTTATCAAAACACTTTTGGAAAGAACGTACCTTTTGGAGTGATGGTTACTTTTCTTGCAGTATTGGTAATGTCAGCCAAGAAACTATCCAAAAGTACATCGAATCCCAGGGCAGTTAGGCTTACATCCCCTAGTCTAAAGACATAGGGGTTTTACGCCCTAAATTATAAAATTCCATAAGTTTCGTTTTTCCATAACCAAAGGGAGATAGTATGATTGTTGATGGAAATTGATCTATTGCCTTCAGTTTGTTCTCTAGCCTCTTTGGAATATAGAGTGCGTCCGAATCCCGTAGCTTTTCTATTTTCATAACATCCACCCTTTAAACGAAACATGATCTTCGACGTTCTATTCCAGATGGCCTTCCAAGGTCAGATATTGGTCAAAGACAAGCCTGCTGATTTTTGAACCAAATACAATTGCAGGATGCTCAGAATAGTACATGGCATCTGTAAAACCTTTATTGAGCAGAACAATGACATAGTATCCATAGGGTGTCATGATGATTCCGCCATCATTCCTGCAGGCATCCATGCTTCCGCTTTTTGATGCGACTGAAATAATCTCCTCTTCATAATTATCCGAATCCATAAAATATGGTGGGAACTGTTTGGTCAGCATGGTATTATAATGTTGCATTTTGCAGATTTCCATCATCTGCATGCTTGCCTGTTGGCTCACCAAGGTTCCGGCAGCCAGTTTCTCCAACAGGACACCGTATTCACTTGGGGTCGTTGTTCCTAAAGCTTCATACCGTTCAAAGTTGATAGAATTGTGAAGCTTTGTATGGAGCAATCCAAGCTCTAGGATAAATTGATTGATCTTTTCAACCGTAACGTATTGAATTATCATATTTGTAGCAATATTATCACTTATGATGATCATTAGCGTAGCCAGATTTTTTACCGAAAGTGCGGTACCTAGTTCAAGTGACTTTAAAATTCCACTTCCGTCAACAACATGTTCCTCCTTGTAGATCAAGTTCTCATGAAGTGACAGGTTCCCTTTCTCGACCTCTGCAAATAAGGCTGCCAGAATAAACATTTTTATCGTACTTGCAGTTTCGAATTTCTCCTGATCGCGAATTGCAATCTTTGTTCCTTTACCATCACTGATATAGATGCCCATGCAGCCATTATAGCTCTTAAGCTCAGCCTCGATCCTGCTAATTAGGTTCAATCTGCTATCCATTTCTGTTTTCTGCCTCCCTGCAATACATGAAGATTTTGTCTTTTGTTCTGCCTGTTTATTTTACTTTAACGGAAAAACGCTGCCTGTTTTTTGAATTCCTTTTGCCAGGTCCTCACGGTAATCATCATCCTCAGGATTTAAGCTGTTGATCACGACTCCATCACTTCCTGCTCTACCCGTGGAATGAATAAACCGTTCGGTATCAATCAGTAATGCTATATGTCCCTTAAAGTACAAAAGATCTCCCTGTTGTCTCTCTGAAAAAGGTATTTCTTTGACCGAAAATCCTTCTTTGATCTCTGCATCCCGGTAGGTCAAAATCCCGTTCAACAGAAAGCTCATGGAGGTCAGTCCGGAGCAATCGATTCCAAATGGAGTCTTTCCTCCCCACCGATACTGCGTCCCAAGATAGGATTCTGCCGTTTCTACAACTTTTTTTCGAATCTCTTCCTCTGTTCCGACTGGCTTTTTGACATACTCTCCTGCAAATTTCCTTTTCATGTAACCTATGCTTCCATCAGCCATACTTACCTGGATCCATCCTGGTGCCTCTGGCACATCTTTTTGAAATCCGATCACACCACCCCTGGGTATTTCCAGCAGTATCTTACCCTGGATTCTTGGCACCGAAAGCACATCTGCGTTGCTCTGGTAGACCCTCTTTTTTTCCAGGCTGTTCCAGATCGCAAAGTCCCAAGACCTATCTTCTTCTAATAAAAAGTCCTTGCGCAATGCATACCCTCTATAGAAATATTCTGTTTCTACCAAAATCCATAGATCCGTAGTTATGTTCTGCCCGGATTCTGGCAAAGATTCTTCGACCAAATCAGAAATTTTCTCTGTAGAGACTTCTGTTATTATGACCTCCATCCCATAGATCAGTTCATCGATGCGTTCCGAATCCTCGGAGCAGCAACGATAGAGAGGAACGATTGGTCTATTCGCTATACCCTTCATACTCCTCCTCATATTTCCTTCGCTCTGCCTCATTTGCTCTTACATAATGATGCTCTCGGATTTGGTGCCACGTGGGGCGATCAGTTCCATAGTCGTGCATTTCTTTATTATAGGTAAGTAGAGTTTTCTCTTTTTCAAGCAGAGGATTTGGCAATGGTATTGCAGATAATAACGCCTTTGTATAGGGATGAAGCGGATGCTCGAATAACTCTTTTGTATCGGCGAGTTCTACAATGACTCCTTCATGGATCACGGCGATTCGGTCTGTAATGAACCTCATGACGGAAAGATCATGAGCAATGAACAAATAGGTAAGTCCTTTCTCCTTTTGAAGTTTATCCAGCAAGTTCAGTACCTGTGAGCGAATCGAGACATCCAGGGCTGAGATCGGTTCGTCTGCAATAATGAATTCTGGTTCCATGATCAGCGCCCTGGCGATACCAATTCTTTGCCTTTGTCCACCTGAGAACTCATGGGGAAAACGACTTGCAAATTCCGGTAAAAGTCCAACTTCCTTCAGGGATTTTTCTACTCTCTGATGCCTCTCATTATCGGACATTTTTTCAATGTTCATAAGACCTTCGCTGACAATATAACTGACCTTCGCCCTTTCATTCAGAGAGGCCATCGGATCCTGGAAGATCATCTGTACTTCTTGTGTCATGCGATGATCCAACTCCTTTGAAATAGATCCGTTTATTTTCTCCCCTTTGAAAAAGATGTCCCCTTTTGAAGTCGGATGGATCCGCATGATCGCACGCCCAATTGTAGTTTTTCCAGACCCCGACTCACCTACAACACCAAACGTCTCTCCTTTGTATATCTTAAAACTGACATCATTGACTGCTAAAAATTTATGTTTTCCTGAGCCAAAGGCTACCTCCAGATTTTTCACTTCCAGCAATACTTCCTTTTGTTCCATCGTAATCTCCATCCTGTATTAAACGTATGTTACGAAGCCTTCCCCTTATCTCTTACGCCTCTAATTGCTGCAGCTGTATGATTCCAGCTGGAGGATCGACCTTTGGTGCTCGTGGATCCAGCAGCCACGTCTTTGCCTTGTGCGTTTTTGTCACTTCAAAAAACGGAGGCCGTTCCAAATAATCTATTTGCAATGCATAGGGATTCCGTGGAGCAAATGCATCTCCAGTGATATTGGCGAACAAATTCGGTGGGTTTCCCTGAATCGTAAAAAGATCCTCCCCTTTTATTCCAAGCTGTGGCAACGACGATAAAAGTGCCCAGGTGTATGGATGCTTTGGATCAAAAAAGACTTCTTCTGATGTACCGATTTCAATGATATCCCCAGCATACATGACAGCGATCCTATCCGCAATATTGGCTACAACTCCAAGATCATGTGTGATAAAAAGAATCGTCAGCTTATATTTTTCCTTCATTTCCTTTAACACCTTTAAGATCTGTGCCTGAATCGTCACATCAAGTGCTGTTGTAGGTTCATCACAAATTAATATCTTTGGTCTGCAGGCAAGTGCGATCGCAATCACGACTCTCTGACGCATTCCACCGGAAAATTCATGGGGAAATTGTCTGAACCGCCGACCTGCATCTTGAATCCCAACATCTTCAACATAGCGGAGCGCTTCCAGCTTTGCTTCCTTATAGGTGATTGCTTTATCACGAATACGAATTGCCTCTATGATCTGCTCTCCAATATTTTTCAATGGATTCAGCGAAGTCATTGGCTCCTGCATGATCATTGCGATCTCTCTACCACGAATCTTTAACCATTCCTTTTCTTTTCTGAATTTGGCAAGATCCATTCCACCATAAAGAATCTCTCCATCGGAAATACGACCATTGGCATCTAGCAATCCGTTAAATGTCTTTGTAAATACAGATTTTCCGCTGCCTGACTCTCCCACCAGAGCCAGTGTTTCTCCCTGATAGATGTCCAGGCTGACACCTCTGATCGCAGTCAGTGTCTGCCCTCTTAAATCAAATTTTACTTCTACATTTTTTGCAGAAAGAATCACGTTCCCTTGTTCCATTGGCTCCTCCCGTCAAATATGGTTCTTCGGATCTGCTGCATCTGAAAATGCATTTCCGATTATGTAGAACGATATCGTTACAATAGAAACAACTACAGTTGGAAAAATCAGCTGGTATCTCAGACTTGCACTCATCATCAATTCGCGGCCATCGTTGATGAGACGACCAAGACTTGGGATTTCTGTCGGCAGACCCAGTCCAATGTAAGTGATAAATACTTCATTTCCAATTGCAGCGGGTACAGACAGTGCCATTCGAAGCATAATGACGGAAACCAGATATGGCAGCAAATTTTTGAATATAATTCTTTGAACCGGTGTTCCAACACATCTTGATGCTAGGTTATACTCACGGTCTCTGATGATCAATACCTGATTTCGGATGAATCTTGCCATCTGAATCCAACTGGTCAGACACATTGCCAGAATCAGCGTTGGCACCCCAGGCTTGAGCATATAGGAAATCAGAATCAGAATTACTGTCTGTGGAATATTATCGAGCACGTTATAGAGTTCGGTAAAGAACCAGTCGGCTTTTCTCACATAGCCCCAGATCACTCCTGTTATGATTCCAATCAGCGCTTCTATACTGGCAACGGATATACCGATCAGAAGAGAATTCCTTGTACCTGCCCATATTCTTGCCCATAGATCTTGACCAATGGAATTTGTTCCGAACCAAAATTGGGAATTGGGTGCAATGTTACGATATTGCAGACCTGTCTGTGGATCGTTATTTACTACATTTGGACCATACTGATTTGGCAGAAATGGCTGAATGAAGGTAAAAAGCAAAATTCCAAGTACCAGAAGTACAAGAAATACTGCAATCCTATTTTTTCTAAATTTCTGTAAGGTGCTGCGCCAGTAAGAATAGTGGCTTAATGCTGTTTTTTCACCCTGATCAGCATCATATTCCCGAAAAGAAAATAATACTTCTTCTGGCATATTTTTGATATCTTCTGAAACCTTATTTTCGAACTTTGCAGAAATTTTATGTCTTAAGGCAGCCATTATCTACCACCTCCTTTTTTTCCAAAAGAAATTCTCGGATCTGCAATTGTCATCATGATGTCTCCCAGCACGAGTCCCATGACACCAACCGTTGCATATAGGAGCACAATGGCCTGCACCATATTATTGTCATTTTTCTTGATTACATCGACCAGAAGTCCGCCCATTCCAGGTATACTGTAAAGTGATTCTATGTAAATGGAGCCGATTACAGTGTTCAAAAAAGAAGTGGGCAAATACTGAATCAGTGGAACAAAGGCGTTTTTAAAAACATGATTTTTCATGATTCGTCCTTCTGAAACACCCTTCGCCTTTGCAAGTTTTACATAATCTTTTGTACTTTCATCTACCATATATCGCCTGAGCCACATCCCGTAATAGGCCGTGTTGCCTAGAGACATAGACAAGACCGGCAGGATCCAGCAGGCAGGATTACTAGCATCAAACAATAAGGGAACGCCAAGAAGAGTCGTGCCATATAACTGAATGAATAAAAAGTACACCATGGCAGGCACCGCCTGGATAAATACGATAAAAAGTGTTCCCACTTTATCGAATAATTTTCCTTTATTCTTTGCCATTAGTATTCCCATTGGAAGTCCGCAAAGTAAAGATACCAGGATAGACAAGCTTCCTAATTTCACGGAAATCGGTATTTTTGTGGAAAGAATCTCTGTCACAGGCACATTTTTCCGATAGCTTCTCGATATTCCAAGATCACCATGAAGCAGCTTCTGATAAAAATTAATGAGCTGTGTCGGCATTGGATCCGTAAGTCCCATTTGCTGCAGACCGACTTGAACCTGTTCCTCGGTCAGTTTTTCAAAATTATCAAAGTACCCTTCGATCGGCATCATTCGAAGCAGGATAAAAACCAGGGTAATTATAAAGAATAATGTTATGAGAGATCTTCCCAAACGTTTCGCCAGATACTTTATCATGATAGCTCCTGTTTTCCATTGATTTTAACAAGACATTTATGTAGGGAGCCTTTATACTGCTCCCTACGTAAATGCAATATCTGTTTTTTAAATGATGTTCCTGTCAAATGCTCCTATATGACAGGTCGTTGTGATACATGTCCTTTTGGATCACTCCGCTGATTTTGCAGCATCATATTCTTCCATGGATACAAAATGATCCAGAAGCTGTATTCCTTTCATTCTCAGATTTGGAATGGTTCCGCAAGATGCGTAGGAGCCTTCAAAAACATTGTAATTTGTAACAATATAATCGCTGACAGAAATACCATATGGAATTGCAAGTGCGTGGTCGATCAGATAACTTTCTGCCTCTGCAAAAGCAACATAGCGTTCATTTTTCTGGCTTTCTTGTGTAATCGCTTTTGCAGCCTCTACCATGCTAAAATAGGTCTGTACTGTTTCTGCTGATGGGGTTCCCTCTTCGATTGCATTTCTTAAAAATGCATACTGATATCCATCTAAATCGCCCTCTGCCTGATAGAATGGATCTGTCCATGTCTCTGGATCTGCATAGTCTGCGCCCCATCCACATTTCATAAATGCATAGTCTCCCGTACGTCTTACTTCACTAAGGAAAGATTCTGATGGTCCGGCTTCTACAATAATATCGATAAAGTCTGTACCCAGTACACTTTCCATCTGCTGCTCTACAACGGAACACTCTTTATCCCAGTTTGCAGTTGTAGGATTGTACTTCATAAGCACTTTGACCGGGAAGGTAGCACCTACTGCTGTCAATTCTTCCATGGCGGCTGCTTTAAAGGACTCTGCCGCTGCTGCATCAAAGCTGTCAGTAGTCACGATCGTGCTAAATGGTTCTGTTGCCGTATAATCTAAATTATCTGCATTGCTGGTAAATCCAGTCGGTGTGATCGTGTTCATAATATAGTCTTGTGGCGTATTTGGCTCACTGATCGCAACTGGATTCGTTCTATTCAGAGCTGATTTTAATGCCTGTCGGAAGTTCTCATTATTAACAGCCAGCTTCCAGTTCGCAGGCTCATAGGCCTCATCAAATGTCGGATTAAAATTGAAACAGTAAAAATAGGAATAATCTGTAGCCGGTCGTTCTTTGCTTACCATCGATGAAGTCTCTGTATTGGAAAGCCAGTCATCCAGGATATCTGATGTAATATCTGCATAGTCTACTTCTCCACGTTTTGCCATCTCTGGTGCGAGTGTAGCTGCTTCTGCATTGTAAGTACGTTTTATTTCCGTAATATATACATTTTCTGCATCCCAGTATAGAGGATTCTTCGTGAATACCTGCTCTACCTGTGGTTCAAAGCTGGAGATGTAGTAGCCGCCATTATAATACATTGTCGTATTACTGGTTCCAAAGGTAGCTCCGAGCTCCTCAAGCTGAGGTGCATAAGCCGGCATATAAACGATATAGACTAGTGAAGATAAGAAGTATGGAACCTGTTTTGCAAGTGTATACTGCAGTGTATAATCGTCAACAGCTTTTACTCCGACCTGGGAAAAGTCGATCGGATCCCAAGTTTTCCCTTCTTCATCTGCAGTTCCCATCATTCCCTTGTAATACTCCTCAGCATTTACAAGTATTCCGAAGAGATTTTGTGCATTGGCCGCTTCATATTCCGGTGTCAGCTGATATTTGATTGCAGCCACAAAGTCATTTGCTGTTACATCCGCTATTTCTGCGCCTGTACTATCTACCCATTTTACACCTTCACGCAGATGGAAGGTCCAGGTCAGCCCATCCTCGCTCTGCTCCCATTCTGTTGCAAGACAAGGAATGATCGTTCCTTCTGAATCAGTCTCAACTAGCGTATCTATACTGTTCGCTGTCAACTTCATATCTTCGATTGTACTGGTCGTCAGGTAATTTGGATTTGTCACTTCCGAGTCATACAGACGAGTATAGGTAGTTCCGTCATCTGAGTCTGCAGTTGTTTCACTGGTTGATGCGTCTGTGCTTTCTGAAGTCGCACTGCTACTTGAAGTTCCACATCCATATAGCATTGTCGCAGTTAGCACAACAGTTAGAATTGCTGATAATACTCTTTTTTTCATAGTTTTCCTCCTATTTCACAATAAAGCTGCTGTCTATATCTACAATACCTATCCCCGCTGTTTCCTGCATCAGTATTTTAGATCCTTGAAATATTGGACCGCCCAGATAGGGATCCACCTTACAAAGAGTTGGTCCGTCCAGATCTGCTCTGGTGATTATGCTCTTTGCTGCTGCCAAATGTGCTGCAGCGCTGACTGCGATCTTGCTTTCCAGCATGCAGCCGATCATGCATTCTATGTTAAAGTTCTCTGCCAGGCTGCATATTTTAAGTGCTTCGTATATTCCCCCGGTCTTCATCAGCTTGATATTTATGATATCTGCACCCCGATTCTGTATGATCTTCACTGCATCTGCAAAGGAAAAAACGCTTTCATCTGCCAATATTGGTGTGTATACGCATGACGTCACCTGTTTCATTCCTTCAAAATCATGGGCATTTACAGGTTGTTCTACAAGATCGATCTGAAGGTCTTTATCTTCCATCTCTCGTATGATCTGTATTGATTCTTTAATGTTCCACCCTTGGTTCGCATCCACGCGAAGAACAATGTCCTTTCCAACTTCCTTTCGGATGGCAGCAATGCTGTCAATGTCACTCTTTTTATCTCTTCCAACTTTGATCTTTAGGATGTTAAATCCATGCTCGATTGCTTTTATACTGTCCTCCACCATCTTTTTCGTATCATTCATGCTGATGGTTAGATCGGTTTCGATTTCACTGGTGTGACCGCCCAAAAGTTTATATAGTGGCCGATTCAGATTTTTTGCAAAAAGATCATAGACTGCCATATCAACAGCACCTTTCGCTGATGTGTTCTTTACTATGCAGGTGTGAATTTTCTTCATGATTCCGTCCATATCCTCAATGTCCATTCCTTTTATGGATGGAGCGATATAGTCGCGAATCGCAGCGACAATGGATCCTTTTGTTTCACCAGTAATGACTGCTGTCGGCGGAGCTTCGCCAAATCCGGTATGTCCAGTATCTGTCTCGATTCGAATGATAATGTCGTTTACCGTTTCCACAGTTCGCAATGCGGTATTAAATGGCGTTACCAGCGGAATATTGATTTCCTGAATTCTTATGTCCCTGATGATCATATGTGAGCTCCGTTCATTGTCATGTCAACTCGTTTTCTTAATCCTTCACAGATAGGATTCTTTGTAAGACTCTATTAATAAATACTTGCCTATGTCAAATTACATCCCTGCAACATATAGTTCCCATGTAATCTCTTGCATCAATCGTTCAAAAGAAGGTGTATTTGTTTCATTTCCCAGAAAGCAGATCAAAAACGGCTCATTCCCAAAAACAATTCCCACATCATGGGTAATCCCATCGTCCTCACCTGTTTTATGAGCAATATCTATTTTTTCTTTGAAAAAAAATGGAATTTTGCCATTCAATCTCTGTTCCTTTAATATATCCAGCATTTCTATGCTGGCTGGACCACTAATAAGGTTTTTGCCATACATTTGTTCAAGCAGCCATCCAATATTTGCAGCTGAAACATAATTTTCGATGCCCCGACTCTTCGCCATTGGATCAAACAAAAGTCTGTTCACTTCGATCTCACACAGTCCGTAATCCTTCATTGTCAGATTGATCTGCTCCATTCCCAATAACTCGATCAGAATATTTGTTGCAGTATTATCGCTTAAGGTAATCATCATATTAATCAAATCCAAGTTCGTCAGTTCTATTCCCCCATGCAATCTGTTTAAAATCCCACAAGAGGGTCTTTTATCTTCCTCCCTTAGTTTGTATGTCTGATCTCCACTGATCCTTCCACCCTCGATTTGTCTGAATGCCTCGACCATAATCGGGATCTTGATAACACTGGCTGCTTCCATTTTGAGATTTTCCTGAAAAGTGATTCTTTTTCCAGAAATCAGATTCTTATAGAGGAAGGATATTTTACCTTGTTGTGCTTCTAACTGTGATCGGATTTTTTCTTCTATTGATACTTCCATGTATCAAACTCCTTTAAAAAAACCGGTGTTGTTAGATACCAACACCGGTCATCAGGTAATTTCATGATGTCAGGATAAACTATCTATCACTCTAACATCACTTTATTAAGTTGAATGGTCTAAGTTCATAACTTATTTCATTTAATTATACTGTTTTTATATACAATGTCAATAAATTGATTGGAAAAATTATCACAAACAAGCAATTGACACGCTCCTTGCCAATACCAAAAGCAAAATAAACCGAAATACAGAAGTCTGCCATCTCTAGCGAAGCCTTTCCTTTAACAACGTATTTCGTTTTGTTACGGTCACATTACGCACAGCATAAGCCAGTGCTTTTTTCGTTCCAATCATGACAAGAATTCTCTTTGCTCTGGTAATACCTGTATATATCAGATTGCGTTGCAGCATAACATAATGATTCATCAAAATTGGCATAACAACAATAGGATATTCTGATCCCTGGGCTTTGTGAATGGTTGTAGCATATGCATGTACCAATTCATCCAGATCTGTAATATCGTAATCAATTCCACGACCTTCAAAATTGACGATTAAAGTTCTATCCTCCATATTCACGGATTCAATCATTCCGATATCGCCATTAAACACCTCTTTGTCGTAATTATTTTTTATCTGCATTACCTTATCATCAACTCGAAATACAAATCCACTTCTCCGCAGATAGTTTTTCTGAACCGTCATTGCTCCTCGACCACGTGCATATATCACATGTTCCGGTGGATTGATTGCTTCTTGCAGTGATAGATTTAAATTGGTCGCTCCTATCACACCTCGTTGCATTGGTGTAAGAACCTGAATTTGTGCAGGCTCTATTTTGTAATAGTCTGGTAGCTTCTTTTTCACCAATTCCACGATCTTCGGTGCTACAGTATCTGCATCTTCATTTTCTATAAAAAAGAAATCTGTGTTTTTTCCATTTGAAATGTCTGGAAGTTTACCTTCATTGATCCGATGTGCATTCATCACAATTCGACTGCTTTGCGCTTGTCTAAAGATTCGAGTGAGTTTTACGACCGGGAACATTTCAGAATCTATGATATCTCTTAATACATTTCCAGCACCCACAGAGGGAAGTTGATCAATATCACCAACTAGAATCAGCCGCATGGTGGATGGAATTGCTTTCAAAAGGGCATTCATGAGGATAATGTCAATCATGGAACACTCGTCAAGAATCAGTACATCTCCCTCCAGAGGATTTTCTTCATTTTTCTGATATCCATCTGGCGGCTTACACTCCAATAATCTATGAATCGTTTTTGCAGCAAGACCTGTTGCTTCAGTCATTCTTTTTGCAGCCCGCCCGGTAGGCGCAGCCAGTAATACATGTAATCCATAGGCTCGGTATGCAGCTATAATTCCCTGTGTCGTTGTCGTTTTTCCGGTTCCAGGACCACCAGTAAGTACCATGACCTTTGCAGTTGATGCTGTTCGAATTGCGTTCGCCTGAATTTCATCATATTTCATTCCAATTTTTTCTTCTATCTTTTCTACAGGAATTGATAATTCACTATTTCCTGATGTGTTCCTCGCCTCTGTTAATTTCACATACAGCCTGTCACCTGCGGCAGAGGACGCTAATTTCTTCAACTTGCCTGCAACACCTACCTCTGCAAAATAAAAGGGGGGCAGATAAACAGCGGATACCTGATTATCATCCAGTTCCTTCTTCATAATTTTGGTTTCAAAGATCAGTTCTTTTTCCCGGATCATATCATCCATTGTCATAATAATCGTTTCAGGAGCTGCTTCAAGTAATTCAGTTGCCTTTTCGATCAATTGAGATTTACTTGCGTAAACATGTCCGTCATTAGAAAGCTCTGAGAGTGTGTACATAAGTCCGCTTCGCAGACGCACATAAGAATTATTATCAAATCCCAGCTTGCCGGCTATTTGATCTGCTGTTTTAAATCCAATTCCCCAGATATCATCTGCCAGTCTGTATGGGTTTTCTTTCATGACAGCGATGCTTTCGTTTTCATATTGTTTGTAAATTTTTGCTGCATAGGAAGAGTTCACCTGATGCTCCTGCAGAAAAAGCATTATATTTTTTACTTCCTTTTGCCTTTCCCAGGACTCAGCGATCATCTGCACTCGCTTGCTGCCAATGCCTTCCACTTCGATCAGATTCTGTATATTCTCTTCAATGACTGTAAAGGTATCTGCACCAAATTTCTGAACAATTCTTTTTGCAAATTTGGGTCCTACTCCCTTGATCAGCCCAGATCCCAAGTATTTTTCCATTCCATATACTGTCGCTGGCAATGTTTCTTCCCAGCTTTCCGCCATGAACTGCCTCCCGTACTTTGCATCGACTTTCCAGCTTCCTTCCATAATTAGAACAGAGCCGACATTTGCATCCAGCAAGCTCCCCACCACCGGAACAAGCTCAGCATAATCTTTGATCCTGCATTTTAAAATAGTATATCCATTTTCAGGATTCTGATAAGTAATTCTTTCTACAACACAGCGTATCTTCATTAACGTCGGGCTCCTTTCGATTCAATGCATTCCTATCTCTGATTTTCTCATTTCATGAAGAAAAAAACAACACAGGAATCAAGGTCTCATTTTTTCACCCTGTTTTGCAAGCATGACAAATTGTTTCGGTGTTATGCTGAATTCTTTCTTGAAGGACTTTAAAAAATAGGTGTAGGAAGCAAAGCCACAATCATTATATACAACAGATGCATTATGGTACTTTCGCAACAACTGTTTCGCATAATACAGTCTCTTTTTGAGCACAAAGTTATGAAATGTCATATCTGTAATCTCTTTGAATTTGTGAGAAAGATAGTACTTGCTAATAAAAAAATGAGAGGACACCCTTTCAAGTGACAGATCCTCTTTCAGGTGGTCATTGACATACTTCATGACTGTATCGATCAGTTCATTTGAAGAATCATTTTCATTCAGAACATCATTTTCCTCCCTTAGGGCAAGCTGGTTTAGAAATAAAATAAAACGTACAACTGCCTGTTCATAAATCAGATCCTGCCCGTAGTTCTTTTTGTCAATGGAGCACATAAAGGGTTCGATATATGGTCCAACTTCTTTCATATCAGCCTTTAATACTTTGCTTCGGATACTTCCTGTTGGGGTAAAACATTTTAACAAATTGGTGTTTTCTGTAGATGCATGCTCTAAGAATTCTGGCGTGACGAACATGTAGACTCTCTCATACTGGCTGCTTTTCTGTGCAACGATACGGTGAAGGTCGCCATGATGGATCAGCAAAATGGAACCTGCAGAAAGCTCGTAAAGCGAACCGTCGAGATAAAATATGCCATTTCCGTTCAGTGTAATGTGAATTTCATAAAAGTCATGCAGATGATATAGGGTTTTATGTTCCTCCACGATTTCATTTATGTGAAAAACTTCATAATTTCCCGAGACCATACTGTTTACAAGATGATTTTTTCTATGCTCCATATTGGATGCCTTTCCTATTTATAAGCTGCAGGTTACGTATCTGTCCGTCAACCTGCCGGATTGCTCAAATGGTATTTGCAATGGTATATACAATGCTTTTTGACCTTACTTTCCCTAGATTATACACCAGATAGCAAGATTTTACATCTTTTTTGCAAATTAAGGTAATATAATTCGAGTCAATAAGTTGCTATAATACACTCACAATGACAGATAGATTGAATAACATAAATTTAATTTTTAACAAAGGAACATGTATTTTTTAACAGGCAATTTTGCAGAAAGGGTGAGTTTATTGTGAGTATTAAACAAGAAATATTCGTATCAAAGGAATGTGTCGAAAAGCAGATCGATTTACTTTTAACAAATCTAACGATCATCAAAGACACAAAGGGTGAATATTTACTGGATTTTGATGGACTTAAGGTCGATGACAAAAGCTGGTGCGTCTGGAACTGGCCGCAGGGTGTTGGACTCTATGGAATCTATAAGAACTACCGTCTTACAAAAAACAAGCATGCGCTTGATGTTGTGAACGAGTGGTTTGATGCAAGAATGAAAGAAGGTGCGCCACCCAAAAATGTAAATACAATGGCACCCATTCTAACCATGGCATATTTATATGAAGATACCAGAGATACCAAATACAAAACCAGCCTTGAACAGTGGGCTGACTGGGTCATGTATGATATGCCTAGAACAGAGGGCAGAGGACTTCAACATGAAACATACGGTCCCTCGAACACGAATCAGCTATGGGACGATACCTTGATGATGACAGTCCTACCTCTTGCCAAAATCGGAGTATTGCTGGATCGACCAGAGTATATTGAGGAAGCAAAACAACAGTTCTTAATACACATAAAATACCTGCAGGATAAAAAGAGCGGACTTTGGTATCATGGTTGGACTTTTGAAGGAAAGCATAATTTTGCAGAGGCTTTCTGGGCAAGAGGAAATTGCTGGCTTACCATTGCCATACCAGAAATCATTGCCATACTGGATCTGCAAAAGGGGGATTTTTTCAGAGAATTTCTGATCGAAGTTCTGAGAGAACAAGTGGAAGCTCTTGCAAAATATCAGGATGAATCCGGTCTTTGGCATACCCTGATCAATGATGATTCTTCCTACCTGGAATCCTCTGCAACAGCCGGGTTTGCATATGGTATTTTAAAAGCAGTCCACAAAAGATACCTGGATAAGGAATTTGAAGAAGTTGCCTTTCGTGCGATCAAAGGTCTCCTCGAGAAGATCGATGAACACGGAGAGGTACAAAGTGTATCCATCGGAACCGGAATGGGAGATACGTTGGATTTTTATAAAAATATTGGCATGACCGCTATGCCTTACGGGCAGTCACTTACCATTCTGTGTCTTACAGAATTATTAGTCTCTTTTTGTTAATCATTTTATTGAAGGGAGTATCAATCATGAAGAAAAAAGTAACTTCAGTTCTTCTCGGAATCATGACTTTTAGCTTTCTATTCCTGCTGACCGGATGTTCAGGCACAGACAATGACGCAACTGTTTTACGATTTGCATATGCAAGCAACAGTCAGCCCGTCATTGATTCTATGAAGGAGTTCGGAAGACTTGTGGAGGAAAAAACGAATGGAGAAGTACGCGTCGAGTACTATCCGGACGGGCAGTTAGGAGGAGAGGTGGAGCTGATCGAATTGACTCAGACCGGCGCCATTGATTTCACAAAAGTCAGTGCATCTGCACTTGAGGGAGTTTCAAAGGACTATTCCATCTTTGGTGTGCCATACATGTTCGACAGCGAAGAACACTTTTACCAGGTCATGGAGGATGCAGAAATCATGGACAGAGTCTACCATTCAACTGACAGCCTTGGGTTCACAGGTCTGACCTATTATGACTCAGGACAGCGAAGTTTTTATATGGTCGATGGTCCTATTAATTCACCGGATGATCTCAAGGGTAAAAAGATCAGAGTCATGCAGAGCGAGACTGCTATAAAAATGGTGGAGCTTCTTGGCGGTTCCCCTGTACCAATGGGAAGCAGTGAGGTGTTTACATCCCTGCAATCCAATTTGATCGATGGTGCTGAAAATAACGAATTTGTTCTGTATACTGCAGGACATGGAGCTGTTACAAAATTTTACTCCTATGATGAGCATACACGTGTACCGGATATTGTAATCATGAATAACACACTTAAGGACAGATTGACGACTGAACAATACAATGCTGTTCTCGAAGCAGCAAAAGAATCTACAGAGTATGAAAAAGAAATCTTCAAAGAAGCTGTGGAAACAGAAAAAGCAATTGCAGTAGAAAAGTATCAGGTAGTATTTAATGACGTCGACAAAACAGCATTTCTTGAAAAAGTACAGCCACTACATGAAGAATTTAAGAACAACGAGAATTTTCGGGATATGTATGACAGAATCCGTGAACTTGCGGATTCGGAGTAGGGGGAAGTATGAAAGGAATTAGAAAGTTCTTAGACAAATCGCTTGAATTTGTGGGTATCTTGATTCTTATGGTGATGATCATCACGGTTTTGTATCAGATTTTCACCAGAACAGTATTAAATAATCCAAATACAGTAACTGAAGAACTTGTCCGTTTCTGTATGGTTTGGATATCATTGCTCGCATCTGCTTACGTCGTTGGAAAACAGCAGCATCTCGCCGTAACACTTTTGAGCGAAAAGCTGAATGACAGAAACAGACATATCCTAGACCTTGTAATTCAAGTCCTGTTTGTTCTGTTCTCTACCATAATTATGATATACGGGGGTATAAAGGGCGTCTCGATCACAATGAATCAGATATCTCCCTCTCTTTCGCTCCCAATGGGATATGTATACCTTGCAGTACCAGTTTCAGGTGTGATTATGTTGATCTATAGTGTATTAAATTTAATAGACTGTATCTTTAATAAACAAAGTCAGGAGGAGTAGATCATGGCATTACAGGCAGGAATTATATTATTTATTGTATTTGCAATTTTGTTATTTTTGGGAATGCCGATCGCGATCAGCATTGCGATCTCATCCATAACTACATTATTACTGGTTATCCCATTTGATGTTGCGATATTCTCATCCAGTCAGAAAATGGTAGCCAGTCTGAACAGCTTTTCCCTTGTTGCTATTCCATTCTTCGTATTTTCCGGTGTCATCATGAACAGCAGTGGAATTGCAGGAAAACTCGTTGATTTTGCAATGCTCTTTGTTGGAAGGATTCCAGGTGGTCTCGCCCATACCAATGTTCTTGGCAATGCATTGTTCGGCTCTATGTCAAGTTCTGCGATCGCTGCTTCTACTGCAATCGGCGGCGTTTTGATTCCTGAGCAGGAAAAAGCAGGATATGACAAGAAATTTGCAGCGGCAGTCAACATTTCCTCTGCTCCGACAGGGATGATCATTCCACCAAGTACCGCATTCATCATGTACTCTCTTGCTGTCAGCGGAGCTTCTATCTCCGCACTGTTTCTTGGCGGCTATCTGGTTGGCGCTTTGTGGTGTATTGCAATCATGATTGTAATCTATATCCACGCTAAAAAGAATCATTACAAGACCGTTGAGGGCATTGATAAAAAAATTGCATTTAAAGTCATTGTTGATGCCATTCCCAGCGTTTTTCTAATCGTAATTATCATTGGTGGAATTTTGTCCGGTCTCTTTACTGCAATCGAAGCTTCTGCAATTGCAGTTGCATATTCACTGATCGTCGCACTATTCTTCTACAAATCGATCAAGTTCAAAGACTTGCCAAAGATGCTGAAGGAAGCCTTTTTTACAACAGGTGTCATTGCATTTTTACTTGCAACATCATCCATGATGTCGTTTGCAATGGCCTTCACTGGAATCCCTGCTGCAATCAGTTCACTCATTTTAGGTTTTACGAGCAATAAGATCGTTGTTCTTCTACTGATCAACATTATCCTTCTGCTGGTAGGTATGTTCATGGATGTTGGTCCTGCAATCCTTATTTTTGCACCAATTCTGCTGCCTGTTGCACAGACAGTCGGCATTGACCCTGTACATTTTGGACTGTTCGCAATCATGAATCTTTGTGTCGGTTCCATCACACCGCCTGTGGGAACGGGATTTTATGTTGGTGCCAGTGTCGCCGGTGAAAAGCCACATCATGTTCTAAAACCACTGATTCCATTTTATTTTGCTATATTTGTTGTACTGATGATCATCACCTACTTCCCGCAGATCGTGATGTGGCTTCCAAATATGGCATAAAAATTCCTTTGGAGTGTTCAGATTTGATCTAAGGATCGGAATGGAGAAATTGTATGAATAGAATTGGTGTCAGAGGTCATGACTTTGGAAAGATGAGCATCAAAGATCTTCCTTCCACATTAAGAGCACTGGGTTTTCAAGCAGCCCAGCTTGCTCCGGCGAAAGCATTCGAAGGCGTAAACTCCTTTGAGGATATTACAGAGCATGTATTGGAACAATGCCGAGAAGAATTTCTAAAAAATGATATCGAGATCAGTGTATATGGATGTTATGTTGAAATCGGCGAAAGAGAACATGATAAACGACGACAGCAGGTGGAGCAGTTCATCCGAGGCATGCACCACTGCAAACGCATTGGGGCAAGACTGATCGGAACAGAAACTACACAGTTCCCGCTCGCCGGAGAAAATCGAGAAGCTGCATTTCAAGGTCTAAAGGACAGTGTATTGCGAATCGCGGAAGAGGCACATCGACAGGATGTTCTGATTGGAATCGAACCAGTCGCACTCCATACTTTAAATACTCCCGAACTTACAGCCAGGCTCCTAAGTGAAGTCAATTCGGATCATGTGAAAATTATTCTGGATCCAGTCAATTTGTTCACACTGGATAATATTGGCAAAAGCGAGCAAATTATCGATGCGTGTTTTCAGGCGTTCGGTGACAGGATCGAAGTTCTGCACCTAAAGGATATCACTATGATAACAAAAGATCACGGCGATACCATACAAAAAGTGAACGATACGTTCAAGTGGGAAAGCATTGGTGAAGGAATCGTTAACTATCAGCAGATTCTACGCTATGTAAAGGATAAAAATGTCAGTCTCATACGAGAGGAAGCATCTATCTTGAACTACCAGACGGATCTTAAGAATATTCAGGCACTGCTAAATAGTATATGAATGGTCTCAATCATATGAATGTTATCAGTAATATCACGCTTATCAGTAATATCATGCAGTAATTTATATCATTCAAAAATTCGCATCATACAGTAACACCATACTTACTATAAGGCTGATTCCCGCTTATGAAATAGGCGGGACAGCCTTTTCATTTGTTAATATTTTTCTTTCAGAAATTCCGTCACGTCTGCAATTTCCGGAAAGAGTGATGCCTTCGTGATGGAAAACTTTTCCAGCATCTTCAGAATTTCTTTTTTCTTTCTAGCCTGAATCACATATATCTGAATTTTCTTCTTAATCTTAAAACGATATTGATTGACTGAATTTGCATTTTCCTGAAAGAGTCCGCAGATAATAAATGCTCCATCCTGTTTGATGATACGGTTATTTTTCTTTTCAGATAATACAAAAAAGCAGTCTAGGATATCGCGTTTCATGATGTCATCCCGAAATGCAGGCTTTTCCAATTTTATTTCATGTAAAAGACGCGTTATTTTTTTATTGAAATCTGTTTTCCTTACTTTAGAATCCAGTGCCCATTTCGCAAATTGATCCTGGAGGCTTTGGTCAAATAGCGGCAGAGAAGCCAGCACTGTGGCGGTATCACTGCCAGGATATTTTACTTTATCCCGAAGGACATCAAAGACAATGACCTCACCCTTTTTATCCGGATTGCCAGTGCAGGCAAAATACAATGCAACCAGTGGATTTCGTGTTACATCAAGCAATCTTGTAGGAAGTCCATAATGCTGCATATGAACCAAAGTCTCTAGATGTGTCGTGCAGTTGACAAATTCCTGAGGACACTCAATAAGGAGCTCATTATACATGTCCCGTTCATGAGCCAGCCACTCTGTTCTCCGCATGATAGATGGAAGCAGTCTGTAGTTCGCATCCGAATGACCACGGTAGTAAAATGTATGGCTCGCACTCTCAATATCCTGCATCGCTTTGTAAAAACTTCCAAAGGATGTGATCCGGATCATTTCCACCTGCGACCTGACATAAATCATCTCATCTCCGAAGGCCAGTTCCGGCAGTTGAAATGCCCGACTCAATTCTTTTAGAGCTGATTCCGTCTCCTGTTCCCGCAGCTTCATATTTCCATATGCCCGATAGATCCAGTTTATAATTGCCTGTGCTTCCATTTCATTGAGTCGATCAGCACTCCAGATATCCAAGGTAGATTCAGAAGCTTTCCCCTGACCATCGTTCAACTCGACTTCAAATGCCGACCAAGCTGCATAGATATTCTCTTCCGTTGGATAGGGTGCTTGATAGAGAAATGCATATCTGGAATTCATGTCAAGTAGGCTCTGGTACATTGCTTTTTTATCAATGCGTCCCGCAATAAACCTTTCCATATCTACATAATATTCCGTACGCAGCTTAACCCCACAGATGAGTTCAAATGCTTCCTGAATCATTGGATGATCGGTCAGTTTGTGAAAAACGAAGAACATGGCAGCCACCTCCCATATGCCTTTTAAGTGAAATATCAACTCCCTTGACGTACATGCTGGCCTACTTACCTACTTACTTGCCAACCACTAACTCACCAGCCCGCAGAATAAATATCTTGTATTTATGGATTATACTCTATATATTACCACATATATCTATTTTATCAAGATTTTTATTGCTTTTTTTTAATTTGCATGCTATTCTGATTCTACACCTTCTATATTTACTCCGAAGTACTTTACTCCGAAGTACTCTACTCCGCTGTACTCTACTCCGAAGTACTCTACTCCAAGGTGATATTACTTCCATAATTCAACCGTAACATTACGTTCTTCACAAAAATCGGAAAGGCGAATATAATATGCATTCAGTTGGGCAGGTTATTTCTAATAATCGTAAAAAAATGGGACTTTCTCAGCCAGAGCTAGCAGCAGCTCTTAAGAAGGAAGGAATCACGATCAGCTATAAAGCCATTTCCAGCTGGGAGAAAAATGTGAGTGAGCCTAGCGTTACTACGTTTCTCATTCTTTGCAGGCTCCTCGAGATACCAGATGTATACGAAAGCTACTTTGGATCGAATCCGGGAAATCCTCTTTCCAAACTGAATGAGGAAGGAAAAGCAAAAATACTGGACTACTTGTCTCTTCTTATACTCTCCGGAAAATATGAAAAGAAAGATGCAGAAATCACTGCCTTTCCAAGTAGAAAAATCCGACTTTATTCGACTTTAGTTTCTGCAGGTATAGGAAATTTTCTAGACAGTGAAGACTTTGAACTGATTGACGCAGGAGCTGAAGTTCCGCCTTCTGCGGATTTTGGTATTACGATAACTGGGGACAGCATGGAACCAAGGTATGTGGATGGTCAGATCGTCTGGGTTCATCAGCAGGATGATCTGAAGGATGGTGAGGTCGGCATCTTCTACTTGAATCATGAAGCTTATTGTAAAAAATTACAGGATGACGGAAATGGACTCTATTTAATTTCCTTGAATTCGAAATATCCACCAAAGCCTGTGGACCTGCAGGATGAATTTAAAATCTTCGGTAAGGTCATAGGGTAGCCTGCGGCTGCCAACATTTGTACCGAACGATAGAATTGGAGACAGTACCATGGAGAGAACATACGAAATCATTGCCGTAGATTTTGACGGAACCCTGTGTTACAGTGAATGGCCTGACCTTGGAGAGCCTAATCAGACTCTGATCCGTTATCTGAAAAATTGGAAAAAGAATGGCAACAAACTCATTCTCTGGACCTGCCGTGCTAATGATGCTCTGTCAAGAGCTGTCGAATGGTGCCAGGAGCAAGGGCTTGAGTTTGATGCCGTCAATGATAATCTGCCTGAGATCGTAGAATTCTATGGAAGCAATAGCAGAAAAGTGACCTGCGATTACTTTATTGATGATCGAATGTTAGATTTTTCGGTTTTTATAAATTAACTTTGTTTATCTATATCTTCGTATCATCATACCGTTTTGGTGCACTTGACTCCCGGATAATGATTTCTGGTTCAATCAGAATTACCTTTTGCTCCAATACTTCATCTCCAAACTGTACCAGATTCAGCAGTACCTCTGCTGCGATCTGTCCCAGCTTTTCCTGAGGATGTGCAATGGTGGTAAGTCCTCCCCCAGAGATTCTGGAGATCGAAGAATTGTCATAACCTGTCACGGATACATCCCTGGGAACATCCAGTTCATTTTCATGCAGTGCTTTTATCACCGCATTGGCGATCTGGTCGTTATAACATACGACACCATCAAAAAAAAGATTTTGTCTGTTTTGTGCCATGAGTCGAATACTCTGATAGGGGTGAACAGCCCTGTCTTCCGTATGGTACCATATGACCAACTCAGGATCATAGGAGATCCCCGATTCCTGCAGTGCCTTTACATAACCCTTATGGCGCTGGATTCCCTGCATATCGTCTGCCTTAAATATTCCTATGATTGACCGATGACCAGACTCTAGCAAATGTCTGGTGATTAGATATCCACCTTTCGCATCATCCATCAGAATTGTGGGATGGCCACACATCTGTTTGTAGCTTCCCTGAATAAACACATAGGGAATTTTATACTCATCCAGCTTCTGGTAGAGGTGCATATGCCTGCAAAAGATCTGACTCTTACTTGGTTCAATAATGAGTCCATCAATATTTTTTGAAAGCAGATCCTCAAGGCACCTTTCCTCCAGGGTTCTTGAGTTTCTGGTGTTCTTCAAGATAATACTGTAGCCTTTCTCACTAAATACCTGATCCAGACCCTGTATGACCTGCGGAAAAATATAGTCGGATAGGTACGTCAGAACAACTCCGATGTTATGGGATTTATTATGTATTTTTTTTCGATTCGAGCAAAATGTCCCACGTCCATGTTCCTTATAGATCAGCTCCTCATTTTGCAGCAGATCAAGTGCTTTTCTGATTGTCTGTCTGCTGACCTGATAACGGTTTGTCAACTCATTCTCTGAAGGAAGTTTTTCTCCCGGAAGAATTGTGCCGTTAAAAATTTGAGTCCTTAGTTCTTCCAGAACTAGATCATATTTATGGCTCTGATTTTTCAATGCTTTTCTCCATATATTATCTATGAAACAATGAACATCTGCTATTTTCTCTGTCTCTATTCTAACACATGATTCCTCATGTTTTGGTGATCAATTCCTGCCTTAGTAATTCCATGCCTGATTCAAGAACTCGATTCTATAAATTTCTCCAGCATAGTTCACCGATCATCAGATCTTTTTTCAGATCCCGAATCCTTGTCTCTTCATCGATGAATACTGCTTCGATTCCCATTGCTGCTGCCCAGTCTCCCATCTGTTCCGCTGTAAGATCAAAGGTAAATGCTGTATGATGTGCTCCACCTGCGAGAATCCATGATTGTGCACCTATTTCAAAGTTCGGTCTCGGAGTCCAGAATGCCGTCGCAACTGGAAGTTTTGGCATCGGTTTTTCAACTTTTTTGCAATCCACTGTGTTGATCAGAAGGCGGAATCTATTGCCAAGATCGACCAAGGATGTGGCAATTCCTGTTCCGGTCTTGGATTCAAACACAAGCCTTGCCGGATCTTCCCTATTTCCCATAGAAAGAGGCTCACATCTGACACTGATATCGCCTTCCGCTATAGACGGACAGATTTCAAGCATATGTGCCTGAAGTATTCCCTCTTTTCCAGGCACAAGATTATAAGTATAATCCTCCAGCATAGAGGTTCCTTTCGCATTTATCATGCCGGCTGTCATCAATTTCATCAGGCGAACCATAGCCGCTGTCTTCCAGTCACCCTCTGCGCCGAACCCATATCCTTTTTGTTCAAGTCGCTGAATGGCAAGTCCCGGAAGCTGCTGTAATGCTCCAAGATCCCCAAAGTGTGTTACGATCGCATGATAATTTTTTTCCTTTAAAAATCTCTCGAACCCGATTTCTATCTGCGCCTGCACACCCACCATTCGACGGAATTGCGCTGGGTCTCTGTCGCCGGGTACCATTTTATAAATTTCATAATACTCATCTAAAAGTGCATTTACATCAGACATTGAAACCGCCTGAACGGATTCTGTGATCTCATTGATCGGATAAGCATCGATCTCCCAGCCGAATTTCAGCTGTGCCTCTACCTTATCTCCTTCTGTAACAGCCACGTTCCGCATATTATCTCCCACTCTCATGACACGGATATGGCTGCTTTCGATGATTCCAACGGCTGTTCGCATCCAGGATGCGATCTCATTTCTTACTTTTCCGGAAGACCAGTGCCCAACGACAACCTTTCTCTCGATCCGCATGCGGGAGACCATATGTCCGAATTCTCTGTCTCCATGTGCAGACTGATTTTCATTCATAAAATCCATATCTATGGTATCGTATGGAATCTCCTCATTGAACTGTGTGTGCAGATGCAAAAGTGGTTTTCTGTACTCCTGAAGTCCCAGTATCCATGATTTTGCAGGGGAAAAAGTATG
The DNA here is from genome assembly GCA_047974745.1 of Lachnospiraceae bacterium. Classification (GTDB taxonomy): domain Bacteria; phylum Bacillota; class Clostridia; order Lachnospirales; family Lachnospiraceae; genus JBKECO01. The sequence continues at coordinate 24,308 of JBKECO010000048.1, forward strand.
CATCCAGGTGATGACTCCGGCACATTCCTCATCCTGATTCGCTTCATTAAACGTTCTTCTGATCAGTTCATTTGTGATCAGGGTATCCTTTAAAATGATTTCGTATGGCAGAGTGTGGGATTCATTCAGTTTTTCAACTATGATCCTGGAATGCTCAGCGACCCTCGCCAGGCATGCCTCTCCATAAAGATCTTGTGAACCGGTACAGAACCAAAATTTGTAGTTCTTAATTTCCATCATTTTGCTACCTCCATGACCTAATTCCGGACAGTGTTTTCCTATACTTACCATACAACTTGTACTTTTGTACTTACAAGTTGTTTTTTTACATGAATTTAGATAGAGGATATGCAGTATCTGCTCGGTTGTTTCAAACAGTAGAACGCACCTGTGTCAGCAGATCTTTTAATGGGCAAGTCAAATGAAAAATATCACTTTTTACCTATATATTACAAAACATAATAACGAGTTTTTACATTTATACCTTATGGTACAAGTACAGTAATGATTCATTTTGAACAAGTTCAGGAGGAGAGAAAAATGTTAAAGGAAAAAACGCGTTTGTCTAAATTTATCATCTCATCTGCATTGGCTGCTTCTATCATGATTACTATTGCGGACGGAGTCAAAGCAGAAACCATTCGTACTACTTTCGAGCCGCAGGATATTATCCTGACCATCGGTTCTGACTCATCGAGTCTCAGCCTTTGCTGGTATAACGAGGACAATGGCACCATCGAAACTCCAAGTGTAAAGGTTGATGGAATTTCAACTACTTTTACCGGTTCACAGGGCACAGCGACCAGTGGTAAAGAATACAACAAAGTCACAATTACAGGTTTAAAACCTAGCAAGACCTACAGCTGTCAGGTGTCAAGTGATGGAGACAACTACAGCGATACTTACACATTCGAAACAACGGATAACGGAAAATATACATTTGCTGTTGTTGGTGATCCCCAGATCTATGCAAAGAACCTCCAGTCAGATGCAAATGCCTGGAATACTACTGTGACAGAGATCCTAAGTAAAGATGTTTCCTTCATCGCCGGAACGGGTGATCAGGTCAACGATGTTAGCGAGTTGGAATACGGCGCCTTTACTTCTGGTTTACTTCAAGATTCACTATTAGTTCCGTTTGCAACTTGCATCGGAAACCATGAAGGATCTGCAGCAGGACGTGCCATGTTCGATTATCACTACAATATCTCCATGCTGACAGGCGATACCGTTGGTAATATTGAACTGGTCAATTACTATTATGTATATAACAATACTTTATTCGTGGTCCTTGATGATGCAGCATACCCAGCCGATGAAACTGCCGCTGCTCCTTTCATTGCCGCTTATGATAAAACCCTTTCCGAGGCAGTGACCATGTATGCAGGAAAGTATGACTGGCTTATTGTAAACGCTCACAAGTCGCAGCAAAGTGATGCTGCTCACTATAATGATTCTGATATCAAAGCATATTCCCTGGCCGGCTTTGAAGATTTGATGACAGATTATAATGTGGATCTAGTACTGACAGGTCATGATCACAGTTACGTTCGTACCTATCCATTCACAAGCAATGGTGGTCCTTTGGTAGAGGATGGCATTGTCATAGATCAGAACAACCTCGGAAATGAACTTCTGAATCCAGCCGGTACAGTATACATGTGTCTAAATTCCGCCACCGGCAGCAAATATTACGGCCTTCAGACAGAATACAAGTACACATCTGCTGTAGAAAATCAGGATACGATTCCTGAATATACGATCATCACTGCAAAAAACAGCTTTTTGTCAGTAACAACATATGAAGTAGGTGTAAGCGATCCGATCGACAGCTTTACGATTCAGAAAAATAGCAGTACGAATGCAAAGGCTAATAAATAATCCCAATAATAAAGTTATTGTTTATTCCTTCCTTGCTGTTGCATCCTATGCAATGGCAAGGTTTTAGGTTTCGTAAGCGCATAGCTTTCCTCGATCATTCTTAAAATATCTTTCTCAGGAACAGTGCCATCTAAAATAATCGAATTCCAGTGTTCTTTATTCAGATGATAACCTGGTATCACAGATTTATAGGTACTGCGCCAGAAATCTCGCCACTCAGGGTCACATTTTACATTGATCCAGATATTGCCCTCTTTTTCATATATCCAGGCGAATACTTTTTTGTTAGCTTTATGCCTGATCACCGTCCAATTTGGATCACGAAATGGCATATCCTCATATGTTCCTTGCAGTTCACTGCAAACTGTAACAACCTCTTCTCTCGTGGTCATGATATTCTCCTCTCTTCAAAAACTTTCCTATAATTGTATCATATGGATATCAACGAAGAGAAGTTATTCCTATGTTGACCAAACAATAGTATTGCTTTTTTGAAACAGTTTTCCATCGACTTTTCACAAAGTAAAATAATCAACATTAAAAAAGGGCACTCGAATGTGCCCTCAAAAAATAGTTTTAAGCTTCTTTACTTAATAGTTCCTGATATAGTTCAAGATCCAGCTTCTTGAATACATTAATGACAACTCTGTCAAGCCGATCTGCATGTTGATTTAAAATTTCTTTTATGGTAGTCCATGCAATCTTTACTGCTTCCTCATTTGGAAAGTGAAATTCTCCCGTCGAGATGCAGCAAAATGCAATTGTTCTTATTCCGTGACTCATTGCTTCTTGAAAACATGACCTGTAACAATCCCGTAAATCCTGCTTTAGGCTCTCTGTTAAGGCTCCTTTCACAATTGGTCCTACTGTGTGAAGGACATAACGACACGAGAGATTGTATCCTTTTGTCAAGACGGCTCTTCCAGTAGGTTCTTCATAGTATGGATCTTCTTTCTTTTTTGCCTTCATATAGGAATTGCATTCTTCCCGCAACTCCACTCCTGCAGCCGAATGAATGGCATTGTCAATACACTTATGGCAGGGCGCAAAGCATCCCAACATCTGTGAGTTTGCCGCATTTACAATAGCGTCTACCTTGAGTTTTGTTATATCTCCCTGCCACAAGGCTACCTTTTGTGCATGTTCATATTGTATTCCAAACTGCTCGCCGATATGAGGAATTTCTTTCCACGAAACAATTCCCGACTCCAGAAGCTCCTGCTTCAAAAAATCATCTTGTATCTGCAAGAACTCAGAAGATATATATTTGGGCATTCTAATATTCATCAGTGAACGCAGTGCGTTTCTTTTTTCATTCTCTGCAAACTGCAGTTTCTTATATTGGTCAGAGTCCTCACACAAGAAATTTACCAGATAATCGAGTCTTTCTTTCTGATTCATCTTTTCACACCGACCTTCCTACTTCGTTATACATCTTAGTATTTGCCCAATGTCTCCATCTATACAAATAGACCTGCTGCTGATTTCATCCGGCGCTAATGCCTGGCCTTTATTCATACAGATGTAAAATGAATTTTTCCATTGATTGGTCATCTTCCAAAATGGATACTTTATGATACCAGGCGTATTGCTCCCTACTCCAAGCTCCAGAAAAAGAATTCTTTTATTCTGATTTTCAGCCAAAAATGAGGAATACTTCTTAGCTGCCTTATTCCAATTTTCATCCTCTACAAAATATCCGTCAATACGTAAATTCACTTCCATATCACCACCGCAAACTGGGCATTTCGGGATTCGATATTTTGGAATCTTACAATCGTTTTGCTCTGCTACCATTTTTCTCACTTCGGTTTCATTGTCATAGAGTTTTTTATGACATCCTCTGGCACACTGAAATAGCCCATAATCCCCTTGTGTTGCGAATATTTTTTCACTTTCAAAACCGGAGAGATGGAATTGATGATCTACATTGGTTGTTAATACAAAATAATTTTTACCCTGTACCAGCTCATGCAAATTTTGATATACCTCTGTAGATCCATCATTGTACCGATTGTAAAAAATATGCTTACTCCAATATGCCCATTTTTCTTCTTTGGTTTCAAAGGGATAAAATCCAGCAGAATACATATCTGTCATACCATATTTTTGAATGAATTCAGAAAAATGATCCTCAAATCGTTTTCCATCATAGGTAAGGCCTGCGGAAGTAGAAAGTCCTGCACCTGCACCGACTACAATGGCATCTGCACGATTTAACTCTTCTATGATTCGAAGCATTTCTTTCGTATCCGTCTCAATATTTCTTTCTTTTCTTCTATTAAGAGTGTCCAATCGCTTCACATCCTATCTCTTTTCTACCGCACCGAAATTACATACACTCATGCAATTCCCACAATGAAGACAATTCTCCTGCCTGATGACATATGGCAGTTTGCTCATTTCTATACAATTCTGAGGACAAACAGACTTGCATTTACCACAAGCCACGCAACTTTCGTTGATATAGTACCCTATTCTAAGTTCTGCCAGCTTCTGGCTATCTTCACCTATAATAAAGCTATGTCTTGTGATTGGTCTTGTTGAAAGATCAAAATATTCTCCATTTCCCTGATGCAGGCGAAAAACACAAAGTGCGATCCGACTCTCCTTTGATGGATATATTTCTGCCATATAGGGATTCTCTATGAACACCTGATCCAGCAATTCCTGCCCAATGCATTCCACTTTTCCTCGAATGGTGATTGCTTTTTTTGATAAAGAGCCTTCTCCACCAGTCATTCCACTGATTGCAACAAATTGTTTTTCCATTAACTGTTGATAGAATTCTTTTCCCTTTGCTGTGATAAAGTAAAGACTATTTTCATCGGTAAGCATAATATCTATCACTCGTGTTGCTGGAAGGCCTTCTTTATCAACCGTGGCAAACACCGTTGAATGGATCTCTTCCTTCAAAATTTTTAAATAGTCACATGTACTCACACGCATCACCATTCCATTCGTTGGCGAAAACAGGAGTGGCAATTCAAACAGCATATGTGCGGAAGGAATTAAAACTTCCCGTTATCATTTGCCCAAGTGTCTTTTTCTGCTATTGTCTCCATTATATCCCAATGTTCTGCGATTTTTCCATCTTCTATTCTGAATAAATCATAATAGGAAGTAGGTGCACCGCCAAAAGTACCTTCGCTGATTGCAAGAACCTGATTTCCTTCAGCGAGAATCTGATGTGTAGCTGTATAAATCATCTGAATACCCGCTTTTGCCAAGCCTTCTAACGCTGCTCCAAGTCCTGACAATCCATCTGCGATACCAGAATTGTGCTGTATATAATTGTCTCCATCAAAATACTCAGGCGTTTTCTGCAGGTTTTTTCCCATTAATACATCTTCCATAAAATTTTTCACCAGCTCCTTATTTGCACTGCTTTTTTCGAATTCTTTTGACTCCACCGGACCATCGAACTGCGTATGTCCACTTGGATTCGCAGGTGTGACCGCCGCAAGATTATCCCAATGTTCTGCAATTTTCCCATCCTCAAATCGGAAGATATCAAATGCAATCTGTTCTCCTGATCCTGCAAAATTATACACGGTATGCAAAAACACTTTATCTCCGTCTTCAAATGCTCTGATATTTCTTACTGTCGTTTTTACTGGCGCACTTCCAAGATAAGAAACACTTCCTGCAAAAGCTTCTCTGCCTGTTTCATACAAAAGATTATGCTGAATATACTCCTCCTTCAATAATTCTTTGGCTGCATTTACATCACCTGTCGCAAAACTGCTAATTAACGAAATTGCTTTTTCTTTGTTATTCATCCCTTTATCCTCCTTGGATTTGCTATATCATTATCATAATTACGTTTTTCCTTTCCGTAAAGAACGCACAATAAAGTGGTATAGCGTGCCAGAAGTGGTATAGTGTGCCCTAAGTGGCATAGTATATATAAGGTAACTTAGTATCTTTTGATGCGTTTTATTTTATACTGTCCTTTTACATACTGTTTTCTTATACAGTCTATTTTTATCATTGAAAGGCACTTTCTTTCGGTATATAATATGGCTAAACAGATGAATATATCTATATATCCAATAATATACCAAAGGAGATTTTCATGGAAAAACTATTACCTGATTGCCCCGTTGAAACAACTTTGCAGCTCATTGGTGATAAGTGGAAGGTACTTATTATACGAGATCTTTTAGATGGTACAAAACGATTTAATGAACTGATGCGTTCCGTTACCGGTATTACCCAAAAAGTACTGACCAGTCATTTGCGTGCAATGGAAACAGCTGGACTTGTGACTAGAACCGTCTATCCGGAAGTGCCCCCAAAAGTAGAGTACGCACTTACTGAGACGGGGTTTAGTTTGAAACCAATTTTAGATTCCATGGTGACCTGGGGAACGACGTATAAAAAAATAACAAGTTTATAATCCTTTTCAGAATCTAAACTTGCTATTTGTAAACCTATTTATTTATGTTCCCCATGGACCTTGCGATTACTAAATCAACACCGGAATCCACAAGATTAGGAACTACGATATCACCTATTGATACTGGAGCCGCAAGTTCAATATTAGCAATTACTTTCATCGCTTCAAACAGTTTGCCTTTTGGAATTTCACCCTTTGTAACCACAGGTACTCTGGTAAGGGCTGCCCCTTTAATTTTTACAGTAGTTGTTAAAGTACGTGAAGGTGCTGTCATTTCTTTAACTCCATACACTCCACCTCTTTTGCATTTGTTGCCCTCTACTCGATAACCACCTTCGGCATTCGAATCGCTTGTCACAGTCAAATGGCAACCCATTGGACAAGCAATACAGATTATTTTGTTCTCCATTGCTATCCCTCCACTCTTACGTTCATTTCTGAATATTGTTCTAACCATTCCTTTGGTATGTCTAGCATAACCATTTCTCCAGGAGCTAAATGCTGTTTCTTAATTCTTTTAATTTCCTGGTTTCCACAAGAAACTACGAGTTCTTTATTAACAAATACATCTGTTACCCTCATAAACAAAGTCTGTGCTTTTTCTACATTTGATACTCTTATCGTTTGAGGGACAATATAACGGATGCCATGCCCACAACTCGTTGTCACATGTTTGCTATGCTCCGAAATTTCATTTTTCACATATCGGGCAGCACCATTCCCGGCTCTACGGGCCTCAAGCGTAACAAAGTCTACAATATCATGGACGTGAACAACATTACCACAAGCGAAAATACCGTCAACTGTAGTTTCCATAATTTCATTGACAATCGGTCCACCTGTTACACGGTCAAGTTCGATTCCTGCTTTTAAAGATAATTCATTTTCGGGCAAAAGACCTACGGAAAGTAATAATGTATCACAATCATAAATCATTTCACTTCCTGGAACTGGTATGCGATTTTCGTCAACTTCCATAACGGTAATTTGCTCTAATCTATCCTTGCCTTTCACGTCTACGACAGTATGGCTTAAATATAATGGAATATTAAAATCATCCAGGCACTGAACAATATTTCTGGTCAGACCGCCAGAATATGGCATCATTTCTATAACTGCCTGTACTTGTGCGCCTTCTAGTGTCATTCTTCTGGCCATAATAAGCCCAATATCTCCCGAACCTAATATTACAACTTTTTTACCGACCAGATAGCCGTCCATATTTAACAATCTTTGTGCCGCACCTGCCGTATAGACACCTGCACATCTTGTTCCGGGTATTGTTATATTGCCCCTGGTTCTTTCCCTGCAGCCCATTGATAGTACAACGGCTTTTGCTTTTACCTGACAATAACCATCTTCTCTATTAATGTAGTGTACTACTTTATCATCAGTCAGGTCTAGTACCATGGAATTGAGTTTATACTCAATATTACATTCTTTTAATTTATCAATAAAGCGTTCTGCATAAGACGGTCCTGTTAATTCTTCTTTAAATAAGTGAAGTCCAAAACCATTGTGTATACACTGGTTTAAAATTCCACCAAGCTCATGGTCACGTTCCAGAACTAAAATATTTTGTACACCATTATCGTGTGCCTCTATAGCTGCTGCGAGTCCTGCCGGACCACCACCAACTACTATAACATCATATTCTAACATTCCTGCATCTCCTTTGTTTTTCCGCTTACCATATAGGAACCACTGTTTGACTTATTAATTTCTGTCAAATCAACTCCAAGTTCTTCTGCTACAATGGCAAGTACTCTTGGTCCGCAAAAACCACCTTGACAACGTCCCATTCCTGCCCTTGTTCTTCTTTTAATGGCATCTACCGTTACCGCTGGGATTGGACTTCTAATTGCGTCAATGATTTCGCCTCGACTAATCGTTTCACATCTGCAAATAATATCACCATAATCCGGTCTTTCTTTTATCAATTTGTTGATTTCATCGGGTTCGAGCTCACTAATAACAACCGGTTTTTCTCGAAATGGAAGATACTCTTCTTTTTTCTCAAGTGTAAGGCCAGCTTCTTTTACCATTTCCACCACATCTTCTGCGATTGCAGGTGAACTTGTAAGTGCCGGCGATTGCATTCCTGCAAGGTTAATAAAACCATCCACCGTTTTAGCAAATTCGATGATAAAATCCTCTGTTGAAGACGCAGCACGGTTACCGGCAAATGTTGTAATAACATCTCCAAATCTTGGAATAGAAGGCAGGGCTTTTGAAATCAGTGTATCATAAATCATGTCAAGTTTTTCGCCGGTTGTTCCATAATCATCCTTTTCCTCTATAAATGCAGCACTGGAACCCGCCAGAACATTTCCATGAACCGTAGGAGCAACAATCATAGCTTTACTGTATTCTGATCCTAAGTCACCAACAATATGGTTGAGTTTGGTTCTAACCTTTTTGTCATACAGGAAATATTCACCTTTTCTAGGTCTAATTGCAAAGTCTATTTCTTCTACCATAGATGCTATTTTATCTGCATACAGTCCTGCTGCATTGATCACTACTTTTGCTTCAAAATCCCCATGATTTGTATGTACAGATGTTACTTTTCTATCTTTTGTATCAATAGACAACACCTCATGGTTCAGTAAAAAACGGACCCCATTTCTTGCTGCTGACTCTCCAAAGGCGATATTTAGCTCATATGAGCCAATGATACTGAGCCCTGGGTTAAAAATTGCATACTTTACATCTCTCGATAGGTTTGGCTCTAATTCAAAAATCGCATCCCCAGAAAGAATTTGTACATCATCAATACCTAGTTGTTCTGCATTTTTTTTAGCGTATTCCATTTTCTTTAAATCAGCTTCATCAAAACCTACGCCTACTGCGCCGATTCTATGAATGTAGGGAACGTGTAACTGTTCACATAGATCTTTCAGCATTTTTGAACCTCGAACACAATATTTACCTCTTATTGTTGTTGCTTTTTCCCCAAAACCATTGTGCGCTATACCTGAGTTCGCCTTGCTTGTTCCATTCGCAATATCACCATCTTTTTCTAAAACAACAACATCTATCTTGTACTTTGCCAGTTCATAAGCAACAGCACAGCCAATTACTCCGCCCCCTATGATTAATACATCTGTTTTCATAGCTTTTTGTTATTCCTTTCATTATGTATTAAAAACAGGCAAAGCAAGGTTTAACGCTAGGCTTTGCCTGTTATACTAATGGTTACTGGGTGACAATTTATTAAATTAAGAAGTTTTTCTTAATATCATCTTCCCCAACCAAGCCCCAGGTTGCAAGGGCAACTCTTAGGTCTTCGTTCGTTTCTGCTTCTTTTCTTATGTCTTTATTATTTACGCCACAGTCAATTGCAGCTCTCATTGCTCTTGCACCTGCAGTTGGACCATTCGGGAATGCGTGGATACCTGCACCAACACCCATAATACTGTCGATTCCAGTTTCCTGGATAATGATTTGAGCATTACCTGGGATTGTACCACCACCAAATAAAGGCATAGATGGTTTAATATCATAGAACTTGTTTCTCATGTGATTCATATGACTGATCGTTGCATATTTTAATACATCGAACTTACCATAAGGAGTACCAACTAATTGCACATCTGCCCCGCATAGTCTGCAAAGTTTAGCATAAACGTTGTAGTCAACGCCGTTTTCAGGAGATGCGATGCTTGCACCACTGTAACAAGGATGCGCTAAAATCGGAACTTGAATTTCTGGATCTTCCGCTAACATGCGAAGCGCTGAGAAGCCTGTACAGAAAACATCGATCATAATTGCGTTTGCACCCGCTTCAATTGCAGCCATTGCGTTTCTCTTAAGGTTGAATACTTCATCTGTGATATTAACAGAGTATATCGTGCTTTCACCCTTGATTTTGTTTGCTTTTTCAGCCATTGCCATATTTTGCTTCACACGGTCAACAATCGCGTTGAAGGATGTATTGCCACCGATTAATTCATCATCTTTGATCCAGTCAACGCCACCAACAGCAGCATCATAGAATAATTGAGCACCGTGCTCTGGAGTCCAGCCAGTACAAGGTTTGATCATATTGTTGAGGAGTGGTCGTCCATGAACTCCAGTAATTTCTCTGATCCCTTCAATACCAAACTTTGGTCCTTGGAAATCAGCTGTAAAGCTTTCTGGGAATTCAACATCCAGACACTTTAACATTGGCAACGCTGTGATATTACCCAGTACAGCAGATAACATTAATGGAAGGTTGTTTTTAAAGTTCACAACCGGGAAACCGATTCTCATTACATAAAATCTTACTTCTTCTTTGTATAATTCTAAGTCATGCCCATTTAAGAAATCTGGAACTTCATATACACCAAATACTTTACCTGCATATTTTTCTCTGATCTCATCAGTTTCCGTTGCAATATCTGCCCATGAACCGGTTGTTTGTTCAACAGCAATACTGCTGGCTTTTACAATTGGGTCTTCGTGTCTTTTTGCACCAACTAGGTAGGTTGCTACAATGTAGTCGTCCATATTAACACTTTCATACATGGGGTTCATAAGTCCGCTGTAAAATCTTCCTAAGTTCATTCTTTTTCCTCCTGAATACTAAATATTTGATATGATCTTTGACAATAGTTACATAATTTCTGCATAAGGGTTCCATATCGTTCACGTAATCATGGGTTTAAACATATAAACCTTATGCTTTATTTTTTAGCGAGGATCTTATTTTCCTCGCTAGAAAATTTATTCTAAATTTCGACACTCTTCTTTAAAATCCTCTGTCCATTTTTGCAGTTTTTCTAAGTACCACAAGAACTTAATTCGGTAAAAGCGTTCCGTGCCGCGTTTTTTAAAATCCACAAAACCAGCTATTTTTAACTGTTGGAGGTGATGTGAAACTGCTGGTCGGGACAAATCCATTTGTTCTGTAATCTGTGTCACATTCATGGGTCCATGATCAGACAATAACGTGAGAATTTTAATTCTTGACTCATCACCAAGACAGTTAAATAAAGGAACTAAATCCAATGTATCATTATAAAGTGTCGCATGACTGCTTATTCCCATGTGCATTTCTCCTCATACCATAATATTAAGTAGACTATATCACGAAACGCACAAAGGGTAAAGAGATTTGATTTTACTTTCTATAAGGCTTTCTATAGGGCGATATCAAAAGCGGACATTATTTCCTGGAATACCTCCATGTCGCCCTCGATAACAATTTCTCCACTTTGGATAGATTCGCTAAAATTCTTTTCTCCAACCAGTACACTTATCAGTGTGTCATAGGGAAGCTTCATTTCAACATCTGCTGACTCTGGATCATATACAACTTGCCCTACTCCATTACGAATGATCAATCCATAGGAATCTTGTTTATCTGTAAATGTAACTTTAAACGTTCTGTCTATTTCAGAAGATTTTTCAGGGTCTATTGAAACTCTTAGCATTTTCAAGAAGGTATCTCTTGGTGCACTTAGCAATTTATCTGCACTAACTGCTACACCACGTGAATAATCTAAAACGCCTTCTAATTCTCTTGCCTGAGATAAATAATAGTTTCTAGATGTTGTTGCTGGAGCCAATTGCCCCATTGCCCGCAAAGCATCTGCTTTTAGTTGTATCGCTTCCTCGTTCTCAGGTTCAACATACATTACATAGGTAGCTAATTGAGCAGCCCATGAATATTGTTTATCTTCTAATGTTGCTTTCGCCTGTTCCATGACCATATCAGCACCACCAAATCCATCAATGATTTTCATCGCTTCAAACTCTGGTGTGACAGCATTTAATTCAACAGTATCTGTACTGAACCAGCCGATCAGACCTCTGTAAACTCCTCTGATATAGTGATTTACTTCTCCATAATATGGTTGTGTAATCATGCCACTAACTAAATATTCTGGCATTTTAACACTCTCTACAATTTGATCAATGGAGTACCCTTTATTCATATAACGCACTGTTTGATCAAAAATGAATTGAAGTGAATCACGTTGTAATGTTACCTCTTTTTGAATTACGTCTTTTCCTGATAACGGTAAACCATGTGTTGTCAGAACATGCTCTGGCTCGTACGCCAGCACTTTATCTAAACCATCTATCCAGACTCTTGGGTCTCTATAAACTTCACCACGAAGTGTGTAAAGATTTGGCATAGTTGGCCATGTAAGATTATTTATACACACCTTTTCTTCTGGCAGCCATATGATCAGGCCATCTTCCGAGTCTGAAGCTTGAGCAGTAAATACAAAATCCACCCCGTCAATCGTCATTTCCTGGCTCTCACCCTCTTTGATAAATGTATTGGGAGCAATATAGCCTTGTGTTGGATTTTCAATAAGTGGGTTTGCATAGAAGCTGCCTAATCCACAACCAATAATAGCATCTTCACCTTCTTCCGGTAAGTATACCCCATGGTGGCGACTTACTCGATCCGCATAACTGGAAGCAACCTCTGAAATTGCACCGGCCATTTGTTCAGGAAGTCTTTCATTCGCAATAATCGGAACATTGTCCGGATTATCTGCCGGGATATAAGCTTCGGTACCAGAAACATAATGCCAGTGAGTATATATAATACCAGAAATCGGCTTGTCGGTAATTTTTCTATACTGTTCCAGTTCCATTTGTGCGGCTTCAATACTATCATTCGTATCTATGATTATGATACCCGTATCACCTTCGATCATAATACTGTTGGCAAGTCCATAGCCGTTGGCCGCATAAACTGTATCTGTTATCTTGTCCAATTTAGGTGTGAATTGAGCATTCCAATCAATGAGATCCTGGTTACCGACCTGACCATTTGAATCAGTACCTATAGTAACTTCACGACCATACTGATCTACACTTGACCCCATGTAAATAGGATTAAACCTGAATTATTCATGAGATTTTTTTCAACCGTGCGCCACACCGTATAGTTACTGTATTCCCATCACATTCTTGCTTTCACCTAAAAAGTGAAGTTCAAACAATAGAAAAAGAGTTTCAACTTTGTTAGAATGAAGTTACCACACAACATAAAACAACAGGAGAAACCCTTATGTCTAGTTTAAGTACACTTCGTTCAGAAAGCAATAGTAAGATTAAAATAAATTTTGATGGAGGAGATTTATCCTCCGA
>JBKECO010000004.1:0-95618 GCA_047974745.1 Lachnospiraceae bacterium
TAAGCCTTGAAAAGGCTTTATTTTTTTGTCAAATTTAAAATTTCCTCTTCCACTTTAAGGTAAGTTATGGTATAATAGTTATATATTTCTAGGAGGGTTTATCATGAGATTAGGTTGGGCTAAAAAAGGTAATTCTATTTCTTATTACGTACAGAAAACCATTTATATTGATGGTAAAAACAAATCTATGGTTGTTAAACGATTTGGTTCTGAAAAATATATCTGCGAAACCTATGGCGTAACAGATGCCAAGGCATGGGCAAAGGAACAGGTCGCTCTTATGAATGAAATCGAGCTAGATGGCACTGCTCCTATTTCAATTGACTTTTCTCCGATTAACGATTTATGCGAAAACCAACAGCGTTGCTTCAATGGTGGATATCTGTTTTTGCAGGATATTTATCATAAACTTGGGATTGACAAGATTAGTACTGCGATCGCTAATAAACACGACTTCAAATATAACTTAAATTCTATTCTTTCCAGACTTATTTTTTCACGGGTTCTTTTTCCTTCCTCAAAACTTAGTACATTTGAGGAGTCCCACAAATTTATTGAACAGCCAGATTTTGAGCTTCATCAGATTTACCGTGCTCTTTCTGTTATTGCACAAGAATCTGATTACATACAGAGTAGGCTATTCAAAAACAGTATGAACCTTTCCAAGCGAAAAACAGGAGTGATATACTATGACTGCACTAATTTCTATTTTGAGATTGAGCAGGCTGAGGATGACAAACAGTACGGGTTAAGCAAGGAAAACCGTTCTCTTCCCATTGTTGAAATGGGCTTGTTCATGGATGCAGAAGGAATTCCCCTTGCATTCTCCATTAATCCCGGAAACCAGAATGAGCAACTCTCCCTCATCCCTCTAGAAGAAAAACTTCTTGCAAACTTTGACCTGTCTAAGTTTGTTGTGTGTACCGATGCTGGGCTTTCTTCCACCGGTAACCGGAAATTTAATAACGACAAGGAAGGAAATAGGGCTTTTATTACCACTCAATCCATAAAAAAACTGAAAAAGTATCAAAAAGAATGGGCGTTGTCTACTGAGGGCTGGAGGCTTTCCGGCGGTGACCCAAAGCTTCTTTACGACATATCCAAACTGGATGATAAGGGAGATAAGGAAAAGATTTATTATAAAAGCAGATGGATTAAGGAAGATGGACTGGAACAGCAGCTGATTGTAACCTTTTCGTTAAAATACAAGGAATATCAGGAAACCATTCGCAGTCGACAACTGGAACGAGCCATGAAAGCTGTTAAAAAAGGAAAATCCGCAGTGGAAACAAAGCGTCAGAATGACCCAAAACGTTTTATAAAAGTAGACCATGCTACAGTAGACGGAGAAGTAGCTGATAAGGCAGCATACTACATTGACCTAGAGGCAGTAAACGAAGAAGCACAGTATGATGGATTTTATGCAGTCTGTACCAACCTAAATGATGAAGCACAGTCCATTGTAAAAATCAATAAGAGACGCTGGGAAATTGAAGAATGTTTCCGGATCATGAAAAGTGATTTTGAGGCTCGCCCAGTTTACCTTCACGACAAAGAAAGAATAAAAGCCCATTTTATAACCTGTTTTATTGCACTGATTGTATACAGATATCTGGAAAAGAAGCTGGATGAGAAATATACTTGCAGTCAGATATTAGATTGCTTAAGAGAGATGAATTTCCTAAAATTTGAGGGAAAAGGATATATTCCTACATACAAAAGAACAGACCTTATCGATGCATTACATGATGCTTTTGGCTTTAATACATCGAAACAGATTGTTCCAATAAATAAAATGAGAAATATTTGTGCACAGACAAAAAAACAGCGTGCATAACGTGCAATGCCAAAATTTATAAAAGTCTCTCAAACCAGTAAAATCAAGGCTTGCGAGACTTTTTTATCGTTTTAGGTGTCAAAAACAGGAAAGTATTATAACATATCATTTTTTATAAAGAAAGTCCTTTTTACCGAAAGGTGATCGTATAAGATCTCTCAAAAACTTCACCTGGAGCCAGCTTATTGCCCCACTCTCTGTCCTTGAGCCTGCCTTCAAAAGTCTCTCTGTCACAGCGTCCATACCATGGTTCAATACAGATAAATGGCGCCTGTTTCTTTTCCGGTGACCAAATACCAAACAGAGGTGCCTGAAATTCTACTTTAATATATTCTGCGCCCTTTGGATCAAGAAGAGAGACACTGTCCGCCTGGTAATCTTCAACGATATAAACTCCATGATCAAAGAAATCGTTTGTCAATGGAATATTCCCATGCTCAAGCTCAAGCTCCTTCTTTGTGTTCAGCATCAGTCCGTCCTGATTGATCCTGGAATATAATACACCGTCATCGGAATGCATCTGCAGACGATAACCTTCACTATCTGCTTCGCCATGGATCGGACAGTTAAATCCAGGATGTGCTCCTATGGAAAAATACATAACTTCACCGGAATCTGTGTTGCAGACTTTCCAAAGTACTTCCAGGCTCTCGTCACAAAGCCGATAGCCGGACTGAAAAATGAAGTGAAAGGGATAGATCTTCAAGGTATCATGATCTTCCTTTAATTCCAGCCATAATTCATTCTCGGACTGTGAAACCAGTGAAAATTCCTTGTCCCTGGCAAATCCATGCTGTGGCATTTGATAAGTGGTCTCTTCATGGATATAGGTACCGTGGTTTAAGGATCCAACTACCGGAAAAAGCACAGGAGATGTTCTCTTCCAGTAACGTTCATCTGCATTCCACATATATTCCTGTCCAGAATCATTGCGGACAACAGATATTAGTTCAGCTCCAACTTCATTCACCTTTACTGTCAGTAATTCATTTTTTAGCGTATAGATCATAAGTTTCTCCCCCTATTTGATCAGTACCTCTCTGTTAGCTTTACAGCTCGCAGTTGTTTACAGTTCTTGGAAATGGAATGACATCCCTGATATTGGACATGCCTGTCATATACATAACGCAACGTTCAAAACCGAGCCCAAATCCAGCATGTCTGGTAGAACCATATTTTCGCAGGTCAAGATAAAATTCATAGTCCTCTTCCCGCAATCCACTTTGTCTGATACGTTCCAGAAGCACATCATAATTATCTTCTCTCTGACTGCCACCGATGATTTCTCCAATTGCCGGCACAAGACAATCCACTGCAGCTACTGTCCTGCCATCCTCATTCAGCTTCATGTAAAAAGCTTTGATTTCTTTTGGATAATCTGTTACAAATACTGGTCGTTTGAAGACTACTTCTGTAAGATAACGTTCATGTTCTGTAGCAAGATCAGATCCCCAGGATACCGGAAATTCAAATTCACTGTTATTTTTTTCCAGAATCTCAATTGCCTGGGTATATGTGACTCTGGCAAATTCAGATTCTGCCACCAGATGGAGGCGCTCTAACAGTCCCTTGTCAACAAAACTGTTAAAGAACTCCATTTCTTCAGGCGCCTGCTCCAGCACATAGTTGATAATATATTTTAACATACTCTCAGCCAGAATCATATCGTCATTTAGATCTGCAAAAGCCATCTCCGGTTCGATCATCCAGAACTCTGCTGCGTGGCGCGTGGTATTAGAATTTTCAGCACGGAAGGTCGGACCAAAGGTATAGATGTTCTTAAAAGCCATTGCATAGGTCTCTCCATTCAGCTGTCCGCTTACAGTCAGATTGGTCGGCTTTTTGAAAAAGTCCTTTGTATAATCTATACTGCCATCCTGATCCTTCGGAAGATCTGTAAGATCCATGGTGGTCACTGCGAACATTTCACCCGCACCCTCGCAGTCACTTCCCGTTATGATGGGTGTATGAACGTACACAAAATCACGTTCCTGAAAAAATTTATGGATCGCAAAAGCAATTAAAGATCTCACGCGGAACACTGCCTCAAAGGTATTCGTCCTTGCACGCAGATGTGAAATCGAACGAAGATATTCAAAGGTATGCCTCTTTTTCTGAAGGGGATAATCCGGTGCTGATTCCCCTTCTATCCAGATCTTATCAGCCTGAATTTCAAAAGGCTGTTTTGCATCCGGTGTAGCCACAAGAATTCCATCCACCACGATCGCCGCACCGACATTGAGTTTTGTGATCTCGGCAAAATTCTCCATGCCCTCGTGATATACGATCTGAAGCGGTTCAAAAAATGTTCCGTCGTTCACGACAATGAATCCAAATGCTTTGGAATTGCGTATGCTCCTGATCCATCCTCCGATCGAGATCCTCTGATCGAGATATACATCCTTATTTCTATATAGATCCCTGATATTAACAAGTTCCATGATTTCGTCTCCTAACTATTGCAGCATTTTGGTACTATTGCGCTGCCTCTGTCGCTTCAGTCTCTGTTGTCTGTACTTCCGTTGTACTTTCAACAGCATCTGTTTCTGTCGCTGTTCCATAGATCACTGTAGCATTATCAGAAACCTGTGTTGCTGCCAGCTGAACGCGATACATTTTTTCCATATAAGCTTTACCGATCTCAGGTGTACTTCCATACAGTTCATAGACCGCATCAACTGATTCGTAGCTTCCGTTTGCAACGACATTATCCATATAAGTCGCAAATCCTTCTGGATCTGCTTCTATCTTCTCCTGATCTGCGATCGCCTCAAAGATCAACTCTGTTGTCAGGCTGTCAGACATATAGGTCTCGATCTGCGTGTTGAATTCCTCTACCGTCATTCCGTAATACTGTGTGCTCAGATAATCCTCTAATGTCACAGTATCTGATGTGTACTGCGCCTTAAAGCTTTCGATATATTCCTGGACTCTGGCTTCAAGAAGTCCTTCAGGGAATGAATTTACTGTACATACTGCCTGTACTGCTTCAATGACAGCAGACATCTTATCACTTGCCTCCTGAGACTCTGCCTGAGATTCGAGATATGCCTTGACATCACTGACAAATCCTTCCGCTGTTTCTGTATTGAAATAAGAACCCAGGGTAGCTGACAGATTTTCACTGACAAATGCATCATCCATGTTTTCCGCTGTGATTTGCGTCTCGATTGCATTTACTGTAAAAGTAAATACGACTGTCTGTCCGTTTAACGTCTCATTTCCATATTCTTCAGGAAATGTTACTTCTGAATCTATAGTAGTACCAACTGTCGCACCGATGAGACCGCTTGAAAATCCATCAATATAGCCAGAGCCGGCGACCGCATCTGTATTGGTTCCTGTATTGATATGTGTACCTTCTGCGGTTCCTCCTTCAAAAGCAGTGCCATCCAGCTTGCCCACATAATCCACATTTACCACATCACCCTCTTCTACTACTGTCTTTGATGTATCCTCGACAAATGGGGATGTTGCATAATTTAAAATCAGGTTGTTCACATAATCCGTGACATCAGCATCGGTTACTGCATAATTTTCTTCATATAAAGTAACTTCAACCGGATCATACGCGCCGAGTGTAACATAATCAAGAGCATTGTACTCAATATCTGCTGAAAGCATTTTTACAATTGTTTCTGTTCCCGCTTCTGTCCCTACTTCTGTGACAGCTTCTGTGACTGCAGCTCCTGTATCGTCTACTGATCCATCTGATGCAGCACTGCTTCCGCACCCTGCCAGCAGTGCAGTTGACAATGCTGTAACTAATAGTATTGAAATCCATTTTCTTTTCATTGTTTTACCTCATTATATTTCGGTGTGCTTTTTATTTTCTTTTCCACAAAGTAATAAGATACCATATTTTACCCAAAATTAAAAGTATTTGATAGAAATTCACAAAGTTTTCAGTTATTGCAATTTTAAAAAATCAATGATACAATAAGCCGTAAATGTTCTCAAAGGAGGGTTTAGTTGTGTCAACTATAACTATTGTACTAATCGCTATACTTGTGGTGATGCTGATTGCACTTGTCGTTTTATTTTTTCTCGGAAGAAGGGCTCAAAAGAGAAAGGAACAACAAGATGAGCAGATAGCTGCTGCTGCGCAGCAGGTTTCCATGCTGATCATAGATAAGAAAAAACTGCGTTTAAAGGATGCCGGTCTTCCTGCTTTTGTTCTGGAACAGACACCAAAGCTCATGCGCCGGTCCAAGATGCCGATCGTAAAAGCCAAGGTCGGTCCAAAGGTACAGACATTCATCTGTGATGCTGAGATTTTTGACAGTATTCCGGTAAAAAAAGAAGTAAAAGCGACTGTCAGTGGCTTATATATTACTGCTGTGAAAGGTCTTCGTGGCAATATTGTTGTTGAGAAGAAAGAGAAAAAAGGCTTACGCTCCAGAATGATGGATCGTTTGAAAAGAGCACGTGACGGCAAATAATAAAAATGCAAAACCATTCCAAACCAGAATCAAATCTGGCTGGAATGGTTTTTTTATTCTTATTCATAAGATAACATCTGTTCAAAGTTACCATGAAGCTGATTCAGATATTGCTTCAGCTCCTGCTCCAGTTCTGCATCACGAAGCGCAAATTCAATATTCGCCTGAAGAAATCCGATCTTTGTTCCCACATCATAACGATGTCCTTTAAAATCATATGCATACATAGACTGAATCTGTGCCAGTCTTTTCAGGGCATCTGTAAGTTGAATCTCTCCGCCTTTTCCTGCCTCCTGTGTCTCAAGAAGAGGAAAGATCTCAGGTGTAATGATGTATCTGCCCAGTACAGCAACATCGGTGGGCGCATCCTTTTGATCCGGTTTTTCCACCATGTCTTTTACTGTATAGAGACGGTCTCCTATTTTTTCACCGCTGATTATGCCATATTTGTCGACCACTTCATGTGGCACTGTCTGAACACCTAGAATTGATGCCTGTTTTTCATGAAACACTTCCATCATCTGTCCGATACATGGTTGTTTTGACACAACAACATCATCACCAAGAAGAACTGCAAATGGTTCCTGGCCTATGAATTGTTTTGCGACCAGAATTGCATGACCAAGTCCTCTCGGTTTCTGCTGTCTAATATAATGTAAATGCACCTTCTCTGATATGGATCTCACCATTTCAAGTGTCTCTGCTTTTTGTGTCCTCTCTAATTCCAGCTCCAATTCGATGGAACGATCAAAATGATCCTCAATAGATTTCTTATTTCTGCCCGTTACAACGATAATATCCTCTATGCCAGCTTGTTCTGCCTCTTCTATAATGTATTGAATTGTAGGTTTATCTACAATTGGCAGCATTTCTTTTGGCTGTGCTTTTGTCGCCGGTAAAAATCTAGTCCCTAAACCTGCTGCCGGTATAACCGCTTTACGTACCCTCATAACTTCCTCCAGTCAAACTCATTTTCTTTTCTAAGAGCATATCTTAAAATCCTTGCTTTTTTTTGAACGAATCTCCATTTTAATATTACAGTCAGCCAGATGCTCATAATTGATATCCAATGCGTAATCGACATCAACGCTGATTGCATTCTCAATCTCGAGAACCTGTATTTTGTTTGCAGTGATCCCTACCATTAAAGCTCCCAGGGGAGTCTCATAGCAGGTCACATTTTTCTTATCCATTTCAAAAACCATCTCAACATTGGATACTCCTTTTTTTGAGATGGAAAGACTGTTCTCATTTATCTTAATCAGATTTTTTGTGATGCCTTCGAACCCTTCCATGATTTCTTCATATTGGATATAATGCTTATTGTTTCTATAATAATAAGCACCGCCTGTGATAACCTCTACAGGTTCCTGACCTCCGTCATCCAGCATCTGCAGACCACTGATCGTGATCAGTACATCTTTTGTCATTGCAGCTCCATTCTGTAACTATTCTCAGCCTTGTTCTCTTATGATCTGCTTTACTGTGACAGCCTGGTTCCCGACATGATCTTTCATCGCTTTCGAGACTGCCTCTTTGTCACGCTTTTGCAGAGCATCATAAATCTTTCGATGCTCATCGATCAGCATCGGATAATTTCTATGATCCTTCAAATATTCCACTCGGTATCGGTAAATCTGCTCCCGGAGATTATTCAGCATAACGACCAGTTTCGGATTTCCAGTAGCCTTATAGATAATATCATGAAATGCAACATCCGTCACTGCAATTTCACGCACATTACCTGTTTGTGTCGCTGTTTCAAAGACCTGGACAGCTTCACTTAGTTCCTCCAACTGAGACTTGTTGATATTATCTGCTGCCAGCTGAGCCGCCAGAATATCAAGGGTCTCTCTGATCTGCAGTACATCCTCCATGTCCTTTTCTGTCATCTTGGCTACTTCTGCGCCTCGTCTTGGAATCGTCACTGCCAGACCTTCCTGCTGCAGCATACGAATAGCTTCTCTGATCGGCGTTCTGCTCACACCTAATTT
Organism: Lachnospiraceae bacterium; assembly: GCA_047974745.1. Classification (GTDB taxonomy): domain Bacteria; phylum Bacillota; class Clostridia; order Lachnospirales; family Lachnospiraceae; genus JBKECO01. The sequence continues at coordinate 8,274 of JBKECO010000004.1, forward strand.
CGAAGCGAGCTGCAGTTCCATAAGTCGTTCTCCCGGCTGAAGTTCTCCCTTTAATATCGCTTCACGCAGTGTTTGAAATACGACATCACGCAATGGCAGATAAACATTTGGGTCGAGCGCTAGATCTTTCATTCTTCTCCTCCTGTTACGATTTACGATTATTATAAATACTTGTCAGATAGACCTGCTTTGCAAGCTTTGTCGACTTTAGCCTGTCATATGCCATCGTTGCAGTCGCCTCATCTTCAAAAAGTCCAAAAACAGTGGGTCCACTTCCGCTCATCATGGCATTTAACGCACCATTAACTTTCATAAAATCTTTGATTTCCTGAATGATAGGATACTGTCCGATCGTAACGCTCTCCAGAATATTCCCCATATTCGCTGCTATCTCACGGACATCTCCTTTACGAATTTCCCTGACCAAACGATCGATATCCGGATGTCTGACTGATCCATCGAGTCTGAGATTCTCATACACATATTTTGTTGAAACCGAAATAGAAGGCTTTGCGATCAGAACCGGACATTTTACCATTGGAGGCAGCGAACGAAGCTTTTCCCCGATTCCTTCCGCCAGTGCAGTTCCTCTCATCAGGCAGTAAGGAACATCTGCTCCGATCTTTATTCCCCGTTCCACAAGATCTTTTCTCCTTAATTTCAGACCATACATCTCATTCATTGCATAGAGTACGGCAGCTGCATCTGTGCTGCCTCCGGCCATACCTGCCGCTACCGGTATATGTTTTTTCAGCTGTATATCCACACCATGCTTCAAATCGAACTCATCTATCAACATTTTTGCAGCTTTAAAAACAAGATTGTTCTCATTGACAGGCAAAAAACTTAAATTTGTTACAATTCTGATTTCCGGTGTCATGATTTTCTTGATTGTAAGCTGGTCGAACAGGTGAATCGTCTGCATGATCATCCGAACATCATGATAACCATCCTCCCGCTTACGGACTACATCCAGTCCGAGATTTATTTTCGCCAGAGCTTTGACTTTTAATTCATCCATGTTCTTTACTCCTTACTTTGTATACAAAATACATTTTATCATGTGAAAATAAAAAGGTCAAACTGTCAATCCGACAGTTTGGCCTTCTCAACATTAATTGCTTCATTCAATGTCAGCATCTTTTCGTCCAGCATTGAGACAATGCCTGAGCATTCCCGCAAGTCCCGACTGATATATTCCGGTGCATTTCCTTCGAATTTGTAGTAGATCTTATGTTCCAGACTTGCCCAGAAATCCATTGCCATCGTTCTGATTTGAATTTCCACCTTTGTATCAACGACTCTGTCTGATAAAAAGATCGGCACTGTTACATGCATGTGATAACTCTTGTATCCGCTTTCCTTTGGATTTTTTATATAATCCTTGACGGATACTACTGTTAGATCCTGTTGTTTTCCAATCATCTCAGCGACCTGATATATATCGGATGTAAAAGAGCATACAATTCGAATCCCTGCAATGTCATTGATATTTTCGACCATGTTCTGAATGGTGCTCTCGAAACCATATCGCTTCAGCTTCTTTACGATGCTTTCGGGCGATTTTAATCTCGTCTTGATATATTCAATTGGATTGTACTGATGCACATGCAAAAACTCTTCGTTCAATATTTCAAGCTTTGTCCCCACCTCTTTTAGAGCCGCAGTATATAAAAACATCATCGTTTTCCAGCTGTCGACAGTCTCTCCAACGATCTCATGGGTAGTTTTCATCCCCTGTCCTCCGTTTCAGGCAATTATTTTAATAATTCTATGATTGCCTACTAGGGTTATTATATCACTAAATTGTAAAAAATGTTATTTCACGGAGGAAATTTTTATTTTTTTTTAACATTTTACACAATTATTCAACTCCCGCTGTCTGCCTGCTGCCGATTCGATTCTATAAATCTAATTTTAAGTCATTTTCTCTGATCCAGCCAATTTTTCTAAAAAAGGAACCAAAGACCCAAGTGAGTACAGCTGGCAAAAGGAAACAGATCAAAAATAGGCTGATCCAATCAATTGCTGTGATGGAATCCTTTAGACCAAGTGAGATATCATTGACCCATCCGGAATAAACACCGATCTGTCCAACAAGCCCACTGGTTCCCATTCCTGACGATACCGCTGCTCCATTCATCTGAAATTGAAATAAGACAGTTGCCAGGGGTCCTGTGACCATTGAGGTCAGAATGGCCGGAATCCAGATTCTCGGGTTCCTTACAATATTACCCATCTGAAGCATACTGGTTCCAATTCCCTGAGCGATTAGACCTCCCCACCCATTTTCCCGAAAGGAAAGCACTGCAAATCCTACCATCTGTGCACAGCAGCCTGCAAGTGCAGCACCGCCTGCTAATCCGGTAAGACCAAGTGCTGCGCATATCGCTGCACTGCTGATCGGCAGAGTCAGAGCAATTCCAACGAGTGCCGAAATAATGATTCCCATAAAAAATGGCTGCAGCTCGGTTGCCCACATGACTGCACTTCCCACTGCATTTGCAGCAGATCCGATTCCCGGTGCCCACCAGATAGAAAGAAGTACGCCGACTGTGATCGTTACAAATGGAGTAACTATGATGTCGACCTTCGTTTCCTTAGAAACAGCTTTTCCAAATTCAGCAGCAATGATAACGACGACCAGTACTGCCAGTGGTCCGCCCGCTCCACCCAGCTCATTGGCAGCGCCCCCAGCTGCTGCCAGTGAAAAAAGTACAAGCGGCGGAGCTGCAAGAGCATAGCCAATGGAGATCGCCATCGCGAATCCCGTCGCTGCCTTTGCATAGCCTCCAATCGTGACTAAGATCTCGATTCCTGTCTGTTGGCCAAGTGTTCCAAGGATCGTTCCAATCAGCAGTGAAGCAAAAAGACCCTGTGCCATGGCTCCAAGTGCATCGATTCCATATCTCTTTGCAGAAATAATAATATTTTTTCGAACAAGAAATTTCTTAAACCTCTCCATAAACTACTCCTCATCAGTGTGTTTTCACATGTATAGTCATGTGTCTTGTCAGTCAAGAAGTAGTCTAGCATATTTTATTTTGTTCTGCAACCAGAAGTCGTGATTTCCTGCAAATACCCTTTTTCTCTGAGCATTTGCTCAATATTTTCCAGCACCTCTTCCGTATCTGCCTCAATGGTGTGATAGTGCTGCTCCTTTGTCAGATTTTTGAGCGGTCTATCTTTGGATCGTTTCATTTTATCTGTGAACTCATCCACATCTGCTCTTGAACGGAGCAAAAGATCCACAGTGATCTGTCCATAGAGCGCATGGTCAATGATGACATCTAAAATTTTGCCCCCTGCATCTATAATGGTGTACAGCTCATCGCGGATATCATCATCTGTATGTCTTACACAAAAGATTCTCCTTGCGATCTGCTCCCCTTCAGACGGCTCGTAAAGCAGATATCCCTTATTCGTACTCAGGATATTCTTGTTCACAGCACGAAGCAGTGCGATATCCTGCACGATGACCTGTCTGCTGACTAAAAATGTCTTTGCCAGTGCCGAGCCTGAAATCGGTGTTTTTACCTGCTTCATCGTATTTAAGATCTGTTCCCGTCGTTCTTCACCCTCCATCGTGTACCTCCTGACTAATAATCATCCTCTTCGATCACGTAGAACTCAAAATAATCAAAATCGATATCCTCAATAAAACTGTCTCTATAAAATCTGGTTCTTGCATCCCTTCTGAATTCTTCAATGTTTATATTGAGCCAGATTGGTTCCCCCAGATCGAACTCACAACAGAGCTCATTCATTGCCTGAAATACTTTGTGAGTCCGTGTGTCCTTTTCCTCATTCACGGTCGTATGATCTTTGACCAGTCTGTTTTCTTTAAATAATCTGCCCCAAACGCGAAACATACTTTACCTCCGGTCCTTATCTTCGTTGTCGATTCATCTCATACATCAGTACGGTTGCTGCAATCGCCGCATTCAGGCTTTCCACCTGACCGCTCATAGGAATCCGAATTCGATCATCAGATCCTGCAACTGCTTCATCCGTCAAACCATTACCCTCATTGCCAATTAAGAACCCGCAGCTTCCCCTGTAATCAGCACTGTCATAAAGTCTGGATCCTTCTAAATGTGCCGCATAGATGCAAATCCCCATGGCTCTGGCATTCTCTACTTCCAGTATAAAATCTTCTGCAATGAGAATTGGCACTCGATAAATGCTTCCCATTGTGGAGCGGATCGTTTTAGGCTGATAGGGATCTGCACTGTCCCTGCTGATAATAATTCCACTGATGCCTGCTCCTTCACCCGTTCGAATCATAGTGCCCAGATTTCCGGGATCCTGAATATTCTCAAGAAACAGGTAGCAGCCGTTCTGACTTAGATAGAATTGGGAAGGGGAATACGTATGTGTCTTTATGACAGTAAGGATTCCCTGGGGTGTTTTGGTATCGCTGACACATTCAAAGACTCTGTCTGAAAGGATCTCATGTGGAAAACGTCTCCATTCACTGCCCCTTGCCTGATTCTTAGTAAAGGATTCTGAGACATAGACCTCTTTGACTGCATCTTTTGGAGCTTCCTCGAACATTTTCATTCCCTCAGCAATAAATTCACCTGCTGCTGTTCTCTCTTTGGACTTTTTCATTATTTTCAGAAGCTGTTTTATTTTTGTATTTGCTGTACTTGTTATCATAATCCTCTCCAAAAAAAGCGGCTGCAATCAGCCGCTTTTGATTCGGTTTACTTTGAAAGATTCCTGCATACTTCAAATTCGTATTCTGGAATGTTCTTCGTCATGGATAATGCTTCATCCATATCGAAGTCTACAAAATCACCATGTCTATATCCAACCACTCTGTTCGATGCTCCCTGACAGAGCAGATCGACTGCATAAGCTCCCATCATAGAGGCATATACTCTGTCTTTACAGGTCGGACTTCCTCCACGCTGCATATGTCCAAGGATCGTCGCTCTTGTCTCAACACCTGTTGCAGCTTCGATGCGTCTCGCCATACTGGTAGAATGTCCGATACCCTCTGCATTTATGATAATGTGATGTGCCTTACCATGTTTTTTATTCTCGATAATATTATTTACGATCTTTTGCTCATCATAATCGTATTTCTCAGGCAACAATACATTCTCCGCACCATTTGCAATACCGGTCCAGAGTGCGATAAAGCCAGCGCCTCTTCCCATCACTTCTATAATACTGCATCTTTCATGGGATGTAGAGGTATCGCGAACTTTGTCGATAGCCTCCATTGCTGTATTCACTGCTGTATCAAATCCAATCGTATACTCTGTACATGCAATATCCAGATCGATTGTTCCCGGTATACCAATTGTATTGATACCGAGTCGGGCAAGCTTCTGTGCACCCATAAAAGAACCGTCACCACCTATCACGATCACGCCATCAATATTATGCTTCTTACAGATCTCTGCCCCTTTTTTTTGTCCCTCCGGTGTTAAAAATTCCAGACATCTTGCCGTCTGCAAAATCGTTCCGCCTCTTTGAATAATGTCAGAAACACTGCGAGCCTGCATATCTATGATCTCTTCCTGAAGCAGTCCGGCATATCCTCTTTTGATTCCTTTGACCTTTAATCCCTTTATCAATGCTTCCCTGACGACTGCCCGAATAGCCGCATTCATTCCAGGAGCATCTCCACCGCTGGTCAGAACACCAATCGTTTTCAATTCATTTGCCATTGTTTTGTGTCCTCCTCATGTATTCTCTCTATATTCTATTATCCTGATTTCCTCTAATCTATCTTATTCTAATCTGTTTATCGCCTGTTTTCAATAGGCTTTTCCACAACTTTTACGTTGTTTTCTCCCAGAAATAGCACAAATTCATGCACAGTCTGCCGGTCAGCATTGATTTTAAAACCTTTTGGAAATCGCTTGATCTGCTTTGTCGAGGAAATGTAGATGACCACAGAGTCTTCTCCCTCAGACTGTTCCAACAGACCCAGCACCTCCTTCTCCTTGGCCTGATAATCAGAGAGCGCAACGAACTGAAGCCATAGTTCTTTTCTTGTATCGTCAAAGCCAATGATTCTTTCACAGATCAATTTTCCATTCTTCTCTTCCTCTACATTTGCCCTTCCGAAAACGAAGACCTTGGAATCTTCTTTGAGCAAATGTTGATTTCTTTCGAAATCATTTGGAAAAACGATGACTTCAACCGTACCAAGCAGATCCTCAATGGTCAGAAATGCCATTCTTTTACTGTTTTTCGTATATTTGATCGTAACTTCCACGATCATACCGCCGATGACCGACTTTTCTCCGTCATGAATCCTCGTCTCATTCGTCTCATCATCCAAAAGAAAATCAGATGTGTCAGCTGTAATATTTTTTCTCCACTTATCTTCATACTCTTCAAGTGGATGACCGCTGACATACACACCAAGCACTTCCTTTTCAGCAGCCAGGCATTTTTCTCTGCCAAATTCTCCCACATTTGGCATGGTGATCTCAAATTCTTTTTTCTCTTCTTCCGAAACTAGATCGAATAAGCTCATTTGTCCGGCAAGGCTCTTCTTCTTACTGGATGCTATGGAATCCATTAGCATGACATAGACCATCATTTTTTGTTTTCTCGTGCCCTCAAGACCGTCTAATGCACCTGCCTTAATAAAATTTTCAACACTTCGTTTATTGAGCTCGCGTCCACTCATTCTCTCTAAAAAATCCTTCAGCGTTACAAAGGGTCCATTCATTTTTCTTTCTTCAATGATCGAATCAATCGTTGGTCCTCCCACACTTCGAATCGCAGAGAGTCCATACCGAATCTGTTTCCCTGAAACTGAGAATCCTCTTTCTCCTTCGTTGATATCAGGTGGCAGAATGCCAATTCCCATTCGCCGGCAAGTCTGTATATATTCCGATACCTTGGAAGTCTGGTCAAGTACTGATGTCATCAATGCGGCCATAAATTCAACAGGATAATAGTATTTCAAATAGGCAGTCTGGTAGGAGACAACCGCATAGGCTGCTGCATGAGACTTGTTAAATGCATATTTTGCAAAGTCTGTCATTTCATCATAGATTTTATTGGCTACCCGCTCCGGTATCCCATTCGCCACACAGCCCGGAACATGTTCCTCTTCATTTCCATAGACAAAGGACTTTCTCTCTTTATCCATAACGGACTGTTTCTTTTTTGACATTGCTCTCCTGAGCAGATCACTTCGACCCAGGGTATAACCTGCAAGATCCCTAACGATCTGCATTACCTGCTCCTGGTAAACGATACATCCATAGGTGGGCGATAGTATTGGTTCCAGCTGCGGACAGTCATAGGTGATCATTTCATGGTTGTTCTTGCCTCGAATATATGCCGGTATAAAATCCATGGGACCCGGACGATACAAAGAGATTCCGGCAATGACATCCTCGAGGCTTTCAGGCTTGAGTTCCTTCATGAAGCTCTTCATACCCGCACTTTCCAGCTGGAATACGCCCTCAGTTCTTCCCGTCCCCAGAGAATCCAGTACTTTTTTATCTGAAAAATCAATTTGATCGATATCGATCGTGACCCCGTGGCCGTTCTCAGCCATTTTTACAGCATTCTGAATGACTGTGAGTGTCCGCAGTCCTAAAAAATCCATTTTCAGCAGACCAAGCTCCTCGATGGTCGTCATCGTGAACTGAGTCGTGATCATTCCGTCTGACCCTCTTGAGAGTGGTACATACTCTTCCATTGGCAGTTTGGCAATTACAACCCCTGCTGCATGCATCGAAGTATGACGGGGCAGTCCCTCGAGACGCTTCGACATGTCAATGAGTTTTCTGACCTCATCATCTTCTTCATACATTTTTCGTAATTCCGAGTTGATCTCAAGTGCACGATTGATGGTGATCCCAAGCTCCGTCGGAATATTTTTGGCAATGACATCCACCGCGGAATAGGAGAGATCCATAACGCGTCCTACATCCCGGATAACACCCCGAGCTGCCATGGTTCCAAATGTTACGATCTGTGTTACGCATTCTTTTCCATATTTTTCAATTACATATTCTATGACCTCTCCACGACGTTCATAGCAAAAATCTACATCAATATCAGGCATGGAGACACGTTCCGGATTTAAAAATCTCTCAAAAATCAACTGATATTTCATGGGGTCGATATTTGTAATTCCTGTTGTATAGGCAACGATACTACCTGCAGCACTTCCGCGTCCGGGTCCGACAATTATCCCCTGTTCTCTGGCGTATCGAATGTAGTCCCAGACAATCAGAAAATATTCCACATATCCCATATTCTCGATTACGCCAAGCTCATACTCCAGTCTTTCGGCAAGCTCACCCTCTGTCGTGCCGTAGTGATGCTTTAGGCCTTCGTAACATAGTTTTCTCAGATATTCGAACTTTGTATAACCCTCCGGCACCTGAAAATCAGGCAGTACCATATTTCCAAATTCTATATTGACATGACAGCGCATTGCGATCTTATGTGTATTTTCCAATGCTTCTAATGCATAAGGAAATAATCCCTTCATCTGTTCTTCGGATTTCACATAATACTGCCCGCCCTCATATCGCATTCTGTCCTCATCAGAAAGTTTTTTCCCGGTCTGCAGACAAAGGAGGATATCATGGGGCTCAACATCATCCTCGTAGGTATAATGAACATCATTGGTCGCGACCAGTTCGATTCCGGTATCACCAGAAAGTCGTAAGAGCTGTTGATTCACCGTGCGCTGCATAGGAATTCCATGATCCTGCAGCTCCAGAAAGAAATTTCCTTTTCCAAAACAGTCCTGATATCGCAGAGCTGCTTTTTTAGCTTCCTCGTACATTCCTCTGGAGAGATATTTTTGAACCTCGCCTCCCAGACACGCACTGAGTGCGATGATCCCTTCGTGATAGGTATTTAGGATTTCCATATCTACTCTGGGCTTGTAATAATACCCTTCTACGAAACCCTTTGATACGATCTTCATCAAATTGTGATATCCTATATCATTTTCTGCCAGCAATACAAGATGATAATATCTGTCTTCTCCATGTACGGTCTCGCGATCCAATCTAGACGCCGGAGATACATAGATCTCCGATCCAAGTATAGGACGAATCCCTTCTTCCTTACATTTTTTATAAAAATCTATAACTCCAAACATAACGCCATGATCGGTGATCGCAGCACTGTCCATGCCCAGCTCTTTCACTCTGGCAACATACTCTTTGATTTTATTCGATCCATCCAGAAGGCTGTATTCTGTATGGACATGTAGATGTGTAAATGGCATACTCATTCGCTCCTCTTTGATCCTTGCACATACTACATAGTATAGACCAATTTTTTTCCCTCGTCTATGGATATTCTGCTACCCGAGTCTATGATTCTTGCAATTCAGACAAATATTGTTATAATTCAAAGTAAGTAACTTTTTTATAAACATAATAGAAAGAGAGTATTTCATGAAAAAGACAGCAAATTTCTTTATGGCATTTATACCACTGATCCTATCTTTAACTCTACAGTTCGTTCTTATGATCCCTTTGCTTGGCATTGTAATTATAAGCTTTAGTCTGAGTGGCATTTTCACACCAGAGTATGTAGTGACCGAAAGTATTATGGATTATCTTTGGAATGTCTTTTCATCAGAAGGATTCACTTACGCATTATCCATTGCATTTGCTGCCAGCGGTATTCTGATCTATGGATTCTGGTTCCGTTATCTGAAAAGAACATCGCCGAAAACTCCAGTTTCTCATCTTCTGCAGCCCAAACTTATCTTAGGCCTATTGTTGTTAGTTCCAGCGCTGCAGATCATCTCTTCGTTACTGACATCAGTGACAGCAGCAATTTTTCCTGAATGGCTACAGTTTTACGAAGAAATGATGGAAGCTGCTGGATTTTCCGAAACACCCTCTATCTGGCTCATTCTATATGCCGTTCTTCTAGGACCTATCGAGGAAGAACTGACATTCCGTGGTGTGACAATGCATTTTTCCAAAAAAGCATTACCCTTCTGGGGGGCCAATCTGATGCAAGCGTTTTTGTTTGGTATCTTCCATATGAATATGATTCAGGGGGTCTATGCATTTTTCATTGGAATCGTTCTCGGAATCGTTTATGAAAAAACCGGATCCCTTTTCTTCTCGATTCTTTTGCATATATTCTTCAACATGTGGGGTACCTTGGTTCCAGTACTTATCCCAGAAAATATTAACAATGATGAACTTACTATATATATCGCCATTGCTTCCTTCCTTCTAATGATCATTGGCATCTGTCTGCTCTACATCAAAAGACCAAAACAGACTACATCCCAATAGTAAATGAAAAGAAACGAAAAAGCACTGCGAAGGCCTGTATGGCTGCTGCAGTGCTTTTTGTTCTTAAGGGGAACCTAAACATTCAAATGCTTTAAATGCCAGATATCATCTACATATTCTTGTATTGTTCGATCAGAAGAGAATTTACCGGAAGCAGCCACATTTAAGATCGCCATCTTTGCCCAACGAGCTTCATCTTCATACGCAGCAACAATTTCACGCTGCGCCAGTACATAAGCTACGAAGTCTTTCAATATAAAATAGGTATCTGCATGATCCGTTTGTGTGGTATTTAGCAAGGAATTATACAGTCTTCTGAATAAATCCGGGTCATTCGGTGAATAGAACCCATTAATCAGCTGTGTCAGGATCTTTCGCACATCAGGATTTTCATTGAAGATATCCATTGGATTATAATCACGTCTTTGCTCATATCCGATGACTTCATCTGCCTTCATGCCAAATATGAACATGTTATCATCACCGACTTCTTCCAGCATTTCAACGTTTGCGCCATCCAGCGTACCAATGGTGACTGCTCCATTGAGCATGAACTTCATATTGCCGGTACCTGATGCTTCTTTACTTGCTGTAGAAATCTGCTCACTAATATCAGCTGCTGCAAAGATCCACTCTGCAATGGAAACATTATAATCTTCAATAAATACGATCTTCAGCTTATTCTGTATGGATGCATCATGATTGATCACATCAGCAACACTGTTGATCAGCTTAATTGTAAGCTTTGCTGTTTCATAGCCAGCTGCTGCCTTTGCTCCGAAAATAAAGGTTCTTGGATAAAATTCCATTTCCGGATGTTCCTTGAGTTCGTTGTACAGGAACATAATATGCAAAATATTCAGCAGCTGCCGCTTATATTCGTGAAGTCGTTTGACCTGTACATCAAAAATGGATCTTGGATCAACGGTAATTCCATTGTGCTGCTGAATATAATCAGCCAGTCTGACTTTATTTTGATATTTAATATTCATAAATTCAGCCTGGGATCTCTTATCACTTGAAAAAATAGCTAGCTGACTGATTTTATCCAGATCTGTGATCCACTCCGGTCCTATTTTATTTGTCACCCATTCTGCAAGCCTCTGATTTCCATGAAGTAAAAATCTTCTCTGTGTAATACCATTTGTTTTATTATTGAATTTGGTAGGCATCATATTGTAAAAATCCTTTAACTCCTGATTTTTCAATATTTCTGTATGAAGTCTTGCAACACCATTTACAGAGTGGCTGCCTGCTATAGCCAGATGTGCCATTTTCACTTGTCCATCATAGATTATCGCCATTGCAGCGATTTTCGAGGCATCTCCAGGATATTCTTCATTAATGACACCGCGAAACCGTCTGTCAACCTCTTCCACGATCTGATAGATTCTTGGAAGCAGTCTGGAGAACAGTTCGATCGGCCATTTTTCCAATGCTTCAGACATGATCGTGTGGTTCGTATAGGCACAGGTCCTACAGGTCAGATTCCACGCATCATCCCATTCCAATTTTTCTTCATCAATCAGTATTCGCATGAGTTCTGCAACCGCGACAGTTGGATGGGTATCATTGAGCTGAAATGCGACTTTATCCGGCAACTCATGAATGTCAGAGTGCAGCTGTCTGAATTTAGCCAGAGCGCGTTGTACACTGGCGGACACAAAAAAGTACTGCTGTTTTAACCTCAGTTCCTTGCCTGCCATATGATCGTCTTTTGGATAAAGGACTTCGACTAGATTCTTTGCCAGATTTTCCTGCTCTACCGCCTTCGAATAATCTCCTTTATCAAAGGATTCAAGTGCAAAGGAATCCTCTGCCTTTGCATCCCAGATAATCAGTGTATTTACCATCTGATTCCCGTATCCTACGATCGGCATATCATAGGGAATTGCAATAACTGACTGATATCCATCCTGTACATACTGAATGCGTCCGTCCTGATCTGTCGTTGTTCTGACGTATCCACCGAATTTTACTGTGTATGCATACTCTGTACGTTTTAGTTCAAAGGGATAGCCGTGCTTGAGCCAGTTATCCGGAACTTCATATTGAAAACCATCTTTGATCTTTTGGCGGAACATACCATACCGGTAGCGGATGCCGCAGCCATAAACAGGATAAGAAAGCGTTGACAGGGATTCTAGGAAACAGGCGGCCAACCTTCCAAGTCCACCGTTGCCAAGTGCAGGATCCGGTTCTTTGTCTTCAATACTGTTTAAATCGATTCCAAGCTCCTGCAGTGCTTCCTCAACTTCCTTATAGTAGCACAGGTTGATCAGATTGTTGCCTAGTGCTCTTCCCATCAAGAACTCCATAGACATATAATATAATATTTTTGGATCCTGTTCCGTCATTGCTTTCTGTGTTTCGATCCAGTGGTTGACGATCGTTTCTTTTACCGTATAGGAAACAGCCTGAAATATTTCCTGCTTTGAAGCATCTTCAATCGTTTTTCTGGATAAGAGCTTCACCGTGTCTTTTACACTTTTTTGAAACTCTTCTTTATTGAACTCCTTCTGTTTCATAGAACTCCTCCTTGGCCTTGCGCCTTCTCGAGAATGATGTCTTTGCATTTAAAACATCAAAAGGGGAATACCTTGCGGTACGCCCCCGTTGTATTTGTAACATCAGCTGATCTTAGTGACCGAAAGCACTGTTCGCTCCCCATTGATGTTCCATTCTTTTTCATAACCCGTTGACAATGCAGTTGAAATCTCATCTGCCAGTACCTCATCCATGATCATCTCTTTATACTTATGAAAGATATCAGCAATTGTACCATCTGCCTGGTAAGATACTGTGATCTTATCCATTACCTCAAATCCGGCTTCTTTTCTCATTGTCTGGATCTTGCTGATAATTTCTCGAACAAAGCCTTCTTCGAGAAGCTCCTCTGTAAGCTTCGTATCCAGGACAACCGTGATCGCATTGTCATTTTCAGATACATAACCTTCCGTCTGGCTCATCTGAATCAGCAAATCCTCTTCCAATAATACCACTTCCTCGCTGACCTGCGCAAGAATTAATTTTCCTGTAGATTTCAGCTCATTCATGGTTGCATTTCCATCCAGATTGGCCAATGCGTCTTTGATCGCACCAAGATACTTACCATATTTTGGTCCTACTGTTCGCAGCTGGGGCTTGAATTCATAGGATGTAAACGCACTGACATCATCTGAGAACACAACTCTTTTGAGATTTAACTCTTCTTCAATAATTTCGACATAAAAGTCTGAAAGTTGAAATGGTGCCTTTACGAACATAACTGCAATCGGCTGACGGTTCTTTATATTTGCTGTATTTCTGCAGGCACGTCCCATAACAACGATTTTTAAGACTTCCTCCATACTCTCTTCTAATTCTTTGTCGATCCATGCTTCTTCTGCCACTGGAAAATCACACAAGTGTACACTTTCAGGCGAAGCGGGATCAAAGGCGCGAACCAGATTCTGATAAATATCCTCTGTCATAAATGGAATCATTGGTGCAGCACATTTTGACACTGTGACCAGTGCAGTGTAAAGCGTCATGTATGCATTGATCTTATCCTGTTCCATTCCTTTAGCCCAGAATCTTTCCCGACTTCTTCTTACATACCAGTTGCTCATTTCATCTACAAAGTTGTCAAGGGCACGGGCTGCTTCCGGAATTCTGTAATTACCAAGATTTGTATCTACGGTATTGATCAGCGTATTCAATTTTGACAATAACCATTTATCCATGACTGGCAGCAACTCATAGTCGAGTTTATATTTCGTTGCATCAAAACCGTCAATATCTGCATAGAGTACAAAAAATGCATAGGTATTCCATAATGTCCCCATGAACTTTCTCTGTCCCTCCTGAACCACTTTTCCATCGAACCGGTTTGGCAGCCAGGGTGCAGAATTAATATAGAAGTACCAGCGAATCGCATCTGCACCATATTTCTCAAGGGCTTCAAAGGGATCTACTGCATTTCCCTTTGATTTAGACATTTTCTGTCCCTTTTCATCCTGAACATGGCCAAGTACAATAACATTCTCATAAGGCGATTTGTTAAAAAGCAGTGTTGATTCTGCCATAAGAGAATAGAACCAGCCTCTCGTCTGATCTACAGCTTCCGAGATGAATTTTGCCGGGAACTGCTGCTCGAACAGATCCTGATTTTCAAATGGATAATGATGCTGGGCAAAAGGCATAGCTCCGGAATCGAACCAGCAGTCTACAACTTCTGGTACACGGTGCATCTCTTTTCCGCATGCCTCACATGTAATCGTAACTTCATCAATATAAGGTCTGTGAAGCTCTACTTTTTCTACATCCGGATTTCCGTTCTTTTGTGCCAGCTCTTTGCGGCTTCCTATGCATTCCTGATGGCCGCACTCACACTCCCATACATTCAATGGAGTTCCCCAGTATCTGTTTCGGGAAATTCCCCAGTCCTGTATGTTCTCCAGCCAGTCTCCAAATCTTCCTTTTCCGATCGATTCCGGAATCCAGTTCACCGTATTGTTATTGCGGATCAGATCTTCTTTTACTGCAGTCATTTTTATGAACCAGGATTCTCTGGCATAGTAAATAAGCGGTGTATCACATCTCCAGCAGTGGGGATATTCATGTTCAAATTTAGGTGCATCGAATAACAGATCTTTTTCCTCCAGATGCAGGAGGATCTTTGGATCCGCATCCTTTACAAAAACACCTTCGTATGCCGTCTCACCGGTCATTTCACCCTTACCGTTCACCAGCTGTACAAAGGGCAGATCATAACGCCTTCCTACCTGGGCATCATCCTCACCGAATGCAGGTGCTATATGAACAATACCGGTACCATCTGACATGGTGACATAGGTATCACAGGTAATATAGTGAGCTTTTTTATTCTGGCTCGCAATGATTTCTTTTGCATAGTCAAACAAAGGTTCATATTCTTTGAATTCAAGATCTTTTCCCTGATATGTTTCAAGGATTTCATAAGCTATTTCTCCTTCTGCCACCTTTGATCCCAGCACTTTATCGAGCAGTGCATCTGCCATATAGTAAGTAAATCCGTCCGCTGCCTTAACCTTACTATAGGATTCTTTTGGATTTACACAAAGTGCGACATTGGACGGGAGCGTCCAGGGAGTTGTCGTCCATGCCAGAAAATAGCTGTCCTCATCGACCAGTTTAAAACGAACGATCGCCGAATGCTCTTTCACGGTCTTGTATCCCTGCGCAACCTCCTGGGAGGAGAGCGGTGTTCCACAGCGTGGGCAGTAGGGTACGATTTTAAAGCCTTTATATAAAAGATCCTTGTCCCAGATCTCCTTTAAAGCCCACCATTCGGATTCGATAAAATTGTCGTCATAGGTCACATAAGGATCATCCATGTCCGCCCAAAAGCCGACTGTTGCGGAGAAATCTTCCCACATGCCTTTATACTTCCAGACAGACTCCTTGCATTTTTCAATAAAAGGCTCCATTCCGTATTCCTCGATCTGGTCCTTTCCATCGAGACCCAGCAGCTTCTCCACTTCCAGCTCTACCGGCAGTCCATGGGTATCCCAGCCCGCTTTTCTCGGAACAAACTTCCCTTTCATCGTCTGATAGCGAGGCACCATGTCCTTGATGACACGAGTCAGCACATGACCAATATGAGGCTTTCCATTTGCAGTAGGCGGTCCATCGTAAAACGTATATGTCTCTCCGTCCTTACGAAAATCCATGCTTTTTTGAAAAATATCGTTGTCTTTCCAAAATTGTTCTGTCTGTTTCTCGCGCTCCACGAAATTCAGATTCGAATTTACCTTGTTGTACATTCTAATTGTTCCTCCTATATCTTTTACCAAATCAAAACTTTGATTACAGTGTCAAAAGTGTTTTACCACTTCATGACACGCCCCACAATGAGGATGAAGTGGGACTGCTGCCCCATGAGAATCCGAATTGTGGGAGGATTGTGGGAGTGCAAGGCACGAAACAATCCGTAATTAAATAGGCTGGCTGTTTTGACACCTTAACCAAACTTTGATATCAACCTACAATATTCCGATATCAAAAAAACCTCTCTCCCTGTAAAAGGAAGAAAGGCAAACTGCGTCTCTTATAACCACCCGTCACATTACTTAGGCAAAACCTGCATAAAGGGTTCTTATAACGCAAGAACAAACGTCAGCATTTACTCTCCCAAATCAGGATTTCAGGCTGCAACTAGGAAGTGATTTTCTAATGTTTTTTACTTGTACCGGTTCTCACCTGCCCCGGCTCTCTGAAACGTTCCAAAACATTGTACTCTCTTCGTCATCGTCTTTAACATGTCTGAATAGAAATATCTGAATAGAAATATCTATATAGAAATATCTGAATAGAAGTATACTTCTTATATGCTTTTCTTGTCAATACTTATTACGCCATAGTTCCAATCTTACTATGTCACTGTTTCATTCTTATTCTGCCACTGCTCCAAATAATCAAAAGGTTCCATCATCTTCAAAGATTGGATTCTCATAATCAAATTCCTGCTCATACTGATAGATATCATCCCATATTGTTCCGGGCATTGGAGAAAAGAAATCACCGTCTATCCGTAACAGGATCCAAAATACCAAACGAAAAGAATAGAATTTGCATCGAGAATACCTTTAAAATATACAAATCAGAATTTGACTCCAGACTGGTCTTTTTCACACCAATGACCACATAGTTGCACATTTCACTATGTGTTTTACTGCTCTGGTACCCCTCCGATTGCTGCTTGTGCTCCTTCTCCCCACTTCGACATTGGACCATTTGAAGCTCTTTCTGCCTACTTATGTCCAAAAATAGGTGAAAAAACTCTTCATATGCGCTTATTCTAAAATATTTGTAGTTGATTGGACTAAAATCGATTCGTAGCATATCAAATTTTCCAAAATTCTGTCATTTTTGGACATTTTCATTCTGTTTCATGCCAAAATTGTCCAAAGCAAGTAGTACAATTATTTGCCTATTATTCTCAAAAAAAGTCTGTACGCTATACAAAGGATACGGCGCAACCCAATGTTTACAAAGGATGCGCCGTTTTTGCTTCAAAACTTAAGATAGAAGTATACTTCCTTACTGCTGTACTACTTTACTTCCTTATTGCTTTATTTCCTTACTGCTTTACTGCTTTACTGCTTTTCTTGTCAATACTTATTACGCCACTGTTCCATTCTTCCTATGTCACTGTTTCATTCTTATTCTGCCACTGCTCCAAATAATCAAAAGGTTCCATCATCTTCAAAGATTGGATTCTCATAATCAAATTCCTGTTCATACTGATAGATATCATTCCACATAGTGTCGGACATTGTAGAAAATATCGCCCCATTGACCAGTAACAGAATCCAAAATACCAAACCAAAGAGAATAGAAAGTCCTGCAGTAATTAGTCCAGCAATTGCCATACCCCTCTTAGCACCTTTTTTTGTCAGATGAATGATGCCAAATACAACAGCCAGCATTGCAGTTGCAAAATTCAAGCATGTACAGAATAATACTAGGGAAACAATGCCGAGAACCATAGATGCAATGGCAAACCCATTGCCCTGATTCATATTTTGTACAGGTGGTCTGTTCTGTTGTGCATAGTAATTCATTTGTACCGGCTGAACACCCTCTATAGCCTGCGCATCCTGTCTATTTTCGTTCAGATCCTGGCTGGCTTCGTCTGTATCCTGCCTGCCTTCGCTTATATTCTGATCAGTATCATTCTCATTTTGATTGCTTTCATTTAGATTGCTTTCATTTTGATTGCTTTCATTTTGGTTACTTTCATTTAGGTTACTTTCATTTTGATTGCTTTCATTTTGATTGCTTTCATTTAGATTATTTTCATTTTGGTTGCTTTCATTTTGGTTGTTTTCATCCATAATTACATTCTCCTCATTCTGTTAACTCATAATGAATCCAAAAATTCTATAGTTGTATTTTATCATATTAAAAAAGCAGTGTCACCCCCGTAGACACTGCTTTTTTCCAATACATTCTTCTCCTACTGTACAGGACAGTAATTTCTCAGACTTTATTTATGTTGTTCTGTGTAAACCCACCGATACATCAGATCCATGACATAAAGTAAGAGATAATACTGTGTAACAATTCGAATAAGAACCTTGGTCTGCCACTTTTCCGATCTGCAGATATGACCCAATTCTTATCATCTTGTATATCCTGTATCCCTCTCAACTATTTTATTTTAGCAAATATGAACTATAATTGCAAGCAAATTATTAATAAAATGTAAATAATATATGAATACAAACTGCTCCGCCGATATTTCTAATCACACAGTCAGGGTATTCTTGCAAGGCGTCAGATAAAACAGTATAATGTAAATCACTGACGATGGTAACCATCTCAAACATTTATTATCGAATCTCAGAGAGGAGCAGAATGGTGCAGTCCATTCAAATCAATGTATGAGCACACTTAATTTAACGCTTTTGACAGACTTATATGAAATGACAATGATGCAGGGATATTTTAAATCCGGCAATCACAGTGTCGTGGTTTTTGATGCTTTTTACAGAAACAATCCATGTGAGGGAGGATACGCAGTCTGTGCCGGTCTAGACCAGGTCATCGACTATGTGAAAAATCTGCATTTTTCGGAGGATGATCTTGCCTATCTGAGGAGCCTGAAGATCTTTGACGAAGATTTTCTCGCCTATCTTTCAGAATTTCACTTTTCCGGCGATATTTACGCCATACCAGAAGGAAGCCTGATCTTTCCCCGTGAGCCTATTATAAAAGTCATCGCTCCAATCATGGAGGCTCAGCTCTTAGAGACCGCTATCTTAAATATTATCAACCACCAGAGTCTTATCGCTACGAAAGCTGCGAGGGTCTGCTATGCTGCCAAAGGAGATGGTGTTATGGAATTTGGTCTGCGTCGTGCTCAGGGTCCTGATTCAGGAATATATGGTGCCAGAGCGGCTATCATTGGAGGTTGCCGCGGCACATCCAATGTATTGGCAGGACGTTTATTCGATGTCCCTGTACTTGGTACTCATGCGCACAGCTGGATCATGAGCTTTTCAGATGAATATACAGCATTTAAGACTTATGCCGATCTTTACCCAAACACCTGCACACTTCTGGTAGATACCTATGATACACTAAAATCTGGTATTCCAAATGCAATCAGGGTATTTCAGGAAATGAAAAATGCCGGTATCAAGTCCAACTTTTATGGCATTCGTATGGATAGCGGGGATCTCGCCTATCTTTCAAAAAAGGCACGAAAAATGCTGGATGAGGCTGGATTTGAGGATGCTGTCATTTCTGCTTCGAATGATCTGGATGAGCATCTGATTGAAAGCCTGAAAATACAAGGTGCCCAAATCACCTCGTGGGGTGTGGGCACACATTTGATCACTTCAAAGGATAATCCTGCTTTTGGCGGTGTCTATAAGCTTGCTGCAATACAAAATACATCCGGTGAATTCGTTCCAAAGATCAAGCTCTCTGAGAATACAGAAAAAGTCACAAATCCCGGCAACAAAACAATTTTCAGGATATACGATAAAGAATCAAATAAGATCCGGGCAGATCTGATCTGTCTTGTAGGAGAAGTCTTTGATACTGAAAAAGATCTCGTCCTTTTTGACTCCAACGAACCTTGGAAAAAAACCAGGCTCCACGGTGGCACTTTTATCATGAAAGAAATGCTGGTTCCGGTATTTATTGGCGGTAATTGTATTTATACATCTCCATCAGTTCGGGAGATCCGAGATATCTGTACCGCAGAAAAAGATACGATCTGGGATGAAACAAAACGTTTTGTGAACCCTGCTGAAATCTATGTCGATCTTTCTGATGAACTTTATAAAATGAAACGGAACCTTCTTAATCAGATGAACATGGTCTAATCTGTTCATAGTCTGATCTGTATCTGTTCTGATCTGAATATAGTCTGATCTTTAATTAAATCCTATCACCTTCTGGGAAAGCTTATAAGCTGCGATGGAAATTCGTCTTCCGCTCTTTCCCGGGAGGTGCAGGGTATTCCCCATGATTCCGGTGCGAAGTCTGTGGAAAAGTCGGATATCCTGCTTCTTGATATATTTCCAAAGCTCTCTTTTTTTGTCTAAATGTTCCTGGGAACCACCACGAATCAGCATCACTGTTGAAATGACCGTGATTATCTCAAGATAGTTGAACATATAGGAGCGAAGCTTCTTATTTGGAATTTTCCATAGATCATATGCATCCACCATCATCTTATTCACAAGGATCTGCTGGTCGATTCGGGTAATCATGACATTTTCATTCACTGACTGATCTTCTCGACCAATATAGTATCTGTAGAAATCCACATCTAAGTAATAGATTTTCTTCACAGAAGGCAGTGGTTGATATACGAACAGATTATCCACATAAAAAGTATGTTCTGGCAGCTTTAATCCACATTCTTGGAGAAGCTCGGTGCGATAGATCACGGAATGCATCAGGATATATTGTCCTTTTAGGAACCATCTGATATCGCTCCAGCCAAAAATCATCTCCTGCGGAAGCGTATTGATGTAACGCATAACTTTCTTGTTCTTTACACCCTCTTTTTCATAAACGAAGTTTGACACCATCATATCCAGATTCGATCCACTCCGTGTAAGCTCACGAAGCTTATTCAAAATCTCCATGTACGCTGAATAGTCAACCCAGTCATCACTGTCTACAACTTTCAAGTAGAGTCCTGTGGCATTTGCGATCCCTGTATTTACTGCTCCGCCGTGTCCGGCATTCTGTTGATGAATTGCTCTGATGATCGTTGGGTAATGTTTTACATACGAATCTGCGATCTCCTTGGTCATATCCTTTGATCCGTCATTGATGATCAGTATCTCCACATCCTCACCACCTGGTAGTAATGATTTGATACACTTTTCCATATAATCTTCAGAATTGTAACATGGTACTACAAAAGACAATAACTTCATTTCTTATCCCTCTTTTTCTGATATAACCTGCTCCGCCAGTTCCAACGCCTTTTTTGCAATCGCATCCATATTGTAATATTTATATTCAGCCAGTCTCCCTAGTAAATGCAGCCTGCTATATTTTGCCGCTTCCTCTTTGTACTTTTCATACTGGCTTTGATTCTTGGCATTATTGATCGCATAATATGGAATCTCACCCTCTGCGCCTGTATATGCGAAAGGAAACTCCTTTACAATCGTAGTGCCAGCTGTCAGACTCTGACCTGTAAGATATTTGAATTCCGTAATTCTGGTAAACTCCTCGGTCTGGGTATAATTCACGACACTTCTTCCCTGATAGCTTTCCTGATCAAAATGTTCAAATTGAAATCTCAAAGACCTATAAGGCAGCCTGTTGTAGCTGTAACCGAACAGATCATCGATTGCTCCGGTATAAAATACCTTTCCTGTATATTCTTCCTCTTCAAAATATATGGTTCCATTTTGAAAACGCAGTACCTCTTTGGCATCCACTCCTGTTCTCAGAGTGATATTGTCATGGGCGAGCATCCTTTCAAAAAGAGGTGTATATCCGTCCTTTGGCATACCCTGATACCTATCCTGGAAGTATCGGTTATCCGTTGAGATCAGAACCGGAACTCTTGCTGTGACACCTGGATCGATTTCCTCTGGAGTCTGTCCCCATTGCTTCATTGTATAGTATAAAAAAACTTTTTCGTAAACAAAGTCCGCTATCGCTTTGATCTGCGGATCCTCATTTTCACGTAATTGCATGATAGGAACACGGCTTCCTTCACCGTATGCTGCAATCAGCTTTCTCGTAAGTTCTCTAGCTTTTTCTTCAGAAAATACAAGCTTAAGGGTGTTTAGGTTAAATGGGATCGGAATCAGTTTGCCATCGACACAGGCTGCGACTTCGTGACCGAACAAGTACCATTCGGTAAATCTTGAAAAATACTGAAATACCTCTTCTTCGTTCGTATGAAAAATATGTGGACCGTATTCGTGAATCAGAATCCCATATTCATCCGGTTCGTCATAACAGTTTCCACCAATGTGATTTCTTTTCTCGAGTAATAGAACCTTTTCATCTGCCTCTTCAGCAAGCTTTCTGGCAAGTACACTTCCTGCAACACCTGCCCCTATGATAATGCTTTTGTACATATAATCGACCTCCAATATTTGCAACATTTTAATTATACACGTTTTTGGAAAAATAGCCAAATCATTTGTCCCTATAAAACATACTCCAGAAAATATGTATTCACGTTCATATTTTATTTACAAAATTCTCATATTATGAACATATGCACTTCATATCTTGCGAATATAATCAATTTATAGTCAAACAACGAACAACGCAATACAGAATGAGCAATCATTTTAACAATATTTTTTTCATACCTTGCTTACGAGCAAGGTTCCTCCCACTTAATAGTGAGTTGCTTCACTTTTAATAAATCTTTTTCATATGAATGGCCGGTGAGAAATCACCGGCTCCCTCTTTGTCCATCGATTCTGGCCGCATCCATTCCATGTCGAATCTGCAACAACTCTGCATATGCAGAAAATGCAGAAGGAATGGGATAGTGATCTTTAAAATCTGAAATTTCAGCTAAAATATACTTTTTTTCTTCCTCCTCGCTCAATGCTTCTACTCGAATCAAATAGCCTTTCATCTGCCATTCGACATGGGAAAAAATGTGCTTTGCATCTGCTGTCTGCTGGATCTGAAGGGGTCGAAGCTCCATTTCTCCTATCATCTGCAGAACCTCCTCTTCACTTCTAAATCCATTCAGATTGACGAACTCATATAATCCGGCCAGCAAGCCTTTCGTTGGTCTTTTGTTCAGTAAGATACGATCTCCATCGCGTATCAAAAGTATGGTGTGCTCCTCTACTCTTCTCTTCCCACTCTTACTTTTAACAGGGATTCTGGAAAAAGCTTGATTCTCTTTTGTTAAGCACAATGTATGCAATGGACATTGTTCACATTTCGGAGCACCATTCGGAATACAGATCATCGCTCCAAGCTCCATCAGCGCCTGATTAAAGCCCGAGGCCTCCGGGGGCATGATCTCCAAGAGCTGCTGCTCCATATTCTTTTTTACAGCAGCGCTCAAGATATCCCTGTCATCCATGGAAACTCGCGAAATTACGCGAAGTACATTGCCATCCACAGCAGGCACAGCTTTCCCATAAGCAATAGAAGCTATGGCACCCGCTGTATAGCTGCCGATTCCCTTGAGAGAGATCAGCTGCTCGTATTCTCTTGGCAGAGTCCCATTGTATTGATCCATGATCTGTCTTGCTGCCAGCTGCATATTTCGGACACGATTGTAATAGCCAAGACCCTCCCATAGCTTCAGCAGCTTTTCCTCCTCACATTCAGCCAGCTCCTTTACTCCGGGGAGCGCCTGTACAAAACGCTCAAAATACGGCTTGACTGCCTCAACCCTTGTCTGCTGAAGCATGATTTCAGATACCCAGACTCGATAGGGCGATGGGTCTGCCCGCCAGGGAAGAATTCGGGCATGTTGAAAAAACCAGTCAAGTAATGGTTCTATAATATGTTTCAATTCATAATCTTCGATATTCATAGGTTCACCTCTCCCCTCTATCATACATCACCTTTTTATAAAATATAAAAGAATTTTTTCATAAAAGTTTGATAAAATATTGTCAAACTTTTTTATAAGGTGTATAATGAACCAAAATGAGTAACAATCATACATAGTCAAACAGGAGGTTTCAAACATGAATAACCTAACATTAGAAGTTGCTGATGAGATCGCGGTTCTTAAAATAGTAAGACCTGCTGCGCTGAATGCATTAAATACAGAGACTCTTGGTGAGCTCAATCAGATCCTGACCGAAATCGAGGCCAGAGATGATATTAAAGTTGTAATACTGACGGGAGGCCCAGATAAGAAGGGCAATGAATTTAAATCCTTTGTAGCAGGTGCAGATATTTCAGAAATGGTCAATTTTGATGCAGCACAGGCACGGGAATTTGGAATGAAAGCCTCCGAACCATTCTTTAAATTATCAAATATGAGACAGGTTACCATCGCTGCCGTGAATGGATTCGCATTGGGTGGCGGCTGTGAGATCTCTATGGCATGTGATATTCGAATCGCATCCGATAACGCACTGTTCGGACAGCCAGAGGTCGGTCTTGGGATCATACCAGGTTTTGGCGGAACACAAAGACTAGCAAGACTTGTAGGACTTGGTCGCGCCAAAGAGCTGGTCTTTACCTGCGATACCGTTGATGCAGCAGAGGCTTACCGGATCGGACTGATCAATAAAGTTACCACGAAGGAAGAATTAATGAGTGCAGCATTCGACATGGCTAAGAAGATCCTGTCAAAGGGCAGTTTTGCAGTGTCTCTTGCAAAGGCAGCCATCAACAATGGATATGATATGGATATTGCAAATGCAGTTGAAATGGAAGCAAATCTATTTGGCATCTCTTGCTCGACCCATGACAAAACAGAAGGAATGACCGCATTCCTGGAAAGACGTTCCGCTGACCTGACAGATTTTTAAATTTTGTCAGTGCTTTGGTTCTAAAATTACTATCTCCTTACACACACATATAAATAGATAGAAAAAGGGTAACCAGATTATTTCTGGTTTCTTTTTTTTGCAATTCAACTTGACTATTCGTGCCAAGTATTCTAGGATAGGTACAGAAAATCAGAATGAAAGGTGCACAACATGAATAGAAATATTGGCTTTATTGGTGCAGGCAACATGGGAAAAGCCATGATCAAAGGCTTTCTGTCGTCTGGCATCTGTACAAGTGACCAGCTGATCGTAAGTGATCAGAATACTATATTTTTAGAGGAGCTCTCCAACGAATTCTCTATTGAGACCACCAGGGACAACAAAGTGACGGCCCAGTCTGCCAATTTCCTGATTCTGGCAGTGAAGCCCCAGTTATATGAATTGGTAATTTCCGAAATCAGAGATGTTATTTCAAACAATACTGTGATTGTTTCCATTGCGGCAGGTCTGAAAATGGCACAGATTGTGACCTGGTTCCAAAGACCGGTGAAACTCATTCGAATCATGCCAAATACACCAGCTATGGTATTAGAAGCAATGTCTGCTATTGTTCCTGGTTCTGATGTGACCGAGGACGAACTTTGCTATGTTCTGCAGTTATTCCAAAGCATTGGCAGAGCTGAAGTCGTGTCCGAGTCTTTAATGGATACCGTTACCGGAGTCAGCGGTTCCTCTCCTGCCTACGTTTATCTGTTTATAGAAGCTATGGCAGATGCAGCCGTTGCCGATGGAATGCCAAGGGATAAAGCTTATACCTTTGCAGCACAGTCTGTACTTGGAGCAGCAAAAATGGTATTGGCGACTGGTCAGCACCCCGGACAGCTAAAGGATGCTGTTTGTTCGCCTGGCGGTACTACAATTGAAGCAGTCACCATTCTGGAAGAGAAGGGTCTGCGAAGCGCAGTCATTTGTGCACAACGCGCCTGCGTAAATAAATCCCGTGATCTGGGTAAATAGACCCTGTGACCTTGGCAAATAAAAAGCAGCCACAATGGGCTACTTTCTAAAGTCAAATCCTGATTTAAAAGCATTCGATGAGAATGCTTTTTTAAATTCTGATAAATCATAGGTCTCAATATCAGGAAAGGTAACATATCCTTTTTTCAAAAGATTTAGTGTTGGTTCAAAGGGACCGCAGCGACTGCCGGTAATTGTAATCTCATTAACGACATAATAGCTCATGTCCAATTCCACTTTTCCGGCATAGGTACTTTTTATGATGATCGTTCCTCTTTTTTTCACCATTTGTGTTGCAGTCAGAATTCCGCTTTTAGATCCTGTCGCATCTATCACAATATCATATCCCTCCGGAACGATCTGCGTCGTAACGTCAGCAAAACTAGAAAACAGGGCAAGCTTATCCTCATGTCTCCCGGTAACTGTCAGGCTGGCGCCTGTCAGAGCAATGACCTGTGCGATCATCAATGCAAGTCGTCCATCTCCAAGCACAGCGATCTTCTTATCCGGATCAATATGGATCAGAGACGGAATTTCAAGTGCTGCCGCAAGCGGCTCAGTAAAAATGGCATGTTCCGCAC
This sequence comes from Lachnospiraceae bacterium, assembly GCA_047974745.1. Lineage (GTDB taxonomy): Bacteria > Bacillota > Clostridia > Lachnospirales > Lachnospiraceae > JBKECO01. The sequence continues at coordinate 34,581 of JBKECO010000004.1, forward strand.
AAAGACCATCCGGTACGACATGCAGAAGATCTGTTTCGATGGTCATGTATTCAGCAAAACATCCATCCTTTTTCTCGATACCGATCACACGGCGGCTGTTGCAATGCTTGCTAAGTCCGGATCTGCAGTATTTACATTTTCCACAGCCTGCATTGAGTTCTCCTGCCACACGTTCACCAACCAGTGAAGGATCCGGGGATGTAACAACAACACCAATGAATTCATGTCCCATCACACCTGTAAAGTCCGGCTTGTACCCTTTCAGGATTTCCTTGTCTGTATTACAGATTGCTGCCAATTCGATTTTAACGAGACTTTCTGTTTCAGTCGGTTCGGGCATCTTATAGTCTTGTCTATATTCAGCTTCTTTACCATTAAAGTAGATCGCCTTCATATCACATCACCTTTCTTCTTAAGTATGGAGACTGTATTATTTGAACTGGTTATGGAGCTCATCATATCTGTAGTCGATCGTACTCAGTTTTTCAATAATCTCATTGCAATTTAACGCTTTGACCAGGCACATTTCCTCAAAGGATTCATAGTGATCTCGCAGTTGTGCATTCACATAGCTCAGAAGTATTGCCGGATCATTTGGTAATTTATATTCCATTTTACGTCCTCATCAGAGTTATGCATCTTTTCTTTCAACACCGTATTTGGACTCCAGCTCTTTGACCTTATTCATATATGCGTTCTGTTTCTTCTGCTGAAGGATCTGCTCCGTCAGTTTCTCTTTTTGTTCTTCCAGTGTCTGTATCTGTGCTTCCTTTTTCTCGACTACCAGAATCAGGTGATATCCGAAATTCGTCTTTACCGGTCCAGTGAGTGCACCTATTTCTGAGGAAAAAGCGGCTGCTTCGAACTCTGGAACCATCTGACCCTTAGAAAATAAGCCAAGATCTCCGCCTCTGTCTTTGGATGGGCAGGTGGAATATTCCTTTGCTGCATCTTCAAAAGATTTTCCTTCTTCGATTTCCTTTGCGATCTTTTCTGCTGTATCGAGTGCATCCACCAAAATATGTTTTGCTCTGACCTGTTCCCCAGTCATAAACTTTTCTTTGTTCGCTTCGTAGTATGCTGTTACTTCATCATTTTCAACTGTTACTTGTTCGATCACACTCGTAGCTGCCATGTGACTTTCAAGTTCCCGTTCCATTCTCGCCAGCATTTCCTTATATTCCGATGATTCTTTTATCTTTTCATCCTCTGCCATTTTTGCAAAAAGGTGAAATCCGATCAGCTGTTCCAGTAAATCTGATTTTGCATTCGGATCAGAGAGATAGATCTGCTGCTCTGGTGGATAATTTGCAATTACAGCATTCAATTCAGATTCAGTGATTTCGTGTCCTGCAGACACTGCTAAAATTTTTTCGTTCACGATAGAACTCCTTTATACTATGATTTGTCAGTAGTTACTTCCCGCTTTTTGCACCAAAGATATAGGTGGCACAAAAAATCACTGCGGCAACAATTACGATCATTGGACCTGTGGCAACATCTATATAATATGATATGAACAGTCCGCAAAGACCGGAAAAAACGGAAAAAAGCACGGAATAGAAATGGTATTCTCTCATATTGACAGCTATGTTCCTGCTGGAGGCAGCCGGCAATATCAAAAGTGCGTTGATGATCAGAATGCCGACCCATTTGATCGACAGCATTACGATACAGGCTACGAGAACCGAAAACAGATTCTCGAGCAGTGTAACGGCCATCCCTCTGCTCTTTGCCAGAGACTCATTGATACTAATTGCATTCATCTGATTAAAGCAGATGCACCAGAATAGGATCGTCACCAGAAAGATACCAATAAGGTAAGCGATCTCTCTTACAGAAATACTTAAAATATCCCCTACCAGCAGGCTAGAATACTTACTGAAGTTACCGCCCCTGGATAAGATCGCAAGTCCGATCGCAACACTCGTTGAAGAAAAAACGGAAATAATCGTATCTCTGGAAGCCATCTGTCTTCTGCTGATATAGTTCAGCAAAAGTGCAAATAACACAGCAAAAACAAGCATGGAGAAATTTGTATCCGCAACACCCAATATAACACCGATCGCAACTCCGGTCAATGCACTGTGGCCAAGGGCTTCTGAAAAAAAAGCCATCTTGTTGTTCACGATCATTGTTCCTAGTATTCCAAAAAGCGGTGTTATGATAAGAACTGCAAGAAATGCATTGCGCATAAATGTAAATTCGAACAAGGATAAGGAAGAAGTCATGATCGTTCACTCTCCTTTCCGAAGGTTCTCTGAAATTCAATGGATGAGAAAACCTCCTCCGGGGTTCCCTGACGGATCACCGTATGATCTAGCAGTATCACATGATTCGCATAAGCTCTGACATGCTCAAGATCATGGGATATGAGAATAATCGACAGATCGAATTCCTCCTTCAGTCTCAACAGAGTATGGTAGAACAGATCCATACCATTATGGTCGATTCCGGAGACCGGCTCATCCAATAGTAAAAGATTCGGTTCATCAACAATAGCCAGAGCCAGCATCACACGCTGGAGCTGCCCTCCTGACAATTTGCATAATTGGCGGTCGATCAGATCTTCTGCTTCAAAAATCTGCAGTGCAGACAGAAATTTCTCCTCTGACTGTTTCCTTTTTGTCAGAAAAAGCGGAAACCGATCATGAAAACTTGCAAAAAGGTCATACACACTGATCGGTGAGTTCTCTTCAATATTAATGCGCTGTGGAACATAGCCGATTTTAAGATGCTGAGGGCTTCCGTTCTCATCATTTTTAAATTCGATGGTTCCTGTGTGTGGTACATCCCCTAAAATCGCTCGGATCAGCGTTGATTTTCCCGCTCCATTTCTTCCGATCACAACGTTTAGGGAACCACAGTGTATATGCAGGTTCACATCCCAAAGTGCATCTACATCATGGAAGCGGACACTCAGGTTCTGCACTTTCATGCAATGCAGTCCACAGGCGTGCTTTTTCTTTTGCATTACCTCACCTCATATGCTTTTGTTATGATTTGGATATTTTCCTTCATTCCATTGATATAACTGTCTTTCTCATACTCCCCGCGAGAAAGTGTATTCAGGTAATAGACCTTTGCAGTCGTTTCTCTCATGACTGTCTGCCCCATCTCACTTCCATACAATTCTTCGGCGAACACCTTACCAATGTTCTCTGACTGAATCGTTGTAAGTAAATCAGCAACTTCATTCGCACTCACCTGCCGTTCTTCATCAAGATCAAGGGTCTCTGCTATCCGAATACCATAATCCTGTGCCAGATATTCGAAAGCCTCATGAAAAATAACTACCGAACTGCCCTGGGTCAGTTCATTCACCATTTCTGTCTCTTCTCTGAGTGCTTCGATCTTGTCTTTATAGTCTACAGCATTTTGCTGCAGTGTTTCTGCAGATGAGGGAGCCGCTTCGCCAAGCCCCTGTGCTATGGCATCGATCTGGGTCTGATACTTAGAGAATTCCATCCAAAAATGCGCATTGTCGTCGATCATTTCAATATCCTTTGAGGTATCGATCACCACAAGATCCGGATATTGGGTGTAAACATCTTCTAAGAACGACTCCATTCCTCCGCCGTTAATGATAAAAACATCTGCCTCAGACAGTAGTTTCATATCCTCTGGTGTGAGTTGAAAATCATGCAGGCAGCCTGTCTGAGGCTCACTTAGATTTTCAAGCTCGATTGCAGGGCTCTCATTTATCACATTGAGCGCCGCAATGTACATCGGGTAAAAGGATGTAACAACCTGCACTACATCACTTTCCTTTTCTTCTTCCTTCTTTTGCAGCATCATGATACCAAAGGCTGATACAGCAAGTGTGATCAGCAGTATCGCTACGAATATATTTTTTTTCATGACATCTCCCAAATGTTACTTTGAATCCGGCTGAATTAGCATGGCTAACTCTTCAATATAGTCCCAGATTTCTTCCCGTCCTTGCTTTGACTCAGCAGAAAACGGAAAAATTCTTGCCTCTGAAGTCAGACCAAGTCCTACTCTGACTGCCTTGAGATGTTTTTGGACCTGACTTCTCTTTAGTTTATCCAGCTTTGTTGCGATTATGACCGGTTCAAAGCCTTGGTATTTGATCCATTCATACATCGTACGATCATTTTCTGACGGATCATGTCGAATATCGATCAAAAGAAATACACATTTGAGTTGTTTCGAGGTATGCAGATAATTTTCAATCATCGCACCCCATTTTTCTTTTTCCTTTTGTGACACCTTTGCATATCCATATCCTGGAAGATCCACATAGTACAGACTCTGATTAATATTGTAAAAATTGATCGTCTGTGTCTTCCCCGGCTGCCCTGATGTTCTGGCCAGGGATTTTCGATTCATCAATGCATTGATCAGAGATGACTTCCCGACATTTGACTTTCCGGAAAATGCAATTTCCGGAATTAGGTTCTCAGGAATTGTACTGGTAATGCCACAAACTGTTTCCAGCTCAGCACTTTTAATTATCATTTTGAACTCCTTAACTTCTGCATTCTCAATTCCTATTTCAGATGTCCCTGACAAGTGCGATTTTAAGGACTTCATCCATGCTTTCCGCATAAACGATCTCCAGTCCTTCTTTTATCTCATCTGAGATCTCTTCCATATCCTTCTTGTTCTTTTTCGGAATACAGATTATCTTGATACCGGCATTTTTTGCTGCCAGCGTCTTTTCTTTTAGTCCGCCTATTGGCAGAACCCGGCCGCGAAGTGTGATTTCACCTGTCATAGCCACATTGGCATGTACCGGTATTTGTGTGATGGCCGAGATCATGGCAGTTGTCATAGTGATACCTGCTGACGGTCCATCCTTTGGCACAGCGCCCTGTGGTATATGGATGTGAATATCATTCTCGCTAAAGAACTCATCCTTGATTCCAAGCTCTTTGCCTTTGGATCGAATGTAGCTCATTCCCGCCTTCGCAGATTCCTTCATCACATCTCCGAGCTGGCCGGTCAGCTGAATCTCACCCTTACCCGGCATGACATTCACTTCGATCTCTAAGGTGTCACCGCCGACACTTGTCCAGGCAAGTCCCCTTACGACACCGATGTCATCCATATCATTTGCCATATCAAAGCTGAACTTTTCCATTCCCAGGTAGTACTCGAGATTCTCAGTCGATATCTGCAGGTGTTTTTGTTTATCTTCATAAATTCCACGAGCGGCTTTTCTGCAGATCTCTCCGATTTTACGCTCCAGGTTTCTTACCCCAGCCTCTTTTGTATAATATCGAATGATATGTTCCATCGCCTCTTTCTCAATCGTAAGCTGTACCTGTTTCAGACCATGCTTCTTGATTTGTTTTGGAATTAGATGCTCCATGGCAATATGTAGTTTTTCGTTGTCCGTGTAACTTGAAACTTCTATCAATTCCATTCGATCGAGCAAAGGTCTCGGTATGTCAGCCACAGAATTCGCAGTTGCAATAAACATGACCTCCGAAAGGTCTAGCGGGATCTCTACGTAATGATCCCTGAACTTCACATTCTGCTCGGAATCGAGAACCTCAAGCAAGGCGGAGGAAGTATCTCCTTTGTAATCACTGCTTACCTTGTCGATTTCATCTAAAATCATCAATGGATTTTTAACTCCTGCTATTCTCAGACCATTGGCGATTCGTCCCGGCATAGCTCCAACATAGGTTCGTCTATGCCCTCTGATCTCGGCTTCATCCCTGACCCCGCCGAGGGAGATTCTGACATATTGCTTATCCAGAGCTCTTGCAACGGAGTGAGCAATACTTGTCTTTCCGGTTCCCGGAGGCCCTACAAGACAGATGATGGGACTTTCTCCCATTTTTGTCAGATTTCGGACCGCCAGAAACTCCAGCATGCGCTCTTTGACTTTGGGAAGCCCATAGTGCTCTGCTTCCAGAATGCGCTCTGCATTCTTGAGATCCTTGTTATCTTTTGACATTTTATCCCAGGGAAGCTCTAAAAGTGTTTCAATATATCCGCGGGTCACAGCGCTTTCTGAGCTGTTTGAGGAGATATTCTTAAATCTGTCTATCTCTTTCTTTATCTTGTCCTTAATCTCCTTATTTGCCTTCAATTTCTTTAATGCAGCAAGGAAAGTATCTGTTTCTGTCTCAGTGTTGGTTTCCCCAAGCTCTTCACGGATCACCTTAAGCTGTTCACGAAGGATGTATTCCTTCTGGTTCTTGTCCACCCGCTCTTTTACTTTTGCCTGAAATTCGTTCTTGATCCTGTATACATTGATCTCATGCACGAGAATCGTCATCAGCACTTCATACCGTTCTTCCAGGGTGACTGCTTCGATGTACTTTTGCTTTTCCTCATAAAAAACTGGGAGGTTGTGGACTGCATAATCCATCATATGCTCTACATCCGTCTGCTCCGTGATATGTTTAATAAAATCCTTGCCCATTTTGGTATTGACTGCATTGTATTTGATAAGCTGATCCTGAACTGCAAGGAGCATCCCCTCGCGTACCTCTGGGTATACTTCTTCCCCTGTTCCATCCTGCTGTATCACATCAGCCATTAAAAATTCCTGCGCACTGCCCTCTAGTTTGACCAGTCTTGCTTTTTCTTGTCCTTCGACTAATATCCTGACAATATCATTCTGCAGCTTAATGATCTGCTTTATACTTGTAATCACTCCTGTCGTAAAAAGATCCTTCTGATCCGGATCTTCTACATCAAGTGTTGTTTGTGCGATCAGAAAAACCATCTGGTCAGAAAGCATTGCATACTCTACAGCTTCTATGGACTTTTTCCGGCTCAGGTCAAAATGTGCTACCATACCAGGCAGTATCGTCATTCCCCGAAGAGCAATTGCTGGTAATGTTATCACTTTATCTGTCACGTTATTACCTCGTTCTTTCTATCTATAACTTGTATATCAATGGTAAAAGCTGTCAACAGTATGATTCCGTTCACGGAGTCAATCAATACTGTGACAGCCTATTTCATTTATGCACTCTTTGATTCTATTAACACAGTATCTTCTGTTTTCTGTTCGATTCCAATCGTTGCCTTCTGTGTTACAAGTTCTTTTGTGATCGTACACTTCTTTATGGACTCATCTGAAGGAATAGTATACATGTAATCCATCATGACGTTCTCCATGATAGCCCGCAGACCACGTGCTCCGGTCTGACGCTCCAGAGATTTATCCGCAATCGCTTCTATTGCTTCATTTTCAAAAGAAAGATCCACGCCATCCAGCTCGAACAGCTTGCTATATTGCTTGATCAGACTGTTCTTTGGCTCTGTCAGGATTTTGACCAGCGCATCTCTATCAAGTGCATCTAGTGATACCATAACAGGCACACGTCCGATAAACTCTGGAATCAGCCCGTACTTGATAAAATCCTGGGGCATGGTATGCTTTAACAGTTCACCTGTTTTCTTCTCATTTTTGTCTGTAATGACCGAGTTGAATCCGATTGACTTTTGATCCATTCTGGTTTCAATAATTTTCTCCAGCCCGTCAAACGCTCCTCCGCAAATAAAAAGAATATTTGTCGTATCGATCTGGATCAATTCCTGCTGCGGATGTTTTCTGCCACCCTGAGGTGGTACGGAAGCTTTTGTTCCCTCTAATATCTTAAGCAGTGCCTGCTGAACACCTTCTCCAGAGACATCTCTTGTTATGGATACATTCTCTGACTTCTTTGTAATCTTATCGATCTCGTCTATATAAACGATTCCATGCTGTGCTCTCTCAATGTCATAATCTGCTGCCTGAATCAGCTTGAGAAGAATATTTTCAACATCCTCTCCAACATAACCGGCTTCCGTTAATGTTGTTGCATCTGCAATTGCAAATGGAACATTGAGAATCCTTGCCAGTGTCTGTGCCAGCAATGTCTTTCCTGATCCCGTTGGTCCCAGCATCAAAATATTACTTTTCTGAAGCTCTACACCAAGATCTTTTGTTGCCAGAATCCTTTTATAGTGATTGTATACTGCCACCGAAAGCACTTTCTTCGCATTGGCCTGTCCAATCACATATTCATCTAAAAAATTCTTCATCTCCTCTGGCTTTAGGAGATTGATCTCCTGTTCCTCAGATGGAGCCCATTCATCATTCTCAAATTCCTCATCTATGATCTCTGCGCAGATATCTACACATTCATCACAAATATAGGCACCATTTGGACCAGCTATCAGTTTCCTGACCTGTTCCTGTGTCTTACCACAAAACGAGCACCGTACTCTGTCCTCGTTATTGTTTGCATTTTTTCCTGCCATTTTATCACTCCTGCTGAATTTCACATTCTTATGGATCAAGTTTCGTTAAAAAGTGCCGACGACCGCCACAGTGCCCGTATCGTCGGCTTATCTTTATTCTCGATTTGAAATAACGCTGTCGATCAGACCATAAGCCTTTGCTTCCTCTGCGGACATAAAATAATCTCTTTCTGTATCTGCAGCAACTGTTTCAAAAGGTTTTCCGGTATTCTCTGCCAGCATCTCATTCAGTTTGCGCTTTGTCTTTAAAATATTTTCTGCTGCGATCTGAATCTCAGTAGCTTGTCCTCTGGCTCCGCCAGAAGGCTGATGAATCATGATTTCTGCATTTGGAAGGGCCATTCTTTTGCCTTTTGTTCCACCAGCAAGAAGAAATGCTCCCATACTTGCTGCCAGACCGATACAGATCGTTGACACATCACATTTAATATATTTCATTGTATCATAAATTGCAAGTCCGGCTGTTACCATTCCACCGGGGGAATTAATATACAGATGGATATCCTTGCCAGGGTCCTCTGATTCTAGGAATAGCAGCTGAGCTACAACAATACTAGCTGTCGTCTCATTGACTTCCTCGCCGAGGAAAATGATCCTGTCCTTCAAAAGTCTTGAATAAATATCGTAGCTGCGTTCGCCTCTGCTTGTTTGTTCTATGACATAAGGTACTAAACTCATGTTATTCTGCCTCCTTTAGTCTCAAACAGACCGGCTGATCTCAGCCAGTCTGCCTTCTATTGTACGAAGTGTCAGAAAATAAATTGACTATTCTTTCTCTTCTGCTTCTTCGCTCTCGTCTTCTGTCGCTTCCACTTCAATTACATTGTCCATAATGAGGTCTACTGCTTTTTGAATCGAAAGATCCTTCTTCATGGATTCTTTCTCAGCATCTCCCATAATTTCTTTGATCTTATCAACTTCCATTCCATATTGAGCTGCCATTTTTGCTAATTCTTCATCAATCTCTTCATCTGTAACTTCAATCGCTTCTGTATTTGCAATTTGCTCAAGAACAAGGCTGGACTGAATTCTCTTTAAGGCATCCGGTCGAACCTGCTCTTTCATCTTCTCAACAGACATACCAGTGAACTGGAAATACTGCTCCATAGTCAGTCCCTGCTGTGAGATTCTTTGAGCGAATTCCTGTACCATGTTATCAGCCTGCATATCGATCATTGCCTCCGGAACATCCATCTTGGCATTTGCTATAACTGCTTCGATCGCCTCTTCTTCTTTGATCCGTTTGGCATCTGCTTCCTTCTTCTCTGTAAGCTTCTTACTGATGTCCTCTTTATACTCATCTAATGTATCGAATTCCGAAACATCCTGTGCAAATTCATCATCCAGTTCAGGAAGCTCTTTTGCTTTAATCTCATTGATCTTCACCTTGAACACTGCCGGCTTTCCTGCAAGGTCAGCTGACTGGTAGTTCTCTGGGAAGGTTACATTGACATCAAGTTCATCCCCGCTGTTCTTTCCGATCAGCTGGTCTTCGAATGTATCAATAAAAGAATGAGAGCCAATCTCAAGGCTGTGGTTCTCGCCCTTTCCACCTTCAAATGCAACTCCATCGATAAAACCTTCAAAGTCGATGACTGTTGTATCGCCGTCTGCCACCGGGCGGTCTTCTACTGTAATAGTTCTGGAATTATTCGTACGCTCTTTTTCAAGTGAATCCGTGATTTCTTCATCCGTTACATCTACCGGAATCTTTGTAACTGTTACACCTTTATATGTTCCAAGTGTCACTTCCGGTTTAACCGCTACTTCGGCAGTGAACACAAATGGTTTTCCTGTTTCGATCGTTGTAACATCAATTTCTGGTCTGGAAACAACATCTAATCCGCTTTCATCGATTGCTGGACCATAGTTATCCTGAATCAGCTTATTTGCAGCTTCTTCAAAAAAGATTTCCGTTCCATACATCTTCTCGATCATCTTTCTCGGTACTTTACCTTTACGGAATCCCGGGAGGCTGATCTGGTTCTTCTGCTTCATATAAGCTGCCTGAATAGCCTGTTCAAGTTTGTCTTCTGATACCTCAATTGTCATACGGGCCATATTTTTTCCCAGCATCTCTACCTGTACACTCATGTTAAAAATTATCCTCCTTAAACTATATATCTAATAGATGTACTTCCATATTTCTTACGCTTTTACTGTAATTCTGAGGTGAAAAAAGCATAGTTCACCCACTGCAGTCATTGAAACATTATAGCACAAGGATATTTAAATTACAAGGAGCAGATAACTGATGTTTGGCTCAATATAGTAAGCTGATGTTTGCACAAGGACTTAGCTATTTCTCCTGAGTGCTTCGATCGGACTTAAGGCAGCTGCTTTTTTTGCAGGATAAATCCCAAAGAACAGACCGATCACAGAGGAGAATAACGTTGTAATAACAACTGTCCCAATGGATACTGAGGGTGTAAATGCCAATGTTGGATTCACGAGCTGAATGATATTGGCCACAAGGTGTGCTGTTCCAATTCCGAAAATGATTCCTATTGTTCCTCCGATCAGCGTAATAATTGCGGATTCAGATAAAAATTGCAGCATAATGGATTTTGTTTTTGCCCCCAGAGCTTTTCTGATACCAATTTCTCTGGTCCTCTCTGTCACGGACACAAGCATGATATTCATGACGCCGATTCCTCCAACGATCAAGGATATGGCAGCCACAAGCGATATAAGCATTGTCACTACATTGATGACCGTATCGACGATCGTCATAATATCATTGAAACTCTCGAACTGATAAATATCCTCACCCACGCTCTGGTGCCTTCGTTCCATCAGACTTTTTATCTGTTGTGTAATCATGCTGGCGTCTGTACCATCTTCTGTTAAGATGTAAACATTATCGTAATCATCCATTTCCATTCCATAGATCTTTGATAAGACTGTCATAGGAAAGGTGACCGCAATCGGCGAGTTATCATAGGTAAAGGTCAATAGTGAGTTTTCAGCCTTTGCCTCGATTCCAATGATCTGCAGGGAAATTTCCTTGCCATATAACGTTACATCTAAGTTCTTTCCCAGGATATCTGTAGAGCCAAAGAGCCTGACCGCATCTTCTTCTGTAATCGTGCATACATTTGATCCTGCCTGATATTCCTTTTCGCTGAACATACGACCAGACAGCATCTCGGTCTGCAGAAAGTATTTCGCATCCGGCAGTGATCCGGATCCTTGAACCTGGAATTCTCCTTTTTTTGTCACCATCGACCCACTGACAGGCACAAAGGTAGAGATCCCTTTGATTCCAGAGACACTGCTTTTGATTGCGCTAATATCTTCATTCGTGATGTAATAGGTTTGAGTTTCATCATACACATACATACTGATCTGACCAGCGCCGATCCCTGCCATTTCTTCTGTAATTACATTTTTTGCTCCATTCCCCAATGACATGATCAATATAACAGATGAGATACCAATGATGATTCCGAGCATCGTCAGAAAGGAGCGCACTTTATTGGATCTAATATTAGAGACCGCCATTTTCAGATATTCATAAAATTGCGACATTCTTCCCTCCCTATTCTGCAGCTTCTGTTCCTGTTGTATTGGATTCGCTTTCTGTCTGGATCATCTGTGAATTCTCCACTACGGTTATTCCCTCAATGATTTCACTGCTGACCGTGGTTATGACTTTTTCACCTGCCACAAGTCCGCTCTTGATCTCAATATTTTCCACAGATGCCAGTCCGGTTTCCACATATTTTCTCTGTACGATATTATTTTCCACAGTGTAGACAAAATCACCCTTATTATCTGTATTTACTGCCTGCAGTGGAATGACAAGCACATCTTCTGCCGTGCCGATCATGATATCCGCATCTGCCTCTAGTCCAATTACCAGATTCTCATCCGGATCATCCAGATGCACCTTTACAGTTACCAGGGCAGAACCTGAGGTGCCTGTCTCAGCGAGGCGGCTGATATAAGATACTTTTCCCTGATACTCATGTTCCATGAAGGTGACAGACACAGACTGATCCTCGTGAATACTTTCAAGGTTATATTTGGAAACAGCAAGGACAACACACATTTCTGAGTTATCTGCGATGGTCAAAAGTGATGCACCTTCAGTGGACATGGTTCCATTCACTGCCTGGACTGAAGTTACGATTCCATCTGATTCTGCAATAATTCCTGCCTTTGCCTTGCTCAAAACATCTGCACTCTGCTCCAGTGTCAGCTGAGATGCTTCTTGATTGTAGCTGATATTTGCTTTTTGGTCTTCAGAAAGTATGGTTGCCTCTGCAGTGGACTGGGATGCTTTTGCCTCGGCCATATTACTCTCTGCTTCTGCGATCTGGTTCGTCTTGTCCCTGATCTGTGAAGCCAGATTTGTCACGGCATTCGCAAGGTCTGTACTATCTGTCAGTTTCTTTTCTCTTTTTTCGATTTTCTCATTCAGAACTGCCTTTTTATCCAGAAGACTTGTTAGCTGTGCTGATTCCTCTGAAGTGATACTGCCATCAGCTGCTTTTACCTCAAGTGCTGCTATACTTACATTTACTGCCTGCAGCTGAGTCGTGAACTCGGCGATTTCAGCCTGCAGCGCTGTATTGTTATTTGCTGTGATTTCATATTGTACCGACTGGTTATTTAATGTTGCCAGCTCAGAATATAAGGTGTCGAGTTGTGCCTGATAGGCTGCTATATTTGTATTTGCAGTTGCCAGTTCATTAGAGCTTTTTGCACTTTCTTTCAGGCTTTCCGATGCTGTTGCATCACTTGCTTTTGCCTGAAGCTCAGCAATCGAATAATTCTGTTCCAGTGAATCCGTGCTGTAAGTGATCAGATAATCTCCGGCAGAGACAAGCTGTCCCTCCTGTGCATCCACTGACTCGACCAAAGCGCTTACCGGCGAAGCATATACTGTTGTTTTTTCACTTTCGATCACTCCACTGAGGTTGAGTTCTGATTTGATCGTGTCATTCACTGCCTCGACAGTATCAACAAAAACGACTGACTGTGACGCATTGCTAAAAAGAGCGTTCCGTACGACCAGAAACAGGATTACAAGTACAAGCAGCACCGCAGCGATCTTCCAGCCCTTTCTTTTTTTCCCCTTGGTCTTTCCTCCTGTCACATTTACGCTGGTTTCCTTTTTATTTTTTCCGAACATGCTATATACTCTCCATTCTTTTATCTTCAATGATTTTGCCGTCCATGATGTGAATGACTCTTTTTGCTGTAGATGCGATCTGATCATCATGCGTAATTAAAATTACTGTTCTTCCGTCCTCATGCAGGTTCTTTAAGATCTGCATGATCTCCTTTGCTGAGTGTGAATCGAGATTTCCTGTCGGTTCATCTGCAAGTATTACAGGTGGCTCTGCTGCAAGAGCTCTGGCAATGGCAACTCTCTGCTGCTGCCCTCCTGACATTTCATTTGGCTTATGCTCCATTCTGTTCTCTAGTCCCACTTTGACCAGAGCTTCATGGGAAAGACTGCGTCGTTTATCAGCTGAAACATTTCGATAGATCAAAGGCAGTTCAACATTTTCAAAGGCTGTTAAATTGGGTATCAGATTAAATCCCTGGAATATAAAACCAATTTCCTGATTTCTGATTTCTGACAATTCATCATCACTCAAGCGGGAAACATCCTTGTGATTCAGTAAATATTCTCCCGATGTTGGAATGTCCAGACAACCCAGCATATTCATCAATGTTGATTTTCCTGAGCCGGACTGCCCAATGATCGCAACAAATTCTCCTCGTTCAATTGTAATGGATACATCATTTAAGGCTCTTACTTCATTTTCCCCGGGATTGTAAACTTTCATCATATTTTTAATTTCAATCAAAGTGTCCATCTCTCATCCTTTCGTCTCCGTTATTCTCCTCTATGTCAAAGGTAAGGACAAAACCTTTCATCCATGAACCTGCTCTTTCATTTTCCAATTCCAATTTTCCATGATGCATCTGTATGATTTTTTGCGCAATGCTAAGTCCCAGCCCATTTCCTCCCTTTGTACTCCTGGCTGCATCCCCTGTTACAAAGGGCTCAAAAATATGCTTCGCCAGTTCCGGATCGATCGCGACCCCATTGTCCTGGAATCGAATCGTCACTGTCTCTTTGATATTCATAGATATAAGCATGGCGGAACCTGCCGGATTATATCGCAAAAAATTGCTTAAGATATTGGCAAAGACTCTTGATATCTGCATTCCATCCAGGGTCAGATCACAGCGCTCATCCGGAATATCCATTTCCAGTATCATATTTTTTTCCTCGAACTCGGAATAATAAAGCGCAATTGCTTCTCGAAGAAGCTCTGTTACGTTATACCTCTCTTTATTTAAACGAAATCCATCGCTGTCTAACTTCACATATTCGAAAAGAAAACGAATTAAATCATCAATGTGTGCAGATTTTGTCTGTATCGAATTCAGATATTTTAGCACGGTCTCCGGATCGGTCACGACACCGTCTGAAATTGCTGCAGCATATCCTGAAATGGTCGTGATCGGCGTCTTTAAATCATGGGCAATATCAGAAAGCATGAGATTCCTTCTTTTTTCAAATTCTGCTTTATCTCTTGCATTTTCCTCCATCTGACTGGCCATATCATTGAATGAGTCGCGAATATTCATAAAAACATCATCTGTCACAAAATCCAGTCTTGTTTCCAGACTGCCTTTGCTGACTGCCTCCATAGCATCGGACACCTTACTGATCGGTTCCCCGATTTTTTTCGAAACAAGTCGACTTAAAAAAAGACCGGCTAATACATAGGGAAGTAATAGCAAAGCCAGGATCATTAAAAACACAAGTGCCAGACCGAGATAGTATATGTTCTCTGCCAGCGGACTATTCATTTCTGATGGCAAGCTCGTACCCAGATTTTCATAGGGCAGGGGCAGTCGCAAGAATTTCATCACTTCAGAAACACCATTTGACACAAAATCCGGCAGCAGTGAATCTAAAAAAGCAAGCAAAAGTAGTCCAAAAGTCTGGAACAGTCCGGATATGAGCCCCATCGGTGAATCCACCAGTTTTATATTTGTATAGATCAACAGCTGAGCCAGGAATGGATAAAAATAGCGATAAAGAACCAGACCGATCACACTTTCACAGAAACTGACAGCAAAAACGATCAGAACAAATCGATAGACCAGATATTTATTTATTGAACTTTCATGGGATGTTTTCACAATTATTTCTCCAGTCGGTAACCTAGACCTCGAATCGTTTTAATGTACAAATTTCCATCCTCTGCTAATTTTGCACGCAGCTTGCTGATACAGACCATAATATTATTATCTGCAACGATAAATTCTTCATCCCATCCATGCTCGAATAGCTGTTGTTTTGTAAATACCTTTTGCGGATGTTCCATGAACAGCTTCATGATCTTAAACTCAACCGAAGTCAGCTCAATCGCCGTCTCACCCCTGTATAGCATACAGGAATTCAGATCCAGCATGAGATCCCTGACTGTAAGCGTATCCAACTTCGCCTGACAGGAGCCAAGGGAATAGAAGCGCCGTAGATTGGACTGTACACGGGCGATCAGCTCCAATGGATTAAAGGGTTTGCCCAGGTAGTCGTCTGCTCCTAACCCAAGTCCGAGAATTTTATCTGCATCCTCTGTTTTTGCGGAAAGAATCAGTACCGGAATATTGCTCGTTTCTCTTATTTTTTTCAAAAGATGGAAGCCATCGATTCCCGGCATCATAACATCAAGAATCGCCATATTGATATCCTGCCCCTGCTCACTCTCCATTATGGCTGCTGCTTCGATTCCGGTAGCAGCTTCGATTATGTTATAATTCTCTTTTTCAAGGTAGATTCTTAAAATATCCCGGATTTCAGGCTCATCATCTGCGATCAGAATCGTATAGGTATTCACGTTTGTGCCCTGACTCCTAGTTTGATTTGCCGTTTGCATTGTACTTTGCTTCATATTTTGCTTCATTACATCACCTGCTTATTCATTTCACTCATGAAATGTGCTTCCTGATCTGTGCTTCTTTTTAAAGCCAGATATAATTCAGCATTCGTCTGGTTTCGATATGGGTTTACATAAAAGATACTCAGGAGTCCGAAGGTAAAAAAGCTAAGTAAATCCCATCCCAAAAAAGACAGGTCGAGGACGAAAGCTCGCCATTTCTGTCCATGCATCATCTCTTTACTCATTCGAAACGCTTCTTTTCTTCCAAGTTGAGGCTGATCGCTTAAGATATAGTTGATCATTCTGTATTCGTAAGCCTTTACGATTCCGGGAACGATTAGCAGAAGTGTCCAGAGAAACTGGAACAAATCTCGATAGAACATGGTTTCGATAATAGTTTTATACCTATGATCAAATGCATATCCCACTTCACTGACCTGTGCCTTTTTTCCATGATTTTGAACAAAGAACCTGGTGACACCCACCAACAGTGGATTGACCACAAGTATCCTGACTGCCATCGAAATACCAATAATAATTATAAGTACAAAAAGGAACACGAACACGATTAGGATGCCTGCTGCAACCATTCCCATCTCTAATGCCGGCTCACTCATGATCTGATCCAAACTTTCTGCATTATCCGAATTGGTGTCATATTCACTTCCTGTTTCAAACCCCGACATACTGCTGGTGAACTGCACCACAACACTGCCCGAGAATACAACTATTAAAATGGAGATCAATATTGATTTCCAATAGTTACTATGAATGCTGCTTTTGGCCTGAGTTTTTAATTCTTTCCTTGACCACATGTGTATGACCTCACTTTCATCTATCTATATGATTTCATTCTATCTCATCATCCTTAACGAAAAAATGCTAAAACCTTAACATAACCTTAAAATGTGATATAATTCAACTATCAATCACCAATATCTGAGGAGGTATGTTATGAATCCTATCGCAATATTCGCAGCGGATGGCTGTGAAGAAATTGAAGCTTTGACTGTTGTTGACTTGCTCCGTCGGGCAGATTTACACATTGATATAATATCCATCAATGGAACACTGCTTGTCACAGGCTCCCATAATATCAGATTTGAAGCAGATGCTGTTATTGAATCACTGGATCTTTCTTCTTATGATGGAATCATTTTACCGGGTGGCATGCCAGGGACCAGGCATCTAGCCAATAACAGCTATGTAATCGATGCGCTGCACCAATTCTTTCAAGCCGGCAAGCTGATTGCTGCTATCTGTGCTGCACCTAGCATACTCGGTCAGGAGGGGCTGCTTCAAGGGATCACAGCAACCTGTTATCCAGGCTATGAAGATAAACTGACAGGTGCCAACTATTCTGCTTTCCCGGTGATAAAATCCGAGCATATTATAACCAGTCGCAGCATGGGAACAGCAATCGACTTTGCTCTTGAGATCATACGCTATTTTCAGGACGATGAGAATGCAGAGCGGATCCGTAAGGCAATCGTTTATCAACAGGAGGATCGCTAAATGGAGATCGAGCGTAAATTCTTAATAAAAGCTCTCCCAAAAGATTACCTGACATACCCGTTTCACCAGATCTCGCAAGCATATCTTTGTACCAGTCCGGTCGTTCGGATCAGGCAGTCAGATCAGGATTTTATTCTTACTTATAAAGGCGGCGGTATGTTATCCAGAGAAGAATACAACCTTCCTTTGACGGAAACAGCTTTTCTCCATCTCCTAAAAAAAGCCGATGGCCGTATTATTACAAAAAAAAGATATCTGATCCCCTATCTGGAAAAGTATATCATAGAGCTTGATCTTTTCGAAAATGAACTTGCTCCGTTGATCTGCGCAGAGGTGGAATTTGCTTCAGAAGCAGAGGCACTTGCATTTATTCCTCCCGACTGGTTCGGGGAAGATGTCACATTTTTAGAGGAATATAAAAATAGTTACCTGAGTAGGAATATTCAGAAAAACGGCTGCGATTAACGCAGCCGTTCTGTTTCATATTTTGTAAACGTCTTGAGGCAATTCTCAAGTTCCTTAAATCTTTGCTCTATTGGACCTTCGTCAATTACAATGTCCAAAGCTACAGCATAATCATCAATCAGCTTATCCGTCATTCTATTTTTTTGTGAATACAGCATATCCAGCTTTTGTTCGAAGGTCTCTAATTCCAAAAAACGCAACAGCACAGGATCCACTTCCTCTTCTATAGAATTCAGATCCATCACGTGTATTCCCTCGACCTCGATCGCAAGATCCTTGGCCGACTCATCCGAATCCGTTTGATCACCGACTGAGCTTATCAGCTCAAACCGATAGGTCTGTTCCGATTCCGGATACTTCTCTTTATCCACCTCACTAATAAACATGGCAAGGGGTCTGACGTAGTGCTTAAAATCTCCATATAGTGCTTGATATACGACCATCTGCTCCCCGGTTTCAGAATGAGAGGCAACTGCCAGAATCTGATAAAGATGATTTTTAAAATGTCTGTAGATGTCACCTTGTCTTGGTGTCCTGTTGTTCATTGTTTCATCCTCACTGTTCCTTTGTTATGGCTGTGCCTGAACACGATTGAGCATATCCATTCCTTCGGCCAGAAAATCTCTTTCGTAGCTGAACTTTACCTGATATCCAGTTGTCAGAAGATCATAGATATCCGTGACGAGCTGTGCCTGTCCGGAACTGTTCTTCATAACATCATACTCAGCCTCTATCCCTGCTTTCTCAGCAGTCCTAACGAACTTTATCTCATCGATCCTCTCATCATTAACATTTTTTATGGATCGGTTCAGTATCTCAGTTCCGCCCGTTCTGGTGGTTTGTTCATTCTTCTTTTCACGCAACTGTCTTTGATATTGTTCCTGCGCTCGCTTCTTCTCATTTTCAATTCTTCTTCTCTGCTCTGCTTCCTGTCGTTCTGCTGCCACTTTCTTTGAGCGCTTTATTTCTTTTTGTATTTCTTTTTCAGATCTGCTCGAACGATACTCTGATGATGTTGTATATTTCTTCTCTATTTCTTCTATTGTAGTCTTATTATTCGTCTCTGTCATTTTTTTGATATCATTTGCCAGATTCCCGATATCTTCAAGAAGAGTCGGAGTCTTCTTTTTTCCCTTTTTCGTTAAACTTCCAACCACCGAAATGATAATAACAACTATAAAAATTAGTTCCATAAATTGCTCCTTTTATCGATGGACACTGACAATCGATTCTATTTGTTTGGTTCATTATACACAATGTACAATAATTAAACAATAAAAAGTAGGCAATTTACTTTTTTCACTGGAAAAGATTTACAAACCTATGGCGACTCACTATAATATGAGTAATTGCAAACAAAGGAGAAGAATAAAAAAAATTATGTTTTCAAAACTAATAAGCCGACTGTCAGGTACACAACTGATAGCATCCGGCTTTATCGTAATTATTTTGACTGGCACGATCTTACTTACACTCCCTATCTCTTCCAGAAGTGGTATCAGTACGGATTTTCTTACCGCATTATTTACTGCAACCAGTGCGACCTGTGTAACAGGACTTGTAGTTGTAGATACCTTCAGTTACTGGTCAGTTTTTGGGCAGGTCGTCATTCTGGCTCTGATTCAGATCGGTGGACTTGGATTCATCTCACTTGGTGTAACCGTTTCCATTATTCTAGGCCGTAAAATTGGTCTGAAGCAGCGAGGTCTCATACGAGAAAGTCTGAGTGTGCTGGAGCTGGGTGGTATGGTACGGCTCACAAAGAGGGTAATCAAAGGAACTCTTTTTTTTGAGACAGTGGGTGCCATCCTGCTTTCCATTCGATTCATTCCAATGCTTGGTGTTCCCCGGGGAATCTATTATGCGATCTTTCATTCCGTTTCTGCCTTTTGTAATGCAGGTTTTGATTTGATGGGGCGATTTTCACCTTTCTCATCCCTGACTTCATTCTATGATGACCCCCTCATTGTACTGACGATCGTTTTTCTGATTGTAGTCGGAGGACTTGGCTTTTTGGTCTGGAATGATATTTGGAACCACCATTTCACCTTTCGAAAGTACTCGCTCCATACGAAGATTGTTCTAAGTGCTACACTGACTTTAATTATTGGCGGTGCCATTTTATTCTATCTCATTGAAAATGGTAATGTATATTCTGGTATGAGTATCCAGGGCAAAATTTTAAGCTCGATATTTTCATCTGTCACACCAAGAACTGCAGGATTCAATACCACTGACACAGGTGCCCTGACGGATGGTGGAAAGCTATTAACGATTATCCTGATGTTCGTGGGTGGTGCTCCGGGTTCGACAGCCGGTGGAATTAAGGTCACAACCTTATTCGTTCTTTTGATTTATTTAAAATCCACTCTGACTAGAACTGTTGGCTCGAATGCATTTGGAAGGCGTTTGGACGAAAGTGCGATTCAAAAAGCTGCTGCAGTGCTTTGTACTAATATGTTACTGGGTCTAGTCGCAACGCTTACAATCTGTTCTATACAAGGTTTTAGTGCCATCGACAGTCTACTTGAGGTTTTCTCAGCCATCGGTACGGTAGGCATGAGTGCCGGATTGACCGGTCAGTTAAATACAGCCTCAAGGCTGATCATAATACTATTGATGTACCTTGGGCGTGTCGGATCTTTATCCTTCGCAATGTCATTGACAGACAAAAAGAAAATTGCCCATGTAATGCAGCCAGTAGAACGAATCATAATCGGATAGCTAAAGCAGGAGGAAAACATGAAATCCATATTAATGATAGGAATGGGGCGTTTTGGAACCCATCTTTGTATGAACTTATCCAAACTGGATAATGAAATCATGATCGTAGATCAGCATGAAGAATTACTCGAGGATCTTCTTCCTTTTGTAACAAGTGCAAAGATCGGCGACTGTACTAATATTAAAGTTCTGGAGAGTCTTGGTGTTGGCAACTTTGATCTGTGTATTGTTTGCATCGGAAATAACTTCCAGAGCAGCCTTGAAATTACCTCGCTGTTAAAAGATCTGGGTGCAAAACGAGTCGTCAGCAAGGCGAACCGTGATATACACGCCAAGTTCTTATTAAGGAACGGTGCTGATCAGGTCATCTTCCCAGATCGTGATATTGCCCAGAGACTTGCGGTGAGTCTTTCTGCTGACGAAGTATTTGACTACATTAACCTTGCAGATGGGTATTCCATCTATGAAATTGCTCCTCTGCAATCCTGGATCGGCAAGACAATTCTTGGCGTGAACTTTCGAGCAAAATACAATGTCAGTATCATCGGGATCAAGACAGGTGGACATACCCATCTTCTGCCTGATGCAAATTACGTATTTCGACCTGATGAACATCTAATGATCATCGGACATAAGAATGACGTTGACAAGATCCTAATGAAGCATCATTAATCTATTGTCAAATCATTGTATCCTTTCGAATATCCAAAAAAACCTCCCGGATCGTGTCTGGGAGGTTTTCTTTATTGAAGATCTAACAAAACATCTTTTACAAGTTTGGCTAATTTATCATAGCTCATAGATGTGGTATCCATACAAAAGTCATAATTTCTGGCATCATACCAGTCGAGACCTCCTGTATAGTATTTGTAGTAATCTGCTCTGTATTTGTCTATTTTTTCTATCTTTTTGATAATATCTGCTTCACTTCCACCATTCTGTTTCATCACACGAGCGATACAATCTTCACGGGGAGCATAAAAGAAAAGCCTGACTACATTGTCGAAATCCCTCAAAATATAATCTGCGCAACGCCCTATGATCACACAGGATTCCTCCTCAGCCAATTCCCGAATTACCTTCGCCTGGTAATTGAACAGATTTTCTTCTGATGCAAAATCATCACTATCCGGTGATAGAACTACACCTTTATAATGCTTTTTTGCAATCCGAAAGATCGGTGACGTTTCCAGTCTCTCATCCACTTTTCCAAAAAGACCTTCATTTATACCGCTTTCATCCGATGCAAGACGCAAAAGCTCTCTGTCATAATAATTGATGCCCAATTCTGTGGCAAGCAGCTTTCCAAGTGTACGTCCGCCGCTTCCATAGCTTCTGGCAATTGTAATTACCTGTTTACCCATTATGCACCTACTCTCCTAAATATGCTTTTTTAATAGAGTCATTGTTCATCAGCTCTTTTGCATCACCTTCGAGGACGATCTTACCCGTCTCTAGAACATATGCCCGATCTGCAATGGAAAGAGCCTTTTTTGCATTTTGCTCTACCAGTAGGACTGTTGTTCCACTCTCTGATATTTCCTGAATGATTTTGAATATCTCTTCCACAAAAATTGGGGAAAGACCCATAGATGGTTCGTCCATGCAAATCAATCTTGGCTTTGACATGAGGGCGCGTCCCATTGCAAGCATCTGCTGTTCCCCACCGCTCAGTGTTCCTGCCATCTGGTTTTTACGTTCCTCAAGTCTTGGAAAGCTTTTGTATACCCTGGCAAGAGAGTTCGCCACCTCTTCCTTGTCTTTTCTTGTATATGCACCCATTTTCAGGTTCTCATATACCGTAAGCTGTGAGAATACACGCCGTCCCTCGGGAACATGAGCCATCCCCATTGATACGATCTTATGTCCCGGTATTTTTGAAATATCGGTTCCCTCAAGCAGGATCTGACCTTTTTTCGGGCTGCGCATACCAGTTATTGTCTGTAGTGTTGTTGTTTTTCCAGCACCATTTGCACCAATGAGAGCAATGACTTCACCCTCATTCACCTCAAAAGAAATTCCTTTCAAGGCCTGGATCATGCCATAATACACTTCAATTCCTTTTACTTCAAGCATTGCCATTGATTGATCTCCTCCTATTCGCCAAGATATGCCTTGATCACTTCCGGATCATTCAGCACTGTACTTGTATCGCCGACCGCAAGTACCTGGCCAAAATTCAGCACTGTGAGTTTTTCACAGATTCCGGATACCAGTTTCATGTCATGCTCGATTAAAAGAATTGTCATATCGAACTTGTCGCGAACAAAACGGATCGTTTCCATAAGCTCTAGTGTCTCATTCGGATTCATTCCAGCTGCAGGTTCATCCAACAGCAGCAGCTTCGGTCTTGTCGCCATGGCACGGGCGATTTCCAGCTTTCTCTGCTTACCATAAGGAAGATTCGCGGATACTGTCTGCATCTCTCCCTCTAATCCAAACACTTTCAGTATCTCCTCAGCCTTTTCATCCATATCCTTTTCTACTCTGAAGTATTTTGGAAATCGAAGAATTCCTTCCAGAGTAGAGTAACTGTAGTGATTATGCAGTCCAACTTTGACATTGTCTAGAACTGACTGCTCTTTGAATAGACGAATATTTTGAAAGGTTCTGGCAATTCCTGCTTTATTAATATCTACATTCTTCTTTCCTGTAATATCTTGTCCATCCAGAATAATGGCTCCATCATCTGGCTTATATACCCCTGTCAGCATGTTAAATATTGTGGTTTTTCCAGCACCATTGGGACCAATCAGACCATAAAGCTGCCCTTTTTCAATTTCAACAAAAAACTGATCTACAGCTCGAAGTCCTCCAAAAGAAATGCCAAGATTTTTTACTTCCAGTAATGCCATGATCTAAGCCTCCTTATTCTTGTGAAATCTGCTAAATATCCGCTGTCTCCACTCGATCGCCGCAGGTGCCCAGTTAAACAGCATCATACCGATCAGTACTATTGCATATATCAACATTCTGTAATCTGCCAGTCCCCGAAGCAGTTCTGGTAGAAGTGTTAGTACTACAGCAGCAATAATAGATCCCCGGAAATTGCCGATTCCTCCGAGTACCACAAATACCAGGATCATTATAGACATATTATATCCAAAATTCTTAGGCAGTGCTGTCAAAGTCGAGAGATTGTGTGCATACAGCACGCCTCCGACTCCAGCGATTGCTGCGGAGATCGTAAAGGCAAGCAGCTTATATTTATTGATATTGATGCCAACGGATGCAGCTGCGATCTGATTATCTCTGACCGACTTAATCGCACGTCCGCTCCTGGAATTTGTCAGGTGATAAACCACAAACAGGCAAAGTATTACAAGTACAATACCAATCAAAAATGTGGACTGCTTCGGCGTTCCAGTGATTCCCTGCGCACCATTGATGATAATCTCACCATCCGCCTCCATATTCAGAGAAAGTGCATCCTTAATGGAAACATGGAATCCGTTGGAATCTTTGCCGACATACAGAACATTCACAATATTCTTAATGATTTCTCCAAAAGCAAGTGTCACAATGGCAAGATAATCGCCACTAAGACGTAACACCGGAAGTGCAATCAAAAATCCGAATATAGCAGCCATAATGGTTCCGATCAAAAGTGCAAGAACGAACCGAAGCATTCCATTTGTGATCGATCCCTCCATGGCACGGGAGAAGAACGCTGAGGAGAATGCTCCCACACACATAAATCCCGCATGACCGATACTGAGTTCTCCCAAATAGCCAACACAGAGATTCAGACCGATCGCAACGATCGAATATGTACACAATGGAACCAGAAGTCCTTCCATAAGGCTAGACATGTTCCCAGACGATACTATGAGCTGAACAATTACAAAGGCTATAACGACCATTGCAATTGTGATGATCTCATCACGAGTAGCTTTACTGAATTTCATTTTCTTCATCCTGTCACCTACACTTTCTCATGAACCTGTTTGCCCAAAATACCAGTTGGCTTTACAAGAAGCACAATGATAAGACCTGCAAACACGATTGCGTCTGATAACTGGGATGAAATATATGCCCTGCCAAATATTTCGATCACACCTAGCAGGATACCTCCAATAAAGGCTCCGGGAATCGATCCGATTCCTCCAAAAACTGCAGCTGTAAATGCCTTGATACCTGGCATAGCACCAATATATGGTGTCAGAGTTGGGTATGCAGAACAAAGTAGAACACCTGCAATTGCTGCCAGACCAGAGCCGATGGCAAAGGTAAGAGAAATCGTTCCGTTCACATTCACGCCCATCAACTGGGCTGCGTCTTTATCCTCAGCAACAGCCAGCATTGCCTGACCTGGCTTTGTTTTATGTACGAACAGCATAAGAAATGTCATTATCACGATACATGCTCCGATCGTGACCATAGTAATTCCTGTAATATTCAGCGCCCCATCTGCCAGTGACAAGGTTGGAATATTCACGACAGATGTAAAGGATCTTGGATTGGCACCAAAAATAATCAGAGCGAGATTCTGCAGTAAATAACTGACACCAATTGCGGTGATCAGAACTGCCAGTGGAGTCGCACGTCTCAGTGGCTTGTATGCGATCTTCTCAATCAGCACCCCCAGTGCTGTACAAACGATGACTGCAATGAGAATGGCAATTACCGGATCCAGATTATAGCTCGTTATCGAAGTAAATACTACATAACACCCAATCATAATGACATCGCCATGTGCGAAATTCAACATTTTTGCAATTCCATAAACCATTGTATAACCAAGTGCTATGATTGCATATATACTGCCGAGGCTTATGCCATTAATGAGATAGGAGATGAAATTCATAAACTACACCTCTTAAACCTTTCTTTTCATAAATTAACAAATCTTTTCATAAATTAACAAATTTAATTACAGTGTCAAAAGTGTTTTACCACGTCATGTTCACATGTCAGTGGTGACAACACTTTATGACACGCCCCACAATGAGTATGAAGTGGGGCTGCTGCCCCATGAGAATCCGAATTGTGGGAGGATTGTGGGAGTGCAATGCACGAAACAATCTGTAAATAAATAGGCCATGTGTTTTGACACCTTAACCAAAATTAATTACCATGTATAACTTGTTCTCCGCATCGTACCACCATGTAAGATGAAATAACACTTTTTAGCACCCTAACCAATTTTACCATAGTGTTTTTTTTCATACAATCACTTTTCATGGCATACCTACCTATTATATGGAAAATTCGGTGTCTTGTCATCACTCAGGACACAAGTTTTTATTATTTGTATTTCTATATAGAAGTCTTCGCCTCTTATTTTCAATTTGCTATAGAATAGATAAGTGCATAGAAAGACGAACAGAAAGACGAGCAGGACTACGAATAAAAAGACGAACAGGACTACGAACAAAAAAACGAACAGGACTACGAACAAAAAGACGAACAGAAAAACAAACAGAAAAAAAGAGCTGGTTCAACCGATATGCCGGCCTTCCAGCTCCTAAATTATTTTACGTTTCTATTTGATCTCAATATCATGATATTAAGATCACCATATTGAGATCAAAACTTTTGTCTCTGGCACTATTACATTGCTTTATAAGCACCACTTTCAATAACAACAGCTTTTGGAGCTTTATTTACTGCTCCTGCATCCCATGTCATACCTGTTCCAGTCAATCCATCAACACTGATTTCAGCCATTGCAGCTATCATTGCAGTTCCAATTTCATCTGCACTCATGTCAGGAGTGATTCCAGCTTTTTCAGCTGCTGCTTTAATAATATAAATTGCATCATAGCCGTCTGCTGCGAACTGGTTCGGTATCTCGCCATAAGCAGTTTCATATGTTGTAACGAAATTAACGGTTGCTTCATCCGTTGCATCTGCTGCAAATGGTGTCAGTAACATCAATCCTTCTGCAAGAGTCACATCAAAATTCTCAACACCAAGAATTCCATCTAATCCATCGCAACCGAAAAATGCAGGTGCATATGCCATATCAGAAGCTTGTCTCAAAATAATTGCTGCCTGAGTGTAATAAATTGGCAAAAAGATCAGTTCAGCACCAGCATTTTTTGCTGCCTGAAGTTGTACTGAAAAGTCTGTATTGCTGTCAGCTGTAAAAGCTTCTGCGGAAACAATTTCAAATCCCTGATTTGCTGCTTCAGCCTGAAATGTTGTGTAGATTCCTGAAGAATATACATCTGAGCTGTCATAGATTACAGCAACCTTTGTAGCAAGTCCGTTCTCACCAATATACTTTGCAGATGCAGTTCCCTGATTTGGATCTGAAAAACATACCTGGAACACATTACCATTCTTAATAACATCTGTTGCTGATGCAGATGGTGTGATCTGATAGATTCCATCCGCTGCTGATTCCTGAGCAACTGCAAGACATGGTGTAGATGTAACAGTTCCATACAGCATCTGCATTCCCCAGTCTTTCAATGCATTGTATGCGTTGACTGACTTCTCAGCATCATGCTCATCATCTTCGAATTTATAAGTGATCTGATATCCGTTAATTCCTCCAGCTGCGTTGATCTCATCAACAGCAATCTGAGCTCCATTTTTTGCAGCTGTTCCATAAATCGCTGCTGCTCCGGTCACAGGGCCGATTCCACCAACGTAGAAGCTTTCTCCTGCTGCAGCTTCTGTTTCAACTGCTTCCGTACCGGATGCCTCTGTGTCTGCCGACTCGGTTGATGCAGTTGTATCACTTGATCCAGCCTCTGATGTAGCTGATGATGTAGATCCACAACCTGCAAGTAAGCCAGCTGTCATAGCCAGTGTTAAAAATATACTTACCGCTTTCTTCATAATAAATTCCTCCTTTAATGTGAAAAAGGCAATCTTAGTAGCTAAGAATGCCGTAATTCTTATCGAAAATATTACTAAACATTTTATAAATTGTCAAGATAATTCATAATTATTCAAGAAATCATACATCATAATATTCTAGAAATCAAATTTCAGAATGAACTAGGAGATGATTCAGGTGATGAATGTGATTATGAATGTGATGATTATTGAGATGATGATTGAGATTATTATTGATATGATGATCGAAAAGATGTTTGAGATGATGATTGAGATAATGATTGAGATACCAATAACTTGTTTGTTGAGGGTTGATATGAAATGATTTGTTGGCTGTGTGTTGGCTCATTTTGTCGTCGTGGGCTAGCCTTTGGCATTTGCTTTGGACAATTTTGGGCACTATCTACCCTCTTTCGTCCAAAATCGAGGGATTACTCTTCCTAAATATGCCTATTTCATGACCTTTTTATCTGGTTTGGACCGTTTCTAGTATATATCCAGGGTTTTCGTCCAAGATTTTCTGCTTTTTTGGACTGGACTAGCTTGATACTGCGTTTTTGGTCCAATACAAGTTTGATCGAATCAACTGTTCCAATGCAAGTTGATCAAAAAAATGTCCATTGCAGGTTGATAGAGAAAGCTATACCAATGTTTGTCAAATGCGGTTGAGATGTAGTGACTTATCGTCGTGGGCTACCTTTGGCATTTGCTTTGGACAATTTTGGGCACTTTCTACCCTCTTTCGTCCAAAATCGAGGGATTTCTCTTCCTAAATATGCCTATTTCATGACCTTTTTATCTGGTTTGGACTTTTTCTAGTAGGTATCCAGGGTTTTCGTCCAAAATTTTCTGTTTTTTTGGACAGGACTAGCTTGATACCGCGATTTTTGATCCAATACAAATTTGCAGAAATAACTTGTCAATTGCGGTTGACTTTGAACTTATTATTACTTTTGTTTTGCCACGAAATGTTGTTTAGAATCTGAATTTCTGTGTGATTTTAGAATCTAAATTTCTTTACGATTTTAGAATCTGAATTTCTGTGTGACTCTAATATTGACAATTATGTAAACCTATAGTAAATTTATTATATTGTAACCATCCATCTACCCATTTCACACAAATATATTCATCTCTGCTTTTTTCGTCTCTGCTTTATTCGTCTCTGCTTTTTTCGTCTCTGCTTTTTTCAACTTTGTTCATTACCCTATTCTTTTCGATAAAATTCCCATAAACATATTCACTAATTAAGAAGGAGAATCGCTACGGAACCCAATTTTCTATTACGCGAAAAACGAAATTTACAGAATCAAATCAATGACATCCAAAACAAACTTGCCGAATCACCAGAAGGTCACCTATCTTTTGTTCGCAACGGTCAATACTACAAATGGTATCAAAGTAACGGATCGATTCGAAGATACATTCCGAAAAGGGATCGGATTCTTGCAGAGCAACTTGCCCTTAAGAAATTTTACACTCTGCAAATGATTGAACTAACAAATAAACTTGATTACATTGAAATTTTACAAAACCAGAAAAATCCTGATGGATTGTTATGTTCTGATCTACTACATGAATCGTCTCCATTTCAAGATTTACTAAGAACCTCACTTCATACAATCGAGCAAGATGTATGGCAATGGGAAACAGCTCCTATTCGGCAATCTTTGTTTTTCCCTGAAAATTTAAAACATAAGTGTATGGCGGGTTTCTTTGTTAGATCAAAATCAGAGGTAATCATAGCCAATATGTTATATATTAATAATATTGCCACACGATATGAAGAGGCTGTTGAAATTGGAAGCTGTTTCCTATATCCAGATTTTACCATCAGGCATCCGCGAACTGGAGACTTTTATTATTGGGAGCACTTTGGACTTATGGATGATGAAGGATATCGGAATAAAGCATATGACAAACTTAAGATTTATGGAAATCACAATATTCTCCC
Organism: Lachnospiraceae bacterium; assembly: GCA_047974745.1. Lineage (GTDB taxonomy): Bacteria > Bacillota > Clostridia > Lachnospirales > Lachnospiraceae > JBKECO01. The sequence goes on from JBKECO010000004.1 coordinate 64,182, forward strand.
TGAAATAAACCTAATTCTGACTTTTGAAACTTCAACAAATCCCATCAATTCTGCACATATTCAACAAATAATTGATGATTACTTTTTGTGAGCAGATTTGATATGACTGATCTCATCAAATCTAAGATTTTACTTTGATCTATATATTTTTAAATTTCTTATGCCTTTACTATGATATTTCACAATACAAAAAAAGAAAGCCCTGACATATGCCAAGACTTTCCTTATTTTTTGCATTAAATATATGTATCTATACTCTGATCACAATACTCAAAGTAACTACATTCAGGTCGTGAATTCTTCAGAGCCAATATCTTCAGAGCCAATTATCTTCCGAGCTGTGCATCATTGTTTCCAGAATCTGATGTGAACATTTCAAGCATATTGATTGGGTCATTGTAATCACAGATCCATCCACCACGAGCAAGGTCAAAGTTTCCTGCTTTTCTATTCTCAAGGAATACATTCCATTCCTGAGTATCGATGGTCATTTCAATTCCGACTGCAGCCAGATCCTGCTGAAGAGCTTCAGCAACTGGAATATTTGCACCTGCATCATTTGTTAAGTAGGTCATAACAAGTGGTGTTTCTGCTGAAAGCATTCCATCATCACCAAATACATAGCCAGCTTCTTCCAGTAATGCAATCGCTTCTTCTGTATTTACCTGTGTTGCATCATAATATCCAATAGCCTCTGCATTAGGATATGTATATGCATCATCGTTAGCCTTAAACATTCCACCATTTCCATCTGAAATTCCACTTGGAATGAAGGAAGAAGCCAGTTCCTGACCAGCCTGCGCAATGTTTGCAACAATATAATCTCTGTCAATCAGAAGACCAAGTGCTCTTCTCATTGCTGATGCCTGCTCTACAGTCTTTCCTTCGAACAAAGCACTATTTACATTGAACTGCATATAAACTGTTCCAAGCTGTCCAATGATGTGGAATTCTGGATTTTTTGAATCAATGAGATTTGAAATTTCGTCTGTAGGGATTGAATCAATAAAATCTAAATCTCCTGCCTGATATGCTGCATAGACAGCGGTATCATCATCACTTAACATGAAATTTAATTTGCTTACAGTAACACTTGCTGCATCGTAGTAATTTGGATTTGCTTCATATACCATGCTCTCATCATGTACCCATGATGTCAGAACGTATGGTCCATTAGAGATAAATCCAGCTTCCTGACACCAAGCTCCAGGATTCGTTCCATCTGGATTTGCAGCTTCAACTGCTGCCTGTGGTACAGGGAAGAATGCTGGGAATGCCATTAAGTCAAGGAAATATGCACATGGAGCATCCACTTTTACAACAATTGTATTATCATCTGGAGCTGTTGCATCTAATTCACCTGTATCAGTTCTTGCAATTACATCATATAGATAGGAATAATCTGCTGCTGTCTCTTCCGCTACTGAACGATTCCATGAATAGATGAAATCATTTGCTGTCAGAGCTGACCCATCAGACCATTTCAAATCAGATTTTAGGTGGAATGTATAAGTCAGACCATCTTCTGACATTTCATAGCTGTCTGCTAAGTCAGGAATAGGTTGTCCATTTTCATCTGTTGAGTACAGACCTGCAAAAGCTGCAACTGCAAGACATGCTCCATCCACTGAGCTGTTCAGTGCTGGATCAAGCTTTGCTGGTTCACTTGCAAGCATGATATTCAAAGTTCCATCGGATCCTTCTACTTTATTGAAGAATTTGTAGCCGAACTGATTAGACTTTAATCCGGTAAGGTTACCCTTCATCATAAAAATATCATTGTAGTAATAGATCGGAAGCACTGCACCTGTATCCATCAGCATATCTTCCGCCTCATGCATCAAAGCTTCTCTTTCCACTAAATCAGTGGAAGATTTGATAGTTGCAATCAGCTCATCATAACTTGCCCATTCGGGTGCAGAACTACCACTTACTTCTGTTGCCACTTCTGTTGCACCCTCAGTGCTTACTGCTTCAGAAGTTTCTGTTGAAGATTCCGTTGTACTGCCTGATGAACTTGAGCCACAGCCAGCCAATAAGCTTGTGCTTAGACCTGCAACCAGTAACATTGCCATCAATTTTTTCATATTTACCTCCATTTTGGCGTTTGCCTGTTTTCTATAAAATCAGCATATGTGCTGCTTTTATCAATAATTATTTCTCATGTGGCCACTTTTGCCTGAACGTGACCCTCATTTATTTCTCATGAGGCCATACCTACAAGCATATGACTCTTATTTATTCCAACATGCAACTTTATGACCATTGCCGCGGTCCATCAGCTCTGGAACTTCCTCAGCACATTTTTCCGTTGCATACTGACATCTTGTCCGAAATGAACATCCACTTGGCAGGTTCATTGGACTAGGTACATCCCCCGTTAGAATAATTCTGTTTTTATTCCTTGCCGCTTCTGGATCAGGAATTGGTATTGCACTTAATAGTGACATAGTATATGGATGAATCGGTGTGTTGTATAACTCGCCAGATTCTGCAACTTCAACTATCTTACCGAGATACATGACCGCAATTCTCTTAGAGATATGTTGTACAACAAGAAGATCATGAGCAATGAATAGATATGCCACTCCTAACTTCTCCTGAAGATCCTCAAACATATTGATCACCTGCGCCTGAATCGAAACATCCAGTGCAGAAACAGGCTCATCACATACCAGAAATTTCGGATTTACGGACAGTGCGCGGGCAATGCCGATTCGCTGGCGTTGTCCACCTGAGAATTCATGGGCATAACGTCTAGCATGTTCAGAGTTTAATCCCACGACTTCCATAATGCTCAGTATCTTTTCACGTCTTTCAGCTTTGTTTGCGTAGAGTTTATGTACATCCAGTGGTTCCCCGATAATATCCTCAACAGTCATACGTGGATTCAGTGACGAATATGGATCCTGAAAGACCATTTGCATTTGTTTTCTATATGTATTGATGTTTTTGGAATTTACCTCTGTTCCGTCAAAAAGTATCTCTCCGCTTGTTGGTTTATATAAATGCAGAAGCGTTCTTCCAACTGTAGTCTTTCCACAACCAGATTCCCCTACAAGACCAAGTGTCTCTCCGGGTCTGATATCAAAGGAGACTCCATCCACTGCCTTTAGCATTGTGTGTTTACCAAGTCCGGTGCTAATCGGAAAATGCTGCTTTAAATCTTTGACTTGTACCAGGTACTCATTCTCCTTGCTCATCCTGTGTACCTCCCTTCATTTCCATATCATATGCATTTTTCACATTGACCCAGCAGGATGCAAAATGTCCGTCAGGCATCTGCTGTTCATCTGGTTGATCTGTGAGACATATTTTCATTGCTGCATCGCATCTGGATGAGAACGCACAACCATCAGGCATATTTAGGAGGTTGATCGGTGTGCCAGCTATAGGAACCAGTCTTTCTTTACTACCAGCCTGGGGTATAGAACGAAGCAAACCTTTTGTATATTCGTGGCAGGGACGATAGAAAATATCATCTGCGGTTCCCCTCTCACAAACTCTTCCACCATACATTACAATAATTTCATCACACATGTCCGCTATAACTCCAAGATCATGTGTAACCATAATAATAGCCATTCCAAGCTTATTTTGTAATTCCTGCATCAACTCAAGAATCTGCGCCTGAATTGTCACATCTAGGGCAGTTGTTGGTTCATCTGCAATTAAAATATCAGGTTCGCACGCTAGTGCCATTGCGATCATGACTCTCTGTCGCATTCCACCTGAAAGCTCAAATGGATACTGTTTGATTCTCCTTGCCGGCTCATTTACACCAACAAGTTCAAGCATTTCGATCGCTCTTTCCTTTGCCTGCTTCCGATTCCTGTCTGTATGCAGCTGAATAGCTTCCATTAGCTGATTTCCAATTGTAAAGACCGGATTCAAACTTGTCATTGGATCTTGAAAAATAATACTACATTTCTTACCACGAAAATCTGCAAGCTGTTTTTTATCATAATTCAGGATGCTCTCACCCTTAAACAGAATGTCACCATTCACGACTCTTCCTGTCTCAGCAAGTATCTGCATGATTGAATAGGCTGTTACTGATTTACCCGACCCGGATTCACCAACAATTCCGAGTATCTTACTAGAGTCCAGATTGAAAGAAACACCATTGACAGCACGGACTTCACCTGAATCTGTAAAAAAAGAGGTACATAGATTTCGTACGGATAATATATTTTCGCTCATTATTCTGCCCTCCCTATTTCTTCAGCTTTGGATCAAATGCGTCACGAAGCCCATCACCAAGGAGATTAAAGGCAAGTACAATTAAACAGATGGTCAGAGCCGGAAAAATGAGTTTATATGGATAACTTTGCAGTCCATCTCTTGCAGCATTGGCCAGGCTTCCGAGTGATGGCATTGGTGCCTGAACCCCAAGACCAATAAAGCTCAGAAAACTCTCTGTAAAAATTGCAGAAGGAATCTGTAGTGCTGTAGCAATAATGATTACACTGATACAGTTCGGCAGGATATGCTTTCTGATTATTCTTCCAGGTTTCGAACCAATGGATTTTGCAGCCAGAATATACTCATTTTCCTTGATTGATAAAATCTGACCTCGAACCAGCCTGGCCATACTCACCCAGTACAGTAAGGCAAATACAATAAAAATCGATATCATATTATTACCCAGCTTTGACAACAAAGATCCAGCAGGCAGATTAATAGTTTCTTTGAGGACAACAGATAATAATATAATCATCAGCATGTCTGGTAAAGAATAAATAACATCAACGATTCGCATCATAATCAGATCCGCCTTACCACCTGTATAACCAGCGATACTTCCATACAAAACGCCAATGATCAGCACGATCATACTTGCAAATATACCAATGAAAAGCGATATTCTCGTGCCATATACCACTCTCATGAAATAATCACGGCTCATCTCATCTGTTCCAAAAATATGTGGAAAAACGGTGCCTCCTTCTGCAATGTACTCCTGTTCCAGTTCAGAGTATTGAAAAGGCGGCAGATTTTTTGCAGATTTATCTCTAACTCCATCAACGGTAATAATCTGTGAATAACTGTACGGCACAACGGAGGGTGCAATAACAATAACTGCTATAATTAGTACAAGTACAATGATACTTCCAACTGCTAATGGATTCTTAAGCAGCTTTCTCATTCCATCCTTGAAGAAGCTGGTGGATTCACTCATGATATCCTGCTGTCTTTTTTCTTCTTCTGTTGCTAATGTAAATTTTGAAAGATCTACCTGTGAACTAAGCAGATTCTTTTTGGGCATTCTATTTTCTTCGACTGACACGTGTCTTCCTCCTTATGAGAACGTAATTCTTGGGTCGATGATCTTATAAACGATGTCGGTAATCAGATTTGCTGCAATCATAATGACTGCAAGAAAAATCGTCGTCGCCATGATCATTGTATAATCACGATTCGTAATACTCGTAATGAACTTTGATCCTAGTCCGCCAATCGTAAAGATATTTTCGACAACAAGACTGCCGGTGATTATAAAACCAATCATCGGTCCTGCATAGGTCACAACAGGTATCAATGCATTTCGAAGTGCATGCTTAAAAATCACTTTTGGAGTCGAAACTCCCTTAGCTCTTGCAGTCCGGACATAGTCCTGTCCAAAAGCATCCAGCATACTGGTCTTTGTCAGTCGCGTCGTATATGCCATTGGATACATTGCCAATGAAATGATCGGCAAAATATAATTATGGCTATCAGCTGACCAGACCTGAACCCAGCCTAATTTGATGGAAAAAACAAGTAACAGCAGCGTAGCCAGCACAAAGCTTGGTACAGCTGATGCGAGTGTGGAAAAAAAGATAATGACCCGGTCAGGAAGTTTATTCCGGAATAAAGCAGCGATACTTCCCAGAATTATACCAAAGAACAAGGCAACTGCTGCCGCAGTTCCTCCGAGTGTAGCAGAAATTTTAAAAGATTCCTTTAATGTAGTCGCAATATCTCGTCCTGTTTTCAGTGAAACACCAAAGTCACCATGAAGAACATCTTTCATATACAGAACAAATTGCTCCCACACAGGCTTATCAAGATTATAACGTGCTTCTAGCGTCGCCTTCGTAGACTCACTAATCGCTTTCTCAGCGTTGAACGGTCCGCCTGGTATCGCATTCATGGTAAAAAATGTAATTCCACAGACAATGAACATCGTAACAACTGCAAGTATCACTCTTTTGATGATATATCTTGCCATATAGCTCTCCTTAATTCTCTATAGTTTATTCTTTACAACACCCCATATTCACATCCGGCATACAATTGTTTGCTCCTCGCATTCAATTCAAAAAAATGGAATGTCCTTGGAAATCTGCTCCGTTACATTCCTGTCATATGAACACTATGAAATTATTGCAAAATACTGTATAATTTATACACGGAAAAGACGCATTTGTCAATGTCACACGCACAAGGCGAAATCTGGATATTTATTCACACTTTGTATACAATTGGGAGAACTTGAAATGATCGAAACAAACGACTTGCTTGCCTTTTCATTTTACAAAAAAAATCGATTTACGGGCAGTCATAAAAATATGCGTTACAGAATTCAAAAAACAACATTAGAAGAGGCCGATTATTTTGAAGTAATTTTATGGAAAGGACCCTATGTTTTAGAAAAGTCAGTCGCTCAGGAAATAATTTCAAACAGCTTTCCTTTCGAAAAAGAATCTTTACATTCGATCGCTGACTATCTGAATCAAATCTACCTTGAAAAAAAGAACTTCTGGGAGAATGAAAACTAATACTTTTTACCTAGTTTCTGTTGGTTTTCGATGTGAAAAGAAGTTTTTCATGCATAAATCATTAACTACTATGTATTTTTATGCTTTATGCGTGAAAAAAAACTTCATATTTTCATTAAATTTAACATGTAACTTCAGATTATGCTATCCATAACCTGCATTGATGGCACCTATGAATTACTGGGATTCTTCCAATGCTCTTCCGATCTGAAGTAATACTTCTACCATCTATACACCATATCTTTTTACACTATTTCCGATCCAGTATGTCTTTTTATACTTCAGTGATTTATAAGTATTACTATTGGATAAAGATAAGCGAAAGTATTTCTTAGACTTAGCATGTACTTTGATGCTGTCTAATTTTTTCTTCGTAGCATAGAAGGTGCAGGACTGCACATTTACTGTGACCTTACCGCTCTTTCCCATATACTCCATATATATATTGTTATATCCATTTTTTTTGAAAATGGAATTACTCAAGTCCACATAGCTTCCTTTTCCCGTTACCAGCAGACCGGACACAGCATTTGTGCTAAAAATGCAGGAATCGATTCTGGCATAAGATCCATCCACAATAATAACTCCATTCATCTGCTCACTCTTTTTGTAAAAGCCATTTTCATAAATCTCGCACTGGTACATGGTCACATTACATTTCCCTTTTGTACCTATTCCATTTCTGCCGTTTTTTTGAATTTTAGAGCTGCTGATATTCAGTGTTCCCGGATTCATGGAGATTCCGCACTGGCGATTATTGCTGATAGAACTATTTGTAATAGTAAGATCCGAATTGTTCCACAGTCCAATTCCATGACCATATCCTTTTTTGGGAAAACCAGTACCATTGTAGCGCACATCAATGCCATCTGCCTTCACAACAGACTGCAACGTAAGTGCCATGCCTGTATTCACTGCATTCCAGACCTTTATATTTTTGAGTGTAGCAGTACAGTCTCGGAGCTTTATTCCATACCCGCCCGACATCGTGCTCAGATTTAAAAGTGAGGCATTTGATGCGTGGTTGATATAGATCGTCGTTGAAGACGGGTTTGAATTGTTCCAGACTCCACCATCAACAATCGAATCGGCTCCCTCGATCTGCAATGTGATTGCGCCACTTCCATTGACTATCGAATCTGATTCTGCAATGATCGCTATATTCGATGTCACTCTCACTCTGTCGTTCAGAGTATACTGACCAGAAGGAATATAGACCGCAACATTCTGTTTTCCATCCAGATTACCTGCTTTTTTATCTGAAAGTGCCTGCTTTACAGCAAGATTGATCGCCCGCTCACATGCCCGGCTTCCCGTTGGATCTGCACCATACTCCACAACATTGTATATCTTATAGTTCTCATAGGATGCAAGGACCGCAGTGGATGCACTGGCACTGACCGGTGTCAATAGAACAGATACCCCAAGTAATAGAAATAGCAGGGCACTGTATAAAACTTTATCTTTTCGTTTATTCATATTCTCTCTCCCATAAAAAAGCCATGTTACTCTGCATATAGAGTAACATGGCTTTCTGAATTTTGCAAATCTTGGATTAGGACTGCTTTGTATGCACTACATGCGCAAGCAGATGATCTTGTGATGCATCGATTTCTATTACATCTCCCATTTCAACTTTGTCTTCCAAAAGCAGTTTTGCCGACATTGTTTCAACATGCTTTTGCAAAAATCTCTTCAAAGGTCTGGCACCATACACAGGGTCATATCCATTTTCAGTAATAAATGTTTTTGCATTGTCCGTCAGCTCAACTGTAACACCACGATCTTGCAGTCGATCATTTAGTTCTGCGATCATAAGTGTAATGATATTCGTTATATTTTCTTTCGTCAGCGGCTTGAACATGATGACTTCATCCAGCCTATTCAAAAATTCAGGTCGGAAGTGATTTTTGAGATCCGCCATAACCGCTTCCTCGGCCTCTGGTCTGATAGTGCCATCTTTTTGGATTCCCTCGAGCAAGTAAGCTGACCCTAGATTCGAAGTCATGATGATTATTGTATTTTTAAAATCTACGGTCCTTCCCTGGGAGTCTGTGATCCGACCATCATCCAGAACCTGCAATAACACATTAAACACATCCGGGTGCGCCTTCTCGACCTCATCGAAAAGCACAACAGCATAGGGTTTTCTGCGAACAGCCTCTGTTAGCTGACCGCCTTCATCATATCCTACATATCCAGGCGGAGCACCAATTAGTCTGGATACAGAATATTTCTCCATATACTCAGACATATCAATTCTTACAATATTATTTTCATCATCAAAAAGTGAGGCAGCAAGTGCTTTCGCCAGCTCTGTTTTACCAACACCCGTGGGTCCCAGGAACAGAAATGAGCCAATTGGTTTACTAGGGTCTTTTATTCCAGCTTTGGAGCGCATGATGGCTTCTGTCACTTTGGTAACTCCATCATCTTGCCCGATTACTCTCTCATGCAGCTCCTCATCCAAATGAAGTGTTTTATTTCTTTCCCCTTCTGTAAGCTTTGCGACTGGAATTCCTGTCCATCTGGAAATAATTTTAGCGATTTCTTCTTCACTCACATTTTCGTGGATCAGTGTCAGATCCCGTTCCTGCATTTTTCTTTCCTCGAATTCTAGCTGCTTTTCCAATTCCGGCAGCTTTCCATACTGAAGCTCAGCCGCCTTCTCCAGATCGTAATTCTGTTGTGCAAGCAGGACTTCATTTCTGGCATGTTCTAATTCTTCCCGCAGCTTTTGAATTTGTTCCACAGAATGCTTCTCGTTTTCCCACTGTGCTTTTTTCACCGAAAATTCATCACGAAGATTTGCAAGCTCTTTCTGCAGGTTCGTCAGTCTTTCCTGACTAAGGTGATCTTTTTCTTTTTTCAAAGCAGTTTCTTCTATTTCTCTCTGCATGATATGTCGATTCATATCATCCAGTTCTGTTGGCATGGAATCCAGTTCCGTTTTAATCATAGCGCAGGCCTCATCTACAAGGTCGATTGCTTTATCTGGCAAAAATCGATCCGATATGTAACGATTCGATAGAACTGCTGCCGATACAAGTGCCGCATCTGAAATCTGCACACCATGAAAAACTTCATATCGTTCTTTTAACCCTCGCAATATGGATATTGTATCTTCTACTGTGGGCTCAGACACCATGACCGGCTGAAACCGTCTCTCCAGTGCCGCATCCTTTTCGATATATTTGCGATACTCATCAAGTGTCGTTGCACCGATACAGTGCAGCTCTCCTCTTGCAAGCATTGGCTTTAACATATTTCCGGCATCCATTGAGCCCTCCGACTTACCTGCGCCAACGATCGTATGCAGCTCATCAATAAACAAAATGATCTGTCCATCTGATTCTTTGACTTCATCCAGAACGGCTTTCAGTCTCTCCTCGAACTCTCCTCTGTACTTTGCGCCTGCAACAAGTGCTCCCATGTCCAGAGCAAAAAGACGCTTCTCTTTTAATCCTTCAGGAACATCACCTCTTACGATCCTTTGTGCCAATCCTTCCACGACTGCTGTTTTACCCACGCCTGGTTCACCGATCAGAACAGGGTTATTCTTTGTTTTTCTGGATAGAATCCGGACTACATTTCTAATCTCCCCATCTCTGCCAATGACAGGATCAATTTTTTGTTCTCTTGCTCTTGCAACAAGATCATACGCATATTTATTTAATGTATCATAGGTTGCCTCTGGGTTGTCCGAGGTCACCTTCTGATTACCTCTGACGGTTGAAAGCGCCTGCAGAAATCTGTCTCTTGTAATTCCATACTCCTTCAGTAACGTTGAAATAGTCTTATTTGCATGCTTAATAAGAGATAAAAACAAATGTTCAACGGAGACATAATCATCTCCCATAGTCTTTGCTTCATCTTCTGCATGAATCAACACCTTATTCAGATTTGCGCCTACATAGATCTGACCACCGGAAACCTTAGTTCTATTCTCCAGATTACGAATTGCATTATTTAAAAAGTGATCCTTCTGAATCTCCATTTTTTCAATCATCTTTGGAATCAGACCGTCTGACTGCTGTAATAAAGCTACAAGCAGGTGCTCCTGTTCGAGCTCCTGATTTCCGTATTCATAGGCAAGTTTTTCACAATCATTGATTGCTTCTATTGATTTTTGAGTAAATTTATTGATATTCATGAACAACACCTCCCTTAGGTATAGAATATCACATCTTTTATCTAAAATGTATCACCTATTGTTAGCACTGTCAAGTGTCGAGTGCTAATTCTTTTTCTGAGTTTTGTTCTTGCCTTAACTTCCAGAAATTTTAAATTTAAAGGCCATGCAAATGATTTATTGTCATTTACACGGCCTCTTACATTATTTTCATTAAGTCCAAATGCATTCAGGATCTTTTTCTGGTTAGCAGTAACAGCATAAGCATGAAACAGCAAACGCTGTGACATACTTTCGAATCCTATTCTCATCTAAATGCCAGATTTTAGTCTGGCTTTTTCTTATTGCTGAACTTAATACTGTTCTCTATGAACTATTTCTTCCAGATCTTTCCTGTCTATAAAACGATTGGTCTGCTGAGTCGTTGTATCTGATGCGTAGCCAAGTGCCAGGATCGATATCGGTTCAATACCCTTTGGTAGGGAGAACTCCGTGCGAAGCTTCTCCGGATCGAAATAATTAATGCATACCGATCCCAATCCGATATCTGTAGCCTGAAGCATCATATGGTCAATTGCAATTCCTGCATCTTCCTCTCCCGATGCTTTTTTATCATAACTCCTTGTCCAATTCTTCTTTGTATCAAGACAAACGATAACTGCACAGGGTGCATCATAAATATTTGATGTTTTGCTGACTCTGGCAAGTCCTGATTCTGATGTAATCACCAAAAAATGAAGCGGTTGAATATTCGCGGCTGAGGGTGCAATTCTGGCTGCGTCAAGTACCATATCCAGTTTGTTTTTTTCGACGGGCCTGTCTAAATATCCCCGAACAGAATATCTCTTTTTGATCAAAGTTGCAAAATCCATATTTCATCATCCTTCCTATTACTAATAATTGATTACTCATAACTCATTACCAAAATTGATTACATTTTCGTTATTCATATTCATCCAAGTAGGTTTGGGCAGTCTGTGCCCTTCTTGTTCCTGGGTAGTTCGTCACCATCATCTGATAATATGGAATTGCACTCTCGATATCCCCGCTGCTGCGATATGCCTGTGCGAGATAATAGACCGCATTTCCATCCTCATATGTATCATCGATCAAAATGACTGCATTCAGTTTCTCAATAGCAGTTGCATAATCCTGCTGGTTGTATGCCTGGTAACCTTCGTCATAAGTTACCGCAAGATACTGCTCATTCACCTGAGCATTGATCGCATCATACAAAGGTTGCGCATCTGTGCTCAACTCCTCTCGGACCACCTGATCCAAGCTGGATTTTGCTGTCTCTAGATCCCCGTTTACAGAAGCCGAATAGGCTGCCATCAACATCTCATAGGATTGAACGACTGACTGCTGATTGCTGCTGTTTCCTTCCGCTTCATCCACCTGTGCCTGAAGAGATGCCACTTGTTCCTCCAGAGCTGAGATTGTCTGCTCCTTTGTTGAAATCGTGTCATTTGCAGCCTTTAGCTGTACATTTGCTGCGCTGATCGCATTCTGTCTCGTATTAGGTACGATTAAAAAAACGGTTATTGCAATACCAAGCGCCAATCCGATCACGATATTGATGATCGTCTGGACCGGTGTGAAATCTTTAAAATGAGCGGGCATTATAATGGTATCATTTCCACTTTGGTAGGAAATCAGATCATCCTTTGGCTGCTTTTTCGGATTGCTCTCTCTGATTCTTGTATTTGCCTCTTTCTGATACCGCATAGTCGTTGTATTATTTGCATCGATCTTTGCAGCGGTATGAAGCGCTTTCTTAGCCTGTTCGAATTTTCCGTTCTGAATATAGAGTAATGCCAGAAGCTGATAGGCTTTCACAAGCTTAGGATTCAATGAAATCACTTTCTTGAGCTGGATCAGTGCCAGGTCATAGCTGCCTTGTCTGCAGTATAATAAAGCCTGATTATATTTTTTTATCGTCTGATTCAGTGTATCGAGCTGAGTGGATTTGCTGTTTACCTCATTCAGAAATTTCGCTGCCGGATTTTTTTTGGGTTGAAAATGTTTGCTGATGACCCATTCTCTTAACGCTGATACCGTCTCACCCATTTCAAAATACACAAGCCCCAACAGATTTCTCGCCTGTGTATTCACCTTATTCAGTTCCAGACTTTTCTTCAGGCTTTCGACGGCACCTGAGAGATCTCTTACATTGGCACGCTCTAACCCCTCATTATAAAACCGATTCGACATCCTGACTATTTGTTTATATATTTTGACGTCTGCCCCACAATTCGCGCAGATTTGCGCTTTGTCCAGCTGGGCTCCGCAATGGTAACACTCCATAATTCACCTCAGTTCTGTCCTTAGTTCTGATTCTGCTGTACCTCTTTCATGATTTCCACCAGAATATCCGTCATATCTGTCAGTTCACGACTATAAATTGCATCTTCCGCATCTTCCACTTCAAGACTCGGCTCAAACTTTTTAATTTCTTCATCAAAATCAATCATTATGTGGTCCTCCCTGCTTTTCTATTCAGGTGCTATTTAATTTAATTATAAACCTGTGAACTGTGAATGCAAGTGTTTCATAGATTTATCACATTTATTTTCCACTAAGACATTGATGTCAGCTGTGATATCACCTGTTCCATCATCTGCTCATACTTTGCAAGCTTCTCTTTTTCCTCAGCTACCTTTTCTTCCGGTGCTTTACTCAGGAAACGTTCATTGGAAAGCATGCCTTTGGATCGTTGCAGCTCTTTGGCAAGATGGTCTCGTTCCTTTTCCAGTCTTTCTTTTTCCTTCTCAAGATCAACGAGATCTGACAACGGAATATATACCACTGCATCTGGAATAACGATGGATACTGCATCCTCTGCAATTCCCAGTGTATCAGATTGAACCGTGACGGATGCCGCACCCATGAGGGGAGCATACATATCTTTTTGAGATGAGAAGATCGTTCGGATCTCCTCATTTTCTGATACCAGATACACAGCCGCCTTTCTCGAAGGTGGCACCTCCATCTCATTTCTGCGAAGCCGTACGCTTTTAACCAGTTCCATGCAGCGTTCGATCATGGCAGTCTCTGTCTCATAATTCCACTCCTCCTTGAAAATGGGCCAATCTGATATCATGATGGACTCCGCTTCTGGGTGAAGGGTCAGATAGATTTCTTCCGTTAAAAATGGCATAAATGGATGCAGCATTTTCAGTGCATTTGTCAGTACTGTTTTTAGAGTCCAAAAAGCAGTATTCGCCTCTTTTGGATGCTCTTTGCTCTGATAGGTGCGTCTTTTTGCCATCTCAATATACCAGTCGCAAAACTCATCCCAGATAAAATCATAGACCTTTTGAACTGCGATACCCATTTCATATTTGTTCATATTTTCTGTCATGTCTTTTGCCAGCTGATTGACTCTGGAGAGGATCCATCGATCTTCCATCAAAAGTTCTGTCTCTTCTGGCTGGCGGATCTCACTGTCTCCAATATTCATCATAATGAATCGGGATGCATTCCATACCTTATTTGCAAAATTACGGCTTGACTCGACTTTTTCCCAGTAAAAGCGCATATCGTTACCAGGTGAATTCCCAGTTACGAGGCTCAGACGCAGTGCATCCGCTCCATATTTATCAATGACTTCCAATGGATCAATTCCATTACCAAGGGATTTACTCATCTTACGGCCTTCTGAATCACGGATGAGACCATGGAAGAGTACGGTATTGAAAGGCGCTTCACCCAACTGCTCGTATCCCGAAAAAATCATACGAATGACCCAGAAGAAAATAATATCATAGCCTGTCACAAGAACGTCATTTGGATAAAAATAATCCAGATCTGCTGTTTTTTCCGGCCAGCCCAGTGTGGAAAAAGGCCAGAGTGCAGAGGAGAACCAGGTATCTAGTGTGTCCGGATCCTGTTCAAATCTCTCTGACCCACAATTCTGGCAGACATCCGGACTTTCTTTGGCAATAACCATCGTCTTGCACTCTTTGCAATAGTATGCCGGTATTCTATGTCCCCACCAGAGCTGCCTTGAGATGCACCAGTCTCTGATATTGTCCGTCCAGTTAAAATAGGTCTTTTCCATTCGTTTGGGGATCAGTGTGATCTCACCATTCTTCACCCCTTCTATCGCCGGCTTAATCAATTCCTCCATGCGAACGAACCACTGCTGTTTGATCATTGGCTCTACTACGGTTTTACAACGATCATGTGTCCCCACATTGTGTGCATGTGGTTCTATTTTTACAAGATAGCCTTTCTCATCTAATTCCTCCACCAACAGCTTTCTGCATTCATAGCGATCCAAGCCGCAATAGCTTCCTGCCTGTTCATTCATTGTTGCATCATCATTCATAACAATGATTTCGGGCAGATTGTGGCGCAGACCCACTTCAAAATCATTCGGATCGTGTGCCGGCGTGATCTTTACACAACCAGTTCCGAATTCCGAATCTACATAAAAATCTGCGATGACAGGAATTTTTCGCCCTGCAATGGGCAGGATCAGTTCTTTTCCAATCAGATCCTGATATCTTTCATCCTCTGGATTGACAGCAACTGCCGTATCACCGAACATGGTCTCTGGTCTAGTTGTCGCAATTTCAACGAATCTTCCTTCCTCCCCATCTACCGGATATCGGATATGCCAGAAATTACCCTCATGCTCTTCATGTTCCACTTCCGCATCAGAAATAGATGTTCCACATACCGGACACCAGTTGATAATCTTCGCACCTTTATAAATATACCCTTTTTCATATAATTTGATAAATACTTCAAGTACGGCATTTGAGCATCCTTCATCCATTGTGAAACGCTCTCTTTCCCAATCCGCTGAGCTGCCAAGTCGTTTGAGCTGATTGATGATTCTTCCGCCATATTCTTCTTTCCACTCCCAGCATTTTTCGAGAAATCCTTCTCTGCCCAAATCATCCTTATCGATGCCCTGCTCTCTTAGTGCTTCAATTACCTTGACTTCAGTTGCAATGGCTGCGTGATCTGTTCCTGGCTGCCAGAGAGCCTCAAAGCCCTGCATTCTTTTAAATCGGATCAAAATATCCTGCATCGTATTATCAAGGGCATGTCCCATATGGAGCTGTCCGGTAATATTTGGCGGCGGCATTACGATTGTAAATGGCTTTTTCCTGCTATTTGGATTCGCTTTAAAATAGCCTCGCTCCTCCCATTGCTGGTACAACTTCTTCTCGATCCCATGTGGATCATATGTTTTCTCTAGTTCTTTCGTCATATTTCATCCTTTCCATTGATGTTTAGATCTATAAAAATGCTTTTTCTTTATTTGAGCGAACTACTTCTTCATCTATGTCTTTCCAACGCTCCAAAATGCTAGAGCATCCTCGCAGCGCGTTTTATTATCTTATAGGAGTACTTTCCTATGATATAATAAACGCCCTTGAAAGCTATTGCTAACAAGGGCGTTCATCACGCGGTACCACCTTGATTCACTGAATTAATTACAACTCCAGTCTCAGCATATTTAACGGAATGACCCGTGATGACCTATTTACAGAAAGAGTATATTCCATTCTGCTCTTTAGTCCTCCAGTTCAAAAGCTACCTTCGGGATATCAGGGAACAAGTCGTCTTTCAGCAATTTGATGACTTTCTCTGGGATTTAATATCCGTACTCCTCTTTTTCATAACCTTTTTCATTTGAATATCGTTATACTACGTGTTTTCCACATAAATGTCAAGAAATCTCATTTTATGTTATGTATTTTCTCTCATTCCATGTTGTGTATTTTACTCCTCTTCCCATTCATCTTCATATGGCTCAGGTGCCTTTGTAAATCGGGTGAATGCGTCATACAGACAAGGCTCCACGATTAAAGTAAGCAATGTTCCATATACAAGGCCTCCGATCGTAACAATCGCCATCGGCTGCATCATCTCTGAACCTTTTCCCACTCCGAGTGCCATTGCTGACATTGCAAGTATCGTTGTCATGGCAGTCATCAGAATTGGCCGCAGTCTCGTTTGACTCGCTGTGATAATTGCTTCCTTACGTTCCATACCGCTTCGTCGCAACCGATTCATATAATCGATCATTACAATTCCGTTATTTACGATGATACCTGCCAGCATTACAAATCCAATCAGGGCAATAACACTGACTTCATTGCCAGTCATATAAAGTGCAGCAAATCCTCCCGTAAATGCCAATGGTATCGTGAACATAATGATAAACGGCGATAACAGTGACTGGAACTGCGCAACCATGATCAGATAAATGAGAATCAAGGCCAGTACAAGCATCAGATAGAGCTGGGACTGGGCATCTGCGATTGCTTCATCCTCACCAGTCATTTTTATAGAATAGCCCTCCGGGAGGTCGAACGTATTTAGCTGTTTTGAAATATCTGCACTGACAAGACCAACATTATATCCGTCCGCAATGCCAGCTGTCACAGTGATGAACCTCTCCTGTGCATCTCTGTTGATCACAGTCAGTGTTGTCACTTCTGTGAAATCTGCAACTTCGTTCAGTGATACTACTGTGTCATCACCATCTTTATCTGTATAGGTAAATGTGAGGTTCTTCAGTTTCTCCAAAGTCATATCGGACTGATCATCTGTATGGACAAAGATCTCATAATCTCTTGCGCCAGCTGACAAGGTGGATGTAGATGTGTTATCTACCATATTTTGATATACGATCTGATAAATCTGCGCTACGGTCATCTGATATTCCATGGCTTTGTCTTTATCCACCGAGATTCGAATCTCTGGCGTTGTATTCCCAATTCCATCTTCAACATCCGTTGTTCCTTCAGTTCCTGAAACTAGGACTGAGACATCTTGTGCAATTGATTGCAGCTGGGTAAGATCTCTTCCTTTGATCTGTACTGAGATTCCACTTCCAGTCAATGCAGACATATCCATCATGGAAGAGTCAGCCGAAACAGTACATGGCAGATCTTTGGCAGTGGCTGCGATTTCCTGGGCATATTGTTCATTCGTTTTCTCAGTTTCCTCATTCAGTAATACATACATTGTAACACTGCTGTCTGTAGAGCCAAGCAGAGCCCCAGCCTGTCCAGAATTGCCGGCTGTTGCACCGACCGTCTCAATTCCCTCGATCTCAAGCAGCCGTTCACTGACCTCATCCGCTAAAGCTGTCATCTCTGTAAATGGCATTGACGTATCTGGTGTCACAGTTACCGTCATCTGATCACTCACCATCTCTGGCATAAATGACGTGCCTTTAGAAAATGCAAGAGAAACACTTCCTACCAAAAGGATAATGGAAGTCAGGAATACAAGGATCTTGAATCTAAGTAGAAAAGAGAGCACTCGTCCATAGACCCCTTGCACCTTCTCAAGCCAGGGATGCTTTTTCTCACTGACTTTTCTTAGAACTCCAGAGGACATCATTGGCACAAAGCTCAATGCTATGACTAAAGAGGCCATCAAAGAATAGGCAATTGTTAATCCCATGTCCACGAACAGCTGTCTTGTAATTCCCTCTGTAAAAATAATCGGCGCAAATACACTTACCGTTGTAAGTGTCGATGCCATAATTGCTCCTGCGACCTGCTTTGTTCCGTCAATTGCTGCTTTTTTTACAGGAAGCCCTTTGTTACGCAGGCGGTAGATGTTCTCAATAACAACAATGGAATTATCTACCAGCATACCGATACCAAGAGAAAGTCCGCCGAGTGAAATAATATTAAGTGTCACGCCCGAAAAATACATCAGCACGACTGCAAAAATGACGGAAAGTGGTATGGAGCAGGCAATCACCAAAGTCGGCCGTATATCCTTTAAAAATAGTAACAATATGAAGATCGCAAGAATTGCACCAATAATCATATCATCGATCACGGTATCGACTACCATCTCAATATAAATACCCTGATCCATCAGAATATGAATTGAGAGGGCTTCATCATTCGTTTGAAGCGTCTCAAATCGTTCTTTTAACCTGGAGGAAACATCCCCGGTTGAATACCCTGTCTGCTTCTCCACCGAAATCATGATGGCAGGATTATTATTTACACGGGCATAGACCTCGGCAGTATTATCAGCCATTGAAATATCAGCCACATCGATCAAGCGGATCGGATCTACGCCATCCATTTTTAGATCCATCAGAATCACTTGTTCCAGATCTTCCACAGTCGTCACTTCATCGCCAACACGAACCTGATAGGTCGTCTCATTTTCAGTAAACGAGCCAGCAGGCATAGAAAAATTCTGTGCAGCGATGAGGCTCTCTATGGTATCCTCTGTGATGATATCATTCGCATCCGCTGCATCATAAGCAGATTCCTTGGACGTATCCAACTGCTCCTGTGCCAGATCCAGCTGACTTTCACCTTGGGAAAGCTGAGCTTTTGCTTCAGCCATCTGAAGTGATCCTAAGATCGCATTCTTATTTACCGCCTCGATCGCTTCATCTATCCCTGTCTTTCCTTCTGCAATACTTGCAAGTGCAGACTGAATCGTTGCGATTCCGGTCTTTACCTGGGATAAAAGTACCTCCAGACTTTTGATCGCATCCGGCAGGTCCTCTACCGAGCTGATTGTGATATCCATTGCTGAAAAACCTGCCGCACTTTTGACAAGTTCTGCATTTATTGCATCTATCGCAGCTACTAACTGTGCCTGTGTCGCTCTGAGTATCACTGGATCCTGTCCCATGGCAACGAGCTGTTCATCCGTATAGTTATTCAGAAGTTCATTGAGCGGTGCAAGTTGTTCGTTGATCAAGTCTGCCTGCTCCTGCACCTCCTCCAGACCAGTTATGGCTGTTTCCAGCTGACTCTGCTGTTCAGAAAGCTCAGGAAGCTTTGCATTCAGATCACTTTCCGTATTATAGAGTGTTATTTTCTGATTATTCAGTTCATTGGAAGCACTGCTGACTCCATTTGCCAGTTCTTCCTCTCCTGATTCAATCTTAGACTGTCCAGAATCGATCTCTGACTGTGCATCGTCGATTTCTGTCTGTGCATCCAAGAACTGCTCATCGATAGAAGCCTGGATCTTTTCATTTAGAGCATCTACTTTATCCTGATCGATGGTGATTTGAATATTCTCAACAAGTCCACCAACTCCACTAGCAGAAGCCACACCTTCTAAACTTTCCAGTGAGGGAAGGATTTCTTTGTTCACATACTCAGAAAGTTCAACTCCATCCAGCCCCTCCACATCTGCGGAGACGACCATGACCGGCATCATATCCGGATCGATCTGCATGATCATAGGACTCGAAACGGAATCACCCCACCCGCTTTCTAGCTGTGCAAGGCTTTCTCGCATCTCAATCATAACAGAATCCATATTTGCAGACTGCTCATACTCCAGAATGACCATGGAGTAATTCTGATAGGATGCTGAGCTTACATTTTTTATATTCGATGTCATAGCCATCGCTGCTTCAATCGGCGCTGTGACCTGTGTTTCAATTTCTTCAGGACTTGCTCCGGGATCTGTCGTTATGACCAACGCATATGGCAACTCCATGTTCGGTAAAAGATCCGCCGTCATTCTACTCAGGGATACGACCCCTAGAACTATGACCATGACTACTCCTACCAACACTGTATACGGTTTACTGACACTTAATTTCGCAAACAAAACTTACCCCCTATAATATGACACAACTATAATTTGGTTAAGGTGCCAAAACACCCTGCCTATTTATTTATACTCCTGCTTGATTAATGCATATACACCTGAAAAAACAAAATATGCGCTGAATATCACTAATAACAAAGAAAGCAGTCCGATGATGAACTGATCCTCAGATTCTGTTGTCGCCAGATTGATCAAATTGCTCATTCCAAGATAAGCAATATACGCACCGGCAATGGCACGGATAATGTAACTTGATCTGTTTATGTGCGGATAAATGAGAAAAAATTTCTTCCATCTTGGTATTTCCTGCCGTACTGTCTGATCAGAATCTGCTTCAAATTGATCCATGCTTTCGTCCTGAAGCAGAACCTCTTTATCTGCTTCAACTTGATCTGCACGTTCGTCCAAAATCATGATCTCCTCATCTGTCTCAGCCTCAGCAAGATTTCTCTCTCTAGAATCGTTCAATGCTTCTTCTTTGTTCCAATTATCTTCTCCCATGAGATCCTCCTAAATATGTAAGAGCTGTTGTTAAGATTCAACAACAGCTCTTTTCTACTCTTCCTGTTCTTCTTCCTCTATAATTGCTGCTGATGCTGCTGCTACAGATGATACGACTGCAATAACAGCTACAACTACAACAAAAAATATTAGTATTGCAAGGAAAACCAGTAACCCTGTTTCTGTCATTTTTATCCTCCTCTTCCCTAGCCTTTTCATACAGATATCTCATTGTACCACAGCTTTTGTATAAAATGAATATACCTGGTACTATTTTTAAATTTTTGCATCCCTACTGTCCAAAATAAGCATCTACCCCATTGGCGATTCCATCTGCCATCTGTGTCTGGTATGCATCGGATGCCAGGTTCGAATCTTCCGTTGGATTTGTCATATATCCCATTTCCACAATTGTCACCGGTATCTGACACCAGTTGATGCCACTCATGGTATCTGTTTCCCATACGTATTGCTTCTTTGCACCAGTCGCACTGACGATCGAATCTATGACCAGATCCGAAAGTCTTCTGGAATCCGAATAGATATAACTACAGTAAGGATTTGAAGCTGTCGGGCAGATCGTCATGACGCCATTGACACTACTGTCCTCTGAACCGTTGGCATGAATTCTGATAAAGATCTCTGCTCCCGATGTATTGGCTATCGCTGCACGTTCGCTGTTACTTAAATTCACGTCATTTGTTTCTCTGACCATTATGACCTGATAACCGCGTTCTTCCAGTTCCGCCTTTAGCTTTAAAGATACTTCCAGATTCAGCTCATATTCTGAGAGTCCGGTAGTGGTGCCTCTGGTTCCGCCTGTCACTTTGGCTTTTGTTTCGGAAGCGCCTGGTCCGATCGGTTCTTGTTCACTGTTCCCCTGTGACTGATGTCCCGCATCAATACAGACAATGTGCCCAGTCGATACTGGATTTGTTTCAGATGCGACCACTGTCTGTTCGGCTGACTCTGTTTCAACAATTGCTTCCGTGGCAAGAAATTCGACTGCCTCTGATTCCGTCTCGAGAATCGCTTCCGTTTCTGCGACAACTTCTGTTTCTACGACAGTTTCCGTTTCTGCGACAGTTTCCGTTTCTGCGACAGTTTCCATTTCTGCGACAGTTTCCATTTCTGCGACAGTTTCCGTATTATTTACTGCTGTTTCATTTTCTGTTCCTGCTGACTGGCATCCCATCAAAAGGAATATACACAGTACCGGGATCCATATGACTATTCTCTTCCATTTATTCATGTTCAATACTTTCTCATTCTTTGAATCAATAGTTTGAGCTTCGGTGCATAGAGCGGATCGGTCGCCCAGTTTCCATTTCCAAGTTTTTCAACATACGGTGCACTGCCTCTTCGGCTTCCCAGAAGAGAAAATCTTGGATCTACACAAATATTATTCAAAGGCTCTGTCGATGCATAGCCTTTCATATGCTGAACCTGTGCACGAATACCGGTTCTCACATCTGCAAAAGTCGCTCCGGCGGCTCCATCATCTGTTGCTCCAAGTCCTGCAAAATTGCATTGTTCGGCAGATACCTGATAGCCAAAGGATAAATAGCCTGTTTCCAGACAGATCTGTGCAAAAATGACTTCAGCCCTGACTCCCTCCGCTTCACTTTCTTCCAGTACGATCTGGCAGAATTCTTCGATGGTTGATGCACCCTTAGATGCATAGATCGAGGATGGATAGGTACGACCTGATGCCTGATATAACTTCACCATCTGTGCAACACTTACCTGTGCCCTTCCCATGATAGCATACATCGTCTTCCCGCTCTTATACTTGGATGTGTCTCCTCTTCCATTCGTCAACAATCCATCGGCCATATCATAGGCTCTTACCTTGTAGTAGTAGGTCCGTTCTGCTTTCACACTACTATCAATATAGAATACGGAAGGTGCTTCTACGATGGCAATCTGCTTATAATTCCCATTTTCTGAAGTCGCACGATATATTTTGTAATATTCTGCATCCTTTACTTCATACCATTTTACCTTCAGTGCATTATCCTCGGTCAGCTTGACATACTTCATCTTCGTTTGCTTTAAGGTGTGAGCAGTGATCGTAGTACTATGGCTGCTCTTTATTGTTTTACCGGAAACTACTGTACAAGAAATAATCCGATAATAATACTGCTTTCCGGACTTGACCGTATTATCTGTATATAACTGCTTACTACCGCTTACTTCTGCGATTTTCTTATAACCACTGTCGCTCTTTGTACTGCGATAGATCAGATAAGAGGTCGCACCTTTCGCCTGATCCCACTTAATAGCTATTTTACCTGAGCTCTTAGACGTGATTGAAATCAAATTCACCGAAGCAACGCTTCTGCCTAACAGTACATTTGAACTAGAAGAGTAGTTGAGGTTCCCATCAATATTGGCATATCCACGTATTTTATAATAATAATTCTGTCCCGGAACAATAGTCGTATCTGTATAGGAAGCTCCGGCAGCATTTTCTACCCTGGCGATCTCTACAAATTCACCTTTTTTCTTCATGGCACGATAAATTACATATCCATCTGTCTTTTTTGCTGTGGACCAGTAAAAGCGGATCGCATTCTCATTGACTACCTTAATATTACGAATCTCAGTCGAAACCAGTGTTGCACTGCGTATGATCGGCATAGTAGAAGAGATGGAGTTACTATTCATATCCATTACCGTGATTCGGTAATAATACATCTTACCTGTCTTGACATTTGTATCACTATAGGTTACTGTGCCGGCATACACCTTCACCAGTTCCCGATACGTTCCATTCAGGCTGGTGCTCCGCTCGATCTTATAGCTTCCTGCTCCTGCGATCGTATTCCAGGAAAGGTCGATCCGATTCTCTGATTTTGCAGTCGCCTTAAATTCCAGACCTGAAATATCCACTGTGTTCTGCGTGCTCTGAATGACCTGTGTACTCTGTGTACTCAGCATGCTCTGTGTATTCTGTCCACCTTGCACTTCTGCCGCCTTAATGGTATCGGATTGGGCGAACAGAACTAAAATATATGTAAAGACAAAGAACAGACTAAGGTAAGGAATCTTAATTTTTTTCATGTTTCCACCCATATTTCATAGAATAAAGTTCTTGCACAGGCATGGTACTCACCTGCTGTAACCCTTTATTTGTGCATTTTGGTTCCAATATTTTCTTCAAAAATCGCATGGGACTGATCCATCTTCGTGATGAGTGCTGTCCTGACTGCAGAATCCCCGATAAAATCTACTGCCGCCTGAATTTTGGGAAGCATCGTAGTAGCACCGAATTCACCGTTTATCATATACCTTCTTGCATCTTCTACGGACATGGAGTCTATAGACTTCTGATCCTCCCTGCCGTAATTTAAAGATACTTTTTCTACACTTGTCAAAATGATCAGCATATCTGCATCGATCCTCTCAGCCAGTCTGCCTGCTGCCAGATCCTTCTCGATCACAGCGCTCGCTCCCTGCAGCTTATTCTCTTGTATCAAAACCGGAATTCCTCCGCCGCCGCATGCAATTACGACCTGATCCGCATCGAGTAGTGCACGAACTACATCGATCTCAACGATATCGATGGGTTTTGGTGCTGCTACGATTCGGCGAAATCCCCCTTCTGTTTCTACTACATGATTTCCCTTTTTCTCTTCTGCTTCCGCTTCTTCTTTCGTCATGACCCTTCCAATTATTTTTTCCGGATGATAAAAAGCATCATCATAAGGATCTGTTGTGATCTGTGTCAGAATCGTGGATACTGTTTTATAAATTCCTCGGTTGAGAAGCTCTGTCCGAATTGCATTCTGAAGGTCATATCCGATATACCCCTGACTCATGGCAGAGCAGACTGACATCGGAGTTGCTGTATATTCTGGGTGATTGATCGCAAATTCCGACATTGCAGTATGGATCATTCCTACCTGTGGTCCGTTACTGTGTGTGATCACCACCTGATAATCATCTGAAATTAGGTCTGCAACAGCTTTTGCTGTTTTCTTAGTTGCTTTCTTTTGTTCCGGTAATGTCGTTCCAAGGGCATCATGTCCAAGTGCAATCACAATTTTCTTCTTTCTCATTTATATATTCCTCCTGCCTGATTATTTGCCATCAGTTCCAACCTGAGAGCCTAGCATAGTACAGAAAAAGACTACGTAAATTGTATCATACCCTAGAATAATCTACAACAACGTAGTCTTTTTATCTATATTTGATCATCTTGATCTATTTCTTTAGTTTCAGAGCTAATCGCAGTACTTTTACGCCGGAGAAAACTGTTGTAAACGTCAGTCCAATGTACAAAACGGTTGTAAAAACGTCGTTTCTTTCCATGATTTCGGTGGGTGGCTCTGCCCCCATGATATTGGATCCCGAATCTGAGTCCTCTGCTGTTTCAGAATCAGTCTCTGCTGTATCATCTTCGTTTGTTTCCGCTTCTGTAGTCTTGCTATCCGTTTCCGGTACATCCTCAGCTTCTTCCTTATCATCTGAAGTTGTAATAGCAGGACTTGTTGTATCTTGTGTGCCACCCTGGTAAGTCGGATCGATCGTAATGCCATCTTCATCAGTGTTGATCTCAGGATCCTCAATGATTGTCACATTCCCGGATACTGCAGCCTGAACTGTGATCAGACACTCTGCTGTAAGCGCACTTCCATCCTTTGTTGATGCAGTGACAATTGCGGTTCCAGGCGTACGAGCCCTGATTTTTCCATTATCATCTACAGTGATCACCTCAGAATTCGAGGAATTCCAGGCGATACCCTGTTCGCTTGCTTCCGATGGCGAAATCACCGCTTGCAATTCCTGTGACTGCCCGACCCTAAGTGACAACTGTTTATGAGACAGATTGATCACTGCTGCCCGAATCTTCACTGTGACAGAAATCTGTAGTGACAAATTACTTCCGTCCGTTGTAGACACCGTAATAATTGACTGACCTGCATTCACAGGAATTAGTTTACCATTCTTATCCACCTCAAGGACTGCAAGGTTCGATGACGTAAACTGAAGCTCCTGTGACTTTGCATCAGCAGGCTGAACCTTTACTTGAATGCTTTTGTCCTCATCATTCCAAATCTCCAGAAAGTGAGTTCCGTTCTGTTCCGTATATCCGGACTGTCCTGCCATATCAAAAGCGATGGATGTAGTTGTTGTTGCTATATCATTTGTGAATGCTTTGATTCTTGCTGTCATGGAACTATTGCCAAGGTCATACCAGGTACCATTAACTTGCTTATAGCTTTGTCCAGATTCAGTTGCATTAAAAAAGGAAATCCAGGATCCGTTGGCATAAGTGGCGTCCATAAACACATTGATCGGTTTACTGCTTTCTTTCGATAGCGTAAATACGACAGCAAAAGTATCTCCTGCTTTCAATTCTATCTGCTCATCCAATGGAATCGTATAATATCCCACAAACGAAGTAGATCCAGTCTGAGGCGTAGAAAGCATAGGCGTTCCACTTACAGGACTCAAAGAATCTGTCGGGTTCTTATATATTTGAATTTCATAATTCACTGCGGTATCATACAATGCGATCGAAACAGCAGATAAGGTCTGTGTACTGGTTCCGGATTCATCGGAAACATGAAAAACATTAGCAACAGAAGATCCGCTGGCTATCCTGGTATCATTGCTGTTTGGATAAGAGCAGTTATATGCGCCATAGGTTCCGTCATACTGGTAATTGTTGTCATAATCCGCTGCAGATGCAAAATCGAATATGAAAGCACGGGCACGATTAATAGCCGCATTACTTGTATTCACAGAGCTGTCTTCATAGGATATATAAAAATATCCCTGATCTCCCCAGCCGGTACCATAGCTATTCTTTGCGATCCATGCACCATCCTTCGAAGGCTTTTCTTCATGATTAAAATTATCTTTGCTGTAGTTATCGTCCCATCCAACGATTGTTACAGAATGATTGTTTGCCATATGTGGGTTCAGTGGAAAATAATATGCTTTCGTGTCCTGATTGTAATAGAGCTGATTGTAATAGAGATTGATGGCCGCCCCACCGTATTTTAGGATCATCTGCTTTACAGATTGAACAGCATCTGTGTCGCTAAAATTGATCCAATATGCATTTTCCAAAACCGCTTCATTCTGATTATAAGCCATTGCATCATCAAAAATCGATTCTGCCGTAAGTTCCTCCATCCGTAACGTGGATTCCTTTGCTGCACCGACCCAGTTCGCCATTGCAAATGTTGAAAAAATCGTAGACGAACCAACCGTCAGATAGTCTGATGATGAGGTATTGACAGTTGCATCACCAGCCGTGTTCCCCATTGGATCCACCGCCGTATGATAAAAATAATATAAAAGCTGCGCTTCGGAAAGATCCAGCGAAGCCGCATCGTTAACCATTCCAGGCAGTCTTACTCCTTGATATAGTAAAGACTGTTCCCCTGCTGCCATTGATGTGAATGCCCAGCAGGAATTAAAAAGCTGCGTCCGTACCGGTGTGACTAGGGATGTACCTCTTGGATCATAAACTGAGTCCTGCACTTGCGGAGTGTTTTTACCATTTGCCACAGTGTCATAGACAATATTTTGATATTCGTTTACAGCCGCAGCATAGTCCGTGATTCCAATCGCTTCGATTTCATCCGAAATAGATGGAATCGTAACTTCGGCCTCCGGAAATGATTTCAGATCCGGTTCCAATGCAGATTCTTCTGCCTTTTCTTCTTCTGTCAGAGGTCTGCCCAAAACATAATCCAACTGCTGCCCGGCTTCTTTGGTCTCATTCTCCGTGGCAATCTCCGTCGTGGTCTCTGCTTCCGACTCGGTCTCTGCTTCCGATGTAATATCTGGTACCGCTTCGGTCTCTGTTTCCGTTTCCGATTCCGTCGTGATCAGTGAAACAGTTTCAGTCTCTGTTTCCGTTTCCGATTCCAACCTGATCTCTGGCACAGTTTCAGTCTCTGCTTCCATTGCTGCTTCCGTACTTATTTGTATCGGAGCAACTGTCGCTTTGACACTTACAGCACGAAAGAGAAGCATGCCTATAACAGCAAGAAGTATGCATATTTTTTGTATTTTCTTTCGTTTCTTAAAACTCAACAACTCTGCAACCCTTTCATTCTAACACAAATGTCAATGACATATCACTTTCTATTATAAACATATTGATGAAACTGTCAAAGGGAATCTCAATACAAACGCATGAGATTCCCACAAAATAAATAGCATTTCCTGAATATTACACTATTTTGTTCCAAGCGTCAGCTCGAGAACGATCTCCTGATACTCTCCGCCTATAGCTCTTTGCACCTTTACCTCTATTGTTTGACCGGCTGCATAATACTGTAGTAGTTCCTGCATATCCTCCATAGAGGTAATGGTACGTCCGTCAAAACTGGTGATGATGTCTCCATTTATAATGCCAGCTGCCTCAGCTGCTTCCCCAGGAACGACCTGGGTAATATAGATTCCACCCGGCATATTATAGGTCGAAGCGACAGCATCCGTAACATCGATTCCAGAGATACCAAGATATCCAGTATCCGATGCATCTACCACCTCGCGGGTAATCAGTTGCTCGATAATTGGAATTGCTGTTGCCGATGGAATTGCATATCCCATACCTTCCACACTGGTATCCGAATACTTAGCAGAATTGATACCGATGACCTCGCCCTGCATATTGAGGAGTGCACCTCCGCTATTCCCGGGATTGATGGCTGCATCCGTCTGAATCAATAGATTTTTTATAGTAGACCCATCCAGCTCACTCTGAATCTCGACCTCTCTGTCAACTGCACTGATTACACCGGTTGTAACAGATTGTCCATATCCAAGTGCATTTCCGATTGCAATCGCAGATTCCCCGACCTTCAAATCGGAAGAATCTCCAAATGTCGCTGTGCGTATCGATGATTTTGTTTCATTGCTGATATCCTTTAGTTTCACTCGAACAACTGCCAGGTCAGTGGCTGCATCCGTTCCTTTAATTTCAGCACTTACGGTTGAGTCATCCACAAATGTCACACTTAAACTCTGGGCATCTGCAATCACATGATTATTCGTTGCGATGTAAAGGTACTCATCATCCTGCGTTACAATAATCCCTGACCCGATGCTTTCACTCTGGTACTCCTGGGACTCTCCAAAAAAATCATACTGTGTCGTAAGTCCCTCATTTGTAATAGAAACAATAGCCGGCATTACTTCTGCTGCCACTCCGGACACATCCGTTACCGCGCCTGCCAAAGCATTGGCATCCTCCTGATCCGACACGACATTCTGCTCTGAGGTCTGCTCTCCTATTGTAATCGATGGTCTATTCACATCGGAATCACTTGTGATACTCTGGGAGGAATCATTGTTTCCAATCGCCTGATTCAGAAAAAATGTGGTTCCGGTAAAAACAGCTCCGGATATCACCCCGAATACCACTGCAATTACAGCGAATCTTGCAATTTTTTGACCTGTGTTTTGTTTCGTTCTCACTCCACTGGGATTTTGACCATCTCCCCGCACATCCTCTTCTTTCCCGTAACTATAATAATTCTGACTGTCATCATTCTCATTCTGATCCGATGTAACCTCTGATACGTCTGCATGGTTCGCACTTGCGTCAACATAATCTGTACTATATACACTTCCATGGCTGTTATAGCTCTCACCATATCCAGCACCATTGTCACTGCTATTTTGATTGTCCATTCTGGCGCTCCTTTGCTATATAAATTCTCATTGATTAAAAGTTCCCATTAATCATAGCTCTATACTGTGTTTTATTTGTGAAAACATGTCTTTGGCACAGGCAGAGCGTTTTAACATCCTAGGAGTCCTCCTAGGATATTAAAAAAAAGAACTACCAGAGTCTTTGCTCTGGAAGCTCTTCTTATATTGATTTCAGTTCATCATCATTCCGCAGTGTCTAAGGTTGAATCTGTGGAACTCTCCGAGTTGTCACTTCCTGTTACCGGGTTTTGAATACGTGTAGCCGAATCCACGGTGCATCCTGTATAGTTTACAATTTCTTCACTGATCTTTGAAACTGTAGATGATATATCATTGGTATTCCCGAACAAGTATTTATGCAGATCCTGGACATTGGTCTCGAGATCACATGGCACAACGAGACTTCCCTTTGATCCAAAGGTTCCAGTCGTTAATGCAAATGGCCATCCCTGTGTTTCTTCTATGGAATAATCCATAACATTTTTTGCCAGGCTAATCATGTCGGCAGCTGTATAGTTCGTGCTAATCTCATCAAACATGGTGTTGATAAATTCACTGATCGTTGTCAGACTTGATCCTTTTGCTTTTTCAATCATTTTTGTAAGCACTGTTCTCTGTCTTTCCGTTCTTTTAAAATCATCCCCTGCAGTGTAACGGATTCGGCAGTATGCCAGCGCCTGAACACCATCTACTGTATAGGTTCCGCTGACTTCATCCAGCATCTGACTGTTCTTTCCGGTTACCTGATTGATTTCATCAATATAATTGTCATTCATGATCTCAATTTCTTCTGCCGTCAGCTCAAGTTCGATCCCACCCAGAAGATCCACTGCATCCACCAGTGCACTGAAGTCAACCGATACATAATTTGTAATATCCAGGTTGAGATTCTTATTCAATGCTGCAACAGCAGTCTTAGCTCCCCCATAAGAATATGCAGAATTGATCTTATTGTAAGTATCATCCTTTACATTCATATATGTATCACGATAGACCGAAACGATCTTTACTTCTTTCGTATCATTATTGATACTGACGATCATAATACTATCACTGTTGCCACCGTCATAATTGCCGGTGCTTCGGTTATCAAGTCCGAACAGCGCAATGTTCGTATATCCGGACAGTACTTCTTTAGTTTCAGAGCTCAGGTCGATGTTGACCTCCTCAGTTGTGAATTCCTCCCCTGAAGAGTCTACTTTATCCAATGTCATGAATATGTATAGTCCCAGTACAAGTGCAAGCAGTACAATCAACTCAATAATAAAAATGATGATTTTTTTATTACTTTTTTTCTTACCTCTTCGTTTTGTATTTGTAGCCATTTTTTCTCCAATCCCACACATAGGTTCATCTTATGCTCAGCAAATTTTCAACATAATTAAAAATAATATATCCTTTTTAAGGACAGATGTCAACGTTTCAATTATTTTGATTTTTTGAAAAAGTCGGGAGTTTGACAGTTAATTGAATAGAAAATACCTCGCAGGCCGCATAAAGCCTGTATTTTTATGTCAAATTTTTATTATATTTATGTAGCTATTTATGGCTATGTGTGATATAATAAGGGTGATGGAGGTGTACATATGAAATTAACTGTAAGTAAATCAAAAAATTCTGCATCCTTTTATGTTCAGAAAACGATTCGCAAACCTAATGGCAGCGTTACCACCGTAACCATTGAGAAACTTGGTAATCTCACAGAGGTTACAACAAAAGCCGGTGGGAAAGATCCTTATGTCTGGGCTCAAGAATACGTAAACGAGCTTAATCGAA
>JBKECO010000001.1:0-141035 GCA_047974745.1 Lachnospiraceae bacterium
GTCTCCACATGCACCGTATGAGGGAACTGATCCACGGGTCTTACCCGCTTTAGCTCATAACCGCCTTCACAAAGAATTTTGAGATCTCTTGCCAACGTTGCAGAGTCGCAGCTTACATAGACGATACGGTCTGGTCTCATCTTCAACATGGTCTCTAGTGCTATGATGTCGCAACCTTTTCTGGGTGGATCTACTATGATTACCTCTGCTCTTTCATTGGTCGTTCTGTAGTGCTCAGGTAATATTTCTTCCGCTTTTCCCGTGAAAAATTCTGCATTTTCGATCTGATTGAGCTTCGCATTATTTTGAGCATCTTGAATGGCTTGTGGTATGATCTCCACACCATATACCTTTTTTGCATGGCGTGCCAGAAATAAGGATATTGTTCCAATACCACAGTAGAGATCCCATACTGTTTCGCGTCCTGTTAGTGCTGCGTATTCCAGTGCGAGCGAATATAGTTTTTCGGTCTGCTCTGGGTTTACCTGGTAAAAGGACTGGGGCGAGATCTGAAAACTCGTAAATTCCTCCATACGTCCAAAATCCTTTGTCTTTGTATTCCTTAGGAACAACGAATCTGATATCGTCGATTTTCCAGCGATCGTGACGGTTTTTTCCCCAAGTATGACATTTGTATTAGCCTTATTGCAGTTATAGGAAATCGAAGTCATGCCTTCGATCTGCATCAATTTAGCAATGAGCTTTTCCTGGAGTGGCAGGGAGGTTCCATTGATAACGAGACAGACCATCCATTCTCCTGAATGGAATCCATAACGGATCAGTACATGGCGAACAAGACCAATCTGCGTTGCCTCATCATATGCACTGATATGATTTAACCTCATATAATCGAGTACTTCTGACAGTATCAGCTCATTTCCGCCGTCAAGCAGTCCACATTTTAAATTAGGTATGATAGTATGGGTTCTCCCAGCATAAAACCCGGCTACAAGATCACCCGATGCATTGATTCCGACCGGGAATTGCGCCTTGTTTCTATAGTGGTATGGCTCTTGCATTCCAACGATAGGATCTGTAATGGAATCCAACTGATCTGCCGAAAAACCACCAATACGGATGAGATGATTTCTCACTTTCTGATATTTGAAATCCAGCTGCTTTTTATAAGACATCGCCTGCAGCTGGCAGCCACCACAAGCACGTGCGTACGAACATTGAGGCTCCACCCGATCGGGAGAAGCCTCAAGAATTTCCATGAGTCGTGCATAGCCATAGGTTTTTTTCAGTTTCATGATTTTTGCAGTAACGATATCTCCAATGACCGTGTCTTTGATAAAAAAAGTCATACCTTCGTATTTTCCGATACCCTCGCCAGCTGATGAAATATCTTCTATTTTCACTTGAATCAAATCATTTTTTTGAATCATACTACTTTCCTGTTCTCCGAATATTGGATTCCAGCAGGCGATTATAGCCTAGCCAATCTGTGTTGGTTTCAGGAACACTCGACAATAATTCTTTAAAGGTCTGCATTTTTGCATCAATATTATCGGCAAAACTCAGGGCCACCGCTTCAATGAGCGCAGGTTTTTTTGGTGAGCCGTATTCCAGCTCGCCATGATGAGCAATGATGCAGTGTTTTAGCTCGTTAGAAAGCCGTTGTGAAAATCCTTCAATATTGCGAATTCGAAATCCAATCTCCTCTGTCACAATTACGATATGCCCCAGAAGCTGTCCTTCATCTGTATAATCATTGGTAGGGAATGGCGATATTTCCTCCATCTTTCCTACATCATGCAGCATAGCTGCTGTTAGAAGCAAGTCTCTGTTTAGAATCGGATATTGAATACACATTATGTTGCAGAGATTTACAACACTTAAGGTATGTTCCAACAGTCCACCTACAAAGCCATGGTGCACGGTCTTTGCTGCTGAGTGAAATTTGAATCTTTTTATAAAATCATTATCCTCCAGAAAAAATGATTCCAGCAGCTTTCTGAGATATGGGTTTGTTACGGAAGAGATCACATCCAAAAACTCCTGATACATTTCCTCAATATTTCTTGAACTTACAGGAAGGTAGTCCTGTGCATCATATTCTCCCTCCTGGGCTTTGCGGACCCGTTTGATGCTCAGCTGGAGCGAGCCTTGAAAGCTTGTAACATCGCCAGTCACACAGATATAGTCCATTGCGTCAAAATCATCAATTCCAACTGAATCCGGATCCCATATTTTGGAATCAAGTGTACCCGTCTTATCCTGTAGGATTATATTCTCGTAAGACTTTCCGTTCTTTGTGACTGCTGATTGTTTGTATTTGCAGAGATAGATGTCGTTGACTCTTTCTCCTTCTCGTAATGTTTCAATAAATTTCATAAAATAACATTCTGCCAGGTGGCAGACTCCTCTCTTATTAACATATTCTTCTGTTCTCGCTGCTATTTATCTGATTCTTAGTCCTATCTGATTCTTAACTCTGATGTCCTGCCGTTACAATGCATTCTACTGTATAGTATTCATCTGCACCCTGACGCAACACGACGACAGAGATATTCTCTCCTGGTGTAATATTCAGCAGCTTTGCTTCATAGGATTCGACTGTTGTAACCGCATCTCCCTGAATCTGAGTGATAATATCACCATTCTGCAGTCCCGAAACCAGTGCAGGTGAGTCTAATATGACTTCTGTTATATAAACACCTTTTGGCAGTCCATATTCTGTTGCGATTACATCCGTTACCGTTTTTACTTTCAGACCAATATATGGGATTTCTGTTCCATTTGACAACATCTCGATCAACTTCTTTAATTCTGATATCGAAATCGCTGTCAACGTATTGGCATCATTCCCGATACTGAAGTCCTGCATGACGAGACCTATGATCTCTCCTTTTACATTGAGCAGAGCGCCAGTACTGTTACTGCTGCCGACAATATCCGTAGTAAAAATAGAATAACTATGGTCTACCGTACTAACTTTATTTACAGCGGAAGTAATATTTCCCGTTGAAATTGTATAGTTCGTACCTAATGGACTTCCCACTGCAATCACAACCGTCCCCTGCGTGGTTGCAAGGGAGTTGCCCAACGGTGCAAATTTGAGTGTTGCCATTGTTCCAGCGTCAATGGATTCTTTTGTAATTGACAATACTGCCAGTCCGATATTTAAATCATAATTCTTGAGTGCTGCTTCCACTATTTTTCCATTATAAAAAGTGACATTGAATTCCTGCGAATCACGGATCGACTTATATTCTGTCAATACCAGGATCTCGCTTCCCGTATCTGCGATCAGAATGCCGGATGACTGGCCGGTACTCTCATATGCATTGTTATACCAGTCTGTATCACTGGTTACCCCGGTAACCGTAACAAGAAAATAATCCGCTGTTTTCCCCACATTATACAGCTTATTCTGAAGCAACTGATACTCCGATAAATCAATCTCTGTACTTGTGACTGGCTCAGATGCAGAATCTTCCGTGGATACTTCTGTTGATGTTTCAGTTAATGACTCTGATTCTCCCGGGATCTGTGAGTCAGTCTCTTCTGAATCAATTTCCGTGCCTGTTTCACTCTCAGTATCCGTCTCAGACTCTTCTGTGCCGCTTATATATTCACTATCACTTGGAATCGTAATTCCCGGATTTTGATCTGGGTATATCCACTCCTGCAGATGGGGCTGGAGCAGTGTAAATGTCAGACATGCAATCGCACCGAACAAAACAGCCGAAATAATGAGCAGAGCAAAACGCTTCACTGTCTTCTTTCTATTCACAGGCTGTTCTTTTATTTTCTCTTTAATAAATGAAAAATCCTTCTTGTCATTTTCTGCCATAGAAATTCCTCTCTGTAAGCATTATCATAATCAATTATACGAGGAAAAACTGGGGCATGCAAGAATTTATTTTCTACTTCCTTCTTCTTATTCTATGGGGTATAATTTAAAATGATATCAAAATCGACCTTCATGTGTTTCCTGTATACTTGAAAAAGCGATACCTCAGGAGCTTCCAACCATGAAATAGAATTTCTTTAGACAAAAATGATGGCTAAGCAACAAATGGGGATAGAAATGAATTCAAAAGTATTGCATACATTAGAATATGATAAAATTATAGAAAAATTGGTTCAGTTCGCATCAAGCGAAGAGGCTAGAACAGCGTGTCGCGAGCTAATGCCGATGACGGATCTGGACCAAATTACGCTTGCTCTCCGGGAGGCTGATGATGCACTACTTCGGATATTCAGTAAAGGGAGCGTCTCTTTCAGTGGCATACATCCTATTGGGTCCAGTGTAAAAAGACTTGAAATCGGTGGTGTCCTAAGCACTTCTGAACTCATTAGAATCAGTTCCGTTCTTGAGACAGCCAGGCGAGTAAAGGGCTTCGGGCGGACAGACCGAAACGAACAGTCTGCCGACTCACTAGTGCATTATTTTGACGACCTAGAACCAGTAACACCCTTGAATGATGAAATTAGGAGATGTATTCTGGGGGAAGATGAGATCGCTGATGATGCTAGTCCCGCACTAAAATCCATTCGCAGGTCTATCGCCGGCATGAATGAACGGATCCGAAATCAGATTACAAAGGTGATGAATCAGGCCGCTGCCTCAAATCAGCTTCAGGATCATGTCGTGACCATGCGTGATGGCCGATACTGTATTCCCGTGAAAGCTGAAGCAAAGAATCAGGTACAGGGCATGATCCATGATCAATCCTCCTCCGGTTCCACCATTTTCATTGAACCCGCAGCAGTCGTGAATTTAAACAATGAGTTAAAAGAGCTGTTCCTAAAGGAAAGTAAAGAAATTGAAGTGATCCTGTCTTTACTCAGTCAGCAGGTCTTTTCTTATACGGTAGAAATACTCACAGACTATCAGAACCTTGTCTCCCTTGATTTTATATTTGCTAAGGCAATGCTGGCCAAGCTCTATAATGGTGTAATTCCCATTTTTAATGAAATGGGACGAATCCATATTCGAAAAGGCAGACATCCTTTACTGGATCAGAAAAGGGTCGTTCCCATTGACATTCGATTGGGTGATACCTTCGATCTTCTTGTTATTACAGGTCCAAATACCGGTGGCAAGACTGTCTCTTTAAAGACTGTAGGGCTTCTGACACTAATGGGTCAGGCTGGGCTTCATATTCCTGCTGGTGACAGGAGTGAACTCTCTATTTTTCGTGAAGTCTTTGCAGATATCGGTGATGAGCAAAGTATCGAGCAGAATCTCAGCACTTTTTCATCCCATATTACGAACATTGTTTCTATCTTGAATCAGGCTTCTGTTGATTCGCTGGTACTGTTTGATGAACTTTGTGCCGGAACAGATCCGACGGAGGGTGCGGCACTTGCAATTTCTATTCTCAGCAACTTACATAACAAAGGCATCCGCACGATGGCAACAACACATTATAGTGAACTGAAGGTATATGCACTCTCTACAGAAGGTATTGAAAATGGAAGCTGTGAGTTCAATGTGGAAACACTAAGTCCGACCTATCGTCTTCTGATCGGAATTCCTGGAAAAAGCAATGCTTTTGCCATATCTCAAAAACTTGGTCTTCCTGTAGAACTGATTGAAGATGCCAAAGGACATATTACGGAAACGCAATCCAGCTTTGAGGATCTGTTGTCGGATCTAGAACAGAACCGACTTACAATAGAACGAGAGCAGGCGCAGACCGAACGATATAAGGAGGAGATCCAATCCCTCAAGTCCAAACTGGAAGTCAAACAGGAACGACTGGAAAGCAGCCGTGACAAAATTCTTCGAGAAGCAAACGAGCAGGCTTTTGCAATCATCAAAGAGGCAAAGGATATCGCAGATACCAGTATCCGTAACTTTAATAAGTATGGGCAGACGCAGGTTCCTATCAGTGAGATGGAGAAAGAGCGCAGCCGACTTCGGGACAAATTGAATGAGAAGGAAAAGGCACTCTCAGACACAAAGAATATGATTCCAGTCACCTCGAATAAGGTGCCGAAAAATCTGCGTATTGGAGATCTGGTGAAAGTCCTGAGCATGAATCTGACTGGCACAGTACACACCCTTCCAAATCAAAAGGGCGAGCTGATCGTTCAAATGGGTATTCTTAAGTCAAAAGTAAATATAAAGGATCTGATCCTGTTGGAAGATGAATCTGGCTCATCTGGAAAAAAATCCAAAAAAACCGGAGGCGGCAACTTTGGGATGTCTAAAGCAATGACGATTTCACCTGAGATCAAATTACTTGGCATGACAACAGACGAAGCAATCGCACAGCTGGATAAATATCTTGATGACGCATATATCTCCCATCTGGGCACAGTCAGGATCGTACATGGCAAGGGCACAGGTGCTCTACGTAAGGCAGTTCACAGCTATCTCAAACGACAAAAACATATAAAATCATATCAGCTTGCAGAGTTTGGCGAAGGCGATGCGGGTGTCACTATTGCGGAATTCAAATAAGGAGGTAACCATTGGCTGCAAAACAAAAAATTTTGATTGTAGATGATGATGTTAATATTGCAGAACTTATTGCTATGTATCTGACCAAGGAATGCTTTGATACTAAGACAGTAAATGACGGAGAAGATGCACTGCTGGCATTCGATCAGTATTCACCTAATCTGATTCTGCTGGATCTGATGCTGCCGGGAATCGATGGATATCAGGTATGCCGGGAGGTTCGTGCCAAATCTAATGTTCCGATTATTATGCTCTCTGCAAAGGGTGAGATTTTTGATAAAGTGCTTGGCCTGGAGCTCGGTGCTGATGATTATATCATGAAGCCTTTTGATTCTAAGGAGCTTGTTGCCAGAGTAAAGGCTGTACTCAGACGATTCACACAACAGACCAGACAGGATAGCATTTTGGCTGAGACTAAAAGTGTGCAGTTCCCCGACCTTGTAGTCAACCTGACTAATTATTCTGTGATCTATCAGGGAAAATCCCTTGAAATGCCACCGAAAGAGCTTGAGTTACTTTATTTTCTCGCTTCATCTCCAAATCAGGTATTTACAAGAGAGCAGCTTTTGGATCATATCTGGGGCTATGAGTATATCGGAGACACTAGAACAGTGGATGTGCATGTAAAACGACTACGTGAAAAAATCAAGGATCATCCATCCTGGGCATTAACGACTGTTTGGGGGATCGGTTACAAATTCGAGGTAAAAGAATGAAACGTACACTATATCCAAAACTTCTTCTTGGATATCTTTTGTTCTGTGTTATTAGTTTTATCATCGTCACTACCTTTACCACGACCAGGACTCATACTTATTTAAAGAGCCAGTCTGCACAATCCTTATACAAGGAGGCCAATCTGGTCGCCTCTGATTATGCGGTGAGTTATTATAATAATGATATTACACTGGCTGATTTTGAAGAGCGCATTGAGGCTCTTGCATTGTATTTAAATGCGCAGATCTGGGTCGTAAGTCAATATGGCGAGATCCTGGTCAATTCTTCTGAAAAAACGGATCTCATGGATCTAGAGACAATTGATGGGTTTGATATTTCAGATTTTGGAAATCGATATTATGCAGAAGGAACCTTTTATAATTATTTTGATCAGGATCAGCTTACTGTATACTCGCCAATTTCTATAAATTATAAAATCAGAGGATATATCTTCATTCATAAATCTGAAGCTTCAATTCTTAGCTACAGCAATGGGCTTGCCTTTATCTCCTATCAGACCTTGTGCCTGGTAGCAGTCAGCGCACTGATTCTTCTTGTGATTCTTCTGCTTACGATCGTTTTGCCAATAAACAAGATCCTGCGGGTGGCTAATGAGTACACATCCGGCAATTTCGAGCCTGATCTCGATATTAGTACGTCGGATGAAATTGGATTTCTTGCTGCCTCGTTATCCTATATGGCTAATGAACTCAATACATTAGAAGACGATCAGAAAAAATTCATCTCCAATGTGTCCCATGACTTCCGTTCTCCGCTGACCTCGATCAAGGGATATGTAGAGGCAATCGCAGACGGCACCATCCCTCCGGAAAATCAGGAGAAATACTTAAATATCATCTTATTTGAAACAGAACGCCTAAACAAGCTGACGAACAGTCTGTTAGAACTTAATAAATATGGTCATAGAGGTATTATGCTGGATATGATCAACTTCGATATTAATCAGATGATCCGTATGACAGTGCTGACCTTTGAAGGAACCTGTGTGGAAAAGCATATTGGAGTTGAATTGCTCCTAGCTGAAAAAACACTCTATGTCCATGCCGATATGAGCAAGATCCAGCGCGTGGTCTATAATCTGACTGATAATGCAATCAAATTCAGTTCTGTCAACTCCCAGATCACGATCGAGACGACTAAGAAAAATGGAAAAGTATTTATATCTGTAAAAGATCACGGTATCGGAATCCCAAAAGACAGTTTAAATAAGATATGGGAGCGTTTTTACAAAACAGATCTTTCTCGTGGAAAAGATAAGAGGGGTACAGGTCTTGGACTTTCCATCGTGAAGGAAATCATACAGGCACACAACGAACTGATTAATGTAGTAAGTACAGAAGGGATCGGTACAGAATTTATATTCTCTCTGGCAGCCACTGATCAGGAGTAGACTAGGTACTGTACAAGACATATATAATAAAACAAAAAGAGTATTGCAACTGACGAACTTGTCAGAGCAATACTCTTTTCATACCGTTATATTATCATTCTTATACTAACTCAAGTAATACTTCTAAAGCGCCATCACCTTTACGCTGACCGATTTTAACGATTCTAGTGTATCCCCCGTTACGTGTCGCATATTTTGGTGCAATTTCAGTAAACAGTTTATCTATTAAATCTACTTCTTTGGTATTTCTTTTTTTCTTAGCATTTTCAGCTGGAACTTCTGTCACGGAGTAGAGAACCTTTAACATTTCTCTTCTCGCATGAAGACGAGATGGTCTGTCTTTTTTGATAGTTTTATCCACTTCATCATAAACAGTCACTTTTTTGCCATCAACGACTTCTTTCACTCTTTTGCCATCTTTATCTTTACGGGCAACTTTTGCTTTTACAGTAACTTCATCAAAGTTATCTTTTTCTTTTACTGCAAGTGCAATGATTCCTTCTGCGATTTTCTTAACTTCTTTTGCTTTGGATTCTGTTGTCACGATTTTTCCGTTATAAATTAAAGATGTAACCTGTCCTCTCAGTAAAGCTTTTCTCTGAGAAGATGTTCTGCTGAGTTTTCTGTACTTTGCCATTTCTTTCTCCTTTTTGTGGAACACACAGAACGCACATAGGACTTACTTGCTGCATGCTACTTTAGTTGCCTCCACTCATGAGCTGACACCGCCTTGCTCTTTGGTCTTACAGGCTCTGCCATCTGAGTATTGGAAATATCTTAAACCTCTTCGCTTTGATTCAGTTCAAGACCTAATTCTTTTAATTTTGCCAGCACTTCTTCTAAAGACTTACGTCCAAGATTTCGAACTTTCATCATATCTTCCGGAGTTCTGTTCGTCAGCTCTTCGACCGTATTGATTCCAGCGCGCTTTAAGCAGTTATAAGAACGAACAGAGAGTTCAAGTTCGTCAATATTCATCTCAAGCACTTTTCCCTTTGCATCATCTTCCTTCTCGACCATGATCTCTGCTGACATTGCTGTCTCTGAGAGATTGATAAAGAGGCTAAGGTGTTCGCTCAGGACTTTTGCTGCAAGACTGACTGCTTCATCTGGCTCTAAGGTACCATTAGTAAATACGTCTAATGTAAGTTTATCGTAATCCGTAATCTGACCAACACGTGTGTTTTCAACAGAAAGATTGACACGTTCTACTGGTGTATAGATCGAGTCCACTGCGATCACGCCGATCGGTACATCATCGGATTTATTTTTTTCAGCACTGACATAACCTCTGCCCTTTGTAATGGTGAGTTCCATATACAATTTGCAGTCAGCACCTCCATTTAAATTAGCGATTACCAATTCCGGATTTAAAACTACGATATCTGGCTCTGCCTGGATATCAGCGGCTGTTACTACGCCTTCACCTTCAAATTCAATGTAAGCAACTTTTGGTTCATCTGTTGAACTTGTATTCTTTATTGCGAGGTTCTTGATGTTCGTGATAATTTCCGTAACATCTTCCTTTATGCCCGGGATTGAACTGAATTCGTGTAATACTCCATCAATTTTCACCTGGCTTACTGCAGCTCCCGGTAATGAAGAAAGCATAATCCTTCTCAGGGAATTACCAAGTGTCGTACCATAACCTCTTTCCAATGGTTCTACAACAAATCGACCATACTTTTTATCTTCTGATATTTCAGCGATTTCAATTTTTGGTTTTTCAAAATCGAACACTACAAAGTCCCTCCTTTACGGGTATCATTGCTCTACATTACAGATTATTTAGAATACAACTCGACGATCAGCATTTCGTTCACCGGAACATCGATCATATCTCTTGCCGGGAATTCTTTGATTACACCTTTTAAGCTTTCCATATCAACGTCGATCCATTCAGGTGATAATCTTCCGCCTGTCACTTCAACAATATTCTTAAATCTCTGAAGGCCTTTGCTTTTTTCTCTTACTTCAACCACATCGCCTGGTTTTACAAGGTAAGATGGGATGTTGATCACTTTTCCGTTAACTGCAATAAGCTTATGTCCAACGACCTGTCTTGCTTCACGTCTAGTTCTTGCAAGTCCCATACGGAAAATCACATTGTCTAATCTTGTTTCAAGAAGGATCATCAGGTTATTACCTGTAAGACCTTTTTTTCTGTCTGCCTTTTCATAATAGTTACGGAATGGTTTTTCCAGTACTCCATATATGAATTTTGCTTTCTGCTTTTCTCTTAACTGAAGACCATATTCAGATACCTTTTTATTGGCTCTGCTTAATTGTCTGTTTGATTTTTTATCTATTCCTAAGTAAATTGGATCTAAACCAAGTGATCTGCATCTTTTAAGAACAGGAACTTTATTTACTGCCATGTTAGAATATCCCTCCTATTAGATTAGACTCTTCTGCGTTTTGGTGGACGACATCCATTATGAGGAACTGGAGTTACGTCTTTAATGCTGGTAACCTCAAGTCCACATGCTGAAAGCGCACGAATAGCTGCTTCTCTTCCAGAACCTGGTCCTTTTACCATAACGTCGACTGTTTTTAAGCCATGAATCAAAGCTGCTTTTGTAGCTGTTTCAGCTGCCATCTGAGCAGCATATGGAGTAGATTTCCTTGAACCTCTAAATCCAAGACCACCAGCACTTGCCCATGAAAGCGCATTTCCTTCAGTATCTGTTATTGTTACGATCGTATTATTAAAAGATGACTGAATATGTGCCTGTCCGCGTTCAACGTTTTTCTTTACACGCTTTTTTGTCACTTTTTTTGTAACTTTAGCCATATCTAAACTAACCTACTTTCTCTATTGAATAATATCTGAAAAAATTATTTTTTCTTGTTTGCAACTGTTCTTTTTGGTCCTTTTCTGGTTCTGGCATTTGTCTTTGTTTTCTGTCCACGAACTGGAAGACCTTTTCTGTGACGGATTCCACGATAGCATCCGATCTCCTGAAGTCTTTTGATGTTCATTGCGATCTCTCTTCTAAGATCACCTTCTACCATCTGAGTTGCTTCGATCACTTCACTGATTCTTTTTACTTCCTCATCTGTCAGATCACGACAGCGAGTATCTGGATTAACATTCGCTTCTGATAAGATTCTGTTAGAGCTAGTCCTACCAATTCCGTAGATATATGTTAAACCGATCTCAACACGTTTTTCTCTTGGTAGATCTACACCTGATATACGAGCCATGTGTTGTTACACCTCCACTAAATTCTAGATGCTGACGCATCAGTTTTTTGTTTCCTTCAGAACAAGATAATTAATGCAGCTCTGGTCGCCCAGCCTGAAATGTGTGCATATACTGATCTTTCCTGTATTATTTTTGTTAGTCTCATAAAATTGAATGATAAAACTGACAGTTCCGGTATGTGAACATGTCAGTCTCGTAGTCTAAAGCAGATCCAACTACTAAAATATATGAACAGCGATAACAACCGTTCCTGGTGTTTCGCTGCAGCCGCACATATTTGTGTTCGCCCTATGCGAACTTTGGGAAATTATCCCTGTCTCTGTTTGTGTTTAGGATTTTCACAGATAATTCTGATGCTTCCTTTTCTTTTGATGACTTTGCATTTTTCGCAAATAGGTTTAACTGATGATCTTACCTTCACAGTAAATCCTCCTTTCCTAACACTGCCCATTCTATGAAAAATATGTGATTTTTCATGGGTTTCCAAAAACGTCCGTTTATCATTATAGCACTCAGTTCATTTGACGTCAATAGAAATCATATACAGCATTTCTTTTATTTATCTCTCCAGATAATTCTTCCTTTTGTCAGATCATAAGGTGACATTTCTATAGTAACCTTATCTCCCGGAAGAATACGAATGAAGTTCATTCTCAATTTTCCACTGATATGCGCTAAGATTTGGTGGCCGTTCTCAAGCTCCACTGAAAACATTGCATTTGGAAGCTTTTCCACAACCGTTCCTTCTACTTCTATAACATCAGCTTTTGACATATTCTATGTCCTCCTACTTATTTATTGTCCAATTGGGTTTTTCTGTTTTTTTCATAGACCGCTATCGCCTTCGCAATCATTCGATCTGTCGGCTCTTCTTCTGAAAGGATATTCAGTATTTCAAGGTCGAGCTTTTTTATGATTTGTACATGCTTTGGATTTTTTTTCTTAGGTCTGGCACAGGGATTCGAGGTTCCATTTACAAGATACAGAAATCCGTCTCTATCTTCCTGAATGAAATAAATCTCATCCTTATCATGGCCAGCCATTGACTTTGCGAAGCAAATCATTACATCTCACCTCTCGGTGTCCAGATCTTTAACTCAATCTCTTTCTCTGTGATCGAAAGGATCTCAGGAATACCATCTGTTATCAAGATCGTATTCTCATAATGAGCAGACAGAGAGCCATCCCCAGTCACCACCGTCCAGTCGTCATCCAGCCACTCTACTTCATAGCTACCCTGGTTGATCATTGGCTCTATTGCCAAAGTCATACCTGGCTTTAGCTTGATTCCTCTGCTGCTTTTGATAAAGTTTGGAATTTCCGGATCTTCATGTAGATTTGCTCCAATGCCATGTCCCACCAGATCTCTCACGACTCCATATCCAAATTTCTCAGCATACTTACCGATTGCATTTGAAATATCGTGCAGATGGTTTCCTGCCATTGCATATTGTATTCCTGCAAAAAAGCTTTCCCTTGTTCTGACGATCAGGTCGTTTGCCTCGGTGCTTATGGTTCCAACACCATGTGTACGCGCTGCATCAGAATGATATCCTTTATAGAT
This sequence comes from Lachnospiraceae bacterium, assembly GCA_047974745.1. Classification (GTDB taxonomy): domain Bacteria; phylum Bacillota; class Clostridia; order Lachnospirales; family Lachnospiraceae; genus JBKECO01. Next base: position 13,322 of record JBKECO010000001.1, read on the forward strand.
GACACCAATATCGAGACTCACGATATCACCATCCTGAATCACTTTTTTGGGATCAGGAATCCCATGTACTACTTCATCATTGATCGATATGCATACCGCAGCCGGATATCCGTGATAATCTTTAAATGACGGAATGCATCCGTAGCTGCGTATCATATCTTCACCCAGTTGGTCTAATTCATAAGTAGTCATCCCCGGTTTGATTACCTCACCCAGATTCTGATGAACCTTTGCAAGAATCTTGCCGGCTGCCCTCATTAGTTCAATTTCTCTGGCAGATTTTATCGTTACTGACATACAGTTATGCTCCTAAGATCGAAGTGATCTGAGAAAAAATAGAATTTATCTCTTGTGTACCATCAACAGATTTTAAAATTCCTTGTTTACTATAGTAATCGATCAGAGGCTGTGTCTGGTCATGATATACTTCAAGACGTTTTTTTACGGTCTCTGGTTTGTCATCTTCACGCAGAACGATTTCGCTTCCGCAGACATCACAGATTCCTTCTACTTTTGGTGGAAGTGTGACCAGATGATAGGTCGCTCCACAATTCAAGCAGGCTCTTCTTCCCGCCATTCTGTCGACAATGACAGAGTCCGGTACGTCTACATCGATTGCAAAATCCATTTTCTGGCCTAGTTTTTCTAAAGCTGCATCCAGTGCCTTAGCCTGTGGTATTGTTCTTGGAAATCCGTCCAAAACGAATCCGTTGGCACAATCCTCTGCAATGATTCTGTCAGCAACAAGCTCTACTACCAGCTCATCTGGAACAAGTAATCCCTGATCCATATATGTTTTTGCCTTTGTTCCGAGCTCCGTTCCGTTCTTAATGTTCGCACGGAAGATATCACCTGTGGATATATGTGGGATCGAGTATTTATCTGCGATCCGTTTTGCCTGGGTGCCTTTACCTGCGCCTGGCGCTCCTAACATAATGATCTTCATATTTTTCTCCTTTTTCTTAATGCACGATTGGAGATACGGCTCTGCCTGTATCTCCAAGGATGCACATTAGTCATTCAAGAAACCTTTATAGTAACGAACTAACATCTGCGATTCGATCTGCTTCAATGTCTCAATTACAACACCTACGATAATGATAATGGAGGTTCCTCCAAAAGAAACACTTGCATTGAACATTCCATTGAAAAAGATCGGAAGAAACGCTACGAATGAAAGCCCCATTGCACCAATAAATACGATGTAATTCAGCAGCCTTGTCAGATAGTCGCTGGTTGGCTTACCTGGTCTGATTCCAGGAATAAATCCACCCTGCTTTTTCATATTATTCGCAACTTCCAGCGGGTTGAATGTAATTGATGTGTAGAAATAAGCAAAAGCAATGATTAATAGAATATAAATAACCAGTCCGATTGAATAAATCGGTTCTGAAGGATTTGCCCAGTTAGACTGAGACATCCCCTTTAATATCTGGCCTCCGATTCCCGTTCCACCATCTTTCCCGAGAAGTGATGCAATAATGACCGGGGTCTGCATCAATGATTGTGCAAAGATGACTGGAATTACTCCAGCGGTATTCACTTTCAGGGGAATATAGGTTGACTGTCCTCCGACCTGTTTTCTTCCCTGTATTTTTTTGGAATACTGGACTGGAATTCTTCTTTCTGCGCCTTGCAGAAGAACGACAAATACGACAACCAGTACGATGATTCCGATTACGATCACAGCAGCAAGAACTGCTCTTGCTGGAGTTTTTCCATATATGAACTGCTCATACAAGGATGCGAAATCATCTGGAAGACGTGAAAGGATGTTGATCACAAGTACGATCGAAATACCATTTCCGACTCCTTTTTCTGTAATTCTCTCACCAATCCACATTAGTACAGCAGATCCGGCGGTAAGTGTTGTAACTACCATAATAACATTTATTGCATTAAACGCTTCCAGATAACCGCTTCGCCCAAAACCAATTGCCATGGCAGCAGATTCTATCAGTGCCAGGCCGATGGTCAGATAACGGGTGATCTCCACGATTTTTTTTCTTCCTTCTTCGCCATCTTTTTGGAGTTCTTCCAGTTTTGGAATAGCGATCGTCAGAAGCTGCATAATGATGGAGGATGTAATATACGGTGTGATGCTTAATGCGAAGATCGACATCTGGTAGAAGGATCCACCAGTGATCGCATCAAAGAAACTAAAGGCATCACTATTCTGACTGTCGAACCAACTGGAAAAAACCTCATGATTCACACCAGGTATAGGTATTTGACTACCGAGCCTGATGATTACCAGCATGAATAATGTAAAAAATAATCTATTTCTTATATCCTTGATCTTAAATGCATTACGGACCGTCTGAAACATCAGATCACCTCAGCTTTTCCGCCAAGGGCCTCAATTTTTTCTTTTGCACTTGCGCTGAATGCGTTGACCTCGATTGTAAGTTTTTTTGTAAACTCACCATTGCCAAGAATCTTAACACCATCTCTTGGATTCTTCACAATACCAGTTTCGATCAGAGTCTCAACTGTTACAACAGAATCGTTTTCAAAGATTTCCAGAGCTGAAAGATTGATTCCGATAATTGTCTTGGAATTTCTGTTCGTGAAACCTCTCTTAGGAATTCTTCTGTATAATGGCATCTGTCCACCTTCGAACCCAGGTCTTGGAGCTCCTGAACGAGCCTTTTGTCCTTTATGTCCTTTTCCGGCAGTCTTTCCATTTCCTGAACCGTGACCACGGCCTCTTCTGAAGTTATCGCTTTGCGTAGAACCAGATGCAGCTTTTAAGTTTGATAAGTCCATTCCGACACCTCCTTATCTAATTTTATATTTCTTCTACCTTTACTAAATGTCTTACGTTCTGAATCATTCCACGAATAGCTTTGTTGTCTGGCATTTCTACTGTTTTACCAATTTTATTCAGTCCCAGAGCTTCCACAGTCTTTCTGTTCTTAGGAACAGCACCGATCGTAGACTTAACTAGTGTTATTTTTAATTTTTCAGCCATTTTAAAATTCCTCCTTAACCGACTACTTCTTCTACGGTCTTACCGCGAAGTTTCGCTACTTCTTCTGGAGATTTTAACTGGCTCAGTGCATCGATTGTAGCAAGTACAACATTCTGCTTATTGTTTGAACCTAAAGATTTTGTACGGATGTTGTTGATTCCTGCAAGTTCGCAAACGCTACGAGCCGGACCACCAGCAATAACTCCAGTACCTTCAGGTGCTCTCTTTAAGAGAACCGAAGCGCCAGTATGTTTTCCCATAATATCATGTGTGATACTATTGCTCTCATCAAGTTTTACTGTGATGAGCTTCTTCATAGCATCTTCTTTCCCTTTGCGGATCGCTTCAGGGATTTCAGTTGCCTTTCCTAAACCTGCACCAACATGACCATTGTTATCGCCAACAACGACCAAAGCTGTAAAACGGAAGTTACGTCCACCTTTAACAACCTTTGTTACACGCTTGATTGATACCACTTTTTCGTTTAATTCAAGTGCACTAGCATCAATAATAGTACGTTTCATGTTTTCGTTTCCTCCTTCTAAAACTCTAAGCCAGCTTCTCTTGCAGCATCGGCCAAAGCTTTGATTTTACCAGCAAAGATGTATCCGCCTCTGTCAAATACAACTGTAGTAATGCCTTTGTCTAATGCTTTTTTGGCAATTACAGTTCCAAGATGAGTAGCTGCATCTGTATTGTTGGTCTTTTCGAGTTCTGCCTGTACTTCTTTTTCTAAAGTAGAAGCAGACGCCAGGGTATTTCCAACTGTATCATCAATAATCTGAACATAAATATGATTATTGCTTCTAAATACTGCAAGACGTGGTCTGTCTGCTGTACCAGCAAGATGATTACGCAGTCTTCTATGTTTTTTTTCACGAACTAAAGTTCTTGATTTCTTGCTTACCATTCTTTGTCCACTCCTTTAACTATTTTTTACCTGTTTTACCAACTTTACGTCTGATAACCTCTGTAGAGTACTTAATTCCTTTTCCTTTATAAGGTTCAGGTCTTCTCTTGTCTCTGATTTCAGCCGCATATTGACCAACACGTTCTTTATCAATACCTTTGATAGTAATTTTATTTCCTTCTACAGTAGACTCAAGTCCTTCCGGATCAATCATTTCTACCGGGTGAGAGTATCCTAAGTTTAATGTAAGCTTATCTCCTGCTTTTGCTGCTTTATAACCAACACCATTCACTTCAAGTATTTTTGTGTAACCATCTGTTACACCAACTACCATATTGTTGACAAGTGTTCTGGTTAAACCATGTAAGGATTTCATTTTTTTCAAATCATTAGGTCTTGATACATTGATTGTACCATCTTCTAATTTGATATCCATTTCTGCTGGAAGAGTTCTTTCCAGAGTCCCTTTTGGACCTTTTACAGTCACATGATTATTTTCTGCAATTTCAACAGTAACTCCTGCCGGAACTGCGATTGGCATTCTTCCTATACGTGACATGCCCGTACCTCCTTATTATTGTTTATAATCGATTTCACTGGTTTGGCAATTTTAGTCTACCAGACAAATGCTAATACTTCTCCACCTACCTGAAGTCTTCTGGCAGATTTATCTGTAACAATTCCCTGGTTTGTGGAAAGAATTGCGATTCCAAGTCCACCAAGTACCTGTGGGATTTTATCTTTTCCAGCAAAAACACGAAGTCCCGGCTTGGAAATTCTTTTCAGTCCTGTGATGATTTTTACGCTCTTGTCAGCGCCATATTTTAAAGTCATGCGGATTACATTGAACCCGTTCACTTCAACGATATCATATTTTGTAACATATCCTTCTCCAACAAGAATATCTGCGATTGCAATCTTGATTTTGGAAGCTGGGATATCAACTGTATCATGTTTAGCAGTATTAGCATTACGGATTCTTGTAAGCATATCTGCGATTGGATCACTTGTAGTCATACTGTTTTTCCTCCTATTCCGGCTTACCAGGAAGCCTTTTTCACTCCAGGGATCTGGCCTTTGTATGCTAACTCACGGAAACATACTCTGCAGATTCCATATTTTCTTAAATATGCATGTGGACGTCCACAGATTCTGCAACGGTTATATTCTCTGGTAGAGAATTTTTGCTTACGCTGCTGTTTTACTTTCATAGATGTTTTAGCCATTGAAAATTCCCTCCTGTTTTACTTCGCGAATGGCATACCGAACTGAGTCAGTAATTCACGGCTCTCTTCATCGGTATTTGCAGTTGTTACGAAGATAACGTCCATACCTCTGACTTTATCAACTTTGTCATATTCGATTTCTGGGAAGATCAACTGCTCTTTAATTCCAAGTGCATAGTTTCCTCTGCCGTCAAAAGCATTCGGGTTGATTCCACGGAAGTCACGTACACGAGGTAATGCGAGGTTCACAAGGCGATCCAGGAACTCGTACATTTTCTCTCCTCTTAAAGTAACTTTACATCCGATTGCCATACCTTCTCTTAATTTGAAGTTTGCTACGGAATTCTTAGCTTTGGTTGTTACTGCTTTTTGACCTGTGATTGTTTCCATGTCTTTTACTGCAGCTTCTAAAACCTTTGCATTTTCTTTTGCTTCACCAACACCCATATTTACAACGATCTTATCGAGCTTTGGTACTTCCATAATATTTTTATATCCGAATTTCTTTGTCATCGCATCTACGATTTCATTCAGATACTGATCTTTAAGTCTAGCCAACTGATTTGTCCTCCTCTCTTAATTAATCGATTACATCTCCAGTTGATTTTGCAAAACGTACTTTTTTATCTCCGTCCAGTTTGAAACCAACACGTGTTGCTTTCCCTTTGTGAAGATACATTACGTTAGACGCATCAATTGGTCCTTCCTGATGAACGATACCGCCCTGCTGGTTAGCCATGCTAGGTTTGGTATGCTTTGTGATCATATTGATCCCTTCTACAAGAAGTGTATTGTTCTTTCTATTCACGGCAATTACTTTGCCTTCTTTGTCTTTATCTCTTCCAGCGATTACTTTAACGTTATCACCTTTTTTAATTTTCATTGTAGCCATCGTCGCACCTCCTATAATACTTCCGGAGCCAGAGAAACGATTTTCATAAACTGTTTCTCACGAAGCTCTCTAGCTACTGGTCCAAAGATACGTGTTCCTTTTGGAGTTTTATCATCTTTAATGATGACAGCAGCGTTTTCGTCAAATTTTATATAAGATCCATCTTTACGACGTGCACCCTTCACTGTACGAACAACAACTGCTTTTACTACATCACCTTTTTTAACAACACCGCCTGGTGTTGCATCTTTGACCGTAGCAACAATCACGTCACCGATGTTCGCATATCTTCTGGTAGATCCACCCATAACACGGATACAAAGTATTTCTTTGGCTCCAGTATTATCAGCTACTTTTAATCTACTTTCCTGTTGAACCATGCTCGTAGCCTCCTTCTATTATTTCGCTCTTTCAATAATTTTAACAAGTCTCCATCTTTTATCTTTCGATAATGGTCTTGTCTCCATTACTCTAACTGTATCACCGATCTTGCATTCATTATTCTCATCATGAGCTTTTAATTTATACGTTTTTTTAACGATTTTGTTGTATAGAGGATGTTTTACATTATCCAGCACTGCAACAGTGATTGTTTTATCCATCTTATCGCTTACAACTTTTCCAGTACGTGTTTTTCTAAGATTTCTTTCTTCCACGATTATGTTCTCCTTCCTCGAGATTCAATAAATGTTCACGCATTACTCAGCAGATGCTGCTTTCTCAGTCATGATTGTCTGAATTCTTGCAATGTTCTTTCTAACTTCTTTGATTCTGCCTGTATTCTCTAACTGATTTGTTGCGTTCTGGAATCTCAAATTGAAAAGCTCTTTTTTAGCTTCCACTAACTGTGCATTTAAATCTGCAACAGACTGTGTGTTTAATTCTTCTAAATATTTACTCGTTTTCATTTGATACACCGCCTTCTAAGTCTGCACGTGAAACCACTTTACATTTACAAGGTAATTTGTGTGTAGCAAGACGTAACGCTTCTCTTGCGATTTCATCAGATACTCCTGAGATTTCGAACATTACACGTCCTGGTTTTACTACAGCAACCCAGTATTCCAGTGTTCCTTTACCGGAACCCATACGTGTTTCAGCTGGTTTTGCAGTTACTGGTTTATCTGGGAAGATCTTGATCCAGACTTTACCACCACGCTTGATGTAACGAGTCATAGCAACACGGGCAGCTTCGATCTGATTGGACTTGATCCAACAAGGCTCCATAGCCACAATGCCGTACTCTCCATTACTGATTGTATTTCCTCTGGAAGCTTTTCCTGCCATGGATCCACGGAATTGTTTACGACGTTTTACTCTTTTTGGCATTAACATTTATTTATCGCTCCCTTCCTTGTTTCCTTTTGTAGGAAGAATTTCTCCTTTGTATATCCATACTTTGACTCCAACTTTTCCATAAGTTGTGTCTGCTTCAGCAAATCCATAATCGATATCAGCTCTTAATGTCTGAAGTGGAATTGTGCCTTCACTGTAAAATTCTGTACGAGCCATATCTGCACCGCCAAGACGACCTGAACAAGATGTTTTGATACCGAGTGCTCCCGCCTTCATACAACGTCCCATTGTTGACTTCATCGCTCTACGGAAAGAAACACGATTCTCTAACTGCAGTGCAATGTTTTCAGCAACAAGCTGTGCATCTTTATCTGGACGCTTGATTTCTTTGATATCTACAACCAATTTTTTATTTGTAAGCTTCTGAACTTCTGCCTTGATTTTTTCAATCTCGGATCCGCCTTTACCAATTACAACACCTGGTTTTGCTGTGTAAATAGTGATCTTTACACGATCAGAAGCACGTTCGATTTCAATTTTTGAAATTCCTGCTGTGTACAATTTTTTCTTAAGAAACGTTCTGATATTGTAATCTTCCACTAAAAGATCTGCAAAATCTGCTTCCGCATACCACTTCGAGTCCCAGTCTTTGATAACGCCGACTCTTAAGCCATGAGGATTTACTTTCTGTCCCATGTTTGCCCTCCTTATCTTTCATTAAGCACGATTGTAATATTGCTCATTCTCTTTTCGATTCTATAAGCTCTACCCTGTGCTCTTGGTCTGATTCTCTTCATTGTTGGTCCCTTATTTGCAAAGCATTCCTGTACATAAAGGTTCTCTGCTTTTAGACCACTGTTGTTCTCTGCATTTGCAATAGCAGATTTTAACAGTTTTTCTATTACGCTTGATGCGTATCTTGGATTATAAGCCAGAATAGCAAGTGCAGTCTGTACATCTTTTCCACGAATTGCATCCAGTACGAAACACGCTTTCTGAACTGACACTCTGGCATATGATAGCTTTGCAGAAGGTCTGGTATCTTTCTGTTCGTTTCTTTCTCTCTTTATCTGGGATCTATGTCCTTTAGCCATGGATAAAACCTCCTTTCAAATTATCTGACGCCTGATTTCTTTTCGTCTTTTCCATGTCCTCTATATGTTCTGGTCGCAACGAACTCACCGAGTTTATGTCCAACCATATCTTCTGTTACATATACCGGAACATGTTTTCTTCCATCATGAACTGCAATTGTATGTCCAACCATCTGTGGGAAAATTGTAGAACGGCGTGACCAGGTCTTAATGACTGATTTGTCACCAGCAACGTTCATAGCATCAATTTTCTTAAGCAGGCTTGCATCTGCAAATGGTCCTTTTTTTAATGAGCGAGCCATAAATATCCTCCTAATTTTATGATCCTTTACCGGACAACCTGTGTCCGGAAAAGGGTACAACCTATTTCATTGCCTTGCCGTCTCTTCTTCTTATGATAAGCTTGTTAGACTGTTTGCGCTTCTTTCTTGTTTTTAGACCAAGCGCTGGTTTACCCCAAGGGGTAGATGGTCCGGAACGTCCAATTGGCGCCCTTCCTTCACCACCACCATGTGGATGGTCATTCGGGTTCATAACAGAACCACGAACTGTTGGGCGAATACCCATATGTCTTTTACGGCCAGCTTTACCAATGTTGATCAGGTTGTGGTCGCCATTGCCGATTACGCCAATTGTTGCGCGGCATAAGATCGGTACCATTCTCATTTCACCAGAAGGAAGACGAAGTGTTACATATTTTCCTTCTTTCGCCATTAGCTGAGCAGAATTTCCAGCAGAACGAACCAGCTGTCCGCCTTTTCCTGGAAGAAGTTCAATATTATGGATCTGTGAACCAACAGGAATGTTTTCCATTGGAAGACAGTTTCCAACTCTTACTTCAGCTTCCGGTCCATTCATAACGATCATTCCATCTGTCAGTCCCTGTGGAGCGAGGATGTATGCTTTTTCACCATCTGCATAGCTGATGAGTGCGATATTTGCTGTTCTGTTTGGATCATATTCAATACCAATAACAGTTGCTGGAACCCCATCTTTTCTTCTTTTAAAATCGATCAGTCTATATTTTCTTCTGTTTCCACCACCATGATGTCTAACAGTAATTTTACCCTGGTTATTACGACCAGCGTTTTTCTTCAATGAAACACACAAAGATTTTTCCGGTGTACTTTTTGTTATTTCTGAAAAGTCCGAACCACTCATGTTTCTTCTGGAAGGTGTATATGGGTTATATGTCTTTATTCCCATTTTATTTCTCCTTTCAATGCTTTCTTCTCACGCAAGCCTGTGCGTATAATGTCAGATCTTACAGTCCGGAAAAGATTTCGATATCTGCACTTTCCTCTGTCAACTGTACGATTGCCTTTTTCGTTGCTGCAGTTCTTCCGACTGCATTACCACGTCTTTTTTTCTTACCGTCGTAATTCATTGTATTGACTTTAGCAACCTTTGTTCCTTCGAACATCTTCTCAACAGCTTCTTTGATCATAGTCTTGTTTGCATCCGGATGAACCAAAAATGTATATTTCTTCTCAGCCATTGCATTCATACTTTTCTCAGTTACTACTGGTTTGAGGATGACATCATAATATTGTACGTTAGCCATTATGCATACACCTCCTCGATAGATTCAACAGCAGCTTTCGATACCACTACTGTGTTGTATTTTAATACATCATATACATTGATTGTTGATGTAGAAGCGGTTTTTACTGTAGGAATGTTCTTCGCGGATGCTACTACATTCAAGTCATTATCACTTAATACTACAAGTGCCTTTTCTACATTCAGGTTAGATAATATCTGTACAAATTTCTTTGTCTTGATCTCATCTAATTTCAATTCATCTACAACGATGAATTTATTTTCCAGAACAGCAGAGGTCAGAACTGATTTTAAAGCTGCTCTTTTCTCTTTTTTGTTCAGTTTGAAAGAATAATCTCTTGGTGTTGGAGCAAATACTACTCCACCGCCTGTCCATTGAGGTGATCTGGTCGAACCCTGTCTTGCATGACCGGTTCCCTTCTGTCTCCATGGTTTTCTTCCACCACCACGTACCTCAGCACGTGTCTTTGCTTTCTGTGTACCTTGGCGTTTGTTTGCCAGAAGATGTTTTACTGCCATGTTCACAAGGTGTTCGTTGATCTCTACACCAAAGATTCCATCACTTAATTCCATCGTTCCGACTTCTTTGCCTTCCATATTATAAACAGATACATTAGCCATCTGTGTGTTCCTCCTTTCCTCTCAACGCTATTTTGCCGCTTTCACGGATTCTTTTACTGTAACTAGTGATTTCTTAGGTCCTGGGATTCCACCTTTGATCAAAAGCAGATTGTTCTCAACATCTACTCTTACGATTTCAAGATTCTGAACAGTTGCTTGTACATGTCCCATATGTCCCGGCATTCCTTTTCCTTTGAACACACGGCTTGGTGAAGAACAAGCTCCATTCGATCCCTGATGACGATGGAATTTTGAACCATGCGCCATTGGTCCTCTGTGCTGGTTATGTCTCTTGATAGCACCCTGAAACCCTTTACCTTTGGTGATTGCGGTAGCGTCGATTTTATCGCCTTCTGCGAAGATATCAACTTTGATTTCGTCTGCAAGTTTATACTCTGCAGCATTCTCGAACTTGAACTCTTTTACAAATCTTTTGCCTGAAACACCGGCTTTTTCAAAATGTCCCTGCTGGGATTTATTGATACCATGTCTGTTTCTGATTTCTTTTCTGCCTGTTGCGTCTTTGTTTACTACTTTGTTCTTCTTGTCAACAAATCCGACCTGTACAGCACTGTAACCATCTGCTTCAAGTGTCTTGATCTGTGTCACAACACATGGTCCAGCTTCTAATACAGTGACGGGTACTAACACACCATCTGCATTGAAGATCTGAGTCATTCCGACTTTTGTGCCTAAAATAGCTTTCTTCATTACTTACCTCCTGTTTTCCTACAGCGGAACGCAATTCCATTGGAATATCCTGCGTTCATCCTAGAACAGTCAATATAAGTGGATGCGATGCATAGCTTCTATATTAAACCTTCGAGGATTGATTCTCTTTTGCTTATTTCATTTTGATATCGATGTAAACACCAGCCGGCATCTCTAAACGAGATAAAGCATCAACTGTCTTCTGAGTTGGTGTTAAGATATCGATCAGTCTTTTGTGAGTTCTCTGCTCAAACTGCTCTCTGGAATCTTTGTACTTATGTACAGCTCTAAGAATGGTTACTACCTCTTTCTTAGTTGGGAGTGGTACTGGTCCGCTCACCTGTGATCCGTTCTTCTTTACAGTTTCGATGATTTTCTTTGCAGATGCATCAACGAGCTCATGATCATAAGCCTTTAATGTGATTCTCATTACTTGACTTGCCATAAAAAAAGTCGCCTCCTTTTCGCACTTTAATTCAGTACGACAAGCGGTGACTGTACACTTTCCCGTGTGTGTCCTCAGTTGACCACCCGGAACTCCACTCTTCTTTTGAGTAGATACTGATTGTGATACAGTGACTTGTCGCCAGTTTCCTAACTTGACATTCGCTCCACGGAAAACCCATCTCATAAGATGGCAACCTCACGCTTCGACGCTATCATGCCACAGCATTGATAATTATACCTGAACATTTTTTAGATTGCAAGCATTTTTTACTATTTATTTACATTATTCTCTACTTCTCTTACTTGCTTATTTTACATTTCTTCTATATAATAATGTCGACCATAAAAACAAGGAATCCATTCATTATGATAAAAAATCAAAGAAAACTTCTTCCCGGACACTTACTGGCTCTTTTCTCTGTTATTGTCTGGGGAACGACATTTATAACTACCAAATCACTTTTGCCGATCTATACGCCTCTTGAAATCCTGGTCTATCGGTTTTTTGTGGGGTATCTTACTCTCTGTGTTCTATCGCCAAGGCCTTACCGCTTTCAGGGACTCAAAAGAGAATTGACCCTGCTCATTGCCGGTGCCTCCGGGGTTACCATATATTTTTTGTGCGAGAATACAGCCTTAAATTATACCTATACCTCCACTGTAAGCATCATTGTTTCAACTGCCCCTATTTTTACCGGACTATTCTCTTTGTTTTTTTTAAAGGAAAAACTCAGAATGACATTTGTTGTTGGATTCTTTGTTGCAATATCCGGTATCATTCTAGTTACATTCAGCCATGGGAGTGCTGATATCGGGTTCAATCCAACGGGCTATCTTCCGGCATTGTTTGGAGCGATCAGCTGGGCCGTCTATTCCATTGCAACTTCCATGGTAACCCATTCGGAGCAGGACTCTCTATCCGTGACAAGAAGAATTTTTTTCTATGGTCTTCTCAGCATGATACCTATTCTGATCTGGAAAAAACCGACCTTTCATATTATAGAGCAACATAGTGCAGAGAACCTATTCAAACTTATATTTCTGGGCATCGTCGCATCTGCGCTCTGCTATGTAACCTGGAATAGATCCATGGAAATCCTTGGAGCCATGCGGACCAGTGTATATATTTATCTGATTCCGATCGTCGCACTTGTCTTTTCCTATTTTATACTGGGAGAAGAACTTACCCTGTATTCCGGAATCGGATGTTTTCTCGTTCTATTGGGTCTTTACCTGTCAGAACGCAAAAAAAATTAGACTAAATATAGAAAGTGAGAAATTATGTGGTTAGCAGATCAATGGAAAAATTATGAAGTCATAGATTGCTCCGATGGAGAAAAACTGGAACGTTGGGGAAAGTACACACTACTTCGTCCTGACCCACAGGTCATCTGGAATACTCCAAAATCCCATCCTTCCTGGAAAAAATTGAACGCCCATTATCATAGAAGCAGTAAGGGCGGCGGTGAATGGCAGTTCTTTGATCTCCCTCAACAGTGGAGCGTGAACTACAAGAACCTCACGTTTCAGTTAAAGCCTTTCAGCTTCAAGCATACCGGTCTCTTCCCAGAACAGGCTGCAAATTGGGACTGGTTCTCGAACAAGATCCAAAAAGCCGGCAGACCGATCAAAGTCTTGAACCTCTTCGCCTATACCGGAGGTGCCACACTTTCTGCTGCAGCAGCAGGCGCTGCAGTCACACATGTTGATGCATCAAAGGGTATGGTGAACTGGGCAAAAGAAAATGCAGCTTCTTCCGGACTTTTGGCAGCACCAATCAGATGGATCGTAGATGACTGCGTTAAATTCGTAGAGCGTGAAATTCGCAGAGGAAACCGATATGATGCCATCATCATGGATCCACCTTCTTATGGAAGAGGTCCAAAGGGTGAGATCTGGAAAATCGAAGAATCCATCTTTCCTTTTCTGCAGCTTTGCGTAAACCTACTATCAGAGGAACCCCTTTTCTTTCTGATCAACTCCTATACCACCGGTCTGCAGCCCGCAGTCCTGGCATACATGCTTGGCACTGAGCTTCAAAAGTTCGGCGGTAAGGTAACTGCTGACGAAGTGGGGCTTCCTGTCACATCCAACGGGCTTGTTCTGCCCTGTGGTGCATCCGGACGGTTTGAGATTTGATAGCACACACCCTTAGATTATCGTACAAAATTCGTTCTGCTGCCGTATTCATTCATTGGAGTCTGGATTCCCATCTTCTTTCCAGCTTCAAGGCACTTTAGCATCCATGCCATATTTCTGCCAAGATTTCTCATGATCTGAACACCTTCCTGATCTTCCTTCACATCTTCTGCACGAACACCATGGACCATGTTCCAGTAGGAGGATGAAACCACTGGCATCTCTGCAATCGTAAAATATTTATTCATGACATCTAAAGAAGCTGTTGTTCCTGCTCTTCTCGCAGAAACGATTGCAGCTCCTGGTTTGAACAGGAAGGCACTTTTACTGGAATAGAACATGCGGTCAAGAGCACTCAGTATCCGTCCGCTTGGATGAGCATAATAGACCGGCGTTCCAAAAATAAATCCATCCGCTTCTTTCGCCTTTTGAATCAGTTCGTTTATAATATCATCATTGAATACACATCCTTCGTATTTCGTGTTGCATTGTCGGCAGTTGATGCAGTCCCGCAGCGGTGCATTCCCGATGGATACGATTTCGGTTTCGATATTTTGCTCCTGTAACACCATTGCCACTTCATTCAAGGCAGTGAATGTGCATCCTTTTGGTGCAGAGCTTCCATTGATCAGTAATACTTTCATCTTGATATCCTTCCTTTTCAACGACTTGCTTTTCAATTTGGTACCAGTTTCAAATGAGTTCCAGTTCCGAAAGCGGAATAAACGGCATTGGCGGTACGTTATGCTCTGCAATGGTTTTTTCCATCCATACCATATCATACCAGGCACCATTCTTATAACCACATTTATGAAAATGTCCAATCGTAGTATATCCGTTCTTTACGTGAAATGCGATACTTTCCGGATTCGGAAATGCAATGCATGCATTCAGATTCGTCACATTCTGTTTTAACAATATTTTTCCCAGCTCCTGATATAATTCTTTCGCTACTCCGGTGCCCATTGCCTGCGGTGCAAGGTATATCGTAGTTTCAACAGACCAGTCATACGCTGCCCTTGCTTTGAATACTCCGGCATATGCATATCCACAGATTCTGCCATGATCCTCAGCAACTAAAAATGGATATTTATTTAGTGTTGATGTGATCCTTTGCTCGAACTCTGTCGGATCTGGAACTTCATATTCAAAAGAAATCCCTGTGTTCGTTACATACGGTGCATAGATAGAAAGTATCTCTTTTGTGTCTGTGCTTTTAGCCATTCTAATACTGCATTTCATAATCGTTCTCCCTTGTAATTTTGGCAGGGTCAATGTTTTCTCCCTGCCCTATTCTAAAACATTGAAAATCACCACAATCAATTAATAATATACCACAATTTTCACCAATAACATATAAATAAGTAGATTCAGATCAAATAATTCTTGTATCTTTCCTACTTATTCCCTATAATACAAAGATAACGTAAGCACTTCGAAAAAATCCATACAATAAAACAGCATTATAATTGCAGATTATATACAATTTCTTAATATCATTGCAAGGGGAGGCATATGTTTTTTAAGATTCGTATTAAATTACTAGTTCTGGTTCTGCCAATTATTATTCTTTCTATGTTCGCCAGTTATGTGGTCAGCAGCAGTGTGAGCAGAACTATTCTTGATAATGAAATCAACGACAGGATCGTGACCCAGCAGCAATTACAGGCGTCCGAAATTGAAAATAAGCTAAATACCGCCAGAAGCATCTCGGATGATCTGGCTTCTTTTGTTACTCACACGTATCATGAGGAAACTCTGGCCAACTACGAATCCCTTCTTGAATCTGTAATACAGGATGATCCATTTATTCTGGGGGCTGGAATCTGGTTCGAACCCTATGCCTACTTATCCCCTATCAAATATGCCGGTCCTTATGTATACAAGACCGGTGGAACTATAAAGGCGACTTATGAGTACAGCAATGTGTATTATGATTATTTTTCCCAGCCTTATTATACACTTGCCAAGGAAGAGGGTTCTGTCATATTCACAGAGCCTTATTATGACTCCATATCCGGTCTGTATATGATCACCTGCTCGCACCCGATCTATGATAACGGAAATTTCATCGGATGTGCAACAGTAGATGTCCGACTTTCGAGATTGCAAGAGCTGATGTCATCCTATACCAATGACACGCATGCGCAGCTCTTCATTATCGAGGAGGACGGAAGGGTCATTGCCGAAAACACCAATTCAACGCCAGAAATGGAACGGTATCTGTCGGAGCTCGATGCAAAGATATTTACACTTTTACCAGATCAGGATTACCTTTCCTATCAGGATCAATCCAATAACAGCTACCGAATTTACTATGATGCATTAGAAAGTCTGGACTGGGATCTTTTTTATGTACTTCCCGAGGATTCTATCCGTGCACCGATCAAATCACTTTTTTATTCTTTTGCTGTGATTTGTATCCTAACGATCCTATTTATTTCGCTCGTCATCATCATTATCGTATCCCTGAATATAAACCGTCCCATCCGAGGGCTGAACGAGGAATTTGAAAAGATCGGAAATAATTCCTATAGCACTGAACTCACTAAGGTACTTGTTAATAGAAAAGATGAATTTGGCGTACTGGGTCATTCTTTGCAAAATATGAAAAAGCAGCTCAAAAGCTATCAAACACGTCTAGAGGATTCCCTGGAAGAAAATATTGCGTTCGGGGAGGAAATCACGGAACAGAACGATATTTTAACGAGCAATGAAGAAAAGCTTATGAAAGCACTTCAATACAATGCCTCCATGCTGGCTGCCATCCCGGATGCTGTACTTTTGCTCTCTAAAGATGGACGTGTCATTGATATTCTTGGCGCTACGAATGTACATAATATTAATTATCTTGAATTTAAAGGAAGATACTTATTTGAATTTCTCAGACAGGATATCTCTTCTGCAGCAATGACACTGATCCATAATGTTTCCATACATGGAACTGTAGAGATTTTAGAGTACTATCTGGATCTTGGTCATGGAAGGGAATATTTTGAAGCGCGAGTCTCAAAGTGCTTTGATGACAAAGTCCTTGCTGTTTCAAGGAGTGTAACAGAGAATAAAAATCACTTACAGGAAATCGAATTTTTAAGTTATCACGATCAGGTGACGGGGCTGCATAATAGGCGATATTATGATATGACGCTTTCGAATCTGCTGCGCAACAGGCAATTTCCGATTAGCATCGTGATATCCGATGTGAATGGGCTAAAAGTAATCAACGACTCCTTTGGTCATGATCACGGTGATATTCTGCTGCAGAAGTTCGCGAATATTTTAAAGAATTCGGATGTGGATATGCAATATATAGCCCGTACTGGCGGAGATGAATTTATTGTTCTGCTTCCAGGTTATAATGAATTGCAGACCGAGGAATACCTGAGGAATCTGGCGGAGGAGTGTAATAAAGAGGTGATCAATGGTATCTCTATCTCTGTTTCCTTTGGTTTTTCTACTATACACAATGAGCAGGATTCAGCCCAGACCCTGATCAAGCAGGCCGAAGATCAGATGTATCAGAATAAAATGTTGGAAGCCCCCAGCCGAAAAAGCAAGATCGTTGATATCATTATCAGTACACTTCAGTCAAAAAATCCCAGAGAACAGTTCCACTCCGACCGTGTTGCAGATCTTTGTGAAGCTATGGCTTACTCCTTGGAACTACCCCAGAGTATTGTGTTAAAAACACGAAGTGCAGCTCTTTTACATGATATTGGCAAAATCGGAATTCCCGAAACACTGCTGAATAAACCAGGGTATCTGACGGAGGATGAATATACGACCATAAAAAAACACCCGGAGATCGGGTATCGTATCCTGCAGTCTTCCTCCGATCTGTCAGATATTTCAGAAATCATTCTTTCACATCACGAAAGATGGGACGGTACCGGTTATCCTCGCAGTCTGTATGGGGAAGAGATCCCATATATTTCAAGAATGATCTCCATAGCGGATTCCTACGACGCCATGACAAGTGATCGGAGTTATCGTAATGCAATCGATGAAAAAACTGCCGCTGAGGAGATATTAAGATGTGCCGGAACGCAATTTGATCCAGAATTAGCCGCCTACTTTGTGCACAGTGTATTAAAATTGAAATAGGATAGTTAATTTGAATAGAAAAACACCGCCCACAGCAGACAAGCTAAGTTCCTTTATCTTCTGACTGCAGGCGGTGTTTTGTTATGCCAGTTCCTTCACATTTATGACAGGATCCTCCCTAATCAGCGATTTTTCATTGATTTCATCCAGACTGGGCCTGGCCAGGAGAGATGCTTTTTTAATAAATTTGATCCAGCCCACTGCATAGACAAGCATAACGATCAGGAGAATTACATAGATCCTGTAAATAAATGTCTTTGTATCGCCTTCCGCAATATTCCAGATCATAAATATATTTCCCAATATAACGATGATCTGTGGAATGCCGGCAAAATTGAGCTTTTTATTACGTCCCACTGCTTCTGGATATTTTTTCCGCAGGATCAGAGTCGATATACATACAAGTATATAGGATGTCAGCCAGAAGCAGGAAGCAGCCAACAGCAAAGGTGTCAGACCGGAACTCTCGGTCAGACCAGATATAACGATAAAAGCAATTGTTCCACCAATCAAAATGATCCCAGCTACAGGCGTGTCGAATTTATTCTTTTTAGCAAAAACACTCGGAAGCATTTCTGCCTCTGCCATACCACTTAAGATTCTGGTCACGCTGCCAAGCACTGTGTTAATTGTGCTGACACCGGCAAGCATCGTAACAATTCCGATCCAGTAACTTCCTACTTTTCCCAGCATATTTTCCGCAAAGATCAAGTGAGGCATCGTTGAAGTGCTAAGTTCCTCAAAAGAAACATAATTGCCCATTGCATTTCCAAGCAGTGACTGAACAACAAACAATAGCACCAGACTGATGATCATAGCTAATGGAATTATTTTTCTTGGATTCTTAATGTCTTTCGAAACCGGAATAATGAACTCGATTCCGATAAAGAGCCAAAACGCCAGGGCAGAGAGTGAAATAAGCCCACCTATTCCTGAAACCACCGGTGTCGTCTGTGCAGCTGCAGAAATCGCTTCGCCAGTGCCTAATCGGAATGTTCCCATCAGTCCGAGTACAATAAAGGATCCAATCAAAAGCACGACAACAACATTCTGAATCTTTGCGAACATATCCACGCCCATCCAGTTAATTACCATCAGAATCAGCAGTAGGGCAGTGGCAATTACCCAGGGTGAGACCATTGGCAAAAAAGTTAGATGTAGTACATAACCACACATTGCCATTTCTGCTGCACCTGCCAGCATATTTGTAACTACATAGGCAGACAGATTGGAAACTATGGAGGCCACAGGACCCAGTCCCACCAGGGTATACTGACCCAGTCCGCCTTCCACGCCCGGCATAATATTGTGAAGCTCGCTAAGGGTAAGAGCTAGCAGACTGTTGATAATTACAACAATGAACATTGGCAAAATAAAGCTCTTCCCCGCCAATCCGATCCCGGTTCCAAGTGACAACAGACAGCTCGTTGCTACGATAAGTCCCACACAGATGCAAACAGCACTGAACAGACCTAATTTCTTCTTCATAAAGTTTCTCCTTTTCATTCTTAAATGCACAAAAGGTGCCGCAAATGCGACACCTTTGTCGGGTTTCTCTATATTTTCGCTGCGAACCTGTCATATCTGAAATCTGAGATATCTAGACAGGTCTCTTCGCCTACAGCCATTTGTGACAGAATCGTTCCAACCGTTGGCGCAATTCCAAATCCATGTCCGGAAAAGGCACTTGCAATAATCAGCCCGGGGACTTCCTCCACTTTACTGATCACAGGTACATGATCTACACACTCATCCATCCATCCTGCCCAGCTGCGAACAATTTTCACATGTTCAAGGATTGGAAAATATTTCATGATTCCACGGCAGATACAGGGAGCTGTTATACTTGACGTAGTTGGTGTCCCATTGTCCCCATTCACGCCCTCATGCCCAGAAGAGCCTCCAAATACAAAGGATCCATGGGTGCTTTGATGTCCGTAAAAGTCTGCCATTGCTGTTCCAAGCATCTGGTAGAACATAGGCGGCATTGCCTCTGTTACAAGTACCTCCAGCAGTGCCTGATTCATCGGAATATCAACTCCTACTGTGTTTGCGATTCTCCTGCTGTCATATCCTGCTGCAAGAATAACTGTCTCGCCCTCGTATACATTGTCTTTTGTAAGAACTTGTCTTGCATTCCCCTTGATTTTACGAATTTCAACTACCTCTTCATCCGTTATGAATCGGGCTCCAAGCATTCGTGCCTTGCGATAATACGCCAGTGTGGCAAGCATTGGATTCGCATGTCCATCCGTTGGGCACCAGCTCGCTCCGATGACTTCATCCGAAAGATATCCGCAGATTTCTCTGCACGCATCTGCATCAATCATTGTTACATCCAGACCGCAGGAGACAGCATTATCGGTCAATCCATTCAGGATACGAATGTGATCCTGGGTCTTGCCCAGTCTCAGATTTCCTTCCTGATAGTATTCGACATCCATCTCCAGCTCTTGGGACAAGTTAGGCCATAGATTTTTAACGCCATACATCGCCAATGGAAGCTCTCTTTTATCCCTTCCAGACTGTCTGACGCCGCCACCATTTCTGCTAGAACCACCGTTCCCGATATGATTGCTTTTTTCTAATACAATGACAGAGCATCCTTTTTTGGTCAGATAGTAGGCTGCTGAATTTCCGATAATTCCGCCGCCAATAATTATGACATCAGCACTTTGGTGCATATCAGCATACCTCCTTTGCAAAGACCTTCATTTCAATCGGTCTCATCGGCGCCCTGGATTCAGCAGGTTCTAATTCCATTTGAGGAACCTGTAATTCAGCAGCTACGATTGCCTTTACCAGTCTTCCACAAGTCTGTCCCTGACATAATCCCATCCCGGTACGCAGATATCTGCGAATTTCCGTCAGTGTATACATTCCATCATAGACTGCCCGGCGAATTTCTCCTTTTGTAATTTCCTCACATCTGCAGATGATCATCCCATCATCCGCTTTTGTCTGAAAAGGTTCTGTACTTTTGCTTCTGTCTGATAATCGGTTCAAATCGCCACCTCCTTATCCTGCCTATAAAATCTGGCTTTAGGACCATATTCCGATGGTACTTTTATGGTCAAAAGTGCTGTGTGATCGAAGGCGACTGCATTTCTGACTGAGATGACTTCTGCCTCACAGACTTCTTTTCCGCTTCGGTCACAGGCGCTGCCCTTTTCTCCCACTTTTGGAAGAGGGTAGAATTCATATGGCATCATGATAGAGGTATGATTTTCATCGAATTCCTCATTGATCAGAAAAATTGCCTGACCGGAGCAGGATGCCACACACATTCCACAACCGGTGCAGTCATTGTCATCATTCATGCTTGGCAACGAGACCATTTTCTCTCCGATCGTAATACAATTCTTAGGACAGGCATCCTGACATGGATTACAAGGAATATTCTGCGTACATTCCATAACTGGATGGACTCCGACACGTTTTTTCATTCCAGGAAATCGAAGGATCTCTGCTTCATCCACAAATCCGTTTCGTAACAGATTTTCAGATAGGGGGATTCCCTCTTGTGTTTCTGTCAGTATTTTTCCTCTGTTTTCAGGAGCGAACATGCCTTCTCGAAGTCCTAAAAGTGCAGATTCCAATTCTGTGATTCTGTGGGAAGCTTCTGTTTCTGCAAGAAATCCCAGATAGGCTGCTGCAGCTATTCCTGCTATTCTGCCTTCGATCATGGCAGAGCTTGCTTCTTCTATGCCTGACACATCCCCCGCTGCAAAGATTCCTGGGATGCTCGTCTCTCCTCTGCTGTCACAGATTGGAACGTATCCTCCCGGAGTATCCTCCATGTCACAACCAGCCATCTTTAACAGCTGAGACATAGGCGAGAGTCCTACCGCCAGACAGATCGTATCCACTTCAAAGTGCTTCTGCGTGCCGGGTATTATATTCCAGTTCGCATCCACTTGTCCGATGGTCACACTCTCCACATGATCCGATCCATCGGCACGTATGATTGTATGTCCTGTATAAAAGGGAACACCACATCTGGCTACTTTTGACGCATGTACGCCATATCCGCCAACTTTACCTGCACCGTCTACAATGGCAACCACTTCACACCCCGCCTGTATCAGCTGAAAGCTGACAACAAGGCCAACATTTCCACTACCCAGCATCAGTATTTTCTTGCCCGGCTTTACAAAGTGAAGATTCATCATGGTCTGTGCTGCCCCAGCACCGATCACACCTGGAAGCGTCCATCCTTCAAAGGTTACCATGTTTTCCGAAGCACCTGTTGCGACAATGATGCTGTCTCCCTTATAGTGCACAATGGAATCTCCTTTTTGAACCACCACTTCTTTATTCAGATAGATACCGATCACAACGGAGGAAAGCTCTACCCGCACCCCTGCTTCCATCGCTTCCTTTAGCAGCTCTACTCCGATTTGAATTCCCCGAATCTTTGCCTTGTGTTCTTTCGAACCAAAAAACTTATGTATCTGTTTAAATAGCTGACCGCCTGGCTTCGCATTTTCATCGAATACAACCACATTTAGTCCCGCTCTGGCTGCCTCAATCGCTGCTGAAAGTCCGGCAGGTCCAGCTCCGACTATGATCACATGATATCTGTTCATATCCATTACTCCTTTTTTACAGATGCGCCGTACTGTGTTTCCACCTTCATACCTTCTTTAAGCTCTGTCACACAGGTTCTGACATTTGGCATATCATCTACGACCATGACGCAGTCTGTGCATCGTCCGATTGCACAAAAGATACCTCGCGGACTATCCTTTTTGGTGTGTCTGTGAACAAGAACACCGGCAGCACGTAATGCCGCTGCGATGGGTTCTCCCTCGTAGCCACACATGGTAGTACCATTATATAAAAATGTAACTTGTCTTTTCTCTTCCGGTCTTCCCAGCACAGGATGGTCCTGAATCCTCATGTCATTTTGTTTCCGATCACTCATATAAGACTCCTTTATGCCAGGTAGGGTGTGTCCCAAAGCTTCAGCTTCTGACCAATTCCTTTTTCGATCGCATTACGGTAGACGATTGTTCCCCAGGCTACATCTTCGATCGGCATTCCACCTACGGAATAAATCACGATCTCATCCTCTTTTCTATGTAGTGGAATCTTGCCCATGATGACATCACCAAGATCATCAATGTCTTCCCTCTTCATTTTTCCCTCATGGATCAGATCCATGCATCGGACTGCTGGAATTGGAATGATTTCATAAGATGGGTAGGGCATTTCTTCTGCCCAGGCTTCATAGAGTTCAATATTATCAGTTACATTTCTTGCCCGATTCAATATGAAATCATCATCAAATCTGGCTGCTGCAGGACAACATACGACTGCTCCAGGTTTGATCCATTCTTCCTTGATATAGGGATACTCATTAATATCACCTGTAGGACTAGAAGTCGCAACACTGATGATATCCGCATCCCGAAATGCCTCTTCGATGGAATCCACTGTGATGAACTCTTTTACTGTCGGATATTTCTCTTTTACATAATCAAGAAATCCATCGATGGATTTCTTGCTTCGGCCCTTGATCTTTACTGTTTCAATTCCCGGACGAACTGCCATGAATGCATCAAATGCAGTTTTACTCATGACACCAGGTCCTATGATCCCCACAATTTTTGCATCCTCTTTCGCAAAGTATTTCACCCCGACTCCAGGGACTGCTCCGGTCCGAAATGCGCTTAGTATATTTGCAGACATATATGCGATCGGTGCTCCTGTATCCTTATCATTTAATGTCAGCATCAGGATGGATCTCGGAAGACCTTTTTCTTTATTTTCTACATTGGATCCATACCATTTCATTCCTGCCATGTCAAATTTTCCGCCAAGATATGCAGGCATTGCCATGAATCTCCTATCGGGTCCATCTTTTGGCATATTTTCAAACTCCGGCTTCTCCGGGAAGGTCATCATAACGCCATGTGAATTTCCGTTCGGACCGCCCATTCTGTAATCACCGATCTTCAACAATCGAAACATATCATCCATCGCCTCTACACAGCCTGCCATATCCGTAACACCTGCTTCTATCATTTCCTTCTCACCTAAATAGATAAAATCAACACCTGGATATCCCATTTTACGTCCTCCCTATTTTTGTTATGTGTAAAAAAAGAGATCCGGGAATATTCCTGGACCTCTTCGTCTTTTGATATGGGAATCTTAAGACAATTTTTTCAAATAAAATTGTATAAATCGGAACTAATGCAGAACTTCCTGTTTTACGATTTTCAATCTTTCTTTATAACTTTTATCCATCAACTGCTTCTTGTAGGTCTTTGGTGTATCATTCGTAAATCTTCGAAATTCACGGATAAAATGGGATTGATCATAATAACCGGATGAAAGGGCTGCTTCGGTCAGATTCTCTTCTTCGGACCAGGTCGTCATCTTATCGATCGCACTTTGGAAGCGAAGAATCCGAAGCAGCTCCTTGGGCGCTAGTCCGAATTCCTCATGAATGATTCGATTTAAATACCGTGCAGAATAACAAGTCTTTTGCTGAAGATCATTTAACTGGATATCCCCGCCGCACAGGTTGATTTCGTTACGAAGGTACTGCTTTAGTTCCAATGGATCTTTCAGATGACAGCCACTATTCTTTAGATAATACTGCAGGAACAGACCAACTCGTTCCTCAAAGGTCGATGCACATCTAATCTGCTCTAAGAGTTCCTCCTGCCTGGAAAATCGAAGCATATCTGTAAAGCTTTCCTGCTTTTCGATCAGCTCCTCAACCTTTGCAATAGACTCCACAGGATTGTAGCCCGGCAGAAATCGTACTCCAAAATACGTACTTCTCTGCTCTGTCAAAACATCAGACATCTGCAGAAGTGATCCTGCAATCAGACCCTTTGTCATTTTTTTATCCATGCAAAAAAGAATGTCAACACAGGCATCCGGAATTGCAACCATCAGATCTGATGCTGCTTCAAACTGATAAAAGTGCGAAATTCCATAATTCATCATGACATACTTCTGATAGGAATCGGTAATCAATACGAATCCTGGTTGTTTTGGTCGGATCCGTTTGTTATTATCCATCTGCATCTCTGATTTCCACTTCTTTCTTTTTCAAATCCTTTAAGAACCAAATCAAGATCGGGAGCGAGCACAAAAAGGATAGCAGATCTGCCAGTGGCTGGGCGATCTGAATTCCTCGTATTCCGAACAGTGCCGGGAAAATCATTATCATGGGAACGAAAAAAAGTCCGCTGCGCAAGGTAGACAACATGGAAGCTTGTTTGTTCCAACCAACACTTTGCAGCATCATATTCGTGCAAAGAAGAGTTGGATAGAGGAATAGCATAATGAGCTGCAGGCGAAGGGCAAGTGTCCCGATTTCAAGTACTTTTGGGTCATCTCTAAAAAAGCTGATCCATTGAGGGGCAAATAACAATCCTGCTACTGCGGTTGCTCCAAGTAAGACCTCGCCGATTCCGACTGTAAAGTAAAAAGCCTGTCGCACACGTCCATATTTCCTGGCACCATAATTATAGCCACTCACCGGCTGAAAGCCTTGTGCGATTCCAAGTCCCACTGCAAATACAAAAAATGATATGCGATTGACGATTGCCATTGCCGCTACTGCCGCATCTCCGTACACTGCCGCCTGACCATTCAAGAGCATGGTAGAAATACTGCCAAGGCTCTGACGCAGCAGACTGGGCAGACCGGTAATACAGATTTCTTTTGCAGCATGAAACGGCGCCCTAAAGTGTTTCCAGGATAGTATGCTCTGAGTCCGTTTACTCAGGAACATATACCAAAGGATAAAGAAACTGATTGTCTGGGAAACCGCTGTAGACAGTCCTGCTCCGCTCATACCCATACCAGCATGAACGATTAAAAAATAGTCACCAAATATATTCAGGACGGCTCCGATGGTCAAACCGATCATTGCAAAAGATGCTTTACCCTCAAATCGAAGCAGATTATTCAGCACAAAACTTCCCATCATCAGTGGGGATGATAAAAGTATAAAAATCCCATATTCTCTGGCAAAAGGATAAATCGTATCTGTGGATCCAAGAAGATACATCAATGGATGAATAAAAAGGAGTCCCAGTATCGTAATACACAATCCGGTAATCAGAGATATCACAAAGCTGACTGTAGCAAATCGAGATGCTTCTTCCACTTCTTCTGCTCCAAGCATTCTAGAAACAATACTTCCTGCTCCCTGTCCAAACATAAATCCAAATGCCTGTATAATCGCCATGAGACCAAAAACAATACCGATCGCTCCACTCGCACTGGTTCCAAGCTGACTTACAAAAAAGGTATCTGCAATGTTATAGATGCTTGTCACAAGCATACTGATCGTTGTCGGTATGCCCAGTTTAATGACCAGCTTTGGTATAGGCATCTTTGTCATCATTTCAAATTGCTGCGTATTACTCCGATTATTTTTCATGTTTATCTTCTTTCTGCTTCCTGCTCCCTTTATTCTAGCACTAAAACAGAAAAAATCATACCCGTTTACTGTTCATACAAAGAACGATATATTCTTTCACAATCATTGGCATCTACTTGTTTCCTGGTATTTCCAGGGCTGCCACTGGCAATGGCATCCTTTGCCATTTTCTCGATATACTGGGTAAACTCTTCCTTACTGATTCCATATTCCAAAAGTGTTGGTACCTCACAAATTCTGCAGATCGTCTCAAGTGACTGCAGAAATTTTACAGCTGCCACCTCAACAGGATCTGTCCGATCTGCTGCGTTTGTCTCATAGGCAAGTTCTGCGAATCTGTCATATGCTCCATCCGCCACATAAGTCAGGCATTTTGTCAGCAGCATGGCATTACTTAATCCATGAGGCACATGAAACAGCGCTCCGATCGGGCGGCTCATTCCATGTACAATCGTGACACTGGAGTTGTTGATACAGATGCCTGCCTCAAGTGCAGCGACAGACATTTCTTCTCTGGCTTTTTTATCACTGCCATCCAGATATACTTTCGGCAGATACTTCATAATTCTCTTGATTGCACTGACTGCAAGAGCATCCGTTAAAGGCACTGCCTTTACAGATGTATAGGCTTCCACTGCATGTGTCAGGGCATCCAGTCCTGTAGATGCAGTTATAGATGGAGAGGAGGATTCGGTAAACTCCGGATCACAGACTGCAATCCTTGGAAGCAGGCAGTCTCCCTTCAAAAGCATTTTGATATCCTTTTTCAAATCCGTTATTATCGTGAATTTTGTTGCTTCAGAACCCGTTCCCGCTGTAGTTGGTATCGCTATGAGCGGAGGGATTTCTTTCTCGATCATAATTCCTGCAAAGTCGGCGATACTACCTGTATGATCTAGAATGGCAGCGATCGCCTTCGCTGCATCCAGTGGACTACCACCTCCGATTCCAATAAAAAAATCACACTGTTCCCGCAGATAAATCTGCTTTCCGGCTTCGACCATTTCATCTGTAGGCTCGCCAGTAATTTCACTAAATACAGAATATTTGATCTGATATTCCTGCAGAACAGATTTCAGTGTTTCCATCATCAAAGAATGTCCCACATGGGGGCCGGTGACGATCAAGGCTTTTTGGCCGCATGCAGCAATCGCAGCTCCTGCTTCCCAGATTGCATTTTTTCCGGTAAAAATAGTTTCCGGCCTTTTAAATACAGACATATATTTATTTTTCCTTCGTTTTATGTTATTCGCTATGGCCATGTTTAGCCATTCTTGTTCACTATAGTATTTCACGGATCTGAAAAGCCAGCATGATCTGAAACTTATCATTCCAGCTGTACAATTCATTACCTAAAATTTTTCGTATTTTCCCAAGCTGATAATTCACGGTATTTCTGTGAACACCACTATCATCTGCTACTTTCTGCACACTTCCATCGAACTCAACATATTTACTGAGCAGCTTCACATATTCCGTATCATTCTTTCTGTCGAAGTTCACCAATTTCCCAAGTACGGAATGATAATAGCTTTCCATCGTCTCTCGTTCCGGTATGGACAACAGCAGTTTTTCCACACCGAAATCTTCATAGTAGAGCGGAGTTCTCTGTTTGGATTTTGCAAGTTTTTGAACCAGTACGACTTTATTGTAATTTTGTGGTATCTTCTGAATTCCACGAGCATTTTCTGACACTCCAATATAAAAAGAGGAGAAATATCCACTTGTGTCACCGAATGACTGAAGTCGATCCACAATATTTGTGATCTCGTCACTTGTATAATCCTTGAGAATGATAACGATATGCGTAAAAGGTTCCTTTTCCAAAGAATAACTGTATTTGCACTTTTCGTCAGACAGCTGTAGAATCTTAGTAAAAAAAAGTGCAATTCGAAGTGTGTTTTCCCTTACATTTTTTTCATCTAAGTAGGAAAAGAAAACTCCCAGCAGACAGTAAGTATCACGTTCCCCAAATTGTCTTTTTTCAAGGTATTCGATCTGGGGTTCCATCACATAGGGATATGCAATCATGTTCCGAAAAGCCTGTGCTATTTCAAGTTCTTCCTGCTCCGCCTGGATGATCTGGTTGCAAAAATCTCTTGTAATGTCCACCAGCTTCGTCTTCCAAGGAACCTCAAGTAGTGGAAACCCACTGCTCTCACAATACTCGATCACATCTCTTGGGACTTTTTCAATATAGGGTCCGTAATTGATCACAATTCCGCTGACATCCTGTTTCTGCAGCCTTCGGATAAACGAAAACAGCCATTTCGTCTCTTTATGCGCGATACCGGTGGTAAAGATCAGCTCGCCTCCATGTAAAAAAGAACTTGCCTCTTCGTCTTCTATCGTATGTACCCATTGCACGATATTTTTCATACTTCGCTCTCCGGCCAGTACCCGCATTCCATATAGATAGTTGGATTGTTCGCATAACTGCTGAAGTGTGATCGGCATTTGATACACCTGCTTTCTTTAAGAAAATTTTGTTTCTATGTAGTCCTTGATGACTTTAACGCATTTATCTTTTCCAACTCGATAGCTATTGAGTGTCATATCATAATTGATCGGATCTCTCCAATCTCTTCCTCCTGTATAGTACTTATAGTAGCTGGAGCGATATTTGTCTGTTTTCTTGATCAGATGATTGGCTCTTGCTTCCGATACATACATTTTATTCATAATGGATTCTACACAGGCTGCCCTGGGTGCTTCTATGTAAACGCTGATCACATTAGTCTGATGCCGTAGTATATAGTCTGCACATTTTCCAATGACAATACAGGTCTCTGATTTTGCAAGCTCGCTGATGATCTGAGCCTGAATGTTATACAGATTCATGTCCGAAACGAACTCTTTCTCATGTGGCTCGATCAACTCGCTTTGTGGTACCTTTGAAAGAAGGCTCGTCAAATGTCTTCCTCTCAATTTTTCATCGACCTCAACAAAGAGGCTTTCATCAATTCCGCTTTGTTCTGAAGCCATGGCCAAAAGCTCCCTGTCATACCATGGGATCCCAAGCTCCTTCGATAGTTTTGTTGCGATTTCACAACCACCACTGCCAAAGCCTCTGGCGATTGTAACGATAAAATTATCCATCTTATCTTCCTTTTCTCTGCAGGTCTGGCTGCAGTCCTACTCAGCATCTGCCTTTAAAACAGCATTCAGCATTACAGTAGCACCTGATGTACAGTGTTCGGGAGTTGAGTATTCTGGTTCGCAGTGCGAGAGTCCATCTTTTGACTGAACAAAGATCATGGTAGTCGGCAGCATGTAGGATGCAAACTGAGCATCATGTCCTGCACCGGAATGGATCATCTGATAACTGATACCTGCTTCCTTTGCTGCTTCCTCGCAATATCCCACCAGTTTTTTATCCCAGTATACAGTATCCCTGTTCCAGGCTTTCTCTACCGTACAACTGCATCCTGCCCACTCTTTCTCAGCACAGCTTAACACAATCGCAAGGACCTTCTCGAGGACAGCTGGATCTTCATGTCTTGAGTCAAAGGAAAAATCAAAGAAATCTGGCACACAGGTGTGAATATTGGGGTGACAGATCAATTCTCCCGTTGTGTAGACCAATTCGGGATATCCAAGCTTATCGATTTCCTCATGAAGATAAACAAGTGCCTGGGAAGCTGCAAAAAAAGCATCCTTTCGCTTTGGCATCGGGAAGGTTCCGGCATGTGTCGTCTGCCCATAGAACTTCAGTCGATAATTGAACATACCAAGCACACAATCCACAATACCGATTTCCTTCTTATTATCTTCAAGGATCGGACCCTGCTCAATATGCGTCTCGAACATATACAGATACTGTTCCGGGTTCAATCGATTCGCCTTATCCCCCTTGAATACAGACTGTTCAAGCGCATCCCCGAACGTGATTCTGTTCTCTAGAACACTTTTGGATCTGAGCACATCTTCCAGTAAAAATTTCCCTCGGATCTCTTCTGGAAGGTAATCATAGCATACAACACCCGAGCACATCATGGCCGGCGGGTAGAGCGATCCTTCCTCATTCGTCCAAATCATTGCTGTCAGTGGATGTTCGTGGGGAATTGACTTCTCCACTACAGTCTCAAGCACTTCCATAGCAGCCATGACGCCGAGAATCCCATCATAGTTACCACCATTCATTACAGAATCTGAATGAGAAGCCATTACGATTCGTTTTGCTTTTGGATCATTTCCTGGAATGGTTGCATAAAGATTTGCCACATCATCCATCTCGATGATTGCACCAATCGCCTCCATCCGTTTTATGAACTCATTTCTTGCAAGAGTATCCTCCGGGGATAATGTATATCTTGTAATTCCTCCATGCCCTGCATCTCCGAATCCACTCATTGTTTTTATTTTATCCGTCATTCTCTCCAGACTACATTCGTACATAATTACTCCCTTCCTAACTCGATCCATGTATCTGACATTTATGAAAATCCCTATTTTTTCGCTACTCTGGTTCCAGCGGTAATGGCGCCTGCTGGACATACTGTTACACACAGATGACAACCCACACATTTTTTTGCATCCATTAGCGGCTGCCTGCCCTCGTCAAAAGAAAGTGCCTGATGTCCGCCGTCAAAACAGGATAGATAACATCTTCCACAGCCAACACAAAGATCTCTGCGAAATTTCGGAAAACAGATGGTTCCTCTGTCCAGCTCATCTGCAGGAAGAATATGTTGTAATGCTTTGCCTAAAAAATCATCGATCGATTGAAATCCCTGCTCGCTCATGTATGCAGTAAGCCCCTCTAACAGATCATCGATAATGCGGTATCCGTACTGCATAATGGCTGTTGTGACCTGTACTGTCGAGCAACCCATAGCAATAAATTCTGCCGCATCAATCCAGGTCTCGATTCCTCCCATTCCGCTGATGGCAACATCTTTTAGTTCGTCCTGCTGCTTCATATCGTGAATGAACCGAAGAGCAATCGGTTTGACCGCTTTACCGGAATACCCTCCCACTGCTGTACTGCCAGTCACATCCGGACCAGAGGAGAAGGTCTCTAGATTGATATTCATGATACTTTTGATCGTATTGATCGCTGCGATTCCATCTGCGCCTGCTTGAACTGCAGCCAGTGCCGGAATCTCCATGTTGGATATATTTGGTGTCATTTTTGCAAGGATAGGCAGTCGGGATCCCCTGCGAGTGGCTCTCGTGTAGGCCGCCACCAGCTCTGGATCTGTACCAACGTCACTTCCCAATCCTTCTCCTGTCATATGAGGGCATGAAAAATTACATTCGATAATATCGGCTCCTGCCTGTTCTACGAGTGAAGCCAGCTTTTCCCATTCTGCCTCGTCCTGACCCATGATCGAGGCAATAATGACCTTCTTGGGATAATTTTTCTTCAGTTCTTTAAAATATTCCAGATTCTCTTCCAGGGTATGCTCAGAGATCTGCTCAATATTTTTAAATCCGAGGAAAGACAGGCCTTCTTTTTGAAGCTGATCGAATCGGGGAGAGACCTCCTCCGGCACAAACATTCCGATCGTCTTAAATGCGACACCGGCCCATCCCATGTCAAATGCCTTTGCCACCATTTCATAATTACTTCCTACCACGGAGGAAGATAGAAAAAATGGGTTCTCGCAATCTACGCCACAAAGTTTCGTCGTCAGATCTGCCTTTGGTTCAGGGAGTGACGGATAGTCAGCTGCGTGCTCCAATATTTGATCAATCGGTACTGGTGCATCAATTTTTCCCCGAATACACTCCCCGACACAATCTTTTGTGGTGCAGGTCCTGCAGGGAAGTTCTTCACCCAGCAATGCTTTTGCTTTCCTGTTATTCTCAAATCTCAATGCTCGTAAAATCCGATCTACAGGCAGACTAGCCTTACAGGCTTTTGTACAGGATGCCTGATGACAGAGCAGACAGTCTGCTGTATTCGAAGCGATTACGATATCCTGATATTTCATGGCCTCGCCTCCTAACTTTACTTATTCTTTGGGCACTCGTTTTACAAATTTACCCATACCTGCTTGTCCCTTAAATTCTCCATTATCATATACCAGATTCCCACGCAGATAGGTTTGAACAGGATATCCATGCAGTTTCTTTCCTTCCCAGATCGTGTGATCATAGTCTGAATGCATGGTAGATACCGATACCGTAAAATCTTTATCCTTATCATAGATTACGATGTCCGCATCTTTTCCCACTTGAATTGCTCCTTTGTTCTTACATCCGAATATTTTTGCAGGATTAGCTGCACACACTTCAACCACTCTTTGAAATGTCAGCTTTCCTGCATTTGCAGCATCGAGCAGGTAAGGATATAGATTTTCCACTCCTGCGCAGCCATTTGGAATCTTTGTAAAGTCATCTTTGCCCCAGTCCTTTTCATAGCTCTGGAACGGACAGTGATCCGTTGCAACGGTATCGATCATTCCCGACCGTAAGGCTGTCCAAAGTGCTTCCTGACTCTCTGCTCCCTTCATGGGTGGTGAGCAAACAAAATTCCTTCCGTCTTCTCTTTTGTATACTTCAGAGGTAAATTCCAGATATTGCGGACAGGTCTCTACATATACCTCATAACCTTCTTTTTTTGCATCTATAACTGCTTCAAGACCCTCTTTATCTGCCATATGTACGATATAGACTGGTGCATTGAGATTCTTTGACCAGTGCACAGTTCGTTTATCCGCTTCCGCCTCAACGAATTCCGGTCTGCTCATATAGTGATACCAGGGACTTAGTTTTCCTTCTGCCTTAAATTTTTCCACATGCAGATCAATAAGATCTGGATTTTCAGCGTGTACATTAATCATGGCTCCCAGCTCTTTTGCACGCAGCAAAAGCTTCGCCAGTGTTCCATCATCGACCATCATGCCTTCTCTCTTATATACCAAAAAGCATTTAAAACTGGTAATACCTTCTTCTACTGCAGTCTTCATCTCTTTAAGAATCTCACCACCATTGAGATCTGTGATACAGCAGTGAAAAGCATAATCCACACAGGCTTCTTGCTCGCAGACTGCTTTTTTGGACTGGATCAAATCCATGATCGTTCCATCTTTGCGCTGTACAGGATAGTCAAATACGGTTGTGACGCCACCACATGCTGCAGCTCTTGTTCCTGACAGATAGCTGTCTGCGGAAACGGTTCCTCCAAAAGGCATAGCAAGATGGGTGTGTACATCAATCGCTCCAGGCAGTACCAATTTTCCTGTTGCATCTACAATTTTGTCCGTTGCAACCTCAAGGTCTATGCCAATTTCTGCGATCCTGCCATCTTTTACAGCAATATCTGCAACAAAGCTGTCTGTAGTTGTGATAATCGTCCCATTCTTTATTAATAGATCCATATTTGTCTTCCTTTCCTTCCAGCTTGAAACGATTCCGGCTGCCATTTAGACAGCCAGGGAATCATTCTGTTCTTAGGTTGCTAATTATTGGAAGTTCTCATTTTTATAAACAAGAACAAGTCCTGAACGCTGATAGATCTGCGCTACCTGGAGGAGATCCATTCCGCCTGCATCTGCAGCGATCAGATTGGAGACCCATGTCACACCGAAGTCTACAGTTCCATTGTAAACGGCTGTTGTTTCACTGATATCTCCACCACCTGGTGTAATTGTAACAGTTAACCCTGCTTCTTCATAGTAGCCTTTATCCAGTGCTACATAATATCCCATGAATTGAGCCTGCGGGAGCCATTTTAACTGAATGGATACCTCTGATTTTTCTACGTCAAAAGCTCCATCTGCAGATGCCAGTGCTTCTGTGATATATGTAGTATCTCTGATATCGTCCAATGTGAGTGTTGCCAGTTTTTCTGCTGCGGCAGAGTCATCCAGCTGAATATACTGTTGAGCAAGTCCTAATGTCTGCTGCATAGCTGCCTCATCCATATTTCCAATTTCTGTCACTGCATTTCCACTCATGTCTGTTTCCACCAATTTCTTAACTTCTGCTGCCATATAGGACTGGTGGTCCGGTGACACAGATGATCCATATTTATACACGATTTCTGCTGCTTCTTCCGGATTTGCGCAGGCGTATTCCCATCCCTTTATTGATGCATACAAGAATGCCTTTACTGTATTTGGATTCTCTTCAGCGAAGGTCTTTGTGGTAAAAATATTATCCTCAAGCATTGCCACACCTTCATCATTCATATCGATTACACTTACGGAATCACCATATCCATAGCCTCCGTCATAGTCATTTTTTACAAGACCTAATTCGTTGTATGTCATTGCTGATGCAAGCAGGATCGAGTTATCATCAAATCCATCCATGTCGAATGCCTGACTCAGGTAATCTGTTGGCTGACCATACTTGGAAAGTAATGCCTGAATCTCGTATTCATTTCCAAGTCCCCAGTTTCCTACCTGTCCGGATTCGGCTGCTGCTACTACAACTGCTTCGCTTGCTCCAGCAGCTGATGCTTCTTCTGTTGCTGCCTCTGTTGCCGTTTCTGTTGCTATTTCTGTTACGGCTTCTGATTCTGCTGTTGTTTCTGAAGCTACTGTTGTTTCTGATGTTGTGCTTTCACTGCTTGTGTCTGTGCTGGATCCACAACCTGCTAATATTGAAGCTGTCATCGTGAATACACTTAACATCGCTACTAGTTTCATTGTTCTTTTTTTCATTTTGGTTTTCCTCCTGTGAAAAATTGTTAGTGTGTATGTTTACAGGCCTGCACCTGAAAATACCTGATCAAACATGTGCCTTATGCTTCAATAGTATTTTTTCAAAAAACAGTAATATGCCATACATAATGATTCCGATTGCACAGGCAACAACGATATATGCCCACGCTGTTGCGTACTGGGAAAGCACAATATTTTCTCTGATCTCTCTTCCGACACCAATGATATATTCCGCAAAATATTCACTGACCAATGCAGCAATGACACTACTTGGTACGGATACTCTTAGGGCTGTAAAAATGTAAGGTATGCTGTTGGGTATTCTGAGCTTGAAAAATATCTGCTTTGGCTTTGCTGCATAGGAAGTCATAAGATCTAAGGCGAATGGCTTTAATTCATTTAGACCACGAAATGCATTGATACTCATTGCAGCTATACAAATGATCATTACAACGAGAATTTTTGCCACCATACTTCGAATACTTGCGTCACTACTGACTCCTTTCGTCCAGTTCGTCATGACCGGAGCAAGTGCTACAATAGGAATCGCATTAAAGGCTGCTACGATCGTAATTCCGCCGCCTCCCCAGAGTGGAAAAATGGTCGCAAATACCGCAATCAGATAGCCAATCAGTGAACCAATGGCTAGTCCAAGGACTGCAACTATCACTGTTGCACCAACATTGACCATGATCTTTCCTATATTATCAATTATAATTGCGATAATTCTTGTTGGAAGTGGAAGTGTGAAGGTATCTGTATTCAGCAGCTTTTGAAGGATCTGGGTCTGCCATAAGATCAGAATCAATATTCCAAGGGAAACAGGAAGAAGTACACCAGACAGATCCTGAAGTCTTTTATTTTCCTGCATTCTTTTCAGAAAGCTTTTTCTTCTTTTTATCATCTTGACCTCCCCCTCACTGTTTGTATTTTCGTTCGGCACGTTTCTGAGGTGACACATATCCCTCGATCACACTCATCAGAAAACTGCTGACAATACCGACCACTGCGCTAAAGAGGACGATCAGCCAGAATACATAGATGGACATCGCATGTTTGAGCGATTGCGACAGCATACTTCCAAGTCCCATATCACCCTGCAGTGTATCAACCAGGATCGATGCCGTGATTGCCATTGGTGCTGATATCTTAAGACCTGTGAATAAATAAGGTATACAAGTCGGAATCAGGACTTTTTTATAGATTGTGGCTTTGTTGGCTGCATAGGAATACATAAGCTCATACTTTTCTTTTGATACCGAGTTCAATCCAGACAATGTACTTGTTGCAACGGGGTAAAATGTCAGGATCGCCGCTATCACAATACGGCTTACACCGATGTCCTTTGTCACCGCCAGAACGATTGGAGCCATGCCGAGTATCGGGATCATCTGGATCAGCATAAGATATGGGAATATCATCTTTTCAACAACGCCGGAGAACTTCATTGCCAAAGCAAGAATAAATCCAAGTCCTGCCCCGATCAAAAATCCCAGGCCTGCCCTGAGCAGCGTTGCTTTTGCTGCAGTCAACACGAGTTGTGAGGCAGTCATTCCACTCGATACCTGATTCGTACCAAAGATCGCTCCAATGATCTGATAGATATGTGGCAGTACATTTTCTGGTGTTCTTTTGGTTCCTGCAACGATGAACGCTCCAATTTCCCATATGACAATAATGCCAAGAATCCAGACTAGCATGACCAAGGATTTGCTTTTCAAGAAATTTGGCCGTGTTTTCATACGCTGCCTCCTTCAAAGCTATTTCTGACCTTTGACACCAATTCGTTAAAATGTTGGGAATCTCTGACACTCAGTTGCCTCGGTCTTGGTAGGTCGATATCAACGACGGCTGACAGTCTTCCCGGATGTGGAGAAAGAACACAGACTCTGTCAGACAAAAAAACTGCTTCCTGTATATTATGGGTTACAAAGATTACAGTTTTATTTGTTTTTGCCCAGATCCGCAAAAGATCCTCATGCAACTTCTCCTTAGTAAACTCATCCAGTGCTGAAAATGGTTCGTCCATCAAAAGGATCTCAGGTCGTATAGCAAAAGCCCTTGCAATCCCGACTCTTTGCTGCATTCCACCACTCAGCTGACCTGGGTAATGATCAGCAAATTTCGTAAGACCTACCATTTCAAGCATCTTGTCCGCACGCTCTGATTTTTCTTTTTTGTCATAGAACATGATTTCAAGTGGAAGCTCAACATTTTTCTTCACAGTCCGCCATTCGAACAGTACGGGACTTTGAAATACAATTCCAAATTTCTGCTGCATTCTGATTTCCTTTGGGGTCATGCCACTAACTCGAACCTTCCCATCAGTAGGTTCTAGCAGATCTGCAATCAGGCGAAGCAGTGTTGTTTTTCCACAGCCACTCGGACCGACAAGGGATATAAATTCTCCTTTTTTGATATCCAGATTGATATTCTTTAGTGCCTGCACATCATTGCCCTGGTTATCTTTAAAATGCATAGATACATTCTCGATCTTGATTTCTATCTCTTCTTCATTGGTTGTCAATGGTTCTGTATTCACTGTTTCCTGCATAATGTCGCCTCCTTTGTACAATGTAAAAAAACACGCCTTTGACCTATATCAGCGTCATTGCCGTGTTTTTCCTATTTTCTATTATAAGTATTTCTGATCTACCATGGTCAATACTTCATCCATCTTAATCATCTCTTCCCGCAGCTGTTCTTCTGTAATAATGAGTGCCGGATTTACGAAGAGCATATTTTCGTGGCTGTAGGTCATAAATCTCTTTTCTTTCAGACTTCCAAGTATACTGCCCATTATACCTTGCGTATCTTTTCCATAAGGTACAAGTGCTTCTCTTGTTTCTTTATCTTTTACCAGCTCGATGGCGGAAAAAAGTCCGATATAGCGAACATCACCTACACATGGATGCTTTACCTTTAACTCCTCCAGCAACTCTCCAAGGACTTTTCCTACCTTTTCTACATGTTCAAGAATCTTCATGTCCTGATAATATTGTACACAGGCAATTCCAGCTGCACATGCTAGAGGATGTCCACTATAGGTCAGTCCACAGGAAAGCAGATTTTCATCAAAGTATTCTGCGATCCTGCTGCATACTGCAACACCGCCCAATGGCACATAACCACAAGTAACTCCTTTTGCAAATGTAATCAAATCGGGCACGGCTCCAAAGTTCTCAAAAGCAAACATGGTTCCTGTTCTTCCCCAACCTGCCATGACTTCATCACAAATCATAACAATGCCATATTTATCACATAGGCTGCGGACACCTTTCATATATCCTTTTGGCGGAATAATGACTCCATTGCTGCCTGTGACGGTCTCCATTACAATTGCAGCAATACTATCTGATCCTTCATATAGGATCTGCTCTTCTAATTTTGTAAGGTAATATTTTGTTGCCTCTTCTTCTGATGTAAATGGTATTGCCTCTCGATACAGATAGGGGTCGAAAAACTTAACAAAACCGGGAATTCCTGGCTCAAGCGCAAATCTTCTAGGCTCCCCTGTCAGGTTTCCTGCCCCAAAGGAGGATCCGTGATAGCTGCGGTACCGACTCATGACTTTATTCCTGCCAGTAAACATCCTTGCAATTTTAATCGCATTCTCGTTTGCTTCTGCCCCTGCATTTGTAAAAAATATTTTTCCAAAGGTATCAGGTAAAAGATCGACAATCATTTTGGCAAGAACTGCCCGGGGCTCTGTTGCATAGCTTGGTGCAAGATAACAGTACTTATCCACCTGCGCTTTAATTGCTTCTGCGATTTCTTTATTTCCAAATCCTACATTCAAATTGACCAGCTGGGCTGACATATCTGCATAACGATTTCCGTCATAATCATATACATAGATTCCTTCTGCCTTCTCGATCGCAATTGGATTTGTTGCCTTTTGTTTACTCCAGGACTGCAGTACATACTTCTTTGACAGTTCTTTTACTTCCTGACCATTCATAATCTTTCTCCTCATCTTCCAATATATCAAATGGAACTTCTCTCTTATGCGTATGATATAAAAAAGCCTGAAGTCTCTGCTTCAGGCTACATTGCCAATCACTTTCTTTATGTTCTGGCACATCTAAACCAGAGTAAAAAATATCTGAATAACAAAATTATCAGTTTATTTGTGCAC
The DNA here is from genome assembly GCA_047974745.1 of Lachnospiraceae bacterium. Taxonomy (GTDB): domain Bacteria; phylum Bacillota; class Clostridia; order Lachnospirales; family Lachnospiraceae; genus JBKECO01. The sequence continues at coordinate 52,468 of JBKECO010000001.1, forward strand.
CAGCACATGTATGTTTGTTACTTGATGTTGGGATTATATGCTGATGTTGAAATTCTGTCAATACATTCTTTTATGGTATATTCCCTACTTATATCTAACTACTTCAATATCATTATTGTATAATTTTATACTCCTATTATTCTATTTATTGCCGATATGCATTTCTTAAATGCAGGAAGCTCCCGGGTCTCGACAGAATATATGACCCAGGAGTATTATTTATTAGGAATTATATTTCTTTTAAATCTTCGAACTATTTTATATTTCAAGAAACAAGGCGAGTATTTCATTCCTGACGGCATTATTCCATAAATATTTCAAAACATCTCATGCTACGGTTCTATAAATCGAAAATTCCCCTTTTCATAAACTACATTCGTCTTGCACCATCCTGATCGAATTCCCGCTTTAGCGTTCTTTCCACTGGGATCAGTGTTAAAAATATGGCGATCATCTGAATAGTAACAAGGGCAATACTTAACATACCCAAAAAGGTGTCCCCAAGACCTTGTCCTATGAACAGCGCCAGGACAGTAATGAGTCCCAGAACGATTCCGCAGCCGATCCAGATCTTTCCGCACAGGCGGTTCGCAAACTCCCATGTGTCTTGATTCTTCATGCTGCGTTCTGTCCGATATCCATATATAATATTGATTGTTCTCGGTGGCCGCAGCGCCATAAGTAATCCAAAAATCAAAATGATGACTGGAATCAATAGATCGATCAACGCCATAATTTGTATTTTTTCCATGTGAACCTCCGCTACTTGCTGTACCGAATAATTGTATTACTTTTTCTAGTATTCTGCAATAGTCAGAAGTTCAGAGAAGCTGCCGATGGTATAGTCCGCTTTCTCACTACCCGCTGCATCGCCCATACCGACAGCCATCATATTCGCTGCTTTTGCGGCCTCGATACCGGCATAAGCATCTTCTACAACAATACAGTTCGTTGCAGATTCTCCCAAATAGATTCCGGCTTTTACAAATACTTCTGGATCTGGTTTGGAGTGTGTAATATTGGTTCCATCAGAAATTGCATCAAATAGATCTGTCAGCGCAACTTTTTCAAGAATGAATTTTGCATTTTTACTAGAGGAACCGATCGCCAGCTTGTGTCCACGTTTTCTCAGTTCTTCCAGTGTTTCACGGGTTTCCTTTGTTACGTCTGACGGGTTCATGTTTTCCAATAATTCACGATATCGATTGTTCTTTTGTTCCATCAGATCTTTCTTTTTTTCATCCGACAGAGTTTCGTCACATCGTTCCAAGATGATTTCAAGGCTCTCTGCCCTACTTACGCCACGCAGACGGTTGTTAATTTCTTCATCAAAATAAATCCCTATCTCATCTGCTAACTGTTTCCATGCAAGATAGTGAAATTTATCGGTAAACACAATGACTCCGTCGAGATCAAATATCAATGCTTTCATTTCATTTCCTCACCTTCTGTGTATTGAAAAAACTTTAATTTAGCCTATGTCTGCGACAATATTTTCGCCATAATCTGAGTTTAACAGATTAATCGTTTCTGTCAAATAGCAATTCACTCTCGGATAATGTCAATTTACTTTAAGTTATTAGAATGTAAAGAATGTCCTTGTTTTGATTTTTTATTTCCTTATATTGTCTTTTGAGCAACTTCGGCATTGGACTTTTTAAAGCTCTTTTGCCCACTTATGTCCAAAAATAGGTGAAAAACCCTCTTCAAGTATGCTTATTCTAAGATATTTGAAGGCGTTTGGACTAAAATCCATTCGCAGCATGCCAGATTTTCCAAAATTCTGTCATTTTTGGATTTTCTCATTCAGTTTCCCACCTAAATTGTCCAAAGCCTGGGGAACAACTAAATTAATTGTTACTATCAACTAGCAATTCGCTCCCTGACCCTCTTATTGCAATTCATGCCTGACCCTTTTATAGCTATTCACGCCCTGACCTTTTTGATCTCCTCGATTGCTTCATCCAGTTTCCCAGGATCAAATCCGAGAAAGCTCATGAAGGAGAGTTCCTTTAGAGATTTTGCTCCCATTTCTAGATCTCCAGAGGCAGCGATTCCGCCGATCGGTGGTACGAATTGAAATAGGATTCGCATTACTTCTTCGTTCTGACTGAGTCTGGAAAGGGTAGTGAACTCATGGAAAGGTCTGGTGAAATCTGTGGTTGGCATATATTCAAAATCATACACACCTGCAGCAAGCTCTTTGATTTCCGCTCCGGGAAGGGTCAATTGCGCAGTAGCATCAAAAGGAATTTCAATGTGAACCGTAAGCATGCCGTCCTCTCGGATCCACCAGTTGCTGACATAGCTTCCAGCAGCAGAATCATACGTGCATTCCAGCTTCCCAAGTCTGATATCCGGATTTGGTGCAATGACCGCCTTTTTAAATCCAGGAGTCAGCGGTCGTATTCCCGCACAATATCCATATACGAACTCCATGACAGAACCATAGGCGTAGTGGTTCAGTGAATTCATGCCTGTGTCACTGATCGTGCCATCGGCAAGTACCGAATTCCATCGCTCCCAGATCGTTGTGGCGCCCAGATTCACGCTATATAGCCAGCTTGGGAATCCTTCTTTTAAAAGAAAATCATATGCCAGTTCGAATAAGCCGCACTCTGCCAGTACCGTGCAAAGCATCGGTGCTCCGACAAAACCGCATTTGATCTGATTGCAATCCATTTCCAGCCTTTTCTTAAATTGAGATATCGTCTTCTCTTTATCATAATACACCCCAAATTTTAAGGCAATGACAAAGGCCGCCTGGGTATTGACAGCGAGTCTTCCGCTGGGCGTAAAATATTCATATAGAACAGCACTTCGTATCTTCGCTGACAGCTCTTTGTAATACTTCGCTTCATCCTCGTAGCCGAGTAACTCAGACATTTGCGATACGATCTGTGCAGATCTGAAGTAATACATACTCGAAATGTAGGAATCGTCTGTACTTCCTTTAAAGCTCGTAGGTAGCGGTCCATCCAGTGCGAGCCAGTCTCCAAAGGTAAATCCAAAGTCAAAAAGATATTTTTTGGGCTGACCCTTTTGAGCCGTACCTTCCCTTACACAGCGTTCTGCATCCTGCCTGTCAATATAATCGACCCAATCCTTCATGAAAGCATAGTTGCGTCTTACTTCTGTAGTATTGCCATAGAAGCGGTACAGTGTATCCGGTAAAAAGGTAGCAATGTCGCCCCACACACTGCTGCAATCGGTTTTATGACCAATGTTGGGAAGATAATTTGGAACTCCTCCATCCAGAATGAGTTGCTCCTCTCTTAAGTCTTGGATAAATTTATGAAAAAATGCTCTAGTATCCATATGGTAGCATGCTGTCGGTGCAAACACCTGGGCATCTCCTGTCCATCCCAGTCTTTCACTCCTCTGGGGGCAATCCGTGGGCATATCCAGAAAATTCGACTTTAGTCCCCAGACTGTATTTTCATACAACCGATTTACTTTCTTATTGCCAGTTGTCAAATAGCCGGTCCGATCCAGATCCGAGTAAAGAACGATTCCCTTAAAGTTCTCAGCTGCAATTTCTCCATTCCAGCCTGTCACCCGTACATACCGAAATCCAAAAAATGTAAAATGCGGCTCTACTCTTTCCTTTTCCCCATTGGATGTAAAAACGAACTGAGAGATGGCATCTCGATAATTCTTATTGTAAAAATTGCCCTCCTGAAGTATTTCTCCAAAATCAAAAACCACCTTCGTCCCCTTTGGCAGATCTGAGTCGAACTGTATGATTCCGGCAAAATTTTGTCCAAAATCCAGCACCGTCTCTCCTGCAGGTGTCAGGATGACTTCTTTCACTGTCAGGATCTCTTTTCTAAAAATCGGTATACTGACCCGGTCTGTTAAGACTTCCTTTTTTAGATTTCTTGTTTCCTCTGTGCGGGACTCCTCAGTGACTACTACCACAGGCTTTCTCGGATTATCCTGTTCACTCCATAAAAGTCTGTTGTAGATCTCACCGAGATAAATTCCGGAATCCTCAATATCTGAGCCATAATAATGCCAGCTTCCATCGGAACAGATGAGCTGCTTATCTCCGTTCTCATATTCAATATGAATTTCGGAAATCATCGCCATCCTGCTTCCATAAATGTTCGACTGCAGTTCCAGCCCAAAGGTGCCCATATACCAGCCTTTTCCAAGGGTGATCTGAATCCTGTTCTCCGCTTGCAGGAAGGAAGTCAGGTCAAAGGTAAGCGCTTGTATCGAATGCTCATAATTATTCAGATAAGGCTTTAGATATTCCTCACTGATTTTACTTCCATTGACTCTGACTTCAAAAAGCCCGACGCCAGTCATGTACATTCGCGCTCTTGCTATCTTATCTCCAGCTGTGAACAGCTTTTCAAAAATCGGATGATAGTTGTCCTGCTCATCCATAGTGATCCAGTCCGCCTCCCATGTTTCCTTCATTTTTCCCGTCTCAAAAAAATGAATGGCACTGACAGCGGTCTCCCCATTCTCATCTGTTACTGAGATCCGGTAGAAATAGCGAGACCTCGGCTCAGGCTTGATACCGAGATCGACTCCTGTCGACAACAGATCCCTGCCTTCCAGCTTCAAAAAGACACTTGAAAAGTCTTCCTCCCGGCTCAATTCAATAACGGCATTCTCCTGCTTTTTGCCAGAAGCATCCTTCACCTTCCAGGAGCAGATCCAATCGTCAAAATGATACCCGATCGGATTTTTTATCCCATTAATTCTGACATTTGTGATTTTCATACTAGCTCTCCTTACTCTATTGTCTTAGATCCTCTCGTCCGCAGAAGGGATCGATGGGTGAGTTTCCTTTGAATTGACTTTTTCCCAGAAGTTTATCCACAGCTGCCTCGATCACAAAGTCTGAATTACAGTATCCATTCACAAATGTTTTCACCATTGGGGCATCTAATAGATGATAAGGGTTTCCAACACTTACAAAAAGAGTGGGAATCTCATGCACCATCCACGGCATATTATTGCCTAGTCCGAACATCGTGTGCCAGCTGATTCGAGCCGTCGTTTTATTGGAGGCTGTTTCAACGTTGGCAACATAGAAAATCAGATCATATTTCGAGCGAAGTCCCGTCACTGAGTCATGCATGACCTCGAATCCTTCTTTTTGATATACTGTGACTTCAAATCCATTTTTTTCAAGCTGCTTTTTCATCGAGGCAGTCACACGCTCATTTGATGCGTAGTCTCCCAGGATCTCTAGCAGAATACGTCTGTGTGAATTTATATTGATTGGCAACAGTGACTGGGTATCCTTCACCAGAGTTACTCCCAGATCTGCACACTCCTTCGCCCATCTGACATGCTCTTCATTCGAAAGTATAGTCAGGGCATCTTTTTGGGGGACAAGTGTTCCATTGGCTTGCTTTTCTGGTAATTTTAGGGCTGCTTTCATGGCCAGAATGCGAAGTACGGCTTCTTCAAGTCTCTGTTCTGATAAGATACCCTTTTCATAGCCTTCCATCATAAAACGGACATCTTCTTCAAAGTTTCGATTGAATAAAAAGATATCACATCCACATTCAATGCTCATTGGCACCGCAGTCGCACGGTCCATAGCAGCACAAAATCCCACCATTGGTGTTGCATCGGTGGTAATCAATCCATTAAATCCCATTTTTTCCCGAAGAAGCCTTGTCAGAAGGTTCTTTGAAAGAGTCGCTGGCAGCGCCTTGTCTTTACAATTTCCAAAAAAAGCTTCGTAGGATGGCAGTGCAATATGCGCAGCCATAACAGAAAGTGTACCTTCTTTGATCATGTTTGCATAAATACTGCCATAGGTCTCATCCCATTCATCACAGGAAAGTGTGTTGATACTTGTCAGTAAGTGTTGATCTCGTTCATCTACACCATCTCCCGGAAAATGCTTCACGCTGGCAGCCACCCCTGACTCTTGCGCAGCACGAACATAGGCACTTCCCATCCCTTTGACACGTTCCACATCATCACCGAAGGTGCGGACATTTGTGATCGGATTGTGATAGTTATAGTCCAGATCGACCACTGGGGCAAAGGACCAGTTCACACCTACTGCAGCTCCCTCTGTACAGCTTACTTTTCCAAGCTGGTATGCTTTTTCCATATCTCCGGTAGCTGCCACCAACATCTCTCTTCCAAAGTAAGTACCCTCGGCTGCGGATCCATTTCCGCCATATTCCAGATTTGATGCGATCAGAAGGGGTATTTTAGAATTTCCCTGCAGAATTTCCTGCGCCTGTCGGATTTCTTCTCCGGGACCTTCTCTGTACAAAATTCCGCCGATCTTTGTTGTCTGTACAAATTCTTTCAGCTCTGCTTCTTCCTTGGTAAAAACGATTGGGCAGAACAGCTGCCCGATTTTTTCTTCTATTGCCATTCCCTTGTAGGTATCTTCGACCCATTTGATTTGTTCCTCATCAAGGTAGAAAGGATTTTCACTATACTTAATCATCAGTATCTCCTTTATGATCTGTATATTTTGAACTATTGTCTCTAAAGTGGCGTCTTAGAGATATGAACTCTAAGGCATTAACGGATCCACCATCTATACATTGATGGAACGTTTTGCAATTGCTATAATGAGTTATAGCCAAATGGTTTCAAATTGGAGGTAATATGCCATACTATATTACATATGGAGAATTTCAGGATCACATGAAGCAGCATTTTGACAGGACTGGTACGGGTATTCAATTCACAGAAATGTGTGATATCCTTTTTCGAAAAGGCCTGTTAAAGGAGACCGCACATATTCCGAGAACTGATTTTATGTTCGAAGGCCTTGATGATGATGCCTTTGAAACTGTGGTCAATAGTCTGATCCTGACTCTGGAACCGAATATTTCTTCCAGACCCCAGGTACAAGAATCTGCGATCATTCCAGCGGCACGAGATGTATTTGTCATCCGACATCCCCGCTATACAAGGCGTATGAAGCATACGCATAATTATTTTGAGATCAACTATGTTGCAAGAGGCAGTTGTCAGTTCTTTTTCGAAGACACAATGCGCATCCTGGAAACTGGGGAAATGTGCCTGTTGGCTCCAAACTCTGAGCATGATATTATAATCGAGGATGAATCTACTATTTTTACGATCATGCTTCGAAAAAGTACCTTTGATACTACCTTTTTCTCATTGCTTTCACAGAAAAATCTTCTGTCTTATTTTTTCCGGACTATCTTACAGGAGGGATCTCATTCGAACTATTTACTGTTCTTTGCATCTGATAATGTCTGGATCAAAAAAATTATCTGGAATATGATGGGGGAATCCTGCTCTACGGATGAATACAGCAATGAGTGCTGCATCAATTGGGTGAATTTGCTTTTTTCCAATCTACTGAGAAACTACAGCAAGACTCTTCAGTTCTATGATTATCAGATCGGTTCTGATTTTTCACTGATTCTGCAATATATCCAGCATAATTATCAAACGCTGACCTTATCTGCACTTGCAGAACTTTTTCACTACAGTGAGCCCCATTTAAGCACCTTGATTCGGCAAAATACAGGCTATACTTTTACCGATCTGATTAAAAGACTTCGCATGGCTGATTCTGTGGAGTATCTGACCAACACCGATATGAGGATCAGTGAAATTGCCGAAAAAGTAGGGTATCATTCCGCCGATCATTTTTCCAGAACGTTCAAGATGAACTATCAGTCATCACCTCAGGAATATCGAAATCTGCATCGCCAAAAGCAAGGTGCGTATAACCCCTTTTTTATCGATCGGATGTAACTGTTTTGCAAACACAGCCAGCCCTATTCTTCGTTTTGATCTACTGTTTCATGCATATGAAGTTTCATCTCTTCAATTTCATCATAGTGCTTTTCGATCGGATTAAAACGGAGACAAAACAGCATGATCACACCAGTCAGAGCCGGTGCTCCAAAACGAAGGAAGTTAAGAGCAAACATCGTGGAATCCGGTTGTCCGCCAATCGCATTTGCAATATAGCCTGAGGCTGCAAGCACAGCAAGTATGCCTGAATTTGTTACTGTACTTCCACATTTTTGTGCGAATCCTTTGATGGAAGCTATAATGCCATTTGCAGAGAACCCTTCCTTCAACTGGATGTAGTCGATTGCATCATTTACAAGCACATTGACAAGTGCATTCTGCATGGAAGCAATACTTGTTGCGATAAATGTCATAACATAAAGAAATGTGAGATTGTATCTTCCAAAAAGAAAAAGTACGATATAGCACAGAATCGCTCCGATCTGGCATGCTGTCAGAGCTTTTTGACCAGTCTTGAAAATCTTCAGGAAAAGAGGCAGCAATACGACCATGGATACAAGTGCTCCTATCGCCACGATTCCCATGTACAGTGTGATAAGATCTGGTCGTGCAAGATAATACATAACATAGAATACGGAGGATGCGAACATCAGACCATAACCCATTGAGCCCATGATCCATACAATGATGAAGGGCGCGAGTTCCTTATGTTTTAGCACTTTCATCAGATCTTGTCTGACTGGTCTGTCCTGAATTTTTGAAAGATACTTTTCTTCGGATGTTGCAAATAGTCCCCAGAAAGAAATGCAGGCCAACACTCCACAGATCAGCATATATGGGATATAGCCATTACTAAATCCCATACTTTGGAAAAATGCAGTGATATTTGTTGTAAAGGTGGATGAAATCGTAAATGCCACAGCCGTCACGCCAGCGCCCATAGCAATGATCGTATTTCTCTTTTGATTATCTTTTACACAAGCCGGCAAAACAGCCATTTGAGGCATGGTGTACATCGTAACCGTCATGCCAAAACCAATGTAGCAAATCAGTGTATAAATGATTTTTCCTGTTGTTGAAAAATCAGGATTTACCCAGATCAGTGTTCCAAAGATCATTACAAGTATCGGTGCAAAAAGGAAATAGGGTCTGTACCTACCGAATCTAGTGTTTGTTCGATCTGCAATAACTCCCATGATTGGGTCATTGATCGCATCCCAAAGGCTTGAGACTAACATAATTATTGAAGCTGCTGCTGCAGGAAGAAGCATGGTGTCGGTCATAAAAACAGCAAAATAGCTTGCCACAGCAGCACTGATCATCATTGCACCGCCATTCACAGATGTAGCATGGAACCACATGAACGCCCTGCTTACATGCTCATTATTTTGTTGTACTGTTACATTGTTTGCCATAATTAACTCCTTTTCTCATTTGAATTACCATTGTACCGTATTTGCAGATTCTATAAAGTGATTGCGAGTTTCAGGTCAAGACTTGAATCTGTAATCATCTCGATTGAGACTTCTCTAGCAAAATCTGCTTTCTTAAGTATCAGCAAGGCTGTCCCATAAAATGTCTTTGTTTTGGTTTCAAAGTAAGAATACGATGGTTTTGGTTCGCCACTGCCAAGGCCCGCAACTATAGCATCCCCGGAAACAGTAACCTCTATCACGGTATCCTCATTCATGACCAGACGGTTCTGATCATCCAGCAGCCGAATTGGGATATAGATCAACTCTGTCTGCTTTGTGTCCTCTGGCTCCGCAAGGATCTTTGAAACTGAACCTGTTGTCTGCAGAGTGGAGCTACTGATTTCTTCCCCCTGCTCATATACAACTGCCTTTAAGACACCAGGTTCATATACTGCTTCAAACAACACCCTGAATCCAGCCTTTACCCCGGATGTTTTCCTGCCAACGACCTTATCGTTGCACCATAGTTCGACCTCATCTCCCGGAGCATAGACTTCTATGATCAGCGGTTTATTTTCATGCCCTGGATATGTCCAGGATGCGATTGCATCACTGATGACCCAAGGTGTCTTGATCAGCTTCTCGCCAAATTTGGCAGGATTTTGCACTGTGATATATGGCTCTTTCCTAAGTCCAAATACAATCTCTCTAAAATAGGAGGCTGGGCGCCTTTGTCCTGTGATATCAAAATCCCCACAATAAGCAAGCTGGCAGGGGAATCCAGCACCAAATCCACCTTCTCCCCACTGATATGCGGGAATGCCTACCCCGGCTTCCCCTATATAATCCCATCCCGTCCAAGTAAAATCACCAATCACATGAGGATTTTTCATTATGATTTCCCAGTTTCTGGCAATCTCTGGAGGATAGGTTTCACTTCCCACAATGACCCGGTCAGGATAGGATACCTGATCCATCTCATATCTGGCTGTCATATAATTATATCCGGCAATATCCGTTGCGACGCAGGCTCTTTCCAATCTTTTAGAAATCCTTTCATGCGTGACGATTTGATCTAGTTTGCTATCTAGAAGCGACATGAAGTTATTGACATTACCTGTTGGTTCTCCCTGCCTTTCCATGTCTGCCACGATATCTGACATGATCGCTCCGATTTCATCGCCCGCAGCAAACACTCCATTGATGGAAGCCAGTGTGAATCTGGAGGAATCTTGTGATCTTATCAAATCACAGATTTCTTGTCCTATCTTTGTACCAAGGTCAGTTCCAATTTCCGGAATCTCATTTCCTATTGAGTATAGTATTACCGATGGATGGTTGTAGTCCTTTCTGACCATGGCAGTCACATCCGACTGCCAGCATTCACTGAAATACATACTATAATCGTAATCTGATTTTCCTCTTGTCCACATGTCAAATGTCTCATCCATTACATAGACCCCAAGTTCATCACATGCTCGAAGCATTGATTCTGCCATAGGATGATGAGACATTCGAATTGCGTTGAACCCTGCCTCCTTTAATTTTTTCACTTGGCGGTATTGGGCTTCCTCATAGGTCGCCGCCCCCAAAAGTCCACTGTCATGATGAATACACGCCCCTCGCAGCTTTACAGGAATCCCATTGACTCGAAGTCCATTGACCGCATTAACTGAGAGTGTCCGAATTCCAAAACGGCTCGTTACTGAATCTAGCAGATTCTCCTCTGATTCACATCCACTTTCAAAGATCGTACATCGAACAGTGTAGAGCCCCGGCTTTGCTTCTGACCATAATTTCGGTTCGGTGACTGTGACTCTGCGCTGAATCCTTCTCTCTTCTTGTTCAAATAACGCTATCGGTGCCCATTCACTTTTGACCAGATTCTCATCCTCGTCGAATATCTCTGTTTTTAGGATCAGATCTCTCTTAAATGGTGCGCGGTTCTTGATTTCTGCTGCAATTCTCAGGACTGCAAATGCCTGATCCACTTCCTCTACTGTGACACACAACCCATCTGGAATGAAATATGTGTAGCCTGATTTTAAAAGCGAGACGTCTCTGTAAATGCCTCCTCCCGAGTACCAGCGACTATTCGTCATAGCACCGTTCCTAACGATCACTCTGATTTCATTCTCACATCCATACTTTAAAAACTCCTGAATTGAGACGTAAAATGTGTTGTAGCCAAACGGATTTTTTGCAGCAAGCTGACCGTTTACATAGACGAATGCATTACAGTAAACACCTTCGAACTTGATCAGGATTGTCTCTCCCTTTTCCTCCTCTGTTACAAACAGGTGCTTCACATAATGATATACATGACCATCCCGATATCCCGTACTGCCATGATTTCCACTCTCTGCATATGCGGTCTCAAATGCCATTGCATCATGCGGTAATGTAATCTGCTCTGCTTCATTGGGAATATTCCAAACAAGTGCAAAGGCATCTTTTTCAATCCAGTATGTCCAGTCCTGATTCCATTTTTCTATTCTCATTTTATCACCCTCAATGCTTTACCAACTTCTTCAGTTTCTATTTTATAGGAGCTATGAGCTGCTTGAACACCTTTTATTTTTTGAAAAATCCGACATTTTTTCTGATTCGTTCTATTTGTACTTTTCACACTCTGTTCAGTCCGTTTTCATACTTAAAAAAATGACTGGACCGGCACTGGATCACAGCACTGGTACAGCCATTTTATTTTTATTTTGTAATTGGATGATTCTGGATCTGATCTGGAACTGCAAATGGACCGGCATATGTCCAGGCACTGCGACTCCTTCCCCAGTAATCCTGAATGAGTACAATTGGACTGCCATCAGGATGCTCGAATTTTTCCTCTGGTTCAAATGCCATACCCAGATTCTCAGTCGAAATAATGCCGCACCCTGCATCCGTTAGAAATTCATACAAATTCGTATTTAGATACATGCTGTCATCCTTCTTGTATAACTCGATCCTAATTTCATTTTCAGAATTTACAGCTGCATCTGCCTCTTTTTCCCATGGTCTCGCTCCATTAAAATACTGATTCCCACTCATCCACACAGGAAGATGATCGTAATACTTATCATCGGATTTTGATCCGATACCACAATAACCTTCAAATTTTGCATCCCACTCCTGGAATGTCGGATAGCCATTATAGACGAAGCTTCCAGCAATCATATTACAATCATCCCAGCCATTACCATCTTTACTGACGATATCAGACACAGCCTTCATTGTTGGACGTATCTTCTTTTGGACGAAAATATTATTGTAGATTCTGACGTCTCCGTGAAGAATTGTCATAAATCCTTCCACTCTCGTTCCGTGGATCTGGTGATATGGAGTGTACCTTGGCGAAGGTATGTCTTTTGAACCATTGTCTGTCCCGATACCAACAGAAGTGATTGAGCCATGGATCAGATTATGGACTAGTGCAATTCCCTGTGCGCAAATCTTTAATGCTCTATCAGACAGCATAATATTATGATCTACGAGCGTTGGCCCGTGTGATACTTCAATGAACAGATCTTCCCCAATCGCACTGAATGTACCTCTGCTCAGTACAAATTCATATGGCAGGCAGTTATCGTAGAACAGATTGTTTGAAACTCGTGTTCCCTGAACCTGCCAGTCCAGCCAGATTCCTCTGGTACAGTTATGAATATGATTGTTCCGTATTACCACATCGATAGCAGCGTGCATTTTGATTCCACCGATCTCAGCACCCGCCAGGTTCTGTTTGTTATTGATATGATGGATATGGTTTCCTTCAATCAGGGAAAATACGCCGCCCAGGTGACCGACGATACCAGTCTGTCCTCAGTCATGAATATCACAATTTCGAATGATATGTGAACCAATATGTTCTTTGTCCCAGCCTTCGTATGATGCCTGACAAATACATTCCCGCTCTGTCTGCGTTCCATCCTTGTATTTCCACTTCAGCCATTTATTGTCATTATCTTTTTGCAAATACTTGCCCAGTGAGATTCCGCTGCATTTTGATTCGTAGATCTCGCAATCCTCTATGATCCATCCCTTTGACCAGTGTGGTCCCACCATACCTTCCTGATATGCCGTGGGTGGTGCCCACTGTGTTGCTGCCTGGCTGATTTTAAAACCTGAACATGTTATGAATCCTATTCCCTCTTCTTCAGGGTAAAAACAGTGTTTCCTGACACTAATTTCTACATTTTCTGTGTTTGGATCCAGACCATTGAAATTTGCATAGAGTACCGTTTCCTTCTTCTCAATATCCTGCTCTGTCAGCCATGTATATACAGAAAATTCTTTATCCCAGGAATTTACAGACTCGGACGGTTCATAGACCTGGGCCAAATCTGTAACTTCATACATGGATTTTTCATTTAAAAATACATCTCCAGTATGTGCAATGTTATCTGCAAAAAACCAGTCACCTGAAATCAAGGTAGAAAATGGATTAAAAGAACCAAAGAAACCATTCGGAATCGACACAGTCCACACATTGTCCTTAATATTCACCCAGTTTTTTATAGTTTCTGCTCCAGTTATGTGAGCTCCTAACTTTTCCAAGGAGCGGTAAACAATACGATTTTGTTCTGTCCCTGCATGTTTGGGATTTATTGATTCTCGATAGATACCTGGATAAACGAGGACTTCATCTCCAGGTAATGCAATCAATGCTGCTTGCTGTATGGTTCGAAAGGGATTCTCAATCGATCCGCTTCCATTGAATTCTGATTTTCCATTCACATAATATTTCATAATCCTACCTGTCTTTCTAACAATATGAACAATACGTATATTCTATTCCTACTTTGTATTCTGGATAATCACTTCATTCAAGAGCGGCTGCTTTGACAAGAAGTTTTTTAAATTTTGCAGGGAAAGGTCATATAGCTTATCAACTGTTTCCTGGATGCGATAGCCCCCTGCAACATGAGGTGTAATCAAAAGATCTTTACCGTTCCATAGATCACTTTCTGCTGGAAGGGGTTCTGGATCTGTCACATCCAGTCCTGCCCTGATTTTTCCTGACGTAACTGCTTTGATCAACGCCTTTTGATCCAGAATATTTCCACGTCCGGCATTGATCAGTATCCCTCCCTGTTTCATCATTGCAATCTTTTCTGCATCAAACAACAGATCTGTCTCATTGTTTCCGGGTAGTGCAAGTGCTACTACATCTGCCTCTGGGAGAAATTCTCCAATTTCTGAAATCGGATAACAAACATCGAATCCCTCTACTTGTCTGTCTGTTCGATGAAATCCCAGAATTCTGCATTGAAATGGTTTTAGGCGCTTTGCATATTCACTTCCCAGATTTCCAGTTCCGAGAATCATTACTGTTGCTCCTGACAGGGTGCCAACTCCCCGCATTTCTTTCCACTTGCTTTCCTGCATATTATCTCTGTATAAGTGAAGGTTCTTCAACAGTGCCAATGTCAATGCCATCATATGCTCAGCAACAACAAGACCAAAAGAACCAACCGCATTCGTCATACGTATTCCGTCTGGAAGCAGTCCGGATTCTAAATATCCGTGGTAGCCAGCACTTCCCAGCTGAATCCATTGCAGGTTCTTGCAGTAGGGGAAATATTCCGCTGGAATACCGCCGATGATGATTTGGTATTGCTCCAGCTGATACGGGTCTAGATCCTTCCGCTGCAAAAAATCCACGTTATAGTCTGCTGCTGTTTCCGATAGAACGACCATTTGTTCCTTCGTAAAGGGAATTAATACTAGTATGCGATTTTTCATAGCATCAGCCTATAGACGCTTTTCACATCTTCTTCGTCTAGAGATACAAATCCGCCGACCTGTCCATTCCTTCCAGTTCCATAGCAGGCTGTGTGTGCGAGCAGGTCTATATCCTCTTCTTTCGCTCCAAGCTCATTGAAATTCTTCGGCATTCCGATTTTTTGCAGAAAATGCTCTAATGCTTCGACTCCTTCCAGTGCTGTTTTCTTTGGATTGTCAAAATCCATCTGACATCCCCAGACTCTGACTGCCACTTGTGCGAACCGCATTACGTTATGGTCAAGATTAAATTTGAATACCGCTGGCATTGCAACTGCAAGACCCGCACCATGTGCACAGTCGTATAGCGCGGACAACTCATGCTCTAGATCATGACTTGTCCAGTCCTGGCCTCTGCCAACTCCACAGCTGTTGTTATGTGCCATCATTCCTGCCCACATAATATTTGCTCTTGCGTCATAGTGATCTGGATATTCGATGACTCTTGGACCTTCATGTACCATTGCAAGTAAAAGTGATTCGATGAGTCTGTCCGTTGTCTCAACTTCCGAAGTATTGGTCAGGTAACGTTCATATAAATGTGCCATAATATCCGTGATTCCGCATGCTGTCTGATAGGAGGTGAGGGTTTGTGTCAGCGCCGGGTTTAGAATGGAGAACACCGGTCGTATTGCAGGACCTGTAGCCCCTCTTTTTAACATTCCTTCTTCCTTTGTAATGACTGAGTTTGGCGATCCCTCACTGCCTGCAGCAGCAATCGTCAGTATTGTTCCCACTGGAACAGCTTGTTCAATTTCAATTCTGTCATCATAAAAATCCCAGAAATCTCCCTCATAGGGCACTCCGGCAGCAATCGCTTTTGCTGAGTCAATGGCACTTCCTCCTCCGACTGCCAGAATAAAATCCACATCCTCATTACGGCAGAGTTCGATTCCCTCATACACGAGACCGCTCTTTGGATTTGGAGATACTCCGCCAAGTTCAATAAATGCGATTCCTTCGCTTTCCAGAGCAGCTTTAACTCTATCTAAAAGGCCACTTCTAATCACTGAGCCGCCGCCATAATGAATCAGGACTTTGCTCCCTCCAAACTTTTTTACTAGATTCCCTGCCTTTTTTTCCTCCCCTTTTCCAAAAGCAAAATAGGTGGGAGCATAAAAAATAAAATTATCCATGATCAAATCTCCTCCGCTGACAATTATAATATATTTCTTCCTTACTTCATTTTATGTTAAACATTTTGCGCTGTAAAGTCATTGCATGTAAATATCATAGGTTTACGCTCCAATAATTTAAAAACCGGCATTGAAAGCAGCAACTTATGCTCTCAATACCGGCATCTTTATCCTATGTCTATGCTCCAACTTTCTTTGCAGTTTCATCTACAAATTTCTTTGCTCTTGGAATGTCTTCTTCATCTAAATGCTCAATTATGATCGGAATATTTGGATATGTTTTCTTTAACAGTGTCAGATACAGGTCGTAGTTAAGAACCCCCAGTCCTGCTGCAGGCAGTTCCACTGCTCCTGCACCACGGAAGCTGTTGTGCTCTGCGCTGCCACCACCGAACTTCTCACCGACGTTCTCTGCTCTCTTACAGTCTTTTGCATGTGCGACCTTGATTCTGTCGTTCAGAACATAGAACATTTTTTTAATCGTCTCATCAACATGATCGATATTAGAATCATCAAAGTAATTTGTTGGATCAAGCAAGAGCCCCATGCCCGGATGCTCTACTTCCTGGAATAACCGTGCTGTTCTTTCGACCGAGCCAATAATATTGTTAACGTAGTTCTCTACAAGAAATACAGCATCATGCTGATATGCGTATTCAGCAAGGTCAACAGCTATTTTTTTAAATTCCTGATAAGCTTCCTCTGTGGAATTCTTCTCATCGTACAGCCAGTCGCTCTCCAAATTATAGGTTCCTGTTTCACTTACTACATAAGGAGTTCCGAAATCTCTTGCATATTTCAATATTTCCTTCACATAGTTAATGTTCGCTTCTCGTTGCTCAGGATCTGGATGGGTCAGATTTGTATAGGCTGAAATCGATACGATCGGAATATTTGCATCTCTGAAAGCATCCCGAACCATGTTTGCCTTTTCCTTCGTTATTTTACCTCTTCCCAAATCAATATCCTTAAATTCAAGATCCAGCTGTACGCAGCTCATGCCATCTGCTTTGACCTTTTTTATAGTCTCTTCCATCGAATATGGATAATATCCTGTGAATATTCCTACTGAAATCATTTCTCTATCTCCCTTCAGAAATTGGCTAATGTGTCTCTTCTAAAACGGTGCTCCTTACAGAACTTCCCGCAAATATACCGTACGTTCTTCTTCAATGGATTTATAACATGCCTCTACACAAGCCAGTGTTTTAACATTATCCTCTGCACTGATTTCAGGCTCAGTCCCATTCTCTATTGCAGTCAGAAGTCCTGCCATAGTGCCCACAAATGCATCTGGGAACCACTGTGTTTCCCAGGTAGGTACGATCCATTCATCAGGCTGTGATTTGCACGTAAGTCTAAGAGTGCTGCCACAGAACTCTGGCTCACGCTTGTGCCATCCAATGTCTCCCTCTACAAATCCGTCCGTTCCCTCTACTCGCCAGTTAATATAGTTATTTTTTTTGCAGGGCTCCTCTGGCCATGCCCAGACATCATCAAGACTCGTCGCCATCAGGCCATCCGGGTACTGGAAAGTATACTGAACGATTCCATCTGTATGCTCGAACTTGGTCCTTGGATCTGTTCTGCATACAGCAGTGATCTTCTCGGGATCTCCAAAAAGAAATCGGAATACATCGATGTGATGCACTGCCATGGCATAGATCTCTAGCTTCTTGTAGTCCTTTAAAAATGCCTGCCAGTCAGGAATCGCTCTCATATCAATAGATGCAATGACTGGGGTTCCGATCAGATTCTCATCCAGAATATACTTTAATGCTCTCATAGACTGGTCATGCCGCATATTGGAATTCACTGCAATCGGGATTCCGGCTTTCTTTCCCAGTGATGCGATTTCTTTACTATCTTCTACACTCATCGCAATTGGCTTCTGGCATAGTATTCCTTTGATATGAGATTTTGTACAGATGTATCTGACCATCTCCAATTGAACATGTGGTGGGACCGCAATGTCAATAATTTCAATTTCCGGATCATCCACAAGTGCCTTCCAGTCTCCATAGACCTTTTCCAAGTTGTGGAATTCTGCTACTTCATTTGCCTGTTTCAAGTCCAGTGATGAGATTGCGACTGGGTTGAACCCAGCTTTCTTGTATGCAACCAGATGACAGTTACGAACAATAAATCCCGCCCCAATAATTCCGATCTTATAGTCTTTCTTCTTCGGCATTATCGGGAGTGTTGCTTTTTCAAGCTTTGTTTTTAACAATTCCACCGCTCTAACCTCACTATCCTTTCGTGAATCGTTTCATAGTTTCAATTAAATTGTAACATCCAAGAATTGTAGTGTCAATTCTATGCATACAAATTTTCGTAAAATTTATATACAAAATATGCATTTTATATAAACGCACTGTGGTATTACTCTCTAAAATTATCTATATCCTCTATTTTTCTTCTCATTGCATCTTGAAAATAATACGTATCCATGATAACATAGCCTTAACCATGAAACGTTTCATGTCATGTTGATGGAGGATATTATGACTGGAAAAGAAAAACTAAAACTGGCAATAAATCATCAGGAAGGTCCCCTTTTGTTCGATGTGGGCGGCATGCCAACTACCGGCATGCATTGTATTACGGTTGAAAAAATGCGGGAATTCTATGGACTTGAAAAAAAGATCATAACCATACAAGAACCTGTTCAGATGCTTGGTTATATGGATGATGATCTGAAAGAGGCAATGGGAATCCAAACCACTCCTTTGTGGAATGCAGGTACCATGTTCGGATTCAGGCAGACAAATAAATTCAAGGAATGGAAGACCCCCTGGGGTCAGGTAGTACTCGTCTCGGATGAATTCATGACTACAACAAATGAGCATGGCGATACTTACATTTACGCCTGTGGAGATACGTCATATCCACCCACAGGACATATGCCAAGCAGTGGCTACTACTTTGATAACATCATCCGTGTGGAGGAGTTTGATGAGGACAACTATCAGGTCGAGGATAATTTCGAAGAATTCGGTCCGATCAGCGAAGAGGATCTGGCCTGGCTCGCTTTGGAGCAAAAACGTCTTCAGTCAACTTCAGATGTTGTGATGGGCAATCTTGGAAGTACTGCTTTTGGAGATATCGCCCTCGTTCCGGGTCCGCAGCTGCGAAATCCAAAGGGAATCCGTGATGTAGAAGAGTGGTATGTATCCACCTCTGTCCGTCAGGACGAACTGCACCAGATTTTTGACTATGAACTAAAGCATGCGATTGCGAATCTGGAGTCCATGTATAAAGTCCTTGGCAATACTGTTCAAGTGGCTTATATCTGTGGAAATGATTTCGGGACTCAGAATGGACCATTCTGCTCAGGTGATACATTTAATTCACTTTATCTGCCGTATTATAAGGCTGTGAACGACTGGATCCACGCTCATACAGAATGGAAGACCTTCAAGCATTCTTGTGGAAGCATCTATGATCTCATGCCCAACCTGATTGAAGCAGGATTTGATATTATCAATCCGGTACAGTGGACTGCAAAGGATATGGAACGAAATCGCCTGAAAAAGGAATTCGGTGATCGAATTGTATTCTGGGGAGGTGGCATCAATACTCAGAAGACCCTTCCTTTTGGTACTCCGGACGAAGTCTATCAGGAAGCATCCGACTGCTGCCGTGTCTTTGGCAAAAACGGCGGTTTCGTATTCAATACGATTCATAATATACAGCCAGGAGTGCCTGCTGAAAATCTTGATGCAATGGTAAGAGCTGTGCGGGACTACAATAGTCAGTTCTAAATAGCCGGATAACAGTTTCAGCGAAAAAGAGACAACCAGACTCATGGTTATCTCTTTTTCTCATTTAAATATGATTATACAAACTGCAGATTTTATTAACAGCGTATTTGTTAGAATAAACTGAAATTTCAGGAAAAACCTTGTAGTTTGGGAGAATTTCTACTGTGAGATAATTATCATATCCTATTTGTTTTAAGGCTTTTGTAACAGCAATGAAATCAACATCTCCTGCAAACAGATCAACAAAACCACCTACCCCAGTTTGTTCCCTTCTGTAATCTGATAAATGTACTTTTTTAATCCTATTCCCAAGTATGTCTATCCAGTCTTCAGGGTAACCATTATAAATAATATTACCAACGTCAAAATATACTCCCACATAATTTGAATTCACAGTATCAATGAAATTTCGCATTTCTAGTGGTGAAAGTAGAAATTTATTCCAGACATTTTCTATACCAATCACAATTCTGGATTTTTCGGCTTCGGAAGATAAACGGCAAAAAGCTTCCATTGCTCGATCATACGCAATGTCATATCTAATGTGTTCTGGATTCAAAGCAAATTCGCACCCTACATATCCCGGAATCACTAATATCGTATCTGCTCCTAAAATGGAGGCGATTTCCATTTGTTTTTTTATTATGTCGATTGCCTTTCGTCTAATACTCGAATGATTTGAAACTAGATTATTTTCCCAAAGTGACCAAACTCCAACACTGGGAATGTCAATCCCTATATTATCTGCTATTTTTTTTATTTGTATAATTTCTCGTACAGTCGAACAAGGATTTATATAACCATATTCGCTCATTACTGGTTCTACCCCATCATAACCAGCATCCTTTATCAATTGAAAAGCTGCACTAATATCAGCACTGTCTGAGAATGAGAAGAGACTGAAACCCTTTTTCATAAAACCTCCGTCAATCATTTATTGGATTTAATGATTCGTATTCTACATACATTTTCTCATTTGTTTCCAGTGATTTTTTTATCGCTGAAATTATGCATAATACATCTCGGACCTGATTCATATCTATGACATGTGATGGGATGCCATTATCCATGCAATGCACAAAGTGATCTAACTCAATATGATAGGCATCCCTATCGTCCAAAGGAATTCTTTGTTGTGAATCTCTTGTAAAAATTGTACTTTCTCGCCTTGCCGAAGTAACGTCTTCTAGGTTTGCTCCTGCTTTCATTTCATATTGATATGTTAATAAATCCCCTGTAATTCTCAGTTCCATCGTAAACGGATAACCCTTTGTCATCTCCATAATCCCCTCTACCGTAGCTGAATTTCCCGTTTCAAACGTCAGAATTGTACTTACATAATTCCAAGATCCATAGCTATTCTTTTCCCCTATAGAGTATACATACTTAACTCGACCAAAAAGATAATACATATAATCAATATCATGCAAATGCAGATCCACTAATCCACCACCACTATTTTCCGGTTTACGATACCATTCACTCCATGCAGGATGTTCCGATAATCTAGCTGCATAAACAGATTTAATATCTCCGAATTCACCTGCCTGCAACAATTCCTTTGCCTTTACATATTCGGGCCAAAAACGCACTACCTGTCCCACCAGCATAAGTACATTTGTCTTTCTCACTTCTTCAAGCATACGATCAAGCGAATCCAAAGAAATTGTTACTGGCTTTTCACAAAATATATTCTTTCGATTTCGTGCTGCTAGTATTGTATATTCTTCATGCAAATAAGTGGGTAGGCAAATATCGATTACATCTATTTCTTCACATTTTAACATTTCATCAAATTCTTTATACCATTTGCATCCAAATTTCGCAGAAAACCTCTGACCAGATAACTCATTTTTATCACATATTGCAACGGTGTCTGCTAATTGTATACTTTGATATGACGCTGCATGTGTATCACCCATAAATCCAGCTCCGACTATTGCAATTTTTGTCATTTTCCCTCTTTTCCGATATTTATTATCACATTATCGTTTAATTTTTCTTTCGTTTACTCAAGTTGCTCAGTACAACTGCTGCGACAATAATGATTCCTGTAACAATCGTCTGAATATACGTTTGTACCTGCAATATATTCATTGCATTGCTGATAACACCCATCAGTACACACCCAAGGAATGCACCCGATATAGTTCCCTTTCCACCATCAAAAGTAACACCACCAATAATCGCTGCTGTCAGAGCGTTTGTTTCATATCCAATCCCTGCATTTGCAGTTACTGAATCAATTCTAGCCGAAAATATTACAGCTGCAATAGCACAATAAGCTCCAGCAATAGAATAGATAGTTATTTTATATTTCACCACATTGATTCCTGATAAATATGCATTAAGTTCATTTCCGCCGATTGCTACTATTCTTCTTCCAAATTTAGTCTTATTAATTATAACATAAGAGAGTGCTACCATTATAATTAGCACAAAAAGCATAACCGGAAAAACGTTGAATAATTTAGATTTTCCTATTAAATTAAAAGCTCCATTAAAGCTCATTATTCTTCCTCGTGATATCGTTAAAGCAAAACCATAAAATATCTGACTTGTCCCTAAGCTTATAATCAAAGGAATGCATTTACTTTTTGCAATAACAAATCCATTTAGGAGCCCACATAGCATTGCCGAAATAATCCCGGCAACTACAGCTAAAAACACACTTCCTGTTATATTTACTACCTGCGCCATAATAACTGCTGAAAGAATCATTATATTGCCGATAGACAAATCTATGCCACCACTAATCAACAGCATGCTTATTGCCATTGTCAAAATACCAGACACTGATATTTGCTGTAATATTGTTAGTAGATTTTTTACCGCAACAAATCTAGAATTAATCACTGCAACTATTCCAATTATTACGATGATAACGATTGCAAGTAGTATCCTCTGGTCTCTCAAGACAGATTTGAAAATCTTCATTTTTTCACCCCTAATGCTCTTACTATGATCTCTTGTTCAGTTATTTCTTCCCCTTGTAATTCACTGTCAATTGCACCATCTCTGATAATGAGTATTCTATCACTCATAGAGATTAGTTCCGGCATATCTGAACTTATCATAATTATTGCTTTCCCTTGTTCAGTCAGGTCAGACATTTCTTTGTAAAACTCAGCTTTCGCATTAACGTCAATTCCGCGAGTTGGTTCGTCAAATATGTATATTTCTTGTTTTGCATACAGCCATTTCATTAACACTACTTTCTGCTGATTACCTCCAGACAAATATACAATGTCAGTCCATATAGATGGTGTCTTTACATTAAGTCGTTGAATGAGTGGCATTATCAAAGGTGGAAATTTCTTTATATTTATAAAGAAACCTTGAATTTTACTTCGAAGACCAATTATCATTGCATTTTCCAAAACGCTATTGTATAGCATTAGACCTTGCATTTGTCTATCTTCAGTTATATACGCAAATCCATAACGAATACTATCTTCTGGAGACTTAATCGTAACTTTCGAATCATTTATAATAATATCCCCCGAGTATTTATGATCAGCTCCAGTAATAGCTCTTACTATTTCTGTTCTCCCTGCTCCGACCATACCTGATAATCCTAAAATTTCACCTTTTCTAACTGTAAAGTTGATTTCAGGGCTATTCTTTTTAATCCTAAGTCCTTTTACTTCAAGCATCGTATCTCCTATTGGATGCTTTACTTTCTGGTAGAAAGTATCAATTGCTCTACCCACCATATTTTGTGTTATAATTTCAGTAGAAACATTTTTGTACTGATTATCGTAAGTATTTACTACTGCACCATCTCTAATTACTGTAATTCTATCTGCAATTTGTTGAATTTCATTGAGAAAATGCGATATGTAAATAACACCTATGCCCCTGTCACGAATCCTTTTTGTTAACTGTAAAACTTTTGCAACATCTTCCACATTGAACATAGAGGTCGGTTCATCCAGAATTAAAATTTGAGGCTCTACGGATAAGGCTTTAACGATTTTTACAAACTGTTGATCAGAGACCGAAAGATCTTCAATATGTGTCAGCGGGTCAATTTCAATGCCTAACTCACACAAGAGTTTCTTTGTCTTTTTTAACATCTCTTTTTGATTGATGAAACCAAATCCATATGAATCTTCATTCCCAATGTATATGTTCTCAACTACACTCATACACTGAACAAGATCATTCTCTTGATATACAATATTTATCCCAAGTTCTTTAGATAAGGCTGGATTTAATGAATCATATTCTCTTCCATTAATGCAAATTTTTCCTGAACTTGCAGAATACGCACCACTGATTACCTTCATGAGCGTTGACTTTCCTGCTCCATTTTCACCTACTAGACAGTGAACTTCAGACCTATATAGACTGAATGTGATACCTGATAAAGCATAAATACCAGAAAATTCCTTTTTTACATTTTTCATTTCCAAGATTGGATGTTCACTGTAATCTAGTTTCATCCGTCTTCACCTCCAAATAATTTACTTTCAGTAAAGGCTGTTGTGTTTACCACAACAGCCTCTGACCCATATCGAGATTATTTGTACACATAATTATATGCAGCTTTATAATCATCCCATGCAATAAATTCATCAATTTTATCACTTGATACTGGAACAATAGGAAGTGATATAAACTTATCCGCAGGTTCTACACTATTAATTACATAATCATAAAGATTTTTGAATGTCTGCACTCCCTGAATTGAAACAGGTGCAGTCATATTTGCAGATTCAACTCCTTCAATCAGCATCTTATAATCATCCGGCGAACCTCCCGTTGAAACAATTGGAATATCTCCCATATCTGCATCTTTCAAAGCCTGATAACAACCTTGAGCCATCATGCCATTATTCGCAAAGATATAATCAAATTCCTCTCCCGATGATATAAGATCAGTGGTTACGTTATAAGCCTTATCCGTTAACCAGTCGCCATGTAGAATAGCAACAACCTCAACTTGATCACCATATTCGACAAGTGCTCGATCAACGCCTTCCTGATACTTTTCATATACTCCGGCACCTTCCTGTCCTGCACAATAGAAAACTTTTGCTCCAGGCTTGCTTTCTGCGATGAATTTTATTGCTGCATAACCAATCTGATCATATTCACATGCAACTGTAGCAATATAATCACCAGGGTCTGATACATCCATCATAAAGTTTTCGACAGTAATTGGGATGCCGGCTTCATTTGCCATTTTGACGAGTTGTGCTCCTTGCTCAGTAGATATTGGGAAAATAGATATCCCATCTACTTCCTGTTGAATTAGTGATTCCATCGCTGTTATGGATTCTTCCAAACTGTTCTTTGAATCCAATACAATTGTATTGATAGGTACATCAGCTTGAGTAGCTGCATACTCAAAAGCATTTGCTGAATATTCATTCCAAATATCTGTCATATCATAAGCAATATAACCAAAAGTGTAACTGTCTTTTTGATTATTTGCATCGTCTGTTGTAGCAGTCTCATCTGTTATTTCAACTTCATCGGATTCTGAATTTTCAGTGTCCGAAGTAGTCGATGTCTCCATGTTGCCATTGCATGCTACCATTGACCCCAATATTACTACTGATAAAAATACCAAAACTGCCTTCTTCATTATTATCCTCCTTTGAAAAATCCCCTATAGTTTTTCATAACACTTTCGTGTATTGAACCAAAAGAATTACCGACCATTGTGCATATACTCTAGATACTGAAAAGAATCTTTAATTGCCTGATTTACTTCTTTAAGATCTTTGGGTCCATTTTTTTTGAATTCTATTTCAACACTAAGCGGACAACAATTATTATGCTTCTCCAACTTTTTAAAAAGCCCTGAAAAATCAATATTTCCTTCTCCAAGCGCAGGGAAATTCCATTCTTTGTCACTTCCTGCTTTATCCTTTAAATGCATATACGCTATATTCTCTATACAATTTTCTATATCTTCAACTGGATCCACTCCGCCATAAAAGATAGCGTTTGCAGTATCATAATTAATCTTTACCCATTCTGAATTGACCCGTTTTACTATACTCTCCAAAATAGCTCCCGTACTGAATTCACCATGAATCTCGAGCACCAGTATTATTTTGCATTTTTCAAGAAGCGGTAATAAACTTTTTATGTTTTCAACTACTTCTTCATTCGTTATTTTTTTTCCATCCTCTAAATGAGCTTCTCCGATAGAAGTTACAATAAAATCGCACTCAAAGAAATGTGCCAGCTTAATGTTGTTTTCAAAATCTAACAACCTCTTCTTGTTCATCAAATTGCAGTGTCCACTTAAAGCTATAGGCTTTAAATCTAATTTTTCAGCCAGCATCTTTATATTATCCAAATATTCAAATGACATGTTCGGGAAAATATGTTCTGTCCATCCTTTGGTGGCTGTTAATTCAACATACTTAAATCCAGCATCATGAATACCTTGCAATGCATCTTCAATACAAAAGCCATGATAACAATTTGAATTTGCACATATCTTATTTATACTCATTTTTCCCCCTTCTAGCTAAGGTAAAGTTTTCCATTCATATCTTCAATAAATCCAAAATGCATATCAACAAAATATTTCACAGCACCTGAAATTGCGGCCTCTTCCCCTAAAGAAGTGTATTCGATTCCTACATTTTTCACAAAATGCATAAAGCCCACTTGACCCACATTATTTCTAACCTTTTCAATAAAGATTTCTCCTAGTTTTTTTCCTTTACCACCTATAATAATTTTTTCTGGATGAAACATTACGATCAGGTTACTCAAGCCATAGCCTAAATCCTGTGCCAATGCATCCAGAAGTACTTCGATACTTTTTTCATCTTCCTGCGCAAGTTTTCCGATGTCTCGAAACAACACCAATTCTGGGTTTTCAAAATAAGATGTTAGGCCAAAATCATTGATGCGCCTAGGAAGAGCCAATTCTCCGATTTCATTCTCCAAACAACCTCTATTTCCACAAATGCATTTATGTCCATTCCTATTAATCGAAAAATGACCAAATTGAGTGGACATACCATTAGCACCTCTTAGTATTTTTCCATCATTTACAAGTGTTGCTCCAATACCTTCATTTATATTCAAATAGGCATAATTTTTATTTCTAAGATCATTGTCTCCAAAAATATTTTCTGCATATGCATAGCAAGCTGTATCATTGAAAATTGCTATGGGATAATTCGGTATTGCATTTCGCAATCTACTAATAATATCTGTATCATCCTCAAAATTGAGTACTCTTGAATAGATACTCTTTTTCTCTTGATTTACAATGCCCGGAACAATAAAGCAAATCCCTAAAATACTTCTAT
This sequence comes from Lachnospiraceae bacterium, assembly GCA_047974745.1. GTDB lineage: Bacteria > Bacillota > Clostridia > Lachnospirales > Lachnospiraceae > JBKECO01. The sequence goes on from JBKECO010000001.1 coordinate 79,584, forward strand.
TAACAGCAAAATCATGTATAAAATTTGTTATGGCAGTTTTGATCTGTATAACGTAATCCATTTGAATATCGATACAAATATCCATCATTTCCTTTACACCAAGACCTGCTCCGACCAACGCAATTTCGATATTCCTTTTATGCCAATTAACCACTATAAATCCATTTTTTATATCATTTACATATAAACTATTTGGCTTTCTCCCAATCCTAGATGTACCACTAGCTCCCGTATCTATTATAAAGGACTCCTGAATTAGTTCATCTGTGAGAGCAGAAACAGTTGTTTTACTGAGATTTGTTGACGTAGCAATCTCAGCTCGTGATATTCCAGGGTAGTTGTTGATTAACAAGTAAACCTGTTTTTTATTAATTGATTTAATCATTTGTTGATTATATAGTTTCATAAACATGCCTCTTTATTAGTTTGTCCAGTGCCCTTACTAATTATCTAGGCTTATTATAACTTCTTTTTCTCTTTTCTGCAAGTACTTTTTAAGATAGTTACTTTATCTTAACTTGCTGACTATTTAACATTCAAAACCGTTTTAACATATTTCTAGGAAAATTATTACTTTTGAAAGGAGCTATTGACACTTCAATTAGCGCATCAGACATCCGACAAAACTCACTTGTTAAGAACGTGATGGCTGGTTATGAAAAAAGAGTGCTCCATATTGAATTACGTTCAGGAGCAAAAGTCATAAAATTCTGCAAGTTTACTTTATAATAAATTTGGCAGCAAAGCAAAACACCATACGGTCAAGAAGGCGGCAAGTAGCTTCCTTTCCCTCTGTTCCATGTGCTACTAATTCCTTTTTGCTCATTTACCAAATCAATAATTATTCACTTCATCCCATTGGTCTATAGCTCTTCCTAACGGTGAAAGTATAGTTATTGTGCTTGTTGCACTGCATCCAGCATCCTCTCTAGATCTCGAACTTATCCGGATGATGTACGATTGTTTCGAACATATCGAAGACATCCTCGACTTGAATATTTCCACGTATATATTCACCTAGCGTAAACCCAAATATCTGGTCATATAGTACGATATTATCAAGCAGCCTGTCTTCCACTCTTGTATTCTGTCGAACTCTGCTGTTCGCATAACTCTCAAGCACATGCTCCTTCCATGGATACAGCTCCACTGCATCCTCCTGTTCATAAAATGCCTTTCGTGATGATGTGCCGGATAATAGGGAAAACGGGAGTGCAATTTCTTCCCCGCAGCTCCATAACAGGAAAGAGAGTGCTTCCGGATGAAGTTTTTCCTTTGCATTTGACAAAGCAAGTCCCCAGCCGCCCAAAGCAGGTTTTCCACCCGGTATCATGGCACTTCCTACATTTCCTGCGACATGAGAACTCATGGTATCATTTATTCCAAATGCAAAACTGTCATACAATATGACCATCGCAACGGATCCAGATTTAAAATCATCGGCCACTGCTTCCCATGAGTTCAGATCACTTCCCTCTCTGCTATAAAGGAAGCACTGACGATACCCCTCGAGAACGTGCGACAGATCCTGTTCCCGAAGCAGGAAGTCACTGCTGTTCCCTGACTCATCCTCAGCCCACATGCGATTCAAAAAATCTATACAGTTGTATAGGTTTCCAGCTGCAATGAGTGAGGTCCCATATTTGACCGGCGACTCCGGATTAAAACTCTTTGTGAAGAACTCAGCAGTCTGTCGGAACTCATTCCAGGTAGTAGGAACAGTTAGTTCCCTTCCATACATTCTTCTGAATCGGATCTTGTTTCCCTGATCTTCAAAAAGATCTTTTTGATAGAACAAAAGCTGTGTTCCAGTCATAAAGGGCAGGCCATATAAATTGCTCCCTTGAATTGCAAAGTATTCTACCATATTATCGATAAATCCTTTGAAATATTCAGGGCAGAGCTCGGCAATAAAGTTCAGATTTTTAAAGGTCTCATTTTCGATCAAATTTTCTTTCCAGAGAATGTCGTACATGACAATATCTATATCCCGTCGCTTCATCTCATCTGGATCGCATAAAAGATTCCATAGTTCATGATATTCAAAACAGGAAAATTCAATGGAAATATGATTTTGCTGACTATATCCTTCCGCAAGAATCTGAAGTACATGAGCTGTTTCAGAATCCAGAAGTGCAATTTTTAATGATTTCTCTGTTTTCTTCGTACTTTGCTTCACAATGTCGCTAAATATATGTTCTATATCACATGTAATCCTGTAATATTCACTGTACTTACTGATCTCCATGAAATTTGAAAAAACCGTCTTATGCACTTCGTAGTTCTCGCTCTGTATGCATTGCATCAGCTCATTGACTGCAAAGTCTGCCACCTCACGGGGATGCATCGTGATGACTGCATTCAAATTTTCATTGATCAACGGCAGCTGATCTGCCGACACACAGACTGATGCAAGCCGTTCCTTTGGCTGCACCTGTCTGATTACAGTCTGCGCTCCAAGTGCTAAGGTCTCACTTCCAAAAACCATGACCTTTATTTCTTTTTCTTCATATAAAAGTTCAAAAGCAGCCTTATAGCCACTCTCTCTGCTGTTGTCGCCGGTCAGTCTGTAGTGAATCTCGATTTCGTATCGATCGGCGAGCTGCCGGAGTTCAGAGATAGATATCATCGATTTCTCCAGAATAAAACCTGCTTTATGGATTTGCTTCTCTTGACACCATTTAAAAAAATCATCAACTGCACGTGTGTGTGATAAACGAATGCTATCCACACCAGGTGAATTTATTTCACTTCCCGTTATATATAAAATCGGTACTCCGAATTCCCTTGAACCGGACTGCCACTTTCTATGTTTCATCGTCGTTAGGACAACGATACCATCTACACCAAGCTGAAGAAAATACTCTATATTTTTCTTTTCCAAGATATAATTACTGCCTGTTGTTCTGATAACAATACTATACCCATTGCTTTGGAGAAGCTTTTCAAGTCGAGCCAGGATCTGCTGAGTCGCAGTATCATTCAGACTGTCAAGGATAATGCCGACCATATAGGTTCTGGCACTTTTCAGGCTCCTCGCCTTAGCATTTGGTCTGTAATCAAGATCTTGAATCGCCTGCTCCACTTTTTGAATGATCTCTTCATTATTCGTCTTTCCATTTAATACATTGGATACTGTGCCGATTGATACTCCTGCCGCAGATGCAACTTCTTTTATGGTGGCCAAGTGAATTTCCTCCTTCAGCAATATGTTTACCTTATATATCAGAATAAGCAACCCCAGAGCAAAGCTCTGAAGTTGCATATATTCTGTGTTCGATCCATTATATAACTACTTCGCTATTCCCAGGCTGTGCATTGTTATACTTCTTCTTCAATACCTGATACAGCTCTGCATTTGTTTGATTTTTGTAAGGTGCCACATAGAACACATCGAGAATTCCTAATGTCAGAACACTTAACAGGTACCATCCTAGGAAGGAAAGGTCTAGTACAAATGCATTCCATTTCTGTCCATACATCATTTCCTTACTCAGTCTGAATGCTTCCTCTCTGCCGATTTCAGGCTGCTCACCCATGATATAAATGATCATTCTATATTCATATGATTTTACGATTCCCGGGATGATGAGAAGTAACGTCCAAAGGAACAGGTAGAGATCTCGAAAGAACATGGTCTCAACTATTTTTTTATATTGATGTTCAAATCCAAACGTCACTTCGTTTGTTTGTGCCTTCTTGGAATGATTTTGTGCAAAAAATCTGTTAGCACCGACTTCAAGTGGATTTAATATCAGAATATTTAAAGCAAGTGAAAGCAGTAAACTAATTAGTAATACAAATGAGACGATTGGTATTAACGCAAGCGCAAATGCTATCATTGTCTCTTGATCCAACAGACCCTGAAAATTGTATGCTTCAGACAAGTTTGGATGACCAGGGATATACTCTCCCATATAGGAGAAGGTGATCCCGCCTGCCATAACAATCATTAATAATGATATTAACACTGATCTCCAATAATTTCTATGAATATTTACCTTTGCCTGACTTTTTATATCGCTTCTTTTCCACATATACTTACTCTCCTTTTTTGAACGTTGGTTGGATTTGATGTAATCAACGAATCGCTTATCTTACTTCCTTGATCTTATGATACAATCATACAGCCTGATTCTTAACAAAAAGATTGAGTATTCTTAATCTAACCTTAAAGATTTGGTGGAGGTGCAGCTAACATACTTCTGGCACTATATTACTTATAATCACTATAGGAATTACTTCTATTGGTGTTATAATGAATGCCATCCCAGTAGATGTTATCCTTTACAAGTGCATCCTCTGGAAGGTTCACGCCCTCAAGCGCCCATTTACGATATTCCTTAAAGCCTGTTCGGTCCACAATATATCCAATATGCTCTTTGCCGCCCGGGGAGTCTGCAGCAATATACTCATTTACATATTTATAGGTATTTAAAATGATCTTTATGATACTGTCTTCATCGAGCCAGATCCCAAAATCCTCTGCAAGCCGCGGATTTTTTTTGCCTGTTCTTCCCATAATGGCAAGACGGTAATATTTCTTTTCATCACGTGTCCATGCTGAGGTCGGACAGTTAAGTACACATTCCCCACAACCAATGCACTTGCTCGTATCCCGCTTTATTCTTCCGTTTACAATAGATAACGCTTCTGTTGATTTACGTCTGCAGACATTGACACAGGCCTCACATGTAACACAACGGTCTATTTCATAGACAGGTTTTGTCATTCCAATGATACCAAAGTCATTCATTCGCGCTTTGATGCAGTCATTGGGACATCCAGTCAATGCGATTTTAAAATGAAAATCGTGTGGAAAAATCGCTTCTTCGATTCTTTTTGCGAACCCTGTTGTTTCGTAGCAGGCAAATGGACAGGCTTTATTTCCAACGCATGCTGCTACATTTCGCGTACCTGCGGCAGAATAGCCTTTATTTTGATCTTCCTTATTCTGATTGATTCCTAATTTCTCGATGACTGGCTGCAGTGCTTTATTCACTTCCTCAATTTTATCCATTGGAATGTTTAATATCTCAAAACCCTGTCTCGTTGTAATGTGTAATGTCCCATCCCCAAATCTGTCTGCGATCTCCTGAATTGCCATCAGAACTTCCGTATTTAAATGTCCACCAGGCACTCGAACTCTTGAAGAAGTAATATTACGCTTTTTTGTAACTCGATAAGCATTCTTTTTTAGCTTTTTTGTATTAATATCCATCTTCACTCCTCCTAGTCTAACAATCGTTTGTTATCTACATAATTAAACACTGGTCCATCCAGACAGATATAGGTGTCATTGATCTTGCAATGTCCACATTTTCCCAGACCACAGCACATCTTGCGCTCCTGGGATACCCAGATCTGCTCCTCCTTTAATCCTCGTTCGAGCAGGCCGGCTGTGGCAAATCGCATCATAGGCGGCGGTCCGACTACAATGGCCTCAATATTCTCCATGTCTTTGAACTCGATATCGGGAATATATTTTGTTACGAGCCCTACATTACCGGAATAACCTTCTTCCTCCTGATCGATCGTCAGAATGATACTGGCTGTTTTTTCCCATTCTGTAAAATCATCTTTAAAAAGGATATCTTTTGCGCTTTTAAACCCAGTAACCGCAGTCAGGCTCTTGCACTCAGATATATTTCTTGCAAAATGATCAATGATGCCCCGTACCGGAGAAACCCCTGTTCCACCTGCAATGACAACCAGTTCTTTACCTCGGTACAGATCTAGATCAAAGCCATTCCCATAGGGCCCTCGCATTAACAACTTCTGACCAACACCATGTTCAAAGATTTCTGTCGTTACCTGTCCTACTTTACGGATCGTCAGATCTACAGAGTGATCTGATATGCCGCTGACAGAAATGGGAGCTTCCCCATATTTCGGAAGAGAAACTTCAAAGAACTGACCGGGCTTTACTTCCCCATCAAATGCCATTCTAAATGTATATTCAATTTCTGTATGTTGTATGATTTCAAGTATTTCAGATCCAAAGGGGATATATTCATTCTTCATTATTTCACCTCTTTACATGCTTTTGTCAGCTTGTTGATACTATTTGAAAAAGAAATATATTCTGGACACACATCATCGCAGCGGCCACAGCCAGTGCACATATGATAACCGAATCGTTTCTTATAGTCGTAAACTTTATGCAGCACTTTAAATCTCATACGTTGTGATTTCTTTATGCGAAAAGCGTGACCACCAGCCATGCCTGTAAATCCATCCACATGACAGGATGCCCAGACACGGCGTCTTTCGCCTACTCTTCCATTGTCTTCATAAAAGATATCCTGCATGGTATAGCATGTGCAGGTCGGACATACAAAGTTGCATCTTCCACAAGATATACACCTTGCATTATATTCGTCCCAGATCTCGGACTCGAATAAGGAGAGGTCGACATCCTCCGGCAGCTCTACTTTCACATCGTTCTCTGTGACATATTTGGGTAAGACTTCGATCTCCTCACAGCCTTTCAGCAGCTTTGAAATATCGTCACAATGGCTGTTGACATATACCTGCTCCTGCTCCTGATCCAGTTCCACACTGAAATCATAATTATCACAGCTATTTGTACCCATGGAAACACAGAAGCAGTTCTCAAATGATTTTTCACATCCCATCAACACGAACTTGACATTTTCTCTAAGCTGCTTGTAATAGTAATCCTCTGGTCCATTATTCAGATACATCTCATCCAGACGCTTCATCGAATGCAGATCACAGCTTCTGAGGAAAATGACTGCACCTTTTTTTCTTGTCTCTGGTTCTGTTGTTGCTGTTTCTGTAAAATAGAACAGAGTCTGTGAAATTGGAATCAGAACTTCCTTGAAGGAAAATCTCGATTTTTCTTTAAACTCAATCTCTCTGACAGAATTGATTTCTTCATATTTGATAAGATCTGTATCCGAAAAATGTCCCTTGCCCACAGATCTCTTTGGAGCGTAGATCACGTGATCCTTTTTGAGGGATTCCAGAATCTGATCAAATTCTAAAATACTTAACTTATAACCCATACCATCCTTCTTTCTTTTCCATTGTTATTTATTATTTACGAGCTTTTCTCGCTGCATCACATAATAGGGCAGAGCCACGAACAGTATGGCACCAGCCATGTTACCCAGGGATACCACAATAATATTAGTCAAATATCCAGCCACTGTAATGGCCTGATCCATCGGATTTAAGAGTCCGATTGTTAAAAGTGTCATATTCGCAACACTATGTTCGAAGCCAGATGTAATAAAGGCGAATAAGCACCAAAAGACCATGATCAGTTTCCCTGCTTCAGACTGCAGCTTGATCGAGCACCATACTGCTAGACAGACAAGGATGTTACAGAGCATTGCACGTATAAAAAGTTCAGATATCGGAGCAGTCGTTTTCGCCAGAGTTGTGGATGCTATGAACTCGGCTACAGGGCCTTTATTGAGTCCAGAAAAATTGTACAGCACGGCAAGTATTGCAGAGCCAAGCCAGTTACCAATATAACAGACGATCCAGACCTTAACTGTTTTAGCCCATGGAACCTCTTTTGACAGACTTCCTGCTGTCATGACCAGATTGTTCCCGGTAAACAGCTCAGAACCTGCCATAATAACAAGGCTCAGTGCGATTCCAAAGCTGATTCCCATTAGTATTTTTGCATATGGCAAACCAGAAAGCAGTCCGCCAACTGTAAAAATCAAAATAATACCAATTCCGACATAAATACCTGCTAAGCCTGATGACAGTAAATAACCGAGTGGATTTTTTTCCAAAAAGGCAAGCTTCGCTTTACTGGCATTTACTACATTCTGAAACTCATTTTTAAACATAATGCTCCTCCAATTCCGTTGACCACATTAAAAACCATTCCATTAGTACTATACCAAATCCTATATTCTCTAGCAACCTCATTTTTGCTACGCAATTTTTACTACTTTCGCATTATTTCTCATACTTCTTTTAAATTATATTTGAATGTAAAGCAACTTCACGGAGCGTTTTTTATATCATAGGGGCACTTTCCTATGATATAAAAAAAGGCCTCTGAGGATAGCCTCAGAAGCCTTATATTTACTGTACTATTTGCAATTATTCGATAATTGTAGCAACACGGCCTGAACCAACAGTACGTCCACCTTCACGAATCGCGAATGTAAGACCCTGCTCCATAGCGATTGGATGGATCAGTTCGATTGTCATTTCTACGTTATCCCCAGGCATACACATCTCTGTTCCTGCTGGAAGGTTACATACACCTGTAATGTCTGTTGTTCTGAAATAGAACTGAGGACGGTAGTTGTTGAAGAAAGGAGTATGACGTCCACCTTCATCTTTTGTCAGTACATAAACCTGAGCTGTAAATTTCTTGTGACATTTTACAGAGCCTGGTTTAGCAAGAACCTGTCCACGAACGATCTGATCACGGTTAACACCACGAAGAAGAGCACCAATGTTATCACCAGCCTGAGCTTCATCAAGGAGTTTACGGAACATTTCGATTCCTGTTACAACAGTTTTCTGTGATTCTTCTTTAATTCCAAGAATTTCAAGTTCATCACTTAAGTGCAGAGTTCCTCTTTCTACTCTACCTGTAGCAACTGTTCCACGACCTGTGATTGTGAAAACGTCTTCTACTGGCATTAAGAAAGGTTTGTCTGTTTCTCTGACTGGGTTTGGAATATACTCATCAACAGTATCCATGAGCTCCATGATTTTATCGCCCCACTCACTTGCAGGATCTTCAAGTGCTTTTAAAGCGGATCCTTTGATAATTGGGCAATCATTGAAGTTGTACTCTTCTAACTGCTCTGTGATTTCCATTTCTACTAATTCAAGTAATTCTTCATCGTCTACCATGTCACATTTATTCATGAATACTACGATATAAGGAACACCTACCTGACGTGAAAGTAAGATATGCTCTTTAGTCTGAGCCATAACACCATCTGTAGCAGCTACAACAAGGATAGCTCCGTCCATCTGAGCAGCACCTGTGATCATGTTTTTAACATAGTCAGCATGTCCTGGGCAGTCAACGTGTGCATAATGTCTCTTGTCTGTTGAGTACTCAACGTGAGCTGTAGAGATTGTAATTCCTCTTTCTCTTTCTTCTGGAGCTTTATCGATATTATCGAAATCCGTAGCTGTGTTACCAGCAACTCTTTCTGAAAGAACTTTTGTGATTGCAGCTGTTAATGTTGTTTTACCATGATCTACATGACCGATGGTTCCAATATTACAATGTGGTTTTGATCTGTCAAATTTAGCTTTAGCCATTTTGATTATCCTCCTTAAACTTATGCCTCATGGGCGAATGTTTTTGTTCAGAATGTTTTTACTCGGTTATATCGATTATATCTGAAATAACCGAGTTTATCAAGTTGTTTTTCCTCAGTTTCTCTCTGGAAAAAGCATGAGCATTATTGCTCTAGGCTTTGTTCGAAAGAACCTTTTCCTGTACATTTTTTGGTACTGGTTCATATTTTTCGAAGAACATGGAATAGTTACCGCGTCCCTGAGTTCTTGAACGTAGATCTGTTGAATATCCAAACATTTCAGCAAGTGGAACAAATGCTCTAACGATCTTTCCACCACCAAGGTCATCCATACCTTCGATTCGGCCACGGCGAGAATTGATATCACCGATAACATCTCCCATATAGTCTTCCGGCATAGTTACTTCCACTTTCATGATCGGCTCAAGGAGAACTGGTGCTGCTTTGTGCATCGCCTCTTTAAATGCCATAGATCCTGCAATGTGGAAAGCCATTTCAGAAGAATCGACTTCATGGTAAGATCCGTCATAAACAGTTGCATGAATACCAACAACCGGGAAGCCACCAAGTGTACCTGCTTTTGTTGCTTCTTCGATACCTGCTCCAACTGGTGCAATGTATTCTTTTGGAATTGAACCACCGACAACCTTAGAGTCAAATTTAAATAATTCTTCTCCATTGGCATCCATTGGCTCAAAAATAACTTTACAATGTCCGTACTGTCCTCGTCCACCAGACTGTTTTGCATACTTGTATTCCTGATCCACAGTTTTTGTGAAGGTCTCTTTGTATGCAACCTGTGGTGCACCCACGTTTGCTTCTACTTTGAATTCACGAAGCAGACGGTCTACGATAATTTCCAGATGAAGCTCACCCATTCCGGCGATGATCGTCTGTCCAGTTTCCTGGTCAGTATGTGCACGGAAGGTAGGATCCTCTTCTGCAAGCTTTGCAAGTGCTTCACCCATCTTGCCCTGTCCTGCTTTCGTCTTAGGCTCGATTGCCAACTCGATAACAGGTTCTGGGAATTCCATGGATTCAAGAATAACCGGATTGCGTTCGTCACAGATCGTATCACCAGTTGTAGTAAATTTAAATCCTACCGCTGCAGCGATATCCCCTGCGTAAACTTTATCGATCTCTTCTCGTTTATTTGCATGCATCTGAAGAATACGTCCAACACGTTCTTTTTTGCCTTTTGTAGCATTCAATACATAAGATCCAGAATTTACATTACCGGAATAAACACGGAAAAATGCAAGCTTTCCAACAAATGGGTCAGCCATGATCTTAAATGCGAGAGCGGAAAATGGTTCTTCGTCAGAAGAATGTCTAACGATCTCATTTCCTTCCAGGTCTGTACCCTGGATCGCAGGGATATCTGTTGGTGCAGGCATATATTCTAGAACTGCATCCAATAACTTCTGAACTCCCTTATTTCTGTAAGCGGAACCACAGCACACCGGAATCGCTGCACAATCGCATGTGCCTTTTCTCAATGCTGCTTTCAGCTCTTCCACGGATGGTTCTTCACCTTCCAGGTACATCATCATAAGGTCATCATCGAGTTCGCAGATTTTTTCCACCATCTCTGTGCGGTATAGCTCTGCATCATCCTTCATATCATCCGGAATTACAGTGATCGAGATATCTTCGCCTTTATCATCGTTGTAGATATACGCCTGCATTTCCATCAGGTCGATGATTCCGGTAAAGTCGTCTTCCTTACCAATTGGTAACTGAAGAATAATTGCATTTTTTCCAAGTCTGTCACGGATCTGATCTACAGCTCCGTAAAAATTCGCACCCAGGATATCCATCTTATTGATGAATGCCATTCTAGGTACATTATATGTATCAGCCTGACGCCATACATTTTCTGACTGAGGTTCTACTCCTCCCTTTGCACAGAAGACACCAACAGCGCCGTCTAATACACGGAGGGAACGCTCAACTTCAACTGTGAAGTCAACGTGTCCTGGAGTATCAATAATATTGATACGATGCTCTAATGCGTCAGGCTTTACCTGTCCATTCTCACGCAGTGTCCAGTGACATGTTGTAGCGGCTGAAGTAATGGTGATTCCACGTTCCTGCTCCTGTTCCATCCAGTCCATGGTAGCAGTTCCTTCGTGAGTATCACCAATTTTATAATTAACACCGGTATAGTATAAGATACGCTCTGTCAATGTAGTCTTTCCTGCATCAATATGAGCCATGATACCAATGTTCCTGGTTCTCTCTAATGGATATTCTCTTCCAGCCAAGGTTATTCCTCCTAACTTTGTAAAATGAAAACCTATGCACTAAAGATAAACTAGAATCTATAATGTGCGAAAGCTTTGTTTGCTTCTGCCATTTTGTGCATGTCTTCTTTTCTTTTTACAGATGCTCCAGTATTGTTCGCTGCATCCATAATTTCATTTGCAAGTCTGTCCTGCATGGTCTTTTCTCCTCTTTTACGGGAGAAGGTAGTCAACCAGCGAAGTCCAAGAGCCTGACGTCTCTCTGGTCTTACTTCGATTGGCACCTGATATGTTGCACCACCAATACGTCTAGCCTTAACTTCAAGTGCTGGCATAACGTTGTTCATGCAGTCTTCAAATACCTCGATTGCAGGTCTGTCTGTTTTTTCTTCTACTTTAGCAAGTGCTCCGTATACAATTTTTTGAGCTACACCTCTCTTGCCATCTAACATGATATTGTTGATGAGCTTTGTAACTACTTTGTTATTGTATAATGGATCTGCTAATATATCTCTTTTTTGAGTATGTCCTTTACGTGGCACGGTACTTCCCTCCTTAATCATTTTGTTGTTTCTGAAGACTCCGCATTCGGAACGGCAGAGTCTCGATTAAATCAACGGTACTCACATGTGTCCTCTAATGTGTTCGTGCTAAAATCTATGACTCATTGCGAAACATAATTCCAACACTAACCTTTAGATCTGTTTGTGATACTATTGGTCGCTCATGCTATTTCTTAGCATCTTTTGGTCTCTTAGCGCCATACTTAGAGCGAGCCTGACGTCTGTTAGCAACGCCAGCAGTATCAAGAGTTCCTCTGATAACGTGGTATCTTGTACCTGGTAAGTCTTTTACCCTACCACCACGGATAAGAACAACACTATGCTCCTGTAAGTTGTGACCTTCTCCCGGAATATATCCTGTTACTTCAATTCCGTTAGAAAGACGTACTCTGGCTATTTTTCTAAGCGCTGAGTTAGGCTTCTTTGGAGTAGCTGTCTTAACTGCTGTACATACTCCTCTTTTCTGAGGAGAAGAAGTTGATGTTGACTTCTTTCTTAAAGAGTTGTAATTTTTCTGCAGTGCAGGGGCTGTTGACTTCTTTACAGATGTCTCTCTTCCTTTTCTTACTAACTGGTTAAATGTTGGCATTCGTTTCACCTCCTGTTTAGAATAATCGCATTTTTATGCATGCTAAATTATTATAGTGCCTCAATGTCAAATTGTCAAGAACTTTCTGCTCTTAAACTCAAGATTTTCTGCTTCTTAGCTAGAGATCTGTTCTGCAAAATATCGGCCGATTTGAGCGATAAAGGTCAGTGTCTCTTTTTTGAGTTCTTCCGGAAAGGCATTCAGGACCGGAGCCGTCTCAAAGCTCAGTGTTTTCTGATAACCGATCCTTTTTAACCCGCTAAGAAATCCGTTCCAGTCGGTGGAGGGCTGATTCTCTCTCGTCCTTGTAAATGTGAATGGAATCTGATGCAGATCTGATATACCATCATTATCATGAATATGGAGAACCTTAAGACGGTGACCGAGTTGAAGCAGAAAGCTCAAAAAATCAATACCTACCAGATTTGCATGTCCGGTATCAAAGCAAAAACCAAGCACTTCCTGCTGATATCTTTCATTGATACGATCGATTCTTTCGGCAGCTTTTCTTCCATCACAGCAGGGCCCTTCTGTGAGATGACCGCCCACACCTTCATAGATGTTCTCGATACATAGTGTCAGCTGCAGCTCCTTGACCATTGGTGCGATCGAGTCGATAAATTTCTCTGTCTGCTGCCAGGCCGCTTCTTCTGATCCGAGATATCTGCTCAGTTTAAATCCATGTATAACAACATTGGGGCAGTTAAGATAGCTGCATATCTGTAGGCTTTTTGGAACCATCTCTTTCATGAGATACCTGTTGATTTCTTCATCCCCTCCCGGAATGAAAATGGGATAAGGCATATGCATCTGGTTGATTTCAATTCCCTGAGAAACTGCACCTTTTTTAAATGGCTCAAAGAATGTCCAAAGCTGCGCGATCGATCTGTCAAAAAAGCTGTTCCTCTCTGCCTGATAAAGCTGAGTGTTCAGCAGATACTCATTCAGGCTAAAGTCTGCGCAGGTAAATCCCGTCTGCCGCAGAATGGAAAAGCCTGCCTCCGGATCTGTTTCTTCAATGATATTTTTTGTTTGAACACCTAATGGCAGCATGATCCTCACTCCTTTGTCATTCCAGCCTGTCATAATAAAAACTTGGCATATACTCGTCATTAAAAAACTCAATCGGATTCTCGATCCCCATATCCCACAGCTGCTGTTGGATTTCCCTGTAATATACATTGCAGATAAAAATCCCACAGTCTTTTGGTATACTTTTAAGTTGATCCGGAGAGTTCACCTCCAAACCGCAGAATTTCGTTCCCCATAGCCTCGAATTGTTGTCGCAGGTAAACAGCGGCTTGTAGGTCTTACCATAGCACTTCATGTAATTGCGGCACATATTTCCTGCTCCAAATAATACGATCGAAGAGTACCTTCTCAGATGCTGCTCCAGCTCGGCCTGCCATACAAAATATGCTGCCACGGAATGGGCAAGCTTTAAAAGATCTGGTCTCAGCACAGGTGAAAATGCTAATGCAGTGGAATACAGGTTCATGATCAGATGTCCATTAAATTCCAAATCTCTCAGAGCTCGAATCAGACTTAACCAGTCCGTCTGGGACTGCCTGTCGTCCACGCAGGTAAATGGCAGCATTGCGTTCTCCCGGCTTCCATTGCAGTCCCGAAGTATGATCGCTTTGATCCTCTGGCCGAGGGGACGCATAAATTCAGACATGTCCTGCCCGCAAAGATTGCAGACTCCGACATCCATACAGAATCCAAATCTTTCTTCTTTTGCGGCTTCATTCAGAGCATCCACCCAGGAGGCTGCTTCCAGAGGATCTGAGCAAATGCCTCTCACCAGGTGTCCGTTCCTGTTCCTGCACTGATTTTCCAGCAGGATCATGAGATTATTCTCCCTTGCTTTTTCTATATAGGAAAGGTAAAATTCTTTGTTGGAATACCACTCCTGCTCCTTTTCGATTCCGGCGAACCATGGCCGTATCACAATAGCCTGGCAATTCATTTTACCTGCCTCTTCTATACTAAGTAGAGTCAGCGTACGAATGAGTTCCTTACTTTCTGCTTTTTTGGTGTCTCTTGGCAGATATGGGGCATAGGCTATTGAAGCATGCAGTCCTTCCTGCTTCCAGCGTTTTGTAACAGCCTGCACTCGTTCCGGAAGTTTGGACGGATCCTCCGCAATCAGTGTTCTGCTTTTGTCATAGGATCTCGATCTTTTTCTTCTTTCCAGATTCTCGATTTCATCAGGGAGGCAGAACTGAGACAGATCAAGCAGTACATCATTAAATTTCCCATTTATTAAGTCGATGGTACCTTGACCCGGCGAGACAATATCCACGATTCCTGCCGGCGAACATACAATATTCAAACCATTCCTCCTGTATTACATCAAATAAATTTATTTTGGATCAACTCTTTTATTTTTGTTGAGTTCGTCTGTTCGGTATATGGAAAAAAGACCATATCTACGCCATTCTTTTCCAGAAACCGTTTTTCTGACTGCCAGTTCGGGTTTTGCATGTAGTCACTTCCTGAAAACTGACAGTCGAATTGATATAATCTGTAGGCGTCTCTTGTTCCACCATAGTTGATCGGTATTTCAACTGCTTCATCTACATAACGGCAAGCACGAACCATCTCGATCCGTTCTTGGAAGGGGATAAATGGTTCTTTTTCCTTATACTTTCTGACTCCCTCATCTGTGACTACTCCGACAATCAGATAATCGCACTGCTCTTTTGCACGACGCAGCAGATTCAGATGTCCAATATGAAACAAATCAAACACTCCGGCAACATACCCTATATGGTATTTCTTTCTTGGTTCCTTCTCTTTTTTCAGGCTGCTGAATTTGATTTCCTTTTCTACTATATTATATGATCTGCTCGGATCATAGATACTGTAATCACTGACCTCTAACCGCTTCAGCTGCTCTACGACAGAGGTATAGTCCTTGATGCAGATAAAGACCTTAAAGGTTCCCTTTTTTAATGACTTTAAATACTCGGGCGAATAGATTGGAGCTTGGCCAATCGTCTCTCCCCATCTGTTCGCTTGATTGTCGAGAATGGCTGCGACCGGGAACCTGTTACCATAGAGCGCAAGAAACTTTTTTGCAAAAGCGCCGGAGCCAAATAGAACCAACTGTTTCCCCTCCAAATGAGAGAACAGATCGACAAAGAGCTTTTGATACTCCTGTTCTGTATAGTTGATTCTCTGTCTGTTCGTATGTACGATTTCGGCATTTCGTCTGTGCCGCTCTGCATACTCTCTCAGATTTGCTGTATTGAGTACTTCGTCCAGGAATTCATGAATTTTTTTCTGCCAGAGATCGATCTCTGGCAGCAGTCCATAACGATTCAGGAAATCTGTTACAGAAATCAGCTTCTGTAATTCAGGCTTTCCTGCAAATGTCATGACTGTTCTGGCTATAATGGCATTGACTGGATAGGATTTCTTTGCATATTCCTGGTCAAAAAAAAGGAACTCACCATTGATGTGAAAGCTGTTCCATGGAACCATATCAGGGTAACCTGTAGAAAGTATCATACCCATACCATCGCCGGAATCCTCCACCTGAACCGGAGAGGACTCTTTGATCAGATTGCAAAAATGATCCAGCTCTTGAAAAAAGGATTCGGGGTCTGTTAAAAGAAGCTTTTCCAGATAGACCATTCCCGTCTCTTCTCTGATGAATGGCATCTTATAGACGTTGTCTGACAGAGAACCATTTAGCACTGCTATTCCATTTTCGTCCAACTCCCGGCTGTTCTTCTCAAGATTTTTCAGCCGTTGTATGCCTTCCGGAAAGGCGGCGTGCTTCTCCACGGTTCGATCTGTACGAATCACTGTCAAGAGGGCATTCTCTCGATTTCTTCCCATAGAGCTTGTGACATGACATATCTTTGGTTCTGTTCGCTGCAGGGTACAAAGAATCAGATAGCTGTTCGCAAGCTGATGAAATAGATCATTATCGATCAAAGACTGATACAGATGTTCCTCTTCCAAAAAAACAGAATCGGGAAAGTGGTATGCCGGATAGAATCTGTGACTTAGATCCTCATTTGGTAGAACATGCTCCTCATAGATCAGCTGAGGACTTGCAAGATCCGGCAGTACCGAATAGAACTGATAATACTTCCATTCCGCTTCCTGTAACATATGCCTCATTTCTGCTTTGTGATACATCCTTCCACGAAATCCATCTTCCTTTTTGGCATATGCCCGTCGATAGCCTTCGACTCCGTCAAAGCTGCGATCCGTATAAATATCTCTGTCTCCGCATAGGAATCTGAGCCCGAGCCTATTGTTCATGCCAAGTATCAGTATTCCGTCCTTCTTTAACAGCTGTTTCCAAATCTTTAACAGCCGCTGTGGTTCTTCTGTTTTTTCCAATGTCTCGATCGCAATGATCACATCAAAGGCACCAAGCCGCTTCTCCCATTCCGCGAAATTCGTATTATCTGGGTCTGCAAATATCACTTTTTGTGACCTGCTCTTCGTCAGTTCTGCAAGAGCAGAACATTCTTTGCCATAGAACAAGATATTGCTATCAGGTGGAATGTCGATCCACTGCAATAAGCCTTTTTTCATTTCATCGATGGATTTCTCTGACTGATTCATCTATCCCCGCTCTCTGTTCAATTCGGATGTTTCATCAAGTAGTTCCAGTTTTCTGCAGATGAACCGATGGGTCTTTTCACCGCAGGATCCATCTCCATTTTCAACTATTTCCTTCAGCATGTTCTGCTGCCTCTTCTGATCGAATTGACTGCCCGAAATCGTTCCCTCCAGCAGATTTTTGATGGTATTAAAGCTACTTTCTTCACATCCGTAAGTCAGCCACTGTGAAAGCTCACTGAAACCAGGTTCCATCTCCCTGACCTGCGCTTCTTCAAACACAACATTCAATTCGTGGTATTCCCCTGACTTTAGATCCACATCATAAGTCCTGCAGTCCCGAGATGAAAAATACCTGTAGACGCTTTCCTTCGTTCCTGCGACCTTTCGTATAAAATGTCCCTCTTCCATCGAAAAATAATATCCGTTATCCATCTGATCCGGGATCGGGAATGGAGGTTCCCATATCTCAATTGACTCTGTATTTAAGTCCAGGCATAAGAACATATTTCCCCAAAAAGGAGCGATAAAGACTTTATCCTCTGCAAATGCCAAACTGCTGAATGGCCGTTCCAGGCAGGATGTGCCATCCGGGCGTCGATTACATAGGAACGTTTCCGGTACTGTATCATACTTTTTGGAGCTCCCTGTCCCTGGATTCCAGCGGATGATGTCATTTCCACGGTAAGGCAGGACCCAGATTTCATTTTCATGAGGAATCAGCATCATACATCCGCCTGTTCCATTTGCTCCGATCGAAACCAGTTTCATCTCCATTGATTCACTGTCTATTGCCAGGATCCTGTCCTCCGTGACGGAAGCAAGGAGCAGATACTGATTCCAGACACAACATCCACCATTCCTGTATTCATGATTCTCCATACTGACAAAATATTCATTTGCACCCTGAATATAGTCGACTTTTTCATTTTTTATATCATAGCGCACGACAGATGGGTAATTTCTTGGAATCAGAAAAATATAATCTCCAATGCAAAAGGCATTCACGAACAGACCGATCTGCTTTTTTGTCTCCTGCAAAGCAATCCTTTTCTCATTGCCAAACTCATCTATCACTAAAATATCCATTGCATTTTCAGGGCAAACATATAGCTTCCCATTTTTCTCAATCACTCTTTTATAATAATTTCCTGACGAATATCGAGACAGCCGGCGGTGAAATCGAAAATGAAAATCATGATCTGTGGCATGGTACAGGTGGTTATTGTGTGTAATCATCCAGTCATCTGTGCTTTCTTCATTGAGTGCCCTGATGACCTCCCCCTTCCAGTCATCCCCCAATGGTTCGCTGCAGATCCCATTGTTCAGTAAAAAGACAGGTTTGCCTGCGATACCAAAAAGTGCGGTTACAGAAGTCGCTGAATCCCCCAGATAGACATCTGAAAGTGCTATTGCATCAGCAATATCCGGACTATGATCGTAGATTCCCAGATTCCTTTCCAGAAATAGTTTCTTTAACTCCAGATAGGTCGGAAGCCACTCTTTTCTCATGCATTCAAATGTCGTGTCCAGCAAGGGATGCGGTCTCCAAAGCAGACATGCATCTTCTCTTCCTTGAAAGCTCCGAAAAACATAGGCTAATTTTTGCAGGAATTTTCTTGTATCTGCAAGCATTCCTCCAATACTTGTATTGTAAAAATAAACGGTCTTCCCCTTCGCCTTTTCCTTCCATTCGACCGGAACATACTCTGTATTCCTGCATCTTTGAATGATGCGGTCAAATTTCGGTGAGCCCAGTGGAATGATCTTCTCTTTCGGTATTGCCGGATCAAAAAATTCCAGATATTTCGGTGACTGGGTGATGATATAATCTGCATGAATATAGGCGTAGCACAAGGACAACGCCTCTGACATGCCACCAGTCGTTACATAGTAGGGAACATAGACCAACAGGGTCGTGTGCTTTTTCAAGACCGAGGAATAGAAGGCCGGAGCTACGCTGGTGACCAGATTGCCTTTGTCGTAAGGATTGTGTATGTATACAATATCCGGCTTTCTCTCTTCGAGCAGATAGGACTCATAATGCGTCACCGGTACATAGGAGGGCATCTGTTCTCCTTCATAGTGCATCATGCCAAAGCTCCCATCCGTATGCTTGTCATAGTAGGGAATCGGCACCACGAAGGTCTCACAATTCTCATCTTCTTGAGCTGCCAGCCAGATGCTTTCCAAAGAATCCCACATTGAGGCTTTGTAGGGCAAAAATGCGATCTCCGTTTTGATCCTTATATCGTTCTGAATGCTTTTTTCTATTTTTTCCAATGCCAGATTCAGTTTACCCTGTGCTTCCTCTGCTCCATCCTGGTCTCCATCATTTATCATCTGATAAAGCTGAAATACAGCTTCGCAATAGTCCTCTAAAAGGGAAATCGTTCTGCCGCACTTCTTTTCCTTGTCTTCTATAAAGCTGCCCATCTGAATCGCTGTTTCCTGGCACTGTTCCAGAAGACTCAGCAGGCTTTGCATATGTCCAATCTCTAAAAGTGACTTGATCTCATCCTGAGCCTCATACAGAAGCTGAACCAGGTCATTTAGTTTTTGCCGCTCCATTTTTCTCACTGCGTTTTCCTCCCCTGGGCTTTTTTCTATCTAATTTATAATATCGTAAGGCAGTGCCTTTATCTTTAATTTTTGTTTTCTCAGCCAGACTGTCCAGAGCCGCTCAGCAAAAAATCCAATCACCCGCTGACTGTACGGGTCATACTGTGCAACCTCTGCGTGTTCCGCCACCTCAATGAGAAATGAGAACAGCCATGTGCAATAGGCATCCAGGACCTCCCTTCGTGTCACAAACATGTTGCATGCAAACATAGTACTTCCGTTCATAACACTGTAAAAGTCCTCCAGATAGGATGGCTGATGACGTCTGATGCCATCTTCCATCAACTGATATCCCGTTTTAAAGGCCTGATCATCAATGGAATCCTTGATCTGCTGCAATTCCGAAAACCCATTCAGCTCAGCTGCTTCTGTTAAAAGAAGATCCGATTCCATCATAAGCCTCTCCAGGGTCGAGGCATCCAGGCGGTTCTCATCGCATTGGATCTGATTGTTGTAAAAATATCTTCGATAGTGATTCAGTCCGACGAACTGGGATTCTGTATTTTTCCAGATCCAGTAGAGTGCACTGCATTCATTGATCTTTGAATTCAAATATGCGATATGCTCTCCCGAGGTCTCCCTTAAATATCCCTCTTTTTCAAATCCGCCGACGGTAAGCGGACTATAAAGGTCATTTTGCAGCACATGATATTCCTTATGCAGTACGGTGTAAATGGTACAGTGCTCGATTTTTGGCTGCTCCCGGCTGGTAAGCTCCCAGCAAATGGCTGTTTCCGTCAGATATCTCCTGCTTTGCTTTGACTGGACGAGTTCTTCTATTGCATGGTCCTGACGAAAGGTGACTGAGATGAGGATTCTTCCAGCGACCTTTAAAAGATCTTCTAGAACATCCCTGGATTTAGAAAGATCGCTAGATTCCAGCAGCTTGGCGCCATCGATCCATGCAATGTCGTATGTGTTCGAGATTTCTTTTGGATTGTGAAAGCAAGACCCATACAGACTCTTGTTGATATAGTTCTTTGTGCCGTTTACATTCAGATAATCAAGTTCTCCTTCCTTCCCGGAAATCACTTCCTCCATGGTCAAGACCTGTTTCGTAAGTATTTGCCCTTCTGCGTCCAGCAGCTTCTGGCATTTCACTTCAGATGCATATTGCTTGATTAGCTGAAGATCATGGTATGCATGCAGTGCTTCGCTGTCCAGATAATGATGAAATGAAAGGATCTTTCTTTCCGGAACTGCAAATTCTCCGTTCAGTTCTTTTTTGATCTGTTTGTAATACCGCTGGGAAAAGATAACAATATAGTCATATTCCACCTCATACAGCTTACACGGATGTAGAATCACCGATCCATGCTCGGTCTCTCCTGCTCTCTTTTTATCAGATAGACCGGCTACTTCCTGCCAATCGATCTCCTGCTTTACTTTTTGATATAGTTCACCCAATGCATATATGATTATTTTCATACGTCCCATCACAATCTTGGCAGCAACAGCTGCGATTTGTCTAAGTTTTCTGCCTGCAGAATCGGAAATACTTCCCGGAATGCAGTACGTCCAAGCGCTACAACAATACCATCCAGCGGTTCCAGAATCAGATCCTTGAAATTAATCGTATTTTCATATTGTTCACAATCCTTTGTCACTAGGTATTGTACAGGAACGATCTGCCGGCTCTTTAAATATTCTGTTATGACACCTGCATATTTCCCTCTGCCATAAATGTAGATTTTCTTGTGAAGCCTGCAGAACCTCACCAATTCCTCTCTGGAAAAGATCTTCCCATTTTGCCTCTCCCAGCGCTGCATATTCGTGCGGATCAACTCGATATCATAATCCGTTTCGGTATCGATATAGTGCATGATATGTTCTGCCTGTGAATGATAGATGAGCGATAATGCTTTTCTTTTCACGATCGGAAGCTTAGCCCTTACAATCAGCTCAAAAGACTCGCTGCTGTAATCAGAAGACCTGTATTTGGGGCAGACGACTTCTGCATAGGATGTGCTTCGATATCCAAGCTTAGATAAATATTCAGAGATCCCGATCTCAAAGAACTCCGTCGCTTCTGTCCATGTTCCGGGATATTCCAGTTCCTGCCAAAAGTCAGCAAAGGCCGGATCTCTTAAAATGACTGCCCGGCAGACCAGAAAATAGCTGTGAATAAATTCAGGCACCCTTGTACCGTCCTGCTTTTTTCTGTCATCCCCGCTATATCTGTTCAGGCCCCAGTAATCGACATTCTCACGATCCATAACTTGAAATACCTGCTCCCATGGATACAGCGGCCCATAGAAGGTATCATTGAGCAGGATCAGCTCGTCCCACTGACTCCAGTCCTCCTTGGACAGATACTTTGTAATGGCATCTTTGTATGCACCTCCATCAAAGCCTGTATTCTCTCTTTGATAGATATCCTTCGAATATTTTTTTAAAATCTCCAAGGAAGGCTCTGTAAGGGAGCCATTGATCACGAGCACCATTTTCTGAAGCAGGACAGAGAGGCTTTGCAGAAGATATTCCACATAGGTATCGATGATTCCATCGTCATCATATATAACAATCATACCGATCCTGTTCATTCTGTCTGCTCCTTTCGAATTTCTGGCAGATCGCAGCCTCCTGGCAGGAACAGCTGATCTGAGTTCACCTCATTTTGCAGCGTTGGGTAGACCTGAAGAAATGCCTGCCTGCCCAAAGCCAGAATAATACCATCTCCATCACTTAGCTTCAGATCCGAAAAGCAGATGACATCTTCGGAGTCTATTTGTTTTTTTGATACGAGAACGTTCTCGAATGTCCATCCCTTAAAATGAAAATAGGCTGCGACCCCTTTTCCATAAGTACCATTTCCATAGATATAGATCCTCTTATGTGAATGATAGAATTTCTCTAATCTGACCGGTGAAAAGGGTCCGATCTCTCCCTGTCGGTCAAGCCGATCCAGGTGTTCTATAATCATTTGATGGGGGAAATCCGTCTCATCCCTCAAATAGCAAATCGACTTTCTCGCCTCCTTAAAGTATTCGATTCCCAGCGCTTTTCTTTTAATAACTGGAAATCTGTAATTCGCCAAAAGTTCCCAGGGCATCTCAAGATAATAGTTTTGATTTTCTTTTCTGATAAAGTCGGGATTTTGAACCTCCAAATAGGAAGCTCCTACAAATCCAAGCTGATGAAAAAAGACCGAGAACCCTATTTCAAATTTTAAAATCGCTTCTATTCTCGTCCTTGGACAGAGTAGCTGTTCCCAGAAATCCTTGAAAAGAGTGCTGTGGAGCATTTTATGTCTGCAGACCAGAAAATATGCCTGAACATGCTCCGGCAGAGGATTCCCAGTGCTGTCAAAGCCGCCTGGGTAACTACTGAGCCCCCAAAAATCCGCATTCGAAGATTCCATGATTTCAAATACCTCTGACCAGGGAACGACCGGTCCATAAAAGGTATCGTTGAACAAAAGTAGCTCATCCCAGTTCCTCCAGTCCTCCTCCCAAAGATAATCCAGTATTGCTTCCTTGTATGCGCCCGCATCGAATCCGGTATTGCTTCGATCAATGATCTCCTTTGAAAAAGCCGAAAGCCTGTGTCTGGATGAATCGGTCATGGTTCCGTTGACCATTATAATCAGACGATTCACATACTGGCTCAGACTGTCCAGCAAATGATCAATATAGGGATCCGCTATTCCATGCGAATCATAAAATACAAAGATACCGATTCTATTCATTCTGATGATTTCCTTTTGCCGTTAGCAGATAAAAAGTACATCCTCTGTCTCACTGAGATGATTTCTGATTTCATTTGCAGCGATACTGCCTGCTGCCACAATAATGCGCTGCCTTACATTTTGATCCAGCTCAGAGAGGCGCAGTACCGGAAGATCATAGAACTGCTGCGGAGCATGAAGCTGGTTGTCCGATACCAGAAATCCCTTAAGCTTGTGATTGTCTTGTAAATAAAGCAGATAGAGTTCAATGGCATATTTTCCACATCCATACAGATAGACAGATTCACTTTGCTTGATGAATCGTTCCAGCTCCTTATGTCCGATCCGAAACGGACGGACCGCCTGTGGCATCGGCCGCACATCTGAAATTGTCTGCGCATCACCCTTTGCACTGATTATCTGATCCGGCGAATATCCATAGACTCTCTTGGCATGATTCAGCAGATATGGGAGCGGATAGTCCGTCTCGCTCCGGATCCACTCAATAGAAGTCGCCAGTGACGAATGATATCGGTTGAATGCAGGGTCAAAACATTTCTTTTTTAAAAAAGGAAAACGATACTCTTTCAGCAGAACATCCCCATACTCATATATGTTAAGGTTATTTCTCTCGATATAGGATGCGTGGAGATACCCTTGTTCTCTGAGAAAGAGAAACAATCCCTTCTCAA
This sequence comes from Lachnospiraceae bacterium, assembly GCA_047974745.1. GTDB lineage: Bacteria > Bacillota > Clostridia > Lachnospirales > Lachnospiraceae > JBKECO01. The sequence goes on from JBKECO010000001.1 coordinate 103,828, forward strand.
AAGAAGCAATCATTTCCCTAAGATCCTGACAGTTTTCGTTTACATGCTCGTGAAAGTATTCCTGAAGCACACCCTTCTCCAGCAGCTTTTTTCGAAAGACCAGAAAATATCCCTGCATATGATCCGTAAGACCGTTTTGAATTTCATTCATGCCCCAGAAATCCGCCTGGCTCTCTTCCTGATCCATTCGCTCCCAAATAACCTCCAGTGGCCGAAATGGACCATAGCAAGTGTCATTGCAGAGGATCAGCTCATCATATTCCTGAAGGTTCCACAGTTTGGACCGTGCTGTCAGAATTTCTTTATAGGCTCCGCCATCGAACCCCTTGTTCTCACGAAGAATGACGGTGTCCGAAATCTGAAGTAAAGCTTGACATCCATCCCTGGAAAGCGTTCCATTTACGACTATGATCAGCTTCGACACTATTTTATGCAGGGAGGATGCCAGATAGATCACATAGTCATCAATGATTCCTGCCTTGTCATAAACCGATAAGATTCCTGCTCGTTTTATCCTGCTATCCACGTAACGCTCCGTTTCCTGTCATTTTATGTTTGGACGATCCATTCGATGAAATCTCTGACTGCTCCATTTCCACCTAAATACTCAGAAATAAAGTCTGAGATCTCACGAATTTCTCTGGCCGCATCTTTGGGACAGCCTCTTAGACCAACTGCCTCCATTGCCTGAAGATCATTGATATCATCCCCAATATAGGCTGTCTGCTCCAGTTCTATCTGCAGACTCTCTAACAACTGTTTCATATCCGTCAGCTTATCTGTACTGCCCTGCAAGACATATTCGACACCCATTTCTTTTGCTCTGTTACGAACAATGGAGGAGCTTCTTCCCGTCAGAATAATCGGTATCACGTTATGTTCTGGCAAAATGATATGAATACCCAGACCATCCTTTACATGAAATTTTTTCAATACCTCACCATCGTGACCCATGTAGATTCCACCATCTGTGAGTGTTCCATCCACATCCATGATCAGTGCCCTTATCGTTGATCTATCCATCGTTTTTTCCTCATCTTTTTAAAAACCGGTCACCATAATACTGATTCCATCTCCGATTGGAAATTTATGATATCTGCCTTCTGACTCCTCAAGGAACTGTTCCACAGCTTGCCTTGGACCTTTAAAGTTCTCTGCAAAGTAGTCGTGCACAAGTATGACTCCCCCTGATACCATTTTGTCCTGAAACCATCTCAGTCCACGGTAAGTGGGCTCATAGAGATCCAGATCCAGATTTACAAAACAGAAATGATCCTGGATCTCTGCCGCTGTTTCAGGAAAGAACCCCTTGTGGATCTTCACCATTTCCGGCTCTGACATCTTACTCATGACAAGTTCTGTTGTAGTGTTGGAATATTCACCTGACCTGGCTTCTGAAAGTCCGCCTTCTTTGGAAATATCCCTTGCATCAAATCCTTCAAAGGTATCGAACAGGTGCAGCGTCCTACTGGGGTAATATGCATTGATCCATCTGGCAAAATCCCCTTCAAACACACCGGCCTCAGCGACACAGATGCCCTCGTTAAGATCCTTCTGCAGACACGCCATTTTCTCCAAAAAAACTTTTCTGCTCTCAAGTGGTGCGCTTACATAATGGCTGATAATATCCCGTTCCCTGACTCCCATGGCCAGCAGCTGCTGCCTGATTGTTTCAAGACCCGGAGCTGATGTGATGATGATCACTTCATATTCCTTTTGCAGGCATTCCTGGGGGGACATGACTGCTAAGGAAAAAAGTGTTGTTCCCCATTTGTTCCTGTCATTGTCAGCAAATCCGATCACTTCATAGTTCTGGATGATTTCCTGATAGAGCCTTTTTGCGCCGCCAGCGGCTCCAAAACAAATTGCTTTTTGCATCCATTTACCTTTCAGACGAAATAGAATCCTCAAAATCAGTATCTTCGTACATACTTGGAGTTATGATCCTGACCTTGATTTTCCCCTTCACCTTCTTTTTATAGTTATCATACAAACGTCCGACCTCCTGATTCGTTTCAAGCATCGAAAGCTCATGGTTCTTATTTAAAAAGTCAGATCCAACGTAGTTTTCACCGACCTCTTTTAGTCCATCGAATCCAGCGAGATGTATAGAGGCGACTTCCAGCTTTTTCAGCAGATTCAACAGCATGATCGCACTGTTATCGAACAGTTTGCTGTCTTCTACGATCAGGGATGCATAGTCGACCTGTTTTGTGCCTTCTGTGTTCCTGTGTATATTCGAGGATAGTATACATCTGCTTTTGTCGATCTCACTTTGTATTTTCTCCCAGTGAATCGTATTCGCATAAAAGTAATAATCACAGAGTATCTTTTTAGGAATAAAATTGACCCCTACCACACAAGGTTTTTGCTCCATTATATACCGCTGTATCTGTTCCTGATAGTCATCTACTGTTTTTCCGGGTGCAAGTACAAGCACTTTTGTGTCTTTGAACTGCTTTTTCAACGTCTGTATGGATTGTTCTTCATCGATCTTATTTTTATTATATTGCTTGTAGATCCTATGAATATTATCGTAGTCGTATCGCTCTCTCGTTTTTTCATCAATTCCAGAAATAATGTATTTGATGTCTTTGCTGTTCAGCCTGTATTTTTCAGTCAGATAGGTAATATTATTCGGATGGGATTTGTAGATCCCTGCCATGAAAGCAGGTACGGAATATCCCCAGGAATGACTCTGTCTGATCGGCAGAATATATCTGTCGATGGCATCCAGAACACCATCAAGCTCGTAATCTCTGTGCTGCTTTCTGGATAAAAAATCAATGATCAGCTCGGTATTCAGATTTCCTGCACATTTTCCCATCCCATTTAGCGTTGCATCAATGATGATCATTCTTTTTTCATCTTTTGCCAGTCGGATGATCTCCTGTGCAAAGGTAAAGGAGGATTGGAAATTATTGTGAGAATGGATATCGATCGCGATCCCCTCTTTTAGATTTTCATCTACCAGACAGTAGAACCGCTCGATATCTTCTAAATACATTGCTCCATAGGTGTCTACGATCCCAAAACTATAAGGTTCGATTTCATTCACTACATCGATCAGTCGCAGCAGCTCCTGATCCGAATAAGCCAGCACATTCACTCCCTGTGCGAACAGGAGATAGCCCTGTTCTTTGACCAGGCGAAGGGCTCTTTTTAATTCAACAAGGTCTTCCATAAAATCTTTTCTGGTAAACCCAATACGGATCCCCTGAATCGAGTTCTCCTCCTTTGGCGCTAGTGCAGAAAAATCATACATATTATAATCAGCGAATGCCACGAACATCGTATTCGAAGTTTCTGGTGGAAGCAGTGGCGCGATCTGGTTCGGACTGGTAAAAAAAGTAGAATTTCCAGTATAGGAAGTCGTTTCTTCGGAACGCAGAAATCCCATCTCCACAATGTCAATACCTGCTGTCGACAGATCTTTTGCCATATTTGTTATGATTTGATCGTCAAATTCACAATTAATGATTCTGCCGCCATCTCTTAAGGTACAGTCAAGGACTTTAATGTTGTTCATTGTTTGTCATCGCTTCCTTTTGTGTTTGAAATGCATGCACCACCCGAGCGAAATCAAAATCTTCCTGGGTATCGATATCTACCGCTTCCATTGCATCCATGATCTGCATGTAAGGACGCTTCCCGATCCGCTGGCGAAGCTCGGTGAATACTTCCTTGCGGAAAATATAAAAAGCTCCCGTTTCCATATAAACAGGTTCCAGATCCTGGGTCGTTACAATATCGTTCATCTGATAGTTGAATGGCTTTCCCTGATACCAGCAATAGTCTTGAATACAGACACAGCTAAAGGCGGAATCATAACCTTCATGCACAACTTTATCCAGGGCAGTCTGAATCGAGGAGGTTTTCGTAAAGGGCTGTGTGACATGGGTAAGTATATAGATATCCGCATCCACGTCCTGAATGAAACGATCGATGATCTCAAGGCCTTTGACCTGTGGTCCATCCAGAGCGGCATCTCTTTTGAAGAACCTCAGCTTCTCTGGAATATATTCTTTGATCCGCTCATCACTGCAATAGACATAGTTCTCATCCACTCCATTTACACGACTGACCGTCTTAAAAATATAATTGCACAGTGGGTCCTTCCCAAGCAGCATTGTATTCTTGCCAGGTAGTCTCTGATTGTTTAATTTTATTGGTATAAAAGATACTATTTTCTCCATTTGCACTCCCATCCTTATTTTTCCAGATACACGACCATGTAATCCGCAAGTCCCAGATCACTGCACTGACCTCTCCAGGCCTGGTTCAAAGTATCTGTAAAAATGCTGGAGACCACTGCTGCCTGTGGTTCCTTTGCGATCATCCAGGAGAATACATTCTCTATTCCATAGCGCTGGAAGAATTTGATCTCCACCTTATGGAATCCGCTTTCCTGGCATAACTGTTTCAGACTTTGCTCGGAAAAGATCCAAAGATGCTGGGTACTGTAAAGAATCTGTTTTTCATAGGTCTCTCCCAGCAGCTCCCGCATGATGGGTGCATCTGTCGGTGTTCCAATGACTGCAGTTCCTTTCGCCTCTAACAGATCATAAATTTCCATCAGGAACTGCCTGGGATCCTCCACGTGCTCAATAACATCAAAGGAAACGACAGTGCCTGCCCTGTTACCGAATACCTCTGCCGCCTGTTTCCCATATGCAAATGTATGAAAGCCTTTTCGATCCATGATTTTTCTGTATGCTGCAGATGGCTCTACAGCGATCACCTCACTGGCTGCACCTGACACGAGGTCCAGGAATGCCCCGCAGCCGCAGCCGATATCCGCTACAATCTTATTTCGGAACCGCTCTGTTCCGGTATACAGGAATTTGTCCAGGGATTCTTTATCATGTCTTTGATAAAAATCCTCCTCTCGGGAACTTCCCTCGAGGGAATCTCTGTATTCTGTGCTCTCGTAATATTCACTGGATTCCAGCAGATTTTCATGCCAGATCACTTTGCAGCAGCTGCACTGATACACCGGGATCTCTTCCTCTGTAAATTTCCCGATCCCGCCATTTCGTATCGTTCCTTTGTAGATCGTCTCGATCTTATCTGCAGAACAGATCTTACATTTCATTTATTTTCCTCATTTCTTATGACGTAAAAAGGCTGTCAAAATTCACTCTTTCAAAGGTTTCCAGTTCTCCGCCTCTTGTGGCATTGTATATTTTTACCCCATGCTCTCTGGTGTATTGTTCTGCAGCCTGATATGCCATTCTGGACTCATCATGATACACGATCAGGTCCGATTTGGATTTTTCAAGATATTTCTCAGAAAAGTGACTGCTTTTATCATGATACCTGCCTGGAGTCGTTGCATCGACGCCCAGCAGATAGATTTCTTTAAATCCCATATAGACTGCCAGCTGTATACAGGTGTAGGTCACGGTACATCCAAAGTAGGAGGATTGTGCAAAATCGGAGGAAAATTTCGGCAGGCTTTTGGAATGAAGCTCATAGCTGACATGATATCTGTGTGCTTTACCTGACTTAGCAACTGCCTGATCCGGACTTTGCAGCGACTGTGGCTGTTCCTTCTGTGGTTGTTCCTTCTGTGGTTGTTCCTTCCAATAAGGTTCATAGACATCGGCGTAGAATTTATGTTCAACCGGTATTTGATCCAGCATGTCACTGTCTTCTTTGAAGAAGCGAAAATCCAGAATTGTGTAATACTTGGGTCTCCATGCGGTCTGATCGAAGGCATACCAGATTCGGTTCATGCTGATGCAGGTCTCCTGATTCTTGTGCAGCGTATCGAGATCCTGCATTCGAAGGGACGGTCCTGTTGCAATGATAAAACAGCGTTCGCCGTGATGAATATCTTTATATTGTTCCAGCTCAGGATTGTGATAGCAGCTGCTTCGAGCACTGATATCATAGGCATCGACAACACGGACTGCCTCCCCATATGTGTCCTCTAACTCACAAAGCTCCTGCTCTGTCGTGACGAAAAGTTCCTCAAACTCTGGTATTATTTCGGATGGAGCATAGGGGTACTCGGAGAAATCCTTTCTTCTTTGGATCCATTGCCTTTCCTCGATACTTTTTTGCGGAATCATAGGTACGTAGTGACCAGAAGCTTCTTTGATCCATTCGTTCAGTATATACCCATACAGACCGATTCCATAGATTGCCGTATGTCCGCTGTTTTGAAAAAGTTCGATCATCGATTCTTTTAAAATGGTTCTGGAATTTGGCTCCTGAAATTCCCCTGGACACTCAGACATTAAAAAATAACGGGAATTGCCATTCTGTTCCAAAATATCTACGATCTCATCCTCAAAGGAAAAGGAAATTAGAATATAACATTCCGGATAGACTTCCTGAAATGTCTCATAGCTGATGACTGGTCGTCCACAGCATTCCTCCCCCTGTTTCTGTTTGTTACTATCGATAAAAGCCAGCACCTGTTCACTGATATGCGGAAATATCCGTTTTCCGCGCTCCCCTGCACCCCATATGACTATTTTTTTATTCATGTCTCAGTCCTTATTGATTGATAAATTGATGTATATATTCGACCACCCGTTCACTGGCATGTCCATCCTCACAGACCTCATGCTCCTGCAGGAACAGCCGGATCGCTTCCTGGTATCTGTCCTGTTCAAAGGTTATGATCTTCTCCTGCAGTTCTCCATTTGTCTTTCCATAGGGAAATGGCAGTGCATTCAGATCCCACATCAGTTGTCCGCGTTCCACAGTATACTCCTTAAAGTCATCTACATAGAGGAACACCGGAATTTCCATGATCATGGCATCAAAAGCAGAGCTTGAGTAATCTGTGACCAATACATCAGATGCTGCAAGAAGTTCATTCATATCATCAGCCTGACTTACATCATGCAGGCTGAGTGTGTTCTCATATTCCGGAAACCCTGCCATACGTGCTGCAAGCTGCGGATGAAGCCGAAGGAGAACATGCCATTCTCCTCCAAATCGTCTGGCCAGTACCCCTGCCAGCTCCTCTAATTTGAGGGTTGTTGCTTCTGGATTTATACTGCGGTCTGTGCTCTGACTGCCTCCCCGGAAGGTAGGAGCGAACAGGACAATCTTTGCTTCCTGAGCAATAGAGTACCGTTCTCGGATTCGATAACGAGTGGCTTCTCTTTCCCCATGAAACACATCACATCTTGGTGATCCTGTTTTTATAATTTCCCCATCATAGAGCAGCATGGTCGGATATCTGTCCGTGCACCACTTTGAATTCGATGTGACATAATCGATCAGGTTTGAATCCTGCCGGCTCACATACTCCGCAATTTCGGGAAACAAAGCTCCTCTGAATCCGCCTACTGGCTTGAATTCGATCGCAGCATGCCAGGTCTGGATATACAACTGGTTCTTTCGTTTGACGGTTCCAAGCTCTTTTCTACTGTTATCGACCCATATTCTGGCTGTTGAAAGATGATAGGTCCGATTCAGTCGTGTATTTTTTACTTTTTTTATATGAGCAGGCATCTGCTTATCCAGGTTATTTACCAGCCAAACCATTTCATACCCCTGCCCTTGCCGGTGAAGCTCTTCTGCGATATATCTGGGATTGCAGCAGTACCCTCCATCCCCTTCAAAAGCTGTGAACACAATTTTTTGTTTCAGAGGAAATATCTGAAACAGGCGAAAAAGTAGTCGGATATTGGCAGCCTTTCTCTTTCTCTTTTTTATATAGTCCTTCGATGCTGTTGAATATTTCATTTGCCAAACTCTCCCCTGCCTACCTGAAGCAGCGCCTCTGTGATCTCAGCCTTAGCTCTTGCATAATCCTCCGCAAAATCAATCTCAGCCCAGAAATACTGATCGGTAGGAAGGATCTCCATGCTGTAGCTCCTTTCATTGATGAGCTCCTGAATTGCTGCCTCAAAGTATGCTGTATAATTTTTTCTTTTCAGGACTTCTTTGCTGGCTCGCTTTAAGGCCGGCAGTACGTTCTGATTGATCCTTGCGATTCCGATGAATTCTCCTGCTGCTTTCTCACAGGGAATCAGCTTGCTGATCTGTACGATCTCATTGTTCTGAAGCAGTACCTTCATCGCCTCCTCATCACACTTTTTATGATCAACAGGAAGCACGATGTCGCCATCTGCTTTCAGCATCTGCTCAAGAATCGCAGGCTCAGCCAGCGTATCTGCATGCATATAGATCACATCCTGATTCAGATGCTCTTGCCCCATATAAAAAGATCCCAGTACATTCGTCATTTCAAAAAATGGATTGTAAACGCAGGTAATCCCTTTATCCGCTGCCCATTCCTCGATTTTCTCTGTCATATATCCTGTTACAATGACAATGTCTTTAATATCAAAAGCATGAAGCAGTGCCACATTATACTCGATCAGCTTTATTCCACGGATCTCTAAAAATGATTTTGGCATCTCCTCTGTCAGTTCGCCTAATCGGCTGCCCTTTCCGGCGGCCATAATAATTGCCTGCATTACTACCTCCCAAATGCTATCTCGTCTTATGTATGGATACTCTGCTACTCTCTGCGATCTGCGATGATTCTGATCATGATATCGCTTTGATTTGCAAGCTTGTCGTTCGCGATATTTCCTGTCACTTCCTCCGCCAATTCCTTCAACTCCCCATCTGTGATTCCGAGCTCATTTAACGAATAATCGATTTCTAACTCCCTCAGGAAAGCAGTCATCGCTTCCGCTGCTTCTCTGGCATTCTCCACCCGTGTTCCGGTAAGCAGCTCGATGCCTCTTGTCACCTTGGCTGCATTGACCTGATATTCATGAAAGATCCAGGATGGATAGATAGCTGCAAGTCCTGCTGCATGGGTCGTTCCGGTCCTTGCCCCTACGGGATATTGTATTCTGTGGGGAAGACACGTTCCAACAGATGCCAGATTCATTCCCATGAGAAGACTGGCATAGCTCATTTGCCTGCGGGCGATATGATCCTGGCTGTCTTTCTTTAGCCTTGGCAGGTTCTCACCCACCAGTCTGATCGCCTGCTCAGACAGCATTTCAGAATAGCTATTTGCCTTTACCGCAGCATAGCTTTCCATTGCATGTGCAAATACATCAAAACCTGTCTCCATCGTTACTTTTTCGGATACGGACCAGGTATATTCCGGATCCACGATCGCAAGCACCGGAACGATATGATCACCTCGAATGCCGCCTTTTATCTTAAGACGTTTTGAGGAAATGATCGCTGCTTTGCTTACTTCACTGCCTGTACCTGCTGTGGTAGGTATGGCAATCACGGATTTTGTACTTTTTCCAGGCTCGTTCCCATCCATCATATATTGTTCTAGCTGCTCTAGCATGTCCTGATCGGATTCCACCATCAGTGCGGCTCCGACAGCAACTGCCTTCGCTGCATCAAGAGCACTTCCGCCGCCAAATCCTATGATTGTGTCTGCTTTCATCTGTCTTGCTTCCACTGCTGCCTTCGCGATGTCCTCTAACCTTGGATTTTGACTGATCGCTCCATAGACTCGAAGCAGCTCCGGGTGTCCATACTGTTCGATGTACCGGATCAGTCTGTCCACATGGCCTAAGCGATCGATCGAGGTTCCTGATGTCACGATCATAATTACGCCGCTAAAAAGCTCAGCTTCTTTCTGGATCGCTTCCTCAGTGACCCCTTCACCAAAATAGATTTTTGTAGTTGTATTCCAAAGGATCTCTGCCATTGTCCGACCTCTTTTACAGATTCTCGATTTTAATTTCCCGTGCACTTCCCATTTGACTTAGTATCTCTTTTCTTCGGATAAAAAGCCCTTTGAGTGATTTGTAGGTTTCTTTATACAGTTCATACATATATCTATATTTTTCATGATTTGACCGATTCGGGCAAACAATCATGCGTATAGCAACAAATTTCTCGGCCGCCTCCCTGGCAGATCGAAAATGTCCCACTCCGATCAATACCTGCATCGCTGCTCCCGCTGCCGTTGTCTCAAATTCTTCTAATACAAGGACATCCTTTCCAATAATATCTGCTTTGATCTGGGAGATCAGCTGAACTCTGGCCAGACCTCCTGAAAGTCTGACGGTATGTACCGGTATACCTGTATTCTCTATTTCGCATATCATATCAAGATCAATATAACCGGTACTTTCAAAAACAGCCCGTGTCATATCCTTTCTTGTATGCATTCTTTCAAGTCCAAAAAAAACACCTCTTGCGTCATCATCCCAGACCGGTGCCCGTTCTCCCAACAGATATGGCAAAAAGATCAGCCCACGTGCACCGACCTCAGACTCTCTTGCATCCATTTCCATTAGTTCATAGGGGCAGGATTCTTTTTGATAGTAGCACTGCTTCACCCACTCGATCAGACCGCCCCCAAGATTATTCGAGCCACCTACCAGGGTCGTATCCCCGTCTGGAAAAGGCAGCGTATAGATATTGGAATTTTGTTTCTTTATCCCAGTTTTGGAAACTGTTCGAAATACGGTAACCGTTCCGGACACGTCGGAGGCTTCTCCATCCTCAGTAGCCCCACTGCCTACAAAGGAACAGATTGCATCATAGGAGGAAAGAACGATCTTAGCACCCTTTGAAATCTGCAGCTTTTCCGCCATCGTATCCAGGATCTGTCCTGCTTCCGTTCCCGGTTCTGCCACAGCAGGGAGCCTATCTTCGGGAATGCCGATTTTACACAGCAGATCATTTGGATAACACTTTGTCTTATGATTATAGTGGTATTTTAGTGCATTGAGCCGGTCAGTCACGAACTGACCGCAGAGCTTATAAATAATAAAATCATTTGGTGTCAGATATTTATACGTCTGTGCAGCCTCAGCAGGGTTATTTTTATTGAACCATACTATTTTGGGGAGCATCAGGCTCGCATTCATATCCAAGCCTGTTTCCTGCTGCAACGTTACAGCTTCTGGCAGTTTAGACAGATATCTGCTCTCTGCCGCAGCTCTCTTGTCAGAGATCATGATTGCTCTGCCAAGTGCAACGCCTTCCTTGTCCACACAGACTAAGCAAGAAGCCGATGCTGTGACTGTGATATAGTCCACTGAATGCAAAGACGCATCCATGATTGCCCGCCTGATCACATTCTCTGCTTTCTCCCACCATTCAGCAGGATCCTGCTCCACACGCTCATCATTGATCTGTGTGTTTATGGATTCAGATGCACTCGCCAGCTTCAAGCCTGACTCATTGAACAACATGCACCGAATACTTTTTAAGCCCATGTTGATGACCATCACATTGCTCATTATTACTCCCCTTTTTCACTGCCTGCCAATTTCACGATCTGTTACTCAGATACCGCTCCGGCAAATTTGTAAATAAATCTGTAATTCCTTTTCTTTCCAGCTTTTTCAGATCAAAGGTCGGCCTTTGCCCATCCTCACCAAAAAATGGTTCGATCGTATTCCATACTCTGACCGGCCAGCCTGCAGGATTCTCCAGCAATCCGGTCACTGTGTCCAGACTTGGATGTATCGCATCAAGATCATGGGTCCTGCAAAAGGACTCGCAGACCGTGCACTCCTCATCCAATACTCCTACCTCAGCACTCGGTTCCAGCTTCTTCAGCCTGATCACGGATTCCTTGGAAAAAGAGGAATACACTACATGCTCTGCCATCCCACAGTCTGTGACCATCTTAAGGATCAATTCTTCCATGCCATCATATGCGATCAGGCTATTTTTTAGTTCTATATTGATCCGCAGATGATTTTCTTTACAATAGGGTGACATCCATTCAAATACCTCCTGCAGAGAGGGAATGCGAATCAGATCCCGCTCCACTTCATCTGCTCGCAGGTTCTCCTTATCGTACCACGCCCGAAAATTCATTTTTCTCAGCTCGGAAAAAGAAAAATCCTTAACATATCCTGTGTGATCCATCAAACGGTTCAGTGTTTCATCATGAAAGACGACCAGTGTTCCATCGCTGGCCATTTGAACATCCAGTTCGATTCCCGTAATGCCCGGCAGCTTTGACGCAGACAAAAAGGCTGCCAGGGTATTTTCCGGGTATAGATAGCTGCATCCGCGATGTGCCCAGATCTTGATCTGACTGTCCTTGTTCCCCTCTGTCATCTCCAGGTAGTGCTGACTTCTTTTTTCCATAAATTGCTCTACAATATCTGCCATCGCAATCGACTCCTCTTTTGAGAGTTTATAGGAACTGCTTCCCCGATGATTGATCTTTGATACAAATTCACTAATTTCATAGCGAAGTCCATCGCCCAGAAAACGTGGGGTATAATGATCGATCTTATCCGCGTTCTCATAGCGTACCTCGAATTTCTTAGTCAGCCACCAGGGCGATTCTGCCAGTATATAGCCTTTTGTGCCTGCAATGACGAGCTGTCCCTCTGACTTTACTGCAACACCTGTCTTTGAAAGAGCAAAGCTGCTTTCATATCCAATGTGTATCTTTGTATATTCATCGATCCCATTATCGGCAAAAATACTATCTATCTCAACTTTTCTGTAATTGGATCCCAGAAGCTTTAAGATCGGAAGCAGAGTATAGCTTCCATATTCTAAGAACGCTCCACCGTATTCCGAATCCACCGCCTCTCTCGTACCCGGCTCTACCAGTCGGGAAAAGCAGGCTTCGACATCTCTGACCTCGCCGATCTTACCGCTCTTAACTACATTCAGCAGCTGTGAAAATCCGGGGCAGTAAGCTGTCTTAATGCCCTCCATCAGGATCAGATCTTTCTCAGCAGCCAGAGCGAACAGCTCCTCTGCTTCTCTTTTTTGAAAAACGAGGGGCTTCTCGCACAGAACATGCACTCCATGCAAAAGAGCTGCAACACAGTAATCATAATGTGTTTCATTTGGTGAAGCAATATAGATGGCATCGATTTCCTTAAGAAAATCTGAAAACTCACCATAGAAGCCCTGTACCTCATGCTCCTGCTCAAATCGCTGTGCACTTTCTCTGTGGGGATTATACACGCCTCGAATATACACACCGCTCACGAATTTGGACTCAGCCAAAAATCTTGGTGCGATTCGTCCGCTGCCAACGATCCCGATCGTAACAATGGGTACGCTTTGCGTTCTTATGAGTGTCGAAGAAATGTTTGGTGTTCTGTCCAAATAGATGACTTTGCAGAACTGATTTAAAAAATCAAATGTTCCTGACCAATCCGAACCGACGGTAAAAATGTCGATATCATATTTTTGAATATCCTCCAGCTTTTGACCTTCATGATCTTCAATAATGATCTCATCTGCGAGTCCGCATTGCAAAACATTATGAATTCGTTTCATGATCGAATCCACAACATTGATCTTTCCGCGTTCTTCATCAAAATGCTCTGTTGTCACACCTACGATCAGATAATCTCCCAGCTCTTTTGCACGCTGCAGAAGACGATAGTGACCCTGATGAAACAGATCAAAAGTTCCATATGTGATAACCTTTTTCATACTCAGGTTCTTCCTCCCACGATATCTATTTATGTCCGAAACATGCCAAGTAGTTCGCTCGGTTCCACCGCATTGATCTTCATCAGGTCGATACAGGTCTCATCCATTTCTTTCGGTAAGCATGTATTTTGAAATCCTCTCTTGACGATCCGATCCGTCAGCTGTCTGATCTCTAGCATATTTCCTAGTTTTGTACCATCATCCGCCGTCTCATCCAGCAAGCAGTTGACAAGTGCCGAAAAGCATAGCGCTATCATGATTGCCTCTGCTCCTTCCTGAATCCCTTTATAGAGAGGCATTCTGCTTAGTTTTTCATAGATCGCATTGGCAGCATTGCGAGAATCAAGAGAGATGTTTTTATGCCTGATTCGTGACATCATACTGAAATCATTTTTTGTGTGGCGGTACAAAGGCTCATTCACGCTCAGGATCTTGGTTGACAATGCATATGCATATACAATAAAATCTGTATCTTCCATTGAAGTCTGTTCCCGAAAGCGCATATGATTCTCATTGATCAGATCTGCCAGAAAAAGCTTGTTCCACACATATCCCTCTGTGGAGATCAGTCGGTTCTTCTTTGCAGTATCCATAATTCCGGATAGTTCTTCCGGTATCGAAGGCATGATCATGCCTTTTGCTTCATCGAGATACGCACAGTCTACAATATCACAGGCCTCTGCTCGTGCAAGCTGATACATCTTCTCGAACATGGTCACATCTGCCAGATCATCACTATCCACAAATCCAATATACCTGCCGGAAGCAATTGAGAGTCCCAGATTTCTGGCACCTCCGGGACCTGAGTTCTGATCCGTTCTAAGAACATGAATGTGATCTCCTGTCTCCTTCTTGATCTGCTGTAATATAGCATAGCTATTATCCGTAGAACAGTCATCTGCAAAAATAATTTCCACATTCTTCCATGTCTGTCTGATTAAATTTACCGCACAACTCACAATGGTATTTTGTGCATTATAAACAGGTACAATGATCGATACGTCTGGTCTGTTATCCAATTATGACTCCTTTTTTTGCGCCTCATACTTTTTATATCGACAATTATTGAAAGAAGTGAAACCTTTATTTTATTAAATCTTTTCTGCGAGTTCTAAAATTTGTATATTCTCAGGGCTGATCTTACTTCGTACGTAGGGGTTATTGCATCCTAGCTCCGTTATTTTATTTTTTAATGCTCTCGCCCTCTTAATTTTATTGATTGAATCAAATCCTGTGTTTTTTTCCTGCTGAAGACAGACCACCAGTAAATAGGAATAAATCTGAAGAATCGGATATTCCACAGCTTCCTGCAGCTTTACATAGTCAGGATCATCCTTTGCCGCCTCGTAAATCGCCTTCATTCCACAAAGCGCATTTTCATAATAGGATTCCTCTTTAATTTTAGAGAGAGAGTCTGCGTAATCCTTATAGACATATAATATTTCTTTTACATTCCAGATCGACCTCGCTTTTAGAAGGGTTTTGATCCAGAAGTCCAGGTCCTCCAGGGTCGCATTTTCACGAAAGGTGATTTCATTTTTTTCTATCAGACTCCGTCTGAATAGTTTTGTCACAACATATCCACCGCTTACGATCAATTCCCTTCTTTTATCCACATTCAGCTCACCTCTTAGTAAATCTGATGTGAAAAGTATGCTTTGTCCGGTCTGTTCGCTATGATATCCGCAGTCCACCACATCATAGGTTTCCTTATCTGAAGCCTTGTATAATTTCTCATACATGGTAATATCCACGAGATCGTCACTGTCAACAAACCCAATATAATGACCCAGGGCATTTTTGATCCCCAGGTTCCGTGCTCCGCCAGGTCCCCTGTTTACATCGGTACAAAGTACTCTGACTTTATTGGGAAACTGACTCTGGCATTCCTGCATAATGGAAAGAGTGCCGTCTTTTGAGCAGTCATCCACAAGGATGATCTCTATTTCTTCCAGAGTTTGATTGACCAGATTTCCAAGGCACGCTGCCAGAGTTTTTTGAGCATTGTATGCAGGAACCACAACAGATACTTTAATTTCCATTTTCTTATCCCCCCTGATGAAAAAAGAGCATTGCTCCAATGACTGCATTTGTCATGTTGCAATGCTCTTTTCAATGTCTGACTTCGTCTTATAGTTCGTCGAACCCGTCTTCAAAGTCACCAAAATCATCATCAAATAAAATATCATCATCCGCATTGATATCGGAATCAAGTTTTAGATCACGGTAACGCTTCATACCTGTACCAGCAGGAATCAGTTTACCAATAATAACATTTTCTTTCAGACCGATCAGCGGATCGACCTTTCCATTGATTGCTGCTTCTGTGAGAACCTTTGTTGTCTCCTGGAAGGAAGCTGCAGACAAGAAGGATTTCGTTGCCAGTGAGGCTTTGGTGATTCCAAGCAAAACACGTTTTCCTTCTGCCAGTTCTTTTCCTTCACCTTCCAAGTATTCATTTTTATCATCAAAGTCCAGAATATCTTCTAGTCTTCCTGGTAAGAAATCAGATTCTCCGCTATGCTCGATTCGAACCTTCTTCAGCATCTGACGAACGATAACTTCGATATGTTTATCATTGATTTCCACACCCTGCAGACGATAAACACGCTGTACTTCCTGAAGCATATAATCCTGAACCGCACGAACGCCCCTGATTTTAAGGATATCATGTGGGTTTACAGAACCTTCTGTCAGTTCATCTCCGGCTTCTAGTTCTGCTCCATCTGCGATTTTAATTCTAGAACCATAGGGAATCAGATAGGTCTTTGTCTCACCTGTCGCATAATTCGTAACTACGATTTCACGTTTTTTCTTTGTATCACGTAACTCCGCTTTTCCAGCAAATTCTGTAATGATCGCTAGACCTTTAGGCTTTCTTGCTTCAAAGATTTCCTCAACACGGGGGAGACCCTGTGTGATATCATCTCCGGCAACACCTCCGGTATGGAACGTACGCATTGTAAGCTGTGTTCCCGGTTCACCAATTGACTGAGCTGCAATAATACCTACTGCTTCACCGACCTGTACTGCCTGACCAGTAGCCATATTCGTTCCGTAACACTTTGCGCATACTCCAACATGTGATCGACAGGAAAGGATCGTACGGATCTTCACGGATGTGATCGGATTTCCTTTTTCATCCACGCCTTTATTTACGATTTCCGCAGCACGACGTGGTGTTATCATGTGATTTTCTTTAACGATCACAGTTCCATTCTTATCAACGATCGTCTCACAGGTGAAACGGCCAACAATACGTTCCTGCAGGCTCTCGATCTCTTCTCTGCCATCCATGAATGCTTTTACGACCATACCAGGAGCAGCTTTGCCCTTACCTTCGCTGCAGTCTGTTTCACGAACGATCAGATCCTGAGAAACATCTACGAGACGTCTTGTAAGATAACCGGAATCGGCAGTACGAAGCGCCGTATCAGAAAGTCCTTTACGTGCACCATGGGCTGACATAAAGTATTCCAGAACGTCCAGTCCTTCACGGAAATTGGATTTGATCGGCAGCTCGATCGTACGACCTGTTGTATCCGCCATAAGACCACGCATACCGGCAAGCTGTTTGATCTGCTTATCAGAACCACGGGCTCCGGAATCCGCCATCATAAATATATTATTGTACTTATCCAGACCTGAGAGAAGTGCATTTGTGAGTTCATCATCTGTCTCTTTCCAGGTACCGATTACTTCTTTATATCTTTCTTCGTCCGTGATCAGTCCACGTTTATACTGACGCATGATCTTATCGACCGTGCTCTGTGCCTCTTCGATCATCTGTGGCTTCTGAGGCGGTACTGTCATGTCAGAAATGGAAACTGTCATGGCTGCTCTGGTGGAGTATTTATATCCGATTGATTTAATATCATCCAGAACTTCAGCTGTTTTGGTCGCACCATGTACATTGATGACATTCTCAAGGATCTGCTTGAGCTGTTTTTTACCGACATGGAAATCGACTTCTAGCTTTAATGCATTGTCAGGATCACTTCTGTCTACAAATCCCAGATCCTGTGGAATAATTTCATTGAAAATAAAACGTCCAACACTGGATCCTGTAAATCCGCTGACTTCTGTTCCATCCTCCAGTTTTGCTTTTGTAAATACATTGATATGAGAATGAAGAGTAATGACACCGTTTTCATAAGCCAGTATTGCTTCATTTACATTTTTGAAGGTTTTCCCCTCACCCTTTACTCCTGGTCTCTCCTGAGTCAGGTAATAGATACCAAGCACCATATCCTGCGATGGAACTGCTACCGGTCCACCATCTGATGGTTTTAGTAAATTGTTCGGTGAAAGAAGCATAAAGCGGCACTCTGCCTGTGCTTCCACTGAAAGCGGAAGATGTACAGCCATCTGGTCCCCATCGAAATCTGCATTGTATGCAGTACAAACCAGTGGATGGAGCTTAATTGCTTTACCTTCTACCAGGATTGGCTCAAATGCCTGAATACCCAATCGGTGAAGTGTGGGGGCACGATTCAGCATAACCGGATGTTCTTTGATTACATCCTCTAGGATATCCCAGACTTCAGGCTGGAGACGTTCCACCATCTTCTTTGCGCTTTTAATGTTATGCGCTGTTCCATTCGCCACGAGTTCTTTCATTACGAAAGGTTTGAACAATTCGATTGCCATCTCTTTCGGAAGTCCACATTGATAGATCTTTAATTCGGGTCCAACTACGATAACAGAACGTCCGGAATAGTCAACACGTTTTCCCAGCAGGTTCTGCCGGAAACGTCCCGATTTTCCTTTCAGCATATCCGAAAGTGACTTTAATGCACGATTTCCAGGACCAGTTACCGGACGGCCTCTTCTTCCATTGTCGATCAGTGCATCAACTGCTTCCTGAAGCATTCTCTTCTCATTACGCACGATAATATCTGGCGCTCCAAGCTCTAAGAGTCTCCTTAGACGATTGTTACGGTTGATGATTCTTCTATATAAGTCGTTCAGATCTGATGTAGCAAAACGTCCACCGTCCAACTGTACCATTGGGCGAAGATCTGGTGGAATAACCGGCACTACGGACATGACCATCCACTCTGGCTTATTGCCTGATTCACGGAATGCTTCTACAACTTCCAGTCTTTTGATGATTCTGGCACGTTTTTGTCCAGAAGCATCTTTAAGCTCTGCCTTTAGTTCTTCGGAATCTTTTTCCAGGTTGATGTTCGCAAGAAGCTCATAGATCGACTCTGCGCCCATTCCAACTCGAAAACCATTTCCATATGTTTCCCTTGCTTCCTGATATTCGCCTTCAGAAAGCACCTGCTTGTAGGTCAGATTGGTATCACCTGATTCCAGTACGATATAGGAAGCAAAATAGAGTACTTTCTCCAGTGTTCTTGGTGAAAGGTCCAATATCAGACCCATACGGCTCGGAATCCCTTTGAAATACCAGATATGAGATACCGGAGCAGCAAGTTCAATATGTCCCATTCGCTCACGTCTTACGCTGGCTTTGGTAATTTCAACACCGCATCGATCGCAAACAACACCTTTATAACGTATTTTTTTATACTTACCACAATGGCATTCCCAGTCCTTGCTTGGTCCAAAGATCTTTTCACAGAACAGTCCGTCTTTTTCCGGTTTCAGCGTTCTGTAATTGATCGTCTCGGGCTTCTTTACTTCACCACGTGACCATTCTCTGATCTTTTCAGGTGAAGCCAGTCCGATTTTTATCGCATCAAAGGCAATTGGCTGGAATGTCTCTTTATTCATTGTCTCTGGCATGTTTGACACTCCCTTCTTTATTCTTCGTTGTCAAAGCTTTCATCTGAAAAATTATCTTCATCCAGATCGTCGCGTTCTTCCTCTTCTGACTCCTCGTCGATATCGACTAATTCTTCACTGTCTGCATCAAACTCTTGTTTTGTGAATCCCATTTTTCCAAAGGACTCACTATTTTCAAAAGCAAAATCTTTATCGCTTCCTATTACTGAATTCAAATCTGTATTGCCGTATTCGCTCGTTTCTAACAGTTCTACTTCCTGGGCAAACTCGTCCAGAACCTTCACATCAAGTCCCAGAGACTGCAGCTCCTTCAGGAGAACCTTAAAGGATTCCGGTATTCCCGGTTCAGGAATGTTGTCACCCTTTATAATTGCTTCATAGGTCTTTACTCTTCCGACTACGTCATCTGATTTTACAGTTAGGATTTCCTGCAGGGTAAAGGATGCACCATAAGCTTCAAGTGCCCATACCTCCATCTCTCCGAATCTCTGTCCGCCGAACTGTGCTTTTCCACCGAGGGGCTGCTGTGTTACCAGTGAGTAAGGTCCTGTTGAACGCGCATGAATCTTATCATCTACCAAATGATGAAGTTTTAGATAATGCATATGTCCGATCGTAACGGCACTGTCGAAGTATTCACCGCTCCTACCGTCACGAAGTCTTACCTTACCATCTCTTGACAGTGGTACACCCTTCCACAGTTTGCGGTGCTCTCTGTTATCAGAGAGATATTTTATTACTTCCGGAAGAAGTTCTGACTTATATTTTTTTTCAAATTCATCCCATTCCAGATTTACATAGTCGTTCGCAAGATCAAGAGTATCCATAATATCATCTTCGCGAGCACCATCAAATACCGGTGTCTCAATGTTAAAGCCTAACGCTTTTGCAGCCAGGGATAAATGAATTTCAAGTACCTGACCGATATTCATACGTGATGGCACACCAAGTGGGTTCAAAACGATATCTAGTGGTCTTCCGTTTGGAAGGAATGGCATATCCTCTACAGGCAGAACGCGGGATACTACACCCTTATTTCCATGACGTCCGGCCATTTTATCTCCAACAGATATCTTTCTTTTTTGAGCTATGTAGATTCGAACTGCCTGATTAACACCAGGTGAAAGCTCATCTCCATTTTCTCTTGTAAATACTTTGGCATCCACGATGATTCCGTATTCACCATGTGGCACCTTCAGTGATGTATCACGAACTTCTCTCGCTTTCTCACCGAAGATCGCTCTTAAAAGACGTTCCTCTGCTGTCAGCTCTGTTTCGCCCTTAGGCGTTACTTTTCCGACCAGGATATCCCCGGCACGAACCTCGGCACCAATTCGGATGATTCCTCTTTCGTCCAGATCCTTGAGTGCATCATCACCTACACCTGGAACATCACGTGTGATTTCTTCTGGTCCGAGTTTTGTGTCACGGGCTTCTGCTTCATATTCTTCAATATGTACAGAGGTATAGACATCATCTTGTACCAGTCGCTCACTTAGGAGTACAGCATCCTCATAGTTATAGCCTTCCCAGGTCATGAATCCAATTAATGGATTCTTTCCAAGTGCCAGTTCCCCTTTTTCTGTAGAAGGACCATCTGCAATGACATCTCCCTGCTCAACATGCTCGCCTTTCAGTACAATTGGGCGTTGGTTATAACAGTTCGACTGGTTACTTCTTGAGAACTTTGTCAGTTTATAATAATCCTTGGTTCCATCATCGTTCTTAATGACGATTTCATTTGAAACAGAGCTTTCTACGGTTCCTGATTTCTTTGCCACAAGGCAAACACCGGAATCCACTGCCGCTTTGGTTTCCATACCTGTTCCAACTGCTGGTGATTCTGTTGTCAGTAATGGTACAGCCTGGCGCTGCATGTTCGATCCCATCAGCGCACGGTTGGCATCGTCATTTTGAAGAAATGGAATCAGTGCCGTTGCAACTGAAAATACCATCTTAGGAGATACATCCATATAGTCAAATACAGATCTTTCATATTCCTGTGTCTCTTCTCTGTATCGACCGGATACCATGGAACGGACAAAGTGTCCGTTCTCGTCCAGGGACTCATTCGCCTGAGCTACGTGGAAATTATCTTCCTCATCTGCTGTCATATAGATTACATCATCCGTTACGACAGGATTCTTTGGATCTGTCTTATCAATTTTTCGATATGGTGCTTCCACAAATCCATATTCATTGATTCTTGCATAGGTAGCAAGGGAGTTGATCAGTCCAATGTTAGGACCTTCCGGGGTCTCGATCGGGCACATTCTTCCGTAATGGGAGTAATGTACATCTCGAACCTCGAATCCCGCACGATCTCTGGAAAGTCCACCAGGTCCAAGTGCCGAGAGACGTCTCTTATGGGTCAGCTCGCCAAGAGGGTTGTTCTGATCCATGAACTGTGACAGCTGAGATGAACCAAAGAATTCTTTCACAGCTGCTGTGACCGGTTTGATATTAATCAGGCTCTGAGGTGTGATTCCTTCGAGATCCTGGGTTGTCATTCTTTCACGAACAACTCTTTCCAGTCTGGAAAGTCCGATTCGGTACTGATTCTGCAGTAATTCACCAACTGCACGAATTCTACGGTTTCCAAGATGATCGATATCATCAGCATGTCCAATTCTGTATTCTAAATGTATATTGTAATTGATCGAAGCAAAGATATCATCTTTTGTGATATGTTTTGGCACAAGATCAGCCACATTACGACGAATCGCCTCAATTCTATCAGCTTCTGATTCATTCTCTTCTAAAATTCTCTCGAGCACAGGATAATAGACCAGCTCATGAATTCCCAGCTCGCGTTCATTTACATTCATATAAGAAGAAAGCTCTACCATCATATTAGAAAGAACTCTGATGTTGCGGCTCTCACCCTGAACTTCTACGTATGGCACTGCTGCATTCTGAATCGTCTTCGCCAATTCTCTGGAAATTTCTGTTCCTGCCTCAGCCAAGATCTCTCCAGTTGACAAGTCAACAACATCCTCAGCCAGTATCTGACCGCTGATCCTGTTCTTTAATGCCAGCTTTTTATTAAATTTATATCTGCCGACTTTTGCAAGATCATATCTTCTTGGATCAAAAAACATCGCAGAAATAAGGCTTTCCGCACTTTCTACTGAAAGCGGCTCGCCCGGACGGATCTTTTTATAAAGTTCAAGAAGACCTTCCTCATAGTTCGTGGCAGTATCTTTTTCCAGACTTGCAAGAATCTTTGGCTCTTCTCCAAATAAATCCTTGATTTCTGCATTTGTTCCAACACCAAGCGCACGGATCAGCACCGTGATCGGTACTTTTCTGGTACGGTCCACGCGAACAAAGAAAATATCATTTGAGTCAGTATCATATTCAAGCCATGCGCCACGATTCGGAATGACAGTACTTGAGAACTGCTCTTTTCCGACCTTATCAAAATCTATCGCATAATAGATTCCCGGTGAACGCACAAGTTGGCTAACGATAACACGCTCTGCACCGTTTATTACAAACGTTCCAGTCTCTGTCATAAGAGGTAGGTCGCCCATGAAGATTTCGTGTTCGTTGATTTCATCTGTTTCCTTGTTATAAAGTCTTACCTTTACTTTCAAAGGCGCAGCGTAAGTGGAATCTCTTTCCTTGCACTCAGCGATTGTATACTTCACATCATTCTTGCATAATGTGAAATCTACGAACTCCAAGCTAAGATGTCCACTGTAATCAGCAATTGGAGAGATATCGGCAAATACTTCTTTTAGACCTTCGTCTAAAAACCACTGATAGGAGTCCTTTTGGACCTCAATCAGATTCGGCATCTGCAATACCTCTTTTTGTCTCGAGTAACTCATACGTAAGCTTTTTCCAGTATGGATGGGACGTATTCTGTTTTTCTCCATTGACGTTTCACCTCTCGTTTTAATTTTATATCTTAAATGCATTTTAGGGCATAAAAAACCTATCTCACCACAATAGTGCAACGTATATTATATAACAAATAAACTCAAAAAGTCAATGGCAAACTTTGTATTTATTTTAGTTCCGAACATTTTTCATACAAAAGCACTCGGTTTGGGTGTTTTTTGCCATGTATAAGCTTTCTGCACTGCTTCTGTGATTATTACAAATAAATAAGGTGCGGCATGTCTTACCATACCGCACCCTTGTAAATACAGAAATTCCTGCATCCTTCTTTTGACAGAATTATTTAAGTGTAACTTTAGCGCCTTCTGCTTCAAGTTTTGCTTTAAGATCATCTGCAGAAGCTTTATCAGCAGCTTCTTTCACGATCTTAGGAGCTCCATCAACTACTTCTTTTGCTTCTTTTAAGCCTAATCCAGTTGCTTCACGAACAACTTTGATAACCTTAACCTTGTTTGGTCCAACTTCTGTTAACTCTACGTCGAACTCAGTTTTTTCTTCTGCTGCTTCAGCTGCTGCTCCGCCTGCTGCTACTACAACACCTGCTGCTGCAGATACACCAAATTCTTCTTCACAAGCTTTCACTAAATCGTTCAGCTCTAATACTGTCAGCTCTTTAATAGCATCAATAAATTCTGCTGTTGTCATCTTAGCCATTATCATATACCTCCATATAATATGTATGATTTGTATTTGTACAATATTGTTACAACCTGACTATTCAGCTGTAACTTCTTCTGCTGCTTCTACAGCTTCTGGTTCTTCTGCTGCTTCTACGGCTACTGGTTCTGCTGCTTCTTCTACTGCAGGTTCAGCTGCAACTTCCTCTGCCGGAGCAGATGCACCTTCTCCGCCCTGCTCTGCGATCTGATTCAGAACGCGTGCAAAGTTCGTAATTGGTGACTGGATACTTCCAAGAAGTTTTCCAAGTAATTCTTCTCTTGATGGAACTTCTGCGATCGCTTTAATTCCGTCAATATCATAAAATGTTCCTTCTACAACACCCGCTTTTAATTCAAGTGCTTTTGCAGTTTTTGCAAATTTTGCAAGAATTCTCGCTGGAGCAGTTGCATCTTCATTGCTGATTGCGATTGCACTTGGACCTGATAACACCTGGGTCAGGCTCTCAAAATCAGTTCCCTTAAATGCAAAGTTAAGCATTGTGTTCTTATACACTTTGTAAGTAATGCCGGCTTCTCTCAGTTCTTTACGAAGCTGTGTGTCCTGCGCTACTGTAAGACCACGATGATCAACCAGAACCACTGATTGAGCGTTCTTGATGCTTTCAGAAATTTCCTGTACGACTGGCTGTTTAAGTTCTACTTTTGCCACGAATCGTGTACCTCCTTTTATTATTTTTGATAACATAAGGCCATTAAAAAACCTCTCTGTCCATCAGACAGAGAGGTGATATTTCATCAAATGGATAACTCGTATCCAAGATCTAAATTCCCTCGGCAGGTTCTTTCGATTATGCCTTGCGGCACCTGCTGTCTTCGGCGATATGCTTTTTGCATTATAGCATTGTCTATTATAGATGTCAATAAACAAATTTTACTGAGTAACTTTTAATACATTGACCTTTACACCAGGTCCCATTGATGGAGAAAGTGTAATTGTTCTGATGTACTGTCCTTTTAAGCTGCTTGGTCTTGCTTTGTTTACTGCATCCATAAGGGTCTGGAAGTTGTCCGCTAACTGCTCATCTGTAAAGGATGCTTTTCCAATTGGCACATGGATAATATTACTTTTATCTAATCGATACTCAATCTTTCCGGCTTTGATATCATCAATCGCTTTTGTGACATCCATTGTAACGGTTCCTGCTTTAGGATTTGGCATTAAACCTTTTGGTCCAAGAACACGTCCAAGACGTCCTACAACACCCATCATGTCAGGAGTCGCAACTACTACGTCAAAGTCGAGCCATCCATCATTCTGGATTCTTGGAATCAATTCCTCTCCGCCAACATGATCTGCTCCTGCAGCCTGTGCTTCGTCTGCTTTTACACCCTTTGCAAAAACTAGAACGCGAACTGTTTTACCAGTTCCATGAGGCAGTACAACTGCACCACGAACCTGCTGCTCTGCATGACGACCATCACATCCGGTCTTGATATGAGCTTCGATTGTCTCATCAAATTTTGCAACTGCTACTTTTTTCGCCATAGCAACCGCTTCATTTCTATCATAGAGAGCTGTTTTATCAATTGCTTTTGCAGCCTCTAAATATCTCTTTCCTCTTTTCATTAAAAAACCTCCTGTGGTAATATCGGGGAGAATCCCTCCCACTTCCATAACTTCTGACATCTCTTCTGTTTCGCTGAAAACAGTGGAGATAAAAAGGTAATTTTCAATTACTCTTCTACTGTAACGCCCATACTTCTTGCTGTTCCTGCAATCATGCTCATTGCTGATTCAAGGCTTGCTGCATTTAAGTCTGGCATTTTTAATTCTGCGATTTCCTGGATCTTTGCTTTAGAAATAGTTGCAACTTTTGTTTTGTTTGGAACTGCAGATCCTGATTTGATATTACATGCCTTCTTGATTAAGATCGGTGCAGGAGGAGTTTTTGTTACGAAACTAAAACTTCTGTCTGCATATACTGTAATAACAACAGGGATGATCAAGTCACCCTGATCTGCTGTCCTTGCATTGAACTGCTTTGTAAACTCTACGATATTTACACCATGCTGTCCTAATGCAGGTCCGACTGGAGGAGCAGGTGTTGCTTTTCCAGCAGGAATCTGTAATTTGATATATCCTGATACTTTCTTTGCCATTGGATTGCCTCCTTAATTCATCTTCTTAACTTCTGCGAAACTGATCTCGACCGGGGTCTCGCGCCCAAATAAGTCGACATTGATCGTGACAAAATTCTTGTGATGATTGATCGAGCGAATCGCACCTACAGTATCTTTCCAAACTCCTCCTGTAACTACGACCACATCGCCTTCTTCAAATCCCACAATCACTTCACCACTGTTGATTCCAAGCGGCTGCATCTCTTCGTCTGTAAGTGGAACCGGTTTTGATCCCGGACCTACAAATCCCGTTACGCCTCTGGTGTTTCTGACAACATACCAGGTATCATCGTTCATAACCATGTTTATAAGTACATATCCCGGAAACATTTTTTTTGAAACCTGTTTCTTTGCACCGTTCTTTATTTCAAAAACGTCCTGCATCGGAACTCTGACCTCCAAAATCTGATCTTCAAGATGTCTGTTTTCAATTGTTTTATCTATGTTTGCCTTAACCTTGTTCTCATAACCCGAATAGGTATGAACCACATACCAGTGTGCCTCTGCCATAAACTAACCTGCCTCCATTATAAATTTACTAGGAAATCAACACCATACTGAATCACTCTGTCTAAAATCGAAATCAACAGACCCAGTGCAACTGATACAGCGACTACAGCTGCTGTCTGTTTTGCGAGTGTTTCCTTCGCTGTCCACTTGATCTTATGGAACTCTGCCTTCAGACCATCGAACCAGCTCGTTTTTGGAGCTTTTTCTAATTTTGCGTTTTCTGCCATAATTAACTCCTTTTGCTCTTACGGATTATTTCGTTTCTTTATGTACTGTGTGAGTCTTGCAGAATCTACAGTACTTCTTTGTTTCCATTCTGTCCGGATGAGCTTTTTTGTCCTTTGTCAGGTTGTAATTACGCTGCTTGCATTCTGTACATGCCAATGTAATTTTTGTGCGCACAACTTCCACCTCCATTAATTCTTTGTGTGTTTTCTATGTCCGGTTTTGGACATAAAAAAAAGACCTACTTCCAAGCTAAACAACTATAGCATAATATCATATCTCAGTCAACACTTTTTCGTGACAAAAATCAGTAATTACTATATAATATGTAGTAACTATACTGTACTGCAATAAAGTTGCAAAGCAGATACATCGCACTTAGAGGGGAGGAAGTCTGATGTCTGTTATCCATACAGTTTACGACCATTATTTAAGCAGTTACGGCAACAAACGGTCTTCTCGCTTTGAGAATCAGAGAAAAGAGGATACCGAAGGTCTTTATGACAGTTTTGTCAGAATATCAAAGGATGTCCCATTATATAAGATCCGGGACATTGGTCAGTCATTTCAACAGGCAATAAATGTCAAAGAATATGCTGCGACCTTAAAATCTGCCCTGGCAGAATTTGCCCCCTATGGCAAAGAGCTCAAGCATAGTATGTTCCTTCGGACTGCAGCAGAATCTTCGAATGAGGAGATCGCCTCAGCAGCATTCAGCGGTCAGGAAATTGCATTATCTTCTGATGACTATGCTCCTGCCAAGCTGACGATCGAGAAACTTGCGACCCCGCAGATCAACCGCAGTAATATGCTTTATCCCTCTGCTCAGTCCTTTGAGCCAGGACGAAATCATTTTGACTTAAGTACAGAATCCGCTCTTTTTGAATTTCAGTTCAATATCAACGAGGAGGAATCGAACGTCAGTGTATTAAAGCGTATCGCCCTGCTTGTAAATAATGCTAACATCCAGATCCATGCCGAGGTCGAAGCAACGAATGAGAATATGGTCTATTTGACACTTACATCCCAAAATACCGGCACTTTAGAGGATTCGAATCTATATTTTGAAATCACGCCTCAGGCCAGCCAGTCTTCCATTCGGGCAATGAAGATCTTAGGAATCGATCAAGTGGCACTAGAGCCTTCTGATGCAAGATATTCCATTGATGGAACTTCCTATACTTCATCTGTCAACAGTATTAATGTAAAGAATTTGTTTGAGGTCAGATTACTTGAAGCAACAAATGAAGGGGAATCTGTAACGATCGGATTCCAGTCTGATCAAAATGCCATTGCGAACTATCTTGGTTCTATCGTGGATTCCTATAATTGTTTGCTGAATCTGACAGCCATCCGTGTTGAAAATGTTGGAGCTAATCGTCTGGCATATGAGCTCGGGCAGACGCTCCAGGAGAATGAAGCATTACTGGGGCAGTTCGGAATTTCACAAAATAATGCCTCACAGCTTGAAATAGACCATGTCCAGCTTGCCAAATTTCTCTCAGAGTCAAAAGAGGGAACCATATTTGAAGGTCTGACCGAAATCAAGGACACCTTGTACAAGAAGGCAGATTCCATATCCTATGATCCATTAAAATACACCGACCGGCTCATAGTTGCATATAAGAATCCCGGCCGCAGCTTTCTCTCACCCTATAATGGTTCTGTATACTCCGGTATTCTGATTGACAATTATCTGTAACAGCTATGTTTACCGGATAGCAGCAAGACGTTCCTTTGCTTTTGTATATGTTTTACAGCGGTCATAATATATGATCGCTTTTTCTATGTTACCGCGACATTCTTCAATGACACCAGCATTATAAAAAGCCAGATAGGAGTTCGTTCCTTCTACACGGTAAGTCGAATTTTGTGTCGCCCGGATAAATTCCAAGATCGCATCATCGAACATCTCATTATTCATCAATATCAGCCCCAGCAGACACCTGAAGTCTGCTGTATTCCCAAAGGTGTCTGCAATATTCAAAAAGGATAGCGCCTCTTTGGCATGCCCCGAATTCAGCAATGCGTATCCATAGGATTCCACCAGATCTATCACATATTCTAATTTTGTATCCAGGTCATAGGCCAGAGCATCCGCAAAAAAATCTGCTGCCCCCTGAAAATCACCTGCCAAAAAACAACTTTTTCCAGCCTGATATAAAAGATAGGGATCCTCACCCTTTTCCTGCAGCTCCATTTCAATCAGCATTCGATTTCGCTGCATCTTACTATATTTTTCCTCTTTTGTTCCACTATAACCATCATGCAGAATCGAAAGGGGCAGCTGATATGTCTTGGCCTCTTCTCCGGATAAGCTTATGAGCTGCTCATGAATCCGCCCACTATAGCAGAAACGTTTTCTGGAATAAATTCTTGATATCAATTCCCGATTCATCATCTCCTCAGAAAAGTTCATTTTATTTTTCACCCAGATACGCCCCACTTCATCGGAATGCTCCGTTACGATTTTTAAGACGGCAGTCACATCTATGGATTCTAGATATTCATCGCTGTCTATTGTAAAAATCATATCCCAAGATGCCTTTTGGGCTGCAAAATTCCTGGCTGCAGAAAAATCATGATTCCATGGATAAAAAAAGACTTTTTCCGTGAATTCCATGGCAGTCTTCACAGAATTATCTGTCGAGCCCGTATCGACCACTACGATCTCAAAGGGATACGGCTGAAGCTGTTCTAAGCATTGCCTTAATTTCTTTTCTTCATTTTTTGTTATGATGCAGACTGAAAGCATGGTTCCTCCTCGTAAATCATGGTTCTTCCTCTATATGGATCATACATTCCCTCTATATGGATCATACATTCCTTCTATCACTGGATTAATCCTTGAACCTGTTTTGGGAATCAGATACAATGATACTAGGGTCTATGGGCCATGATCTTCCTACTAGAACGAAAGGATCTTCTCTATGAAAATATTATTCTATCGATATAAAAGTATATGTGAGCCTGATATTTTAGATGCATTTATTGAACTGGGACACACTGTGACAGAATTCTGGCATGATCAGGGCATAGATGACATGATGTCAAACACATCTTCCGCCATCAGGTCTCTCAGCTCCTTCCTTCTGGATCATCCTCAGGATGCTGTTTTTTCGATTAATTTTTTCCCTCATGTTTCAGATGTTTGTAACATCTTTCATCTGCGTTATCTGTCCTGGATCGTAGATGCACCTGTTCTGGAGCTTTTTACGGCACAGATACAGCACCCCTACAATAGGGTATTCATCTTTGATCGTGCTCTTTACGAGGATGTCAGGCAATATAATGAGGCGAATATTTTTCACTTTCCCCTAGGTGCAGCTGTTACGAAAAAGTCAGCACTGATACACAAAGTGGAAAAGGATATCGGAACACAGTTCGCATGTGATATTTCTTTCGTCGGATCTCTCTATACAGAGAAATCTCCCTATGATAAATTGACCGGAATGAGCGATTACACTCTGGGCTTTTTGGATGGCATTATGAAGGCTCAGAAGAATATATACGGATACTATTTTATTGATGAGCTTCTGACTGACCAGCTGATTCAGGAATTCAAGGAACACATACCTGCCTACTATCAAAATCCATATAAAAATTTCATGAATGACCGTTATATCATCTCTCAACTATATATTGGACATAAGATTACTTCTATGGAACGCAAAAATACCATGCAGATTCTTTCTGATCATTTTCAATTTCATTTATATACGACAAGCGAAACAAGTGAACTCAGCGATATTGTAAATATGGGACCTGCAAACACCTTTACAGAAATGCCCTTGATCTTTCATCAAAGTAAGATCAGTCTGAATACAACATCCAAAGCGATTCGAACCGGAATCCCGCTCAGAGTCTTCGACATCATTGCATGCGGCGGTTTTGTACTGTCTAATTATCAGCCTGAAATTGCTGAATTTTTTCAACTTGGATCTGAAATCGATTGTTACGGAACTATGGATGAGTTATGCGAAAAAGCTTCCTATTATTTGGAGCACGATGCTCTTCGAGCGGAAATGGCGGAAGCGGCTTATGAAAGACTCATTTCCGAATACACTTTTCCGATCCGTCTGTCCTTGTTACTAAATTTAGCATTCTCCATATAAAAAAGGAAGGTCATCTGACCTCCCTTTTTTATTACGCGATTACTGCAGTAAGGATAATACGCCCTGAGTTGACTGATTTGCCTGTGCAAGCATAGACTGTCCAGCCTGAGCAAGGATATTATTCTTGCTGTAATTAACCATTTCTGAAGCCATATCTGTGTCACGGATACGTGATTCAGCAGATGTTGTGTTCTCAGAAATATTGTCAAGGTTAGCAATTGTATGCTCTAATCTGTTCTGTAATGCACCAAGAGCTGATCTCTGTGTAGAAACAAGATTGATTGCAGACTGAATTGCTGTCATACCTGTTCCAGCTGAAGCAAAGCTTCCAACATTGATCGCATCTACTCCAAGTGTTGAAGCATCCATAGAACCGATGCTAACTGTGATAGACTGTCCTTCTAATGCACCAACCTGAAGATTTCTATTGCTGAATGTTCCATCCAGAAGATTCTGAGAGTTGAACTGTGTTGTATCTTTAATTCTGTCGACCTCTGCTGTCAGCTGATCAATTTCTGCCTGGATCGCTGCTCTGTCTGTACTTGTGTTTGTATCATTAGCTGCCTGAGTAGCTAATTCATTCATTCTCTGCAGGATCGAATGTGATTCATTCAATGCACCTTCAGCAACCTGGATCAGTGATACACCATCCTGTGCATTTGAAGAAGCTTTGTCCAGACCACGAATCTGGCTTCTCATTTTCTCTGAAATTGAAAGTCCAGCTGCATCATCTGCTGCTCTGTTGATTCTGTATCCAGAAGACAGTTTCTCAGTTGATTTTGCAAGTGAGCTCTTTGTAATTCCTAACTGACGGTTAGCGTTCATCGCTGTAAGATTGTGTTGTACTACCATAATAATTTCCTCCTTGAAATTGTTGAATGTTGACAGCATCCTTGCTGCCTGTTTTTTTTGATCCAGTATCTCCGGTCGTACGCTCCGTCGACACCTTCACTTCTGTCTCATTTCTTTGCTTTCAAATACTATATCGGTCATTTCATCCGATACTTTATAATAAAAAGTAACTTTTTTACTTTTTATTATCGAGAAAAAAAGAAGTGTCATTTACTTGCTTTCTCATGGTACGGGCATATTCATTGATTGCCTTCTTGTTGTTCGTGATTTGCTTGAACTGCTTCTTTACGGTGGAGAATTTTCTCAGGATGGCATCGTGATTCCTTGCCTCTTCGACTTGGATCTCATTCCCTTTCTCCGTAATTTCCATGATCAGCTTCTGCATCTGTCCAATCTGTGGTTTATATTGTTCCTTGTTTACAGAAAGCTCTTCTTTTACCTTTTGATAAAGCTGTTCAAACCCTTCATCCAGTTTCGTGATTTCATCGATCAGCTTCCCTTTATCATGTAAGTTCTTTTCTAAGACATCAGGATCAAGACTGATCTCTTTCAGCAATTCTTTCTGTTCTTCATTGCATGTTAGGATCTGATCCAGTAATTTACTCTTTTTCTGCAGGCTCGTAACCAAAATATCGATGTATGCCTGATTCATATATTAAGAAACCTGTACCTTTCCATTCTGGGCAGAAACCTTCATGACCTCTTTCCATGTATCACGCATGGTTCTAAGATGTGTCAAGACTTCTTCCAATATCTCTGGGTCCTTTTTCATATTTGCCTCAATCAGGCGTTCCTGAAGATAGACATAGACCTGATCAAAATCCGCAGCAACTGGGTATTTATGATCCAGTGTTGCCTGAAACTCGCCTATGATCCTTTCGACCTTCTGAATATTCATATTGACTTTTTCGTGATCCTTGCTTTCCAATCCCGTCATAGCCATATTGCTGAACTTAATTGCCCCTTCATAGAGCATAAGAGTCAGCTCTGCAGGTGATGCTGTCATTATTTTACTGTTTGCATATGCCGCATATCCAGTATTTTGTACCATTTGTACCTCCAATAAGTTGTATGACTGTTACAATTACTGCTGTTATGAGCCTAGCAATCCAGAAAGAGCTGACTGCTGCGACTGCAGATTTGCAAGTGCTGTTTCCATAGCAGAGAACTTCTTATAGTAATAGTCTTCCATATCAGATACCTTTTCCTGCCATTTTGAGATCATTTTTGAATAATTTGTATACTCATTCGTCATCTGTTTATCGTTGTAAACAGTCATTGCACTGCTCAATGTGGTCGATTTCATCTTGTCTCCAATTTTGGAGTAAAGATCTGAAGAAAGCTGTTTCATAAAATCAATGACTGAATCCGGATTTGTTGCTAAAGCTGACAGCAGTTTGTCTGCTTTTCCTGATGTATCATCATCACCAGAATCGCCATCGATATGAAATGCATTTTCCTCATTATCTTCAGCAATCAGAACGCCTAGCGTAGAAATTCCAAAGCTTGATAAAGAATAGGTTTTTCCATTGGCGCCTGTAAAGGAAGAAAACATGGATGTCTTCATCGTATTCAGGATATTGCCAAGTGTGTCGTCTCTGCGAAGCAGGGAGTCTTTGATTTTTTTCTCCCATTCCGCAATTTCTGTATCACTCATTGCATCCTTCTCATCATCTGTCAGCGGCTCATATCCTTTGGAAGAATCTGCGTTATATAAGGAAGTCATTTCATTGATAATATCGTTATAGGATGAGATAAAATCTTTAATTTTATCATAGATTCCCTGTGTATCCGTCGTTGTCGCCACTGTGACCGCGCCCGTTGTTTCTGCCAGTGCATTGATTGTTAATCCATTAATTGAGAACTGATTTGTGGACGAACTAAAGGAAGCTCCGTTCAACAATATTTGTGCATCCTGTCCTTCTATTTTGGTACCTGACGAAAGCCCCAGCAGATCCATTGCAGAACCAGTGCCACTGCCTGTACTAGAAAGGGTAAAGTTCTTTGCAGCTCCCGTTTCCGAGGATGCAATGAAGAACCTCTGGCTCGATTCATCGAAGCTTGCCGAAAGACCGGCACTCTTTAACTGCGCTACCAGAGAATTGATCGTTGTCGTTTCGTCTACTGTGATATCCGTTGTGCTAGCGCCTTCACCAATGTTCACAGTAATCGTTTCTGATCCTGTAAATCCAAGGGCTCCTAGTGTGCTGGTTCCTGTAGCTGCAGTTTCCAGCTTGCTGCCAGTCAGATATCCTGCTTTTGCAAGCTGAGAGATCTCTAATGTCTGTGTGGAGCTAGGTGCATTTGATGAAGCTGTTACTGTAGCTTTCGTTGTATCGGAAACTGAAGATGTCTTCAGGTTATATCCGCTGCTCAGTCTTAAATTGCCCAGCTTTGTATACATACTGTATATCTTGCTGTTCAAGGTCTTCCATGCATCCTGTTTCCAGCTCAGCTTTGTCTGTGCTTTTGTATACTTGTCGACTTTCGTGCTCTGCGCTTTAATCAGCTCACTTACAATCGTATCCGTGTCTAATCCAGAATTTAATCCACTTAATCGTATTGCCATCTGTCCTCCCCCGTTCCTATATTATCTTTTTTCATCCACGATGAGACCTGCCTGTTCCCATACTTTAGCAATCATATCCAGTGTCTCTTCGGGTGGAAATTCCTTCAGTACCTTGTGTGATGTCCGATCCACAATTTTAATTACAATTCTGTTCGTTTTTTCATGAATACCAAATTCAGCAATAGAATTACATGCACTTTTATTGATTTTGTCTACTGCTTCCTTAATAGCTTCAGCTGATGGTTCTTTTTTTTCTGTTAATATGGTTTCTGACTTGCCGCTATCATTGTCCTTTTGTTTAATCAGGACTCGGTCTCCCACTGGCTGCGCTTTATAATCAAAGCGTTCGCTTTGATAGGATGAGGTCATACTTCCAGTCGCTTCAATAGCATCCATTGCCATAATTACACCTCCATGTGCGGTCAACGACTGTTCTCATACTACAACTGCATTCAATTTTTCATTTCTACATCATATATCGGTACTTTTTTTTATTAGTTTAGAATAAATTTTTTAATGTAGTCAGTGCGTCAGAATCCAATGCTGCTTTGTTTTCTTCCTGAATCTGAAGGTATACTTCTTTGCGGTATACTGGAACTTCTTTCGGTGCCGCTATCCCTATTTTGATCTGGTCACCTCGAATCTCAAGTATTGTAATCTCAATGTTATTATTTATGACAAGAGATTCACCCTTTTTCCTTGTCAACGCCAACATATCATGCACCTGCCTTTTCTCTCGCTTCTTTAAGAAGATGATAAATTTTGAACTTTACTTCCAGTTCGTCATCAACAATGATCTGGCTTCCTTTCCCTGTCTGATAGTTGATCACAAAGGGCGCTTTCAGATTGACGGACATCTGCTCGATTTCCTTTGGAACCGTAACTGTGACGAGCAGATAAGTAGAATCCGGAGTCAGATCTCCAAGTGGTAAAAGCAATTCTTCTTTTACACTCGGTGAATATTCAGGGAGCAGATCCGTTGGTTTTACTACCGGCATTGCAAATGCAGGTTCATCCATGGATTGCAGCCACATAATTGAATTCTCTACTCCTTTTTCTTCATCAAAAATTAATGCAAAGCTCCTGAGATCCGGAAATCCGATAATTCCATTTTCAAAACGGATCAGTTTCTCTTCTGTAATTTCTATCTCTCCGAATAATCTTGTATTTGCTTTCATCTGTACCCTTTCTGATTTTTGCAATCAAATGTCTTTTGCCAAAATCACCTCTAGCTATACCAAGTATCATATACTAAATATAGTTTAAAAGCGACTGTTTTTCAATTTTTGCTGCTGCCTGAAGCGCAGCCTCATATGCGTTATATGCTGCAGTGTATTCAATTACGATTTCTGATATATCTCTATCCTCATTCTTGGATTTGAGTTCTTCAACATTAAGCTGCTGATTGCTCATTCTCGTCTCTGTCATGGATAGTCTGTCGCCCCTTGTTCCCAGCTCTGTGATCGAAAGATTCACGTCTGCCATGTAGGCGTCGAAGTCTCCGATCTTGTTGCTGAACATCGTCTGCAGGTTATCCTCAGCGTAATCAGATTCTTTTTGCGCTGCAGCAAGCCATGTGTTCAATTCATCCAGCTGATCAGAATTGCTGTCATCATCGATCAGTTTCTGAATTGCATCTACTTTATCCTGCGCTGCTGTTGCAGCTTTGACCGCATCTGTCATTTCCTGCATGTCCTGAAAAATATTCATGTTGAATACGTCGGAAGCCTGTATATTAACTGTCATGGACTGATTTGGTGCGATGGTATAATTGATATCCTGGTATATTTCAACATAAGTATCTGTTCCGGGATCGTAGGTATATTTCTGATAATTGAGCGGATTGGATGCGTTAGTGACATCTGTGCAGTCGTAGTAATATTCCGGTCTTAATTCACCCTTTGTAAATCCTGTTTTGTTGTAGGAAACCGCAAAACTTGCATCGTTCTCTTTTACAATGTCTGCTATCCCCTGACCCATGATAAGATCTCCAGTCGTCTTAATGAATACCATATCATTGTCCCCGATCGACTTTGATCCATCCGCACTTGCTGCTGACCATTCATCTTCATTTTCATATACAGTCATGGAGATCGCAGACCCTGTTGAAGGATCCGTTGCCGTGTAGAGATTCGGATTTGTCGCATCCTGTACAAAGGTCGCCGTCTGTCCATTGTAGCTATAGGAAAAAGAATTTAATTCGCTGATATCGTCATATCCCATGCGCAGTCTGTCATAGGATGTCTTTATCACATCACCTATGTTCCCGGTGTTCGCGATTTCTGCGGCAGAGGTTGGTACATCTACGCTTCCGCTGTAATAATTTGCAGATGATATCTGGGTACTGTCAAATCTTTGTTCGATGTCATAGGAGGTGCTGTTCTCATTATCCATAAATGTCAGCTGGCTATTGGTGCGATATCCAGTAAATACTGTTCTGCCTGCATAGTCAGAATTCCCTTCAGCATACATCTGCTGCTGCAGTGCAACGATACTGTTCAGGATCGTATTTCTGTCATCAGAAGTCAGGTCTCCATTTGCACCTTTTACCAGCTCTGCCCTTACCGAAGTCAGTATTTTATTCATGTTCGTCAATGCTGTTTCCGTCACATCCATCCAGGACTGAGCATCCGGAATATTCTTCTCATAATATTGATTGATCTCATTCAGCGCACTGTTCAGTCTTAACGAACGAAGCGCGATCACAGGATCTTCCGATGGTCTGGAGATCTTTTTCTGGGAAGACATCTGTGAATTCAGGGAATTTACATTCAGTCTGTTGGAATTTAGATTTGATAGTGTATTGTTCATGATCATGTTACTTGTAATTCGCATAACTCCTTGTATGATGTTTTCATAAGCAAAACACCATAACTTCCTTTCTTTTTAATATCGTGGTTATAATACTTTCAGATACTGTGGACTTTTGATTTTTCCCTGTAGCTTTGACTACTCAACTGGAGTGTATTGCCGCTACCTTTATCTGAATTGTTTATAAGCTGGATGTGCCGGAGTTTCTCCTGAGTACTTATTTCAATCAAGTCTACGATGATAATTGTTGGTGGATATCACGGTATCAGACTTTTA
>JBKECO010000009.1:0-11555 GCA_047974745.1 Lachnospiraceae bacterium
TAAAAGTCTGATACCGTGATATCCACCAACAATTATCATCGTAGACTTGATTGAAATAAGTACTCAGGAGAAACTCCGGCACATCCAGCTTATAAACAATTCAGATAAAGGTAGCGGCAATACACTCCAGTTGAGTAGTCAAAGCTACAGGGAAAAATCAAAAGTCCACAGTATCTGAAAGTATTATAACCACGATATTAAAAAGAAAGGAAGTTATGGTGTTTTGCTTATGAAAACATCATACAAGATTAATATGAAAGCAGCACAAATTGAAAAATATTCAAAAAGAATTGAGGTTGAAGTGAATGACATACCAATTCCTGAAATTGGTGACAATGAAGTTTTGGTTAAGGTTAAAGTAGCAGCAGTCAATCCTTTGGAAATGCTTATTATAACGGGAAGTGTAAAACTGATTCGAGACTATGAGTTTCCATTGACACTCGGAAATGAACTGACGGGAGTGGTTGAAAAAATAGGTGAAAAAGTGAAAGATTTTAAAGTTGGAGATAAAATATACTCACGCTTGCCACTCATAAAAATCGGTGCGTTCGCCGAATTTGTTGCAATTGATGTAAATGCAATCGGACATTTACCAGCAAATCTTGATTTTGTGAGTGGGGCGGCGGCACCATTAACTGGACTGACCGCTTACCAAGGGTTACATGAAGAATTAGAAGCCAAAGCTGGAGAGACTGTTTTTATACCAGGTGGCTCAGGGTCATTTGGACAAATGGCTATTCCTATCGCTAAGGCAATGGGACTTAAGGTGATTGTCAGTGGAAATCCGAAGGCACGTGAGCAGACAATTGAGATAGGTGCAGACCAATATATCGACTATACAAAAGAAAATTATTGGGAGTTACTTGACGATATAGATTATGTGATGGACACATTAGGTTCAGATGAATTTGACCATGAACTTTCGATTCTAAAATCAGGTGGCAAACTTCTTTCTTTAAAGACTGGTCCTAACAAGCGTTTTGCAGTAGAACATGGATTTCCAGGTTGGAAACAAAAGCTTTTTGCCGTAGTTGGGGCAAAGTATGATAATAAAGCTAAGAAAAAAGGGATTCAGTATCGTTTTATTTTTGTTCGTAGTGATGGAGCACAATTAGAAGATCTCAAGAAGATTATTGAAGATAATAAGATTGTACCAGCTGTTGATCCAACTGAATTTCGTATTGAGGATATTAATAAAGCCCTTAATCTTGTTGCACAGGGACATCCAAAGGGAAAAGTTGTAATTAAATTTTAAGAGATGAACGATCGAATCCATTTTTTTCATACTCTGAATGACATGGTAAACAAATAGATCAGCAACAATTTACAGTATTAAGAAAACAATTAATAATCAAAGAGAGGTAGTCAAAATGAAACTAAATATTCCAATAGAGGTAACAATTAAAAAGAGAGTTAGTACAAGAACTTACGAACAAAAAAAACTTTCAGGAAATGATAAAGAAAAATTAATGAAAGAGATTAGCCAGTTAACAAACCCATTTGGAGAAAATGTTCGAGTTCATCTTATTGAAAAAGATACAGTATCAAATGGTGAAAAGCTGGGTACTTACGGAGTGATAAAGGGTGCTAGTACATTTTTAGGCGTAACGACAGATAAAACAGAGTTCGGTCTTGTAGCAGCTGGTTATCAGTTTGAAAATCTTGTGCTGATTGCTACTGACATGGGTCTTTCTACCGTATGGCTTGCTGCTACGTTCAGTAGGGATCAATTCGAAAAAGCGATGGATATACAAAAAAATGAATTATTTCCAGCGATTTCACCAATTGGATATGCCACTGATAAAAGGAGCATTACAGAAAGTCTGATGAGAAAAACTATGAAGTCGGATAAAAGGAAGTCATGGGAGGAAATTTTCTTCCAGGATTCTTTTGGGAATGCACTTTCAAGGAAGGATGCAAATGAATATACAAAGCCATTGGAAATGCTTCGACTGGCACCTTCTGCTACAAATGCACAGCCATGGAGAGTACTAAAAAAACAGGACTCATACCATTTCTTTGAGACACACAAAAATAATGCAAGTGACGAGGACAAAATGATTAAAAAAGTAGATCTTGGAATTGCGCTAAGTCATTTTCATCAAACAGCCTTAGAACATGGGTTACAAGGACACTTTGAAAATCTGAAAGATATAAGAATAGATATTCCGGAAAATACAAATTATATAATATCATGGAAGATAGGGTAAAGGAATACTATGAAATGAGAGTTATAAAAGATTGTAGCTAACAAATGATGATTTTCCTTGAGTAATTTTAGTAGATAAATTGGATTCAAAGTGTTAAGCATATTTGTGTACATAGGAATAAGAATACTTTGAAGGATACATTTACGTGTCCTTCGGACTGTAGAAATACTATCCAATTTTCACATGAAAACGTGATATTATATTTGCAATAGATAAAATATAATATCATTTGACAAAGTGCGCATATGCGTTATAATATAAGTGTACTAAGTAACACAAGAGATGGGGTGTCAAATGAACGGTTACATTACAGCAAGAGATGCTGCAGACAAATGGAATATGTCAGTTCGTCAGATTCAAAATTTATGTGCAACAGGTAAGCTGGATGGAGCTATCAAATTTGGTAATGCATGGGCTATCCCTGAATATGCAGAAAAGCCTCAAGATGGAAGAATTACTTTCGGATCTTATAAGAATTGGAGAAAGAAATCTGATACATAAAAATTGACTGTTTTATGTAAGGAATTTTATCAGTAGTGACAGTTTGAAATTGTTAATGCTAATTGCTCATGATACAAGAGTGGTGTATCACGAAAATTCTATTGTGATACAGTATTGATACACTTTTACATTGAAAAGAGAGAGAATAGAGATAAAATAAATGCATAAGTGGCAGAAAAAGCCACGATTCTGTTAGAATTTCACACCAGTGACAGGTATGAAATTATAGAGTTTGAGTAATAAAGGAAAATCCTACAGCCCAGTGTTTATGAGGGTTGTAGGATTTATTTTTAGGGGTTGATATTAAATTGATATTAAAAAGCGGCGGTTGACCATGATGACTTTACATTCCAATGTTTTAATGAATTGAAATCAAATGTATTATAATTGCTGAATCTATCTTTTGAAATGTGTATAACAACTCTTCGGTGTTCCTTGCCATAAATAATGTACTCTTTCATATCAGAATAAGTTATATTAAGAGAGGAATAAACATCATTAAAGTCATATAACTCCAATTCGATTTTAGTGCAAGATATTGGAGTGGAACTATCGTTTTCTAATCTGAAAACACATTTGATAGTTCTGTCATCTTCTTCAATTAGTCCTTCCAAACCAATTTTCTGAAGGTAATTATTATACTTATATTTTTCTATTAATGAATCAATTTCTTTTAGAAAATCATCCCTTGAATTTTCCCATTGGGTTTCACCAAGTTCAGGAAGTTCAAATTCACTAAGTAAAATGTTTTTAAGTTCATTGAGACGATGCTTATCATTTATTCTCATCCATATTTTGGAAGCATCAATGGCACCACTGATTTGGCTGTATTCAAACCAAGGTAGAAGTATGGCGTGTTGTTTTGCTGATTTAATCCATGCAGCCTCCATTTCGTTGAGAGAAGCAGCACTAGAATAATAATTATTTGATAAAAAAGAAATAAGAATTACTTCGTGATCAAATTCATCTTTTAAATAGTCATATATTTTCTTACCAAGAGGAATATCGTAACCAGAGATTGAACTACAAAAAATCAATCCTCGACCGGCAAAACCTATTCTATCTAGAAGTAACACAAAAGGTTTGATAAATTCTATATCTTGTGATGAATGACTAATAAAAAGTTTCTTTTCCTTTCTTGGTAAAGCACTTAATGAATGTGATTGTGTTGTGATAAAAAACTCATCATCATTGTGAATTGAATTAAGATAAGACATCATTCTATCAAATGAAGTTGTACCAATATCACTGTTTCGACTGTTGTAACAATCAAGAATTTCACTGTATAATGGATAATCTATTAAATATCTTTCGGTAAATAATTTGATGTTATTCATCCATTGATCGTAATTAGGACCAGAAATATAACTTGGAATAAATAATCCTTCATTTAAACTTGTATCATGATATTCGGTAGTTCTAATTACATTGCCATTGTCGATAAATTCTTGTATTTTATCTTTAGAAATCATTTTACTACCTCCTGATAGTTCCACTGTAATTTCCACTCCACATATTCTTCTTTCGTGATTACTCCATTATGGTAGTCACGTTTTTTTTGTTGCCATTCTTTAAAACATCTTCTATATTCTGGCAAAGCAAACATCACTGCAATCGGTGATTCAATAGCTTCTCCATCTCTACCAGCTGGAATCTTCATGGATGGCTTATCAATATCCTTATCTGTCTGGAATTCAAATAGTGCTATCTGCAAAGGAAACTCCTCTTCAAACCAGAAAAAAGATTCCATCACATCCAATGGATTATCAAATTCATATGTCTTTAGTGCATTGTAATTCACTTTTAAAATTTCAGCCATCTGGTGCAGCATAGGCTCCTTGATGGTTTTTCTGTTGTCAGATTCATACTGTGAAACTCTGATGTCTGCACTTCCTGTATCAAATCCCAAAGCTATTCCGAGTTCTTTTTGTGTCATACCTCGAAAGGTACGGATAAATCGAATTCTCTTACCTGTTGTCATAGGAAACCTCCTGTATTTTTTATTAAATCTAGTATAGCAGAGCCTGCTCTGAAACTCAACAAAAACTTAATAAAATTGTTTTAATAAACAAAATTACATTTAGTTAATAAAAAAGTGTTGACTAATAAAAAAACATTAAGTAAAATACAATACATAAACGAGACTTAACGAAATAACATTAAGTACAAAAAGGAGGACAGATAAGAAAGAAATGAATTACAGAAAATTGAATAGCGATATATCTTGGCAACAGATTTTGCGATGATACCAGACATGGTGGAGCAAAACATAATGACACTCCTTTAAAGGGTGGGAAAGGATCTTGAACAGAAGAAGCTCACAGCTGATAACGCAGCAGAGGTTGCCTGAAATGGTAACACCAAGATATATGTAGAACGCAAAACAACTAATAATACGAAAGGAGGCATGTGAATGGAAGCAAGTATGTTTATGGATGTAAATGAAGTGGTTGAAATCTTAGGAGTGAAGAAACCCACTGCATACAAGATTATTAGACAACTGAATGACGAGCTGAACGGCAAAGATTTTGTAACAATCGCTGGCAGAGTCAGCAGACAGTATTTTATGGAACGTTTTTATGGCTTACAAAAAGCTAATTAAGGAAATCTAGGAGGGCAATGAATGTCAGCATACAAAGACCAGAAGACCGGTAAGTGGTATGTATTTTTCTACTACCGCAATTGGCAGGGAGAGAATAAAGGTAAAACCAAACGAGGCTTCGCAACCAAACGCGAGGCCTTGGAATGGGAACGGAATTTCAAGTTAAAGCAGAGCGAAAATTTGGATATGACCATGAATGAGTTTTACAAATTATATGAAGAGGATATGAAGCCAAAGTTGAAATTAAACACATGGCTTACGAAGAAACACATTATCACAGGAAAAGTATTACCATACTTTGGAGAACGCAAGATGAATGAGATTACAGCCGCAGATATTTTGAAATGGCAGAATGTAATGATTGAATCGAAGAAAGAAAACGGTGAACGATTTAAGCCGGGCTATCTGAAAACAATTCATGATGAGCTGTCGTGTTTATTTAATCATGCGGTGAGATTTTATAATCTGAATGAAAATCCTTCCAAGAAAGCTGGAAATATGGGAAAAGAGTCTAAAGAAGAAATGCTTTTTTGGACAAAAGAGGAGTATCTGAAATTTGCAGATGTAATCAAAGATAAACCACAATCCTATTATGCTTTTGAGATTTTATATTGGTGTGGTATCCGTGTTGGAGAATTACTTGCACTGACCATGAATGATTTTGATTTGGAGAAGAAAATCTTAACCATTAATAAGTCATATCAGCGATTAGAGGGCAAGGATGTAATTACTTCACCAAAGACAGCAAAAAGTAATCGTGTCATTTCTATGCCGGATTTCTTGGTAAGTGAAATGAGAG
Organism: Lachnospiraceae bacterium; assembly: GCA_047974745.1. Classification (GTDB taxonomy): domain Bacteria; phylum Bacillota; class Clostridia; order Lachnospirales; family Lachnospiraceae; genus JBKECO01. The sequence continues at coordinate 6,113 of JBKECO010000009.1, forward strand.
ATTATATGAATATGCTTTTTAAATGCAAGCCAACAGATCGTTTGTTTCAGGTAACGAAAAGCTTTCTTCACCATGAAATGGATCGTGGGAGCAAAGGTTCAGGAGTTAAGAGAATTACAATTCATGATTTAAGGCATTCTCACATTTCTTTGTTAATTGATGCTGGTTTTACTGCGGTAGATATTGCAAATAGGGTTGGACATGAAAGTATTCGTATTACTTATCATTATTATGACAAGAAAAATGTTATGGAAAGAAACTGGCAGCAACTACTGTATTAACAAGGGTAGCTACCAGTTTTTCTTGTCATAATTATTTACCAAGTCCGTTAAGCCAGTCCATAAGATTTTCGTCATTGATCCACTTTTTATTGTTTTGAGGAAGTGGATCATGAGATGATTGATTGAGCTTATCCAATGCATCTTTCTTCATTTTTATACTGGCTCTTGAGTACACTCCTGTTGTTTTGAGATCAGCATGACCAAGGATATCCCTTATAAAAAACGGATTTGCATCAGCTTCTGTTAAATGCATTGCCTTGGAATGTCTCATTCGGTGAGGTGACATTTCTGTAAATCCGCATATATCAGTGTATTTGAAGAGGATATATGTAATTCCCTGACGCGTGAGTTTTTTCATTTGTGAATTCTGGAACAAAGGGTGTTCTTTTTTTTCGGGGCGGTCAAGGCGGCTGTCCCTAAGGTACTGTTCAAGGATTGGAACTGTTTTTTCCATGAGCGGAACAGTCCTTGTTTTTCGACCTTTTCCTGTCAGCGTAACCTGTGCTGGTGATGAAAGCCGAAGATCCATGACCTGCAAATCAGCAAGTTCCTGTACACGTGCTCCGCTATCATAGAGCAGACATAGAAGAGCCATGTCCCGTCTGCCTTTCTTTGTGGTCTGATCAGGAGTTGCAAGTAGTTTTTCCATTTCTTCCACGGTGAGATAATGCACTGTTTGTTTCGGTGGTTTTTTGAATGGAATAGCTAATACTTGCTGACACTGAAAAATATATGATGGTTCCTGTGTCTGGATATAACGAAATAAAGCATGTATGGCAGCCAGTCTCTGATTTCTTGTACTTATGCTGTTATGTTGTTCTGACTCCAGATATTCAAGAAACACTGTCAGTTCATCCCGAGTCAAGTGCTTTATGCTGAGCTGTTCTGGTTTGATCTTATACTTTGTATTCATAAAGAGAAGAAGCTGTTTATAGGTGTCCCGATAGGAACAAATCGTATTGGTACTGACATTTCTTGTGGAAGGAAGTTCTATGGTAAGGAATGACCCTAGAACTTTTGCAAAATCAGTCAACTTCTTCATAGTCATACCTCACTTCCAAAGTTGGCAATACATTTGAATAAATCTCATTTATCTTAGCCTGCAAATAAAAAGTCAAGGCTAAATTGAAGAACATTGAAAATTTTATACAGGTTGAAAGTAGAGTATCAAAATAAGACCACCACATCTGTGCTGGTCAGAAAAAAAGTGATTTGGAATTAGTTTGAAACAGAAAGAGTGGAAAGATATTCCTTCACTCGACCATAGTAGATTCGGAGAAATTTGTTTGCACCAGCAGTCATGTAAACATAGTAGGGTTTGCCCTGTGCACGTTTCTTATCAAGAAATAAATAAACCGGATCATCTTGTGGAATTGTTTTGATAAGAACATCCATCACTTGGAAAAGGGTTTTTCTTAAATTCGCAGAACCACGTTTTGATGTTGGAACACTTTTCTGTGCATAGGTTCCCGATTCATTTACACCTGGATCAACACCTGCAAATGCGGTTAATGCTCCTTTACTATGAAAACGAGTTACATCACCAATCTCAGATATAAGCTGTGGACCGAGTGATGGACCTACACCTTTCATTTCCATAACGATAGGATATTCAGGAAGCCTGGATGCAGTTTCATTCATAAGAGTGCGGAGACTTTCTACCGTCTCTGATGCAGTGTTAAGCTGATCAACAGCTTGTTTGACAATAAGCTTTGTTACTTCATCCTTTGGAAGTACAGGAACAAGCTCCTTTGCTGTTCCATAAATTTCCTCAGTTTTGGTTTGGCTGAAGTTGTACTTGTTTCGTTTGCACCATTTTTGATAATGGTCAGTAAATGCATTTAATGACATTTTACGAACACAGTCAACGTGCCAGTAAGTAGATGTAAAATCAACCCATTTCTGACTTCCATCACTGCGGGCAGGACTATCAAAGTAAGTGTTAACACCAGGATAAGTCTGGTCAAGGATTCCGATGAGATTATTCTTCATGGCCGTCTTGTGCTTCATATAAAAGCCAAACTGGCGGTTCATGGTTTTAAGTTGGTTTCGCAATTCATCCATGACACTATACTGTTTAAGATTTTGCCATTTGTCAAGAGCATAACGGGCAATCTTAACAGCATCGGCCTTATCGGATTTCACTTTACGAAGAGAATCATTATCAAAGTCCTTAATGAGTTTTGGATTAATAGCACTAACAAAAAGATTGGCTTGTGATAATTGATGAGCAAGGACTTCATAATAACGTCCAGTGTGTTCCATTACGATGCGTGATTCACCTTCAACAGATTTGATATGTTCTACAAGTGCATGGATCTCACTTGAGGTGTGCTTAATTTCAAAAGGTGTAGAAATGATTTCTCCATACGGTCGAAGAATTGTAACCATACTTTTACCTTTCGAAACATCGATACCTACTGCGTTCATATATTTGTCACTCCTTTAGAGTTATTACAATGGATAAACACCAGTTTTACTCATTACGTATTCAATCTACTGTGGGATGACACGAACGTACCAAAGGCAGTTCAACCTGCATAAAACGAACGCTGCGAATGAGGAGCTGGTTATCAGTCTAACATACGGACGCGAAGTCCAAGAAAGGGAGCCGATATACCATTGCAACCTACATTCTAACAGCTTAAGTAACAAGATGGATAATTCCTTACTGGATGTAAGGGATAATAACCATAAATATATTGTAGTAGATTGGAGTTCTGGAAAAGCTTCAGCAGTCAATTTCAGATATCGTCCAGTTGCAGAGAGTGAAGAATGACCAAGATAATGTTGAAGCAATGGCAATGCAGCCTGATGTTCCGTTCCATCTCTAAGCATCTTTTCCAGACTATGGCAACAGAATGTATGTCTTAGGCAATGCAGATGTGGTCCTCCGTTCTTCCTCCCACCATGTGGAATACCACAGCGAAACAGGATCTTCCTGAAATATGTTTCTACAGAACCTATCTGATAATGTCCATCTCCCCACCGGCTTTTAAAAAAGTAATCATCATCATTATAAAAAGGGTGTATTATTCCTGCATACCATCTGAGATAATTACAAAGTGAATCTGTAAACGGAATATCCCGATCCTTATTATTTTTGGCGTTATGTACATGAAATACTTTTTGTTCAAGATCAATATCTCTCATCCGAAGACCGAGTGTTTCAGAAATACGCATTCCACAGCAATACTGAACGCGAAACAGTACAGGATAAAAGTAATGGGTATTCTGCGCATTTGCAGGTATCCGGTCAGTCTCCCAAAAAATACGTGTAACTTCTTCATGTGTAAAAATATATGGCTTGTAATCTTCATGGAGATTTGTTACGCTCGTGTAGTCAATAAGGAATGCAGGTATGTCATGACGCATCAGGTACTGTGCCAACAGACGTGATACATTTACATGGTGTTCCTGTGTTCCCTGATGCCAGTTGGGTTTGCGATTGGTAAAAGTTCTGACAAGCTCTTCTGGAAGACCATTGTTACATTCATAATCAAGACTCATCAGATCCAGTTCATGTAAAAGTCGTTCTTCTTCTCCAAATTTATAACCAAGACTTTTACGTTCGTTTACAAGCCCTTCCAGATATCCAGACAGTGGTCTCTTGAAATATTTATCTGACATATGGCATCACCTCCACATCCAGCGCACATTTACGCAGATCAGGCAGATCCACCCTGAGATAGTGCTTTACTGTTTCAGGATCTGTATGTCCAAGAATATCTGAAATCGTAGATGCACCCGTTCCATTCTGAAGAAGATGGGTAGCCAGAGAATGCCGTAGCGTATGAAAGCCACTGCGCTTAGTATTATATTTCACACCTGCTTTTGTAACAGCTGATGTTATGATGTGATTCAGACTTCCGTTGGGCTGAAATCCGTCGTATGGTGGATTGTGACGTACAAATACACTTGTGCTATCTGTCTCTGGTCGCCCATTTTTGAGGTAATCAATAATTGCCCATCCTACATCATCTGGCATCGGAAGTGTAAGAGGCTGCTTTGTTTTACATTGAACAATTGTTATTGTACAAGCAGACCAGTTGATATCAGAAATATCCAATGCTTTAATATCCCCAACTCTTAAGCCCAATCGAGCAGCAAGAAGAATCATTGCGTAGTCCCGTTTTCCATTTGGTCCTGTTAGGTCAACGGCATGAAGAATCTTTTCAATATCCTCTTCTGACCAGACATCTGGAAGTTTTGTACGAGTACCAAGATGGGCACGTCGTGGAATCTTTTCTCCAAGTGGCTGAACAATAAATTCATTCAGAAAAAGGAATGAGAAATACTGACGAAGGCAGCTGATTTTTGAAGCAACAGTGCATGGAGCCCATCCAACCATAGATTCAATGAATTTTTCTACATGATAATAATGAATGTCTTTGGGCTTATGGATACCAACTGCATCCAATGAGACAATCAGATCCTTTAGCACTCCTCGATAATACTTGATAGAGCCATAACTGATACCGTATTCGATTTTGGATGTAAGGAATTTTTCATTGCATTCTCGAAATGGTTCAGGCCAAACAATTTCACCACTATAATCCTTCCTTCTGAAAACAATCCCAAAGTTGAAATACTCTGCAAGGGAGCGGATTGTCCTGAAATAGTACATTTCATCTTTTGAATGTTCATCTGATGTCACGAAGCCTCCGATTTGTTTGAAACGTGAAATTAAGAAATCCACTCCTATCGATTGGGAGTATTCGGAATCATTCGCATAGCTACTGAATTCCCTTAAAACTTTCCCATATCTGCGCCTGGAATCTTCAGAGAACTGGAGTTTTTCCAATAATTCTTCAAATTCGTTGCACAGATCTTTTACCTTGATCTGCTTATTCATTGCAAGACCTCCTTGATTATTTAGTAGTGCTTGAAGCACCCTACTAATATCAAGAAGTATTATGACAAGCAAATTGAATATTTCGCGCCAGTAGAGCCGCCGATACGCTTTATAGCTCCACCTGTACGTGGAATGGATCCACTTGAATCTTAATTCACGTAATAGCTCCACTTTATAAATAACCTTCTGTAAAATATATATGAGGGAATCCTCAAATTTTACAGAAGGGAGGCCAATAATTATGGCCAATAAAATCAATGTGAAGCTCATCTTAGAGCTTCGTGCCGCCGGATTGTCGCGAAATGTA
>JBKECO010000018.1:0-140732 GCA_047974745.1 Lachnospiraceae bacterium
AAAGAAGCTGGATGAGAAATATACTTGCAGTCAGATATTAGATTGCTTAAGAGAGATGAATTTCCTAAAATTTGAGGGAAAAGGATATATTCCTACATACAAAAGAACAGACCTTATCGATGCATTACATGATGCTTTTTGCTTTAATACATCGAAACAGATTGTTCCAATAAATAAAATGAGAAATATTTGTGCACAGACAAAAAAACAGCGTGCATAACGTGCAATGCCAAAATTTATAAAAGTCTCTCAAACCAGTAAAATCAAGGCTTGCGAGACTTTTTTATCGTTTTAGGTGTCAAAAACAGGAATTACTCCAAAAATAGTGAATTGTCAAGATGTTTGAGGTGATTTGGAAGCAATGTTATGAGATGATTTGGAAGCAATGCAAAAAGATATACCTCTTGCTTTGGATATAAGCGGGCAGAAAGAACCCAAAATAGTCCAAAGCCAAAGCGGGCAGAAGGAACCCAAAATTGCTTGCAATCACGAACATTTGCTGGATCCATATAAAATATTTAGTGCAAAACTCAGGAAATAATTGGAGTATTGTTACAAATACGACTTTACTGTGGAATGCTAATGTGACATACTATGTTTAGCACGAAACGGTATTTGAACTTGACCTGATATCATTTTGAAATACATATAAGAACTGCAAGAGCAGACATGCATAGCTGAAGCTATGCTCTGTTTTTGCAGTTCATTTTAGTTTGGAGGAAAAGGATGGAGACGAGAGAGATATTAGAACGACTGAGGGATGGCAGCATCACAGTGGAAGAGGCAGAGAGATATTTTAAAAAACAGCCTTTTGAGGAACTTGGCTATGCGAAGCTAGACAGTCACAGAAAGCTTCGATCTGGATTTGCTGAGGTGATTTTTTGCAGTGGAAAATCAAATGAGCATTTGCTCCCGATTTTTGAAACGCTGTATCGGGAGGAAGGAGAAGTTTTTGGAACTAGGGCTACAGTCCAGCAATACGAAGCGATTGCACATGTATTTCCAGAGACGAACTATGATCCAATTTCGAAAATCATAAAGATAGAAAAGATAGAAAAAAAAGAAAAGAAAAAAATCGGAAAAATTGCTGTTGTGACTGCAGGTACATCAGATATTGCTGTTTCTGAGGAAGCAGCACAGACCGCTGAGTATTTTGGAGGAAATGTAGACAGGATCTATGATGTGGGTGTCAGCGGAATTCACCGACTTTTAGCAAATCTTGACAGAATTCTGACTGCGAACTGTGTGATTGTAGTTGCAGGAATGGAAGGTGCACTGGCAAGTGTGATTGGAGGGCTGGTAGATAAACCTGTCATTGCTGTTCCTACATCCATTGGTTATGGTGCCAATCTGAATGGAATTGCAGCACTTTTGACAATGATCAATACCTGTGCAAATGGAATAGCAACGGTGAATATCGACAATGGCTATGGAGCTGGATATCTAGCCACACAAATAAACAGAATGGGAGAAAACTAAGATGAATCAATTATATTTAGAATGTTACTCTGGAATCAGCGGAGACATGACCGTTGCGGCTTTACTGGATCTTGGTGTAGATCAGGAGAAGCTGAAGGAAATTCTTTATACACTGCCGCTGTCTGGTTTTTCTATTGAGATAAGCAGAGTAAAGAAATCAGGAATTGATGCGGCAGATTTTCTGGTAAAGCTGGAAGAGGAATATGAGAATCATGACCACGACATGGAATACCTGCATGGACACGAACATGGACATGAACATGGACACAAGCATGAACACAAGCATGGACATGAACATGAACACAAGCATGATCATGAAGCCAAATGCCTTCATGCGCACACTCATAACACTACTCATGTACACCGTGGCATGAAAGAGGTGCTTGAGATTATCAACGCCTCTGGCATGAGTGAAAGGGCGAAGAAGACAGCGGAAGAGATTTTTACGGTATTAGGAAAAGCCGAGGCAAAGGCACATGCAACGACGTTAGAGCAGGTTCATTTTCATGAAGTTGGAGCAGTGGATTCGATCGTAGATATTGCTGCTGTTGCGGTCTGCCTGGATCTGCTGAATATTGAGCAGGTCATTGTACCTTTTGTATGTGAAGGATCGGGAACGGTGCGTTGTCAGCACGGCATACTTCCAATTCCGGTTCCGGCAGTGGCGAACATTGCAGCTGCAAATAAAATCAAGATCAAAATGCTGCCGGTCAAAGGCGAATTAATTACACCGACAGGTGCGGCGATCGTTGCAGCAACATCCACATCAGATCAGCTCCCAGAGACCTTTCGCATTAAGAAGATAGGAATTGGGGCGGGAAAACGTGATTATGCATGTACCGGAATTTTACGTGCAATGATCATAGACTAAAAAGAGAGGCAGAGAAAATGACAAAAAGAGAACATCTATTGGAACTCATGACAGAATACACCAGACAGGATATAGCTGTCGCTTTTTCAGGTGGCGTGGATAGTAGCCTGATACTAAAAATTGCCTGTGATGCTGCGGCAAAATGGGGTACGACAGTCTATGCCGTAACGATACATACCAGGCTGCATCCGGTGGGAGATATAGAAATTGCACAAAAGGTTGCTCAGGAAATGGGGGCGGTTCACATGGTACTGCATGTAGATGAGCTGAATGAGGCAGACATCATGGACAACCCGGTGGATCGGTGTTATCGCTGTAAAAAAACACTTTTTACAAAAGCACTGTCAAAAGCGGCGGAACTAGGCGTGAAAATTGTGGTAGAGGGAACGAATGAGGACGACTTGCATGTATACCGTCCCGGAATCAAGGCACTTTCTGAACTGGGCGTGAAAAGTCCTCTTGCCCTGTGTCATATGACCAAACAAGAGATCAGGGAACTGGCAGCAGAATATGGGATCTCGGTAGCGAACCGTCCAGCGAATCCTTGTCTGGCCACAAGATTTCCATATCAGACAAGGCTTTCTTATGAAGTTATGGAGCAAGTAGATGAAGCCGAGACAATGATCCGAAAGTTAGGCTTTTATAATGTCAGGATCCGGGTTCATGAGCAAATCGCAAGAATTGAAATCGATCAGAAGGATTTTCAGGAATTTTTAAAAAAAAGCCAGTCGATTGTTACAATTTTAAAGGAAAAAGGCTTTCTTTATGTTACACTTGATCTAGAAGGATTTCGTTCAGGAAGTATGGATATTCCTATATTGACAGAACGCTAAATCATATATTTTGTCGTAATAGCTTCAGGAATTACATCAGGCAATTTCTGTGTACATTTCAATCTGGCTATGTGAGTAAATCACGGGGAGATCAGGAGAAATCTGCTATGATACAGTAGTAGAATTTGGAAAAAGTATATTAATGTACGTGGAAAGGACAACTTGTATGAAAAAAATTTTGCTTATCACGCTTACAGCGGCGTTCGTACTCGCTGGCTGCAGTTCCCCTTCACAGGCGACGCAGACGGAAGGGACCGAGGTCGAGATCGGTTCAACTGATAGTGAAGAAACAATCGATGCGGCAAGTGAGGTGGAAATCAGTCAAAATCCCATGCTGATCTCAGCAGAGGAAGCTTATGCGATCATGAACAGCGAGGAATCTTATGTGATTGTTGATGTAAGAACAGAGGAAGAATATAATGAGGGGCATATTGAAGGTGCACTTTTGATTCCGAATGAGACTATTACGACGGAACAGCCCGAGCTTCTTCCCGTACTGGACGCGAAGATACTGCTCTATTGCCGCAGCGGCAATCGGAGTGGTCAGGCAGCTGTAAAGCTAGTGGAGATGGGATATACCAATGTAATTGATTTTGGCGGGATTACAAGCTGGCCATATGAAACAGTGACAACACCATGGGAGATAAAGGCACAGACATTATCCTCCTTTCGGTCTACGGATATCTATGGCAACCCCATTGATGAAACTGTTTTTGCAGAGAATAAACTGACAATGATCAATATATGGGGAACATTCTGCCCTCCTTGTATTGCAGAAATGCCGGATCTGGGAGAGATCAGTACAGAGTATGCCGACAGTGGATTTAAAATCGTTGGAGTTGTCCTGGATACGACAGGGCAGGGTGGAGCAATCGTACAGTCTCAGGTCGTAGCAGCCAGAGAGCTTGTGGATGAGACAGGTGCCGGGTATCTGCACCTGCTGCCCACAACAGATCTGCTTGCATCCGGGATGAATGCGGTCTTTAATATACCTACGACTATATTTGTTGACAGCACGGGAACACAGGTCGGAGATGCTTATGTAGGCTCACGGGCAAAAGGAGAATGGATCGCTGTGATCGATCAGCTGCTTACACAGGTTCCTTAAACCATTTGATGAAAGGCAGATTGAAATATGAATAAGATAAATAGAAAATTCACGAACATTCCCATTCTGCTCCTGGCAGTGCTGCTGATCGCAATCGGAATATGGCAGAATGAGCCGGCGCTCGTGCTGCAAAAGGCAATCAATATTTGTCTGGAATGCATTGGAATCGGCTGAGGAGTAATGTATGAGACCAGGGAAAAGAACACTGATTCAGCTTGCAGCTGCCTTGATCACAAATGCGAATCTAAAGGGATTCTTGGAGGGAAGTATCTATCAGGGACCAGGAAAGTCCGTTTGCGTTCCGGGATTAAACTGTTATTCCTGTCCGGGTGCAATTGGCTCATGCCCGATTGGTTCCCTTCAGGCTGTCATTGGAAGCCGGGGAAAAATGATATCTTACTATATTACAGGGACACTGATTTTGTTTGGCGTATTGTTCGGCAGAATGATCTGCGGCTTTCTTTGTCCCTTTGGCTGGTTCCAGGATCTGTTATATCGTATTCCGCTTAGAAAAATTAATGTAAATCCCAAAATAGACCGCTTATTTCGCTACTTGAAATATCTGATACTTGCAGTATTCGTGATACTTCTGCCAATGCTCATAAGAGATGCATTCGGGTTCGGGGATCCGTATTTTTGCAAATATATCTGCCCTGCGGGTACATTAGAGGGGGGGATTCCACTTATTACTCAAAATGAATCTCTCCAGTCAATGCTGGGACTCCTTTTTTCCTGGAAGATGTTCTTACTGATTCTTTTTCTGCTTTCCTCCACAATGATCTACCGGCCGTTCTGCAAATATATCTGTCCGCTCGGTGCAGTCTATGGGTTGTTCAACAAGCACTCTTTTTATCAGATGAACTTAGATCACAATTCCTGTACAGGCTGTAAAAAGTGTGAGAAGGTATGCAAAATGCAGGTACAGGTCACAAAGGACATCAACTCGTCTGAATGTATCCGATGTGGGGACTGCACAAAAGTCTGCCCAGAGCATGCAATCACTTCCGGTTACTTAACAAAGAAAAATGAGTCGAAAGCTCTGGAACAACAGAAAATATCAAAATAGCATAGCAAGATCAGAGCACAGGGGAGGGGATCTATGCAGAATCTATTTTCAATTGGTGAGATCTCTCTCATTTTTAGTGAAACAAAAGAGACCTTTCGCCACTATGACCGAGTCGGTCTGTTAAAACCTTATTACGTGAAAGAAAACGGCTACCGTTATTACAGCCTGGATCAGTTCGAAGTCATCAGCACGATCCTGCATTTGAGATCCATCGGTACCTCGATCGATCAAATCAAGGAATTGCTTCACTCTAGGAGCCGCAGTGCGATTATTCAGGAATTGTCACAGCAGCGAGAGGATTTAAAGAAGACGATCGACAAATTGAAGTATCTGGAATACCAGGCAGCCAACCTGATGGATCGCTTTATCTCCTTTACTGCAGATGAGATCTACGTCTCGGATGAACCGGCACTCTATGTTCTGATGCAGGATTTCACGAATGAACAACTGGCAGTCGACCCGAAAGATATTAGTTCCTTCCATGAGGGTATCGATTCAGAATGGATCAAGTATAGTAACATCGTTTCTTTTATCCGCCAGGAGGATCTGTTACATGACCGATTCCATCAGTACGCATATTATGGAATTCTTTCGGAACAGCCCTGTAGTGAAACAAATCCGTTCTACCATAGATTTGAACCTCGAAAATACCTGATTGGGTGCGTGAGGATCACTACATTTGCACATACAGAAATCGACTCCATGTATGAGCGGATCTTAGGCTATATTGCAGAGAATGGGTTCACGATTAACGGGGACTGCTTTGAGCGTAACATTTTGACCTTATATAATGATCAGTCGGAGGGAGATATACATTATATTAAGATCTATATTCCGATCACGTAAAAACCTGGTCACTGGAACGTTTCTGGTGATCAGGTTTTTTGAATATGGATCAATATCTAGTATGGATCCATGTCTTTATTTGCTGAAATCTAAACAGGTGATAACGGGAAAATGGTCGGAGATAAGAGCTGTATGAGAACTGCTGTCGATCCTGCTGGAGGAAAGCTTTGAGGCGAGCGAGCCGGAAACGAAGATGTAATCAATTCGCTCTCCATGCGTCTTAATCCGATCCACAGGATACGTCGCTGCCACTCTGGCATCATCCGAATTCAGGTAATCATAGGAATCAATGAAACCGAAATCTGTCAGTGTACGAATCGCTTCAAAACTGATTTTTCCATCCATGAGATTTTTTGCATCAAAGGTATCTGCGAGCTGCAGCTGCTCCAGACGGACTGCATCTGTAAAGGAATGGGAATTAAAATCTCCAAGAATTATGCTTGGATCGGCCGGATCTGACGACTGCCTATGAATATACTGTATTAAGCGATGTGCTTCTTTTGTCCTTTTTACAGAGCTCAGCGGTGAAAAATGAACAATATAAAAATTCAGACCTTGGATCCTTACATGCAATACACCATGGTGGAAGCCAAAACGCAATTTTTTTACAAGGGTTATTGGCCGTCTGGCTGTGATGCCAACGGGATATCCGCTGGTCTTTAGCTGAACCGCATAGGAATGACCATAGGAAGCGGCTATGCCAATGAGATCTTGGTCCTGCAGGCCATTTAATTCCTGAAGCGCCAGCACATCCACATCAGATGCTTTGATATATTCAATAAAATTTGATCTTCTGCGCTGATCCTGCAGACCCTCCAATACATTGTAAGTCATGACTTTCAATTTGCCGATTCCCATTTCATTTGCCATAGTTTATCCACCGTGGTTCCTTTCCGTTACATATTGATAGTTCAAGTATAAACCTTTGTGCAGGAAAAAAGTAAACCCCCAAAAATTTTTCGAAGTATTTGATTTTTGCTTGACTATTGTGTTACACAAAAGTTTAAGATAAAGAAAAACAAGAGTGTAGACAAGAGGAGGTTTTACATGGGCGGAATGAAAGGGGCTTAAAAAAAACAATACGAAAAAGTATTCAGGTCAAAGAGAATGACCTTTTCCGAACGGTTTTTCTTAGTATTACCGAAGCTGCCATATAATGTCATTAATCTGGTGGTTCAAATTGTTATGTTCAAGTATTTTACAGATGTGGTCGGTCTGAATTCCCTTATGGTCGGAACGGTCTTCCTTGCTCTGAGCATCTGGAATGCAGTGAATGACCCACTGATCGGTATTTTTTTGGATCGAATGAAATATACGGAGAAACGGGGAAAATATCTATTTATTTGCAAAATGTCGATCCCTTTGATTGTCATCGCACTGCTTTTTTTGCTGTTCGTAAATCGCTCCTGGTCAGAATGGTTCATTTATGCATATATCCTTCTTGCTTTCTTTGTCTACGAAGCAGGTATGACCGCATACAGTACAGCCATTATGTCCTATTCTTTTCTGCGGCTTCGCGATACGGAGGAGAGGCTTGAGTATGCCATTCTGCAGACCTATATGACCTATATACTTTCGGCTGTCATTACCCTGATTCCTCTGGTGCTTTTTATAGGAGATCAGCCGGTAAGCTATATCACACCTGTCATGGTGGTCATCATCACACTGGATGCCTTATTTTGTTCTGGGTGAGCCTGCGCAGACTGAAAGACAGTCCGGAGTATTATAAATACGATTATGTGAATGAGGATGCGCAGCTGGCGAGAGATATTATGACCTATACGAAGGATATTGTGAAATCCAAGGGATTTTGGATGGTCAATATCTTATCCTATCTGCTTACCATGTCAGTATCTTACTATTTTACATTTTTCCTGTATTACATGGATAATATCCTGAAGGCAACTGCGACCCAGTCGGTAGTCATCGATCTGGTCAATGGTCTGATGCTTTTTCTGGCGATTCCAATCATCCCGAGTATCCAGCGAAAGTATGGTACGAAGATTTCATTTGTGTATCTGATCATTCCCGGAATCATTGGATTTGCTGGTCTTTACTTTACGAACAGTCTGGTATCAGCTTTTATCTTCTTCGCCCTGATCGTTATCACAGATGGTTTTCAGCAGACCATCATGGGACCGACTGTAAGTCTTGTCATTGATGAGGACTGGCAGAGAACAAATAAGAGAAAAATTGGGTATATCAATGCGCTGAGTTCATTGGTCAAAAAACCAGCCAGTGGAATAAGAGCATTTATCTTTGGAGCAATCTTATCCTACTATGGTTACGATGGAACACTGGCAGTCCAGTCGGAATCTGCAATAACAGGACTTCGCGTGGCATCCAGTATCGTGCCACTTATCTCTTTAGGCCTTGCAGTCGTAGTAATTTTGCTTTTGCCCTATAGTAAAAAAGTGGAAGATGAGATCATAGCGAAAAGAATTGAAATGGAAGAAGGTTCACAGGAATGCTAGAAGAGTTTAGACCATACAACGAGGTTCGCAGAGCAGGAGGAGAAGGTTTGAGATTGGAAATTAAAAATAAATGTTTGATTGATGAATATGGCAGAGAGAGAATTTTTAATGGGATCAATATGGTCTATAAGGGCACAGAGGATGCTTCTGTACCAGGTGGAAGACGTTATACAAGAGAATATGATGCCAAAGAATTTCAGGCGTTAAAGGCAAAGGGCATCAATCTTGTTCGGCTTGGAATTGTCTGGGATGCCATCGAGCATGAGATGGGAGCTTACGATGACCGTTATTTGTCGTGGATCGAGAACATACTGGACAACTGCAGTAAGAATCAGATAGCGGTATTTCTTGATATGCACCAGGATCTCTACAGCAGGGCATTTGATGGAGGTGCACCACTATGGGCTACACTGACGGACGGTGCGGATCACATCAAAGGAGACCTCTGGAGTGATGCCTACCTCTACAGTGATGCAGTTCACACCGCTTATCAGAACTTTTGGAAAAATAAAAAGACAGAAGCAGGGATTGGGCTGCTTGACCACTATGCGGAGCTCTGGAAGCATGTCATACAGCGTGTCGGAACCCATGAGGCTGTCATAGGCTACGACTTTATCAATGAACCATTTTCGGGGGAAATGCGGCTGAAATCATGGGCGGAATGCTTATGACATATAGTCATAGAAAGGGAATGGACAAATCACCTGTAGAAATGCTTGCTGCATATCAGGACGATGCAGTGAAGGCACAGATGCTGGCGGATCTTGAGATGCCGGAACTTTATCGTGATATGACTGAGAGTGTCAGACCACTTGTAAAAATATTCGACGAGGGAAATCTGGCTGACTTCTATCATAAAATGACAGAAGAAATCAGGGAGGTGACGGCAGATGGCTTGATCTTTACTGAGAACAGTTATTTTTCCAATATGGGGATCGAGTCCTCTGTTCAGAGAATACGAGTCGATGGACACGCCGAGCCGCTGCAGGTGTACTCTCCCCATGGTTATGACCTGGTCGTGGACACACCGGCCATCGTATATGCCAGCAATCAAAGAATCATGACAATTCTGGATGCGCATAAACGTGTCCAGGAGCGGCTAGATGTACCGGTAGTCTTTGGAGAATGGGGAGCACATGGCGCATATGAAGAAGGACTGGATCATATTGCCTATATTTTGAATTATTTTGACGAATCCAAATGGAGCCATACCTATTATTGCTGGGAAAATAATATGACGAATCTGCCTGTAATGAAGATTCTTTCAAGACCTTATCCACAGGCAACTGCCGGAAAAATCGACTTTTACCGTTACGATTTTAAAAATAAGGTGTTTCAGTTTAAGTGGACAGAAAAAGAAGTGCTGCAAGCATCCACGAGTTTATATCTGCCGATGAGACCTGCAAATATCTGTTTTGATGGGGCATATACCATCCATCAGGAAGAAGACGGCAGCTGTATTATGAGCATACCGGCCGTGGGCGAGAAGTCGCAGGAGCTTACACTGGAATGGTAAACAGCTAATAAAGTTCAGGAGGTACCTGTGAGAACATATACGTTAGATGTAAGGTCTGCCGTGCAAAAAAAATCAAATTTGCTCTGGGAGGAGACCACCAATGCAAAACAGAGCATCGGAGTGACGAATTTAGGTATTGAGATCGACCGACAGCCTTTTTTTGTAATAGCAGGCGAGTTTCATTTCTCCAGATATCCCCATGATGAATGGGAGGATGAGCTCCTTAGAATGAAATTGACAGGGATCAACGTCATATCCACCTATGTTTTCTGGATCTATCACGAAGAAGAGGAGGGGCGCTTTGACTGGAAGGGCAGCAATGACCTTGGAAAATTTGTTTCCCTCTGTCAAAAGCATGGACTGTATGTCATTCTTCGCGTTGGACCCTATGTGCATGGTGAAGTGAGGAATGGCGGACTGCCGGACTGGCTGTACGGAAGAGCTTTTCAAGTGCGCTCCAATGACTCGGAATATCTTCAATATGTGGAAAGATTTTATAAAAGTATTGCAGATCAGATTCAGGATCTTACATTTGAGAAGATGGGCTGTATCATAGGAATCCAGCTGGAAAATGAGTATCTCCATGCTTCTTCGCCCTGGGAACAGACGGTGAACCATGGCGTAGAATATACCGGAATCGGCACAGAGGTATCCCACATGTCTGTACTGAAACAGATGGCGGAATCGATACCGTTATTGGCACCCATTATGTCAGTCACAGGCTGG
This sequence comes from Lachnospiraceae bacterium, assembly GCA_047974745.1. GTDB lineage: Bacteria > Bacillota > Clostridia > Lachnospirales > Lachnospiraceae > JBKECO01. Next base: position 10,920 of record JBKECO010000018.1, read on the forward strand.
GATTGTGTAGACAATGCGTTGCATGGATTTCTGCCCATGCTTGGTGGCTATGGTTATAAGCCTTGGTGCATTCAGGAGCCTGGGGATCAGATGCCGGCCTCCGATAATTACATCTATAAGGATCTGCAAAAAAATCCGGATGTCCCGGTCGCATTTTGTGAGTTGATGGGCGGCATGCAGTGCTGGTACAAGGCCAGATTTAAGGTTTGGCCGGAGAGCATTGCTGCCATAGCGAATCGTGCAGTGGCAGGCGGCAGTCATTTTCTGGGATATTATATGTATCATGGCGGGAATAACCCGATCGGAAAACATTCCTTTTTGAATGAGAATACGACACCAGTCATTGACTATGACTTTCAGGCTCCCATCGGTGCCTATGGTCAGCTCAGAAGATCGGCAGAGCTTTTAAGGCCGCTTCACAGTTTTCTCAAGGAATATGAGGGTCAGCTTTGGAACCTTGGCACCTATATTCCTGAGGACGGGGCGAGCCGGGCAGACGATATTGAGTGTCTGCGATATGCGGCCAGAGCAGATGAAAAGAGTGGGTTCGTTTTTTTGAATAATTTTCAGGATCACGTTAAACTGCAAAAGCAATCAGACTTTTGTGTGGAAATCGAATTGCAAGCTGAAACGGTCAGGATTCCATACAGAGGAACGATGGAGCTATCAGAATCTGTTAGCTGCATCTTACCATTTAACCTTGAATTGGGGCAGATACTGCTGAAATCTGCCACAACTGCTCCGATCACAAAAATAGAGGATCAGGGGATAACGACCTATTTTTTTGGAATAGTGGAGGGTGTACTTCCGCAGATGCTGTTAGAGGGTGCCTCACGGATAAAAGTCAATGAATTGGATCTGAAGGTGCAAGAGCTGAATGAGGGGAATCTGAATGAGCTGGTTCGAGTCGAGATGCCTGCCCCAAATCAATTATTGATCTATCCTGACACCTGCAAACGGACAATGCTGCAGCTCCAGGATGCAAGTGGTCGAGAAGTGAGAGTTTGCCTTCTGACCATAGAGGAGTGCTCTAGGTTCTGGCAGATTGAACTGGGCGGCCAGACTCGGGTTCTTTTAACGAAGGAGAAACCTCTGATCAAGAACGAAAGTCTATCTCTTCAGGTCATAGACTCAGGAGAAGCACAGTTTGAGATCTATCCGGAACCAGAAAAACCATTTGAGCCGGAGCATCATCAGCAATGCTCGATCATGCATTCAATGGTTCATTTCTTTGACTGTTATCACCTGACTTTTGAAAGGCATGAAGTAAGATCTTCTTATAGTATTAACGGAAATAAGGGGAAGGTACACATCGCAGCGGATGAATGGAAGCAGCTGAGCCAGCTTTGGCTTGAGGTCCGCTATCAGGGAGATGTGGCAAATGCCTCCATAAAAGGCAGACTCATTCAGGATCATTTTTACAATGGGGGACCTTTAGAAATTGGACTAAAAAGATTTGAAGCTGATCTGGCAGAAGCGCCCATCGAGCTTTATATCAGACCGAAAAAAACAGGTGAGTATAGCATGCTCGAATCGGATATGGCATTGCAAAGAGAATTCAGGGGAAGAGAATTAGCAAATATAGAAGAGGTCAGATTTTTGCCTGAGATAGAGATCTGCCTGATTGGAGGTTGGCAGTGACTAGTGATTTTACATGGGATAGTATTCGAAGTACTATAGCAAAACACAGCTATTTATCGAAGTTGACAGAACAGGATAAGACTCTAATAAAGAATCAATATCCAGCGGAGTGGAAGGCATATCTTGATGAGGCGGATCTGGTGGTCGATCATAAATTTTCATTCATCGATCCATGGGATATGGAGCAGTGCCAGGAAATATATCATTTTGAGAAGGAAATAGACTGGAATTTTTCGGCAAATGGAGATCCGGAATGGATCTATATGCTGAACCGTCACAGATTTCTGGTTTCTCTGGCGAAGGCGTATGCTATAAGCGGGGACAAGAAATATGCAGCAGGGTTCCTGGATCTGATCCTGGACTGGATCGAAAAAAATCCGCTTAACAGCATCACAATGAAAAGCAGCTGGCGAACTATTGATGTTGGCGTGCGGCTATGGCACTGGCTGGAAGCAATCCCGTTCTTCCTGAATGACATAAATGATGAGGATCTGCTTCAAGTCATGAAATCAATTCAGCTGCAGGGAGACTATCTTTATTCGAATAACCAATGGAATAAGATACACAGTAATTGGGGTGTAATTGAAAATACAGGTCTTTTCGCACTGGCTGCGAAATATGATTTTATGGATACCGACAGGAAGTGGTATCATTCTGCAAAGCAATTTTTAATTGAGTGCCTAAAAGTTCAAATCCTGCCAGATGGGATGCACTGGGAACAATTGTCTTCATATCACTATGAAGTCATGCTTTGTGTGCTCAATGTACTAATGACACAGTACCTGTCTGATGAGGAAATGGATGCGACATTTTTAATCTATCTGGAACAGATGATGCTGGCGGCCAGCGTCTGGATGCAGCCGGACGGCTATCAGGTATGTATGGGTGACAGTGACCGGGTCTATATCAAAGTGGAACTGGATCTGTCAAAGTGGATTCTATATGGTGCCTCTGATGCCTCAATTCGTAAGATCGGTGAAGAATGGGGCTGGTACTTTCAGGCATTACGAACCGATCAGAGGAGTAAGGATCAGAGAAAAAGCATTCTATATGAACCAAAGGATGTGCCAAACTATCTTTCTGATTCTGGACATCATATGTTAGGAGATCGAAACAACAGCAACTCGCCATGGATTCTTTTTTCATCAGGAGAAATGGGAGGCGGGCATGGCCATATGGATATGCTCCATTTCAACTACTGGTATAAAGGAAGAGTTATTCTAGGTGACAGTGGGCGTTATACCTACAGAGATGATTCTGTCCTTCGCAAATATTTAAAATCGATGGAAGCCCATAATACCCTGAGTGTTGACGAGCAGTCATTTACAGAATATGTGAACACATGGGTCTATGGTAAAGTGGCAATGCCTTTATATCACCATAGAAAGACTACAACGTATTTTGATTATGCAGAAAGTGCTCATGACGGGTATTTAGATACGGTATACCATGCCAGAGGTCTGCTTTTGATCGGCGGGGATATTTTACTGGTCATGGACATATTAAAATCAAATGGAACACATAGAATAAAGCGGTATTTCAATTTTCCGGAGGTTACTGTTACACTGGAAGAGCAGAAAGTAATCACGGAGTTATCCGAGGATAACGTCATCCTTTATTTTAATGAGCCATCGAGTCTGGAAAGTGAAAGCAGTTATGTATCGCCAAATTATAATGAAGTGAAACAGGCAGTACGACTGACTTGTACCAATCAAATCGACAATGACCAGTTACTGTCAATTGTCATTGCTCCGGCGGATCTCTCGATCAAAGTAGAGCGTATGCCAGTGCTTGACCGGTGGCAGAAGCTGATCCCGGAAGAAAGCGGATTTGCAATCAGGATAACATCGGGCACAAAGGTCTGGATCATCGGGAATCTGTCACTCTATACTGAGCAGAACAATCATTTTTACGTAGATGGAACGTGTTATTTAGGCAGGCACTGGATAGACTATAAGGATGGGGATGATCAAAGGATCATGAGCTATAAGTAACAGGTTGCAAAGCAGATGAAAGAGGACAGGATGAGAAATAATAAAGAAATCGAAGGTAAAGTCGTTGCAGATACAGTCACAGCTGCCATCCATTTGATCAGTCATGACTTACCATTGTTCACAGATCACTTCAAAATCGATGGCAGTGTGGATAACTTCTATGAGCCAAAGGAGAATATCTCCTGGACGAGTGGATTTTGGACAGGCCAACTATGGCTGGCCTATGAATTCACAGGAGATATCAGATTTCGTAAGGCGGCTGAGAAGCAGGTAGAGAGTTTTCGATATCGAATCCAGCATCAGCTCGGAACAGATCACCATGATATGGGTTTTCTATACAGTCTGTCCTGTGTAGCATCCTATAAACTGACAGGCAGTCAACAGGCCAGGGATGCAGCAGTTATGGCAGCAAGACAGCTTATTTCAAGGTATCAGCCGAAAGGGCGATTTATTCAGGCCTGGGGAAAGGTCGGGGCAGTTGATCAAAATCGGTTGATCATAGATTGCCTGATGAACCTTCCTCTGCTTTACTGGGCATATGAGGTCACGAGAGAAGAGCAGTTCGCCAATATTGCACGGGCACATATCGATACTTCCCTGCCTGTCATCATGAGAGAGAATCATTCGACCTATCATACCTATTATTTCGATCCTGACACAGGCAGACCGCTTTATGGAGAGACGACACAAGGGTACAGCAATGAATCATCCTGGGCGAGAGGCCAGGCATGGGGCATCTATGGTACGGCTCTAAGTTTTAAATACACAGCCAAGGATGATTACAAGCGTTCGTTCTATGCGATTACAGATTATTTTATTGAAAGACTGCCAAGGGATCACGTGCCATATTGGGATTTGGATTTTACCGAGGCTAGTAATGAGCCAAAGGATAGCTCTGCAGCGGCTATCGCAGTTTGCGGTATGCTTGAAATGGCGAAGTATCTGGATCAGGATAAATCAGCATATTATACCGGAATTGCAAATCAGATCTTAGCATCTTTAATCGATCATTACAGAGTAACAGACCCGAAGGCTTCGAATGGTCTTCTCCTTCACGGAGTATATGCAAAAAAATCACCATTCAACCCATGTCAGGATAATGCAGTGGACGAGTGCACAATCTGGGGCGACTATTTTTACCTGGAAGCACTTATGCGAGTTTCCAGCGATTGGGGGCTATATTGGTAACAAAGAAATGGAGATGACATGAATACGGAAAAAATAATAGAGATACTATCATCACCGGAGATATTTCAAATAAATACTTGTACTCTTCATCCGTATCAAAAAAGAGTACGATCACTGGATGGAGTCTGGAAATTCAGATTTTTCAACTCGGTTCTTGAACGGGATCCTTCCTTTGACGAAAGTCAGTTTACCGATTCGATTCGTGTTCCGTCACACCTTGAACTGTCAGGCTTTGGTTCGCCGCAATATGTAAATGTGCAGTATCCCTGGGATGGGGTAGAAGCAGTATCTCCACCTCAGATTCCGTTGCGAACCAATAGCTTCGGTCGATATTGTACACACTTTACGATTGAAGAAATGGATGATTATGTTTTAAATTTTGAAGGAGTGGAAACGGCATTCCACATGTGGCTCAACGGATCCTACGTAGGGTATTCAGAAGATTCTAAGACACCCACCAGATTTAAAATCAGAGAACACATCAGGGTGGGAGAAAACCAGCTGATTGTTGAGGTCTATAGATATAGTACAGCCTCCTGGCTCGAGGATCAGGATTACTGGAGATTCACCGGCATTTTTCGCACCGTCTATCTGACGGTAATGGATAAATTGGAAGATCTGATGATCAAATCTGTCCTTGAGGATTCGTTAGCCAAAGCGGAAGTTATCTGTGAGATCACAACTGCGGAAAATGCCGATTGTGAAATACAATTTGCTGATGCATCGCGGCAGATGCTATATCAGGATACGATAGCAGTTGAACGAACAAAGACCATAAAAATCACTATCAGGAAGCCTCATCTGTGGAGTGCAGAATCACCATATCTCTATCATCTTTCTTTAACAGTTGATCATCATAAATTCGATCTGCCAGTTGGAATCCGATGCTTCGCTATTGAAGATGGCATCATGAAACTGAACCACAAAAGAATTATATTTAAAGGGGTGAACCGACATGAATTTTCACCTGAGTCAGGAAGAGTCCTGACGGAAGAGGAGATGCTTCGGGATATTAAAATCATGAAATCCCATAATATCAATGCGGTCAGGACATCCCATTATCCCAATGAAAGGCGATGGTATGATTTGTGTGATCAATATGGTCTTTATGTGATCGATGAAATGAATTTGGAGGCCCATGGAACATGGCAGATCATGGGTGAAGTCGACAAGAGAGACAAGAAGATACCACATAACCGCACAGAGTGGCAGGGCGCCGTGTTACACAGAGCAAAAAACATGTTCGAGAGGGATAAAAATCATCCGTCTATACTGATATGGTCTATTGGAAATGAAAGCTATGTTGGAAATGTTTTGACGGAAGCCAGTAATTATTTGCGATCAGTCGATGGCCATCGGCTGTTACACTATGAAGGGTGCTTCTATGACCGAAGCTTTGAACATCTGAGTGATATGGAATCTCAGATGTATACATCGCCAGAGGCGGTAGAGCAGTTCTTAAAAAACAATAAAAAACCGATGATTTTATGCGAGTACTCACATGCAATGGGCAATTCCAACGGCAGTATTATGGATTATATATCATTAAAGGATGACTATGAACACTTTCAAGGGGGATTTGTCTGGGAATTCAGAGACCATGGTCTGTATGACGAGGCGCATCAGATCAGGTATGGCGGAGACTTTGGTGACAGACCAACAGATTATAATTTTTTGCTTGATGGACTGCTGCCAGCTGACAGTCATACATCAGCCAAACTCAATGAGATAAAATTTGCATACCAGCCTGTGTCCGTACAAATTTACGAAACACAGATAGAGATTCGTAATGAATTTGATTTTACCAATTTGAACGAATATCATTGCCAGCTGTTCCACTTTGTGGATGGAAAGATCAATGGTAGAGAAACGGTTCCTCTTGATTTGCAGGCAGGAGAAAAAATATTCATTGCAAACCCATTCCAGTGCTCAGCAGGTGAGAACGTAATTCGATTCGAGGTCCTTGATCCGAAAAAAGAGATGATCGCCTTTAGTGAAAAGGTATTTGGGCGCACCTCTTATTCCTCCCAATTCTCCAACGGACAGCTAGAAGTCATACATGGTGATTTCAATTTCGGGGTAAGAGGAAATGTGTTCCAAGTGTTGTTTTCAAAACAGTCAGGTAAAATGGTTTCTTTAAAATATTTTGGAAAAGAATTTTTTAGCAACATGCAATATCTGATCTCCCCTAATTTCTATCGAGCCATGACGGATAATGACAGGGGTGCAGGCAAAGGGTTTGATATGCGCCAACTCTATATGGCGACACGCTTCCAAAAACTAATACATTTTGAAGTGGAAGAAGGAGCGGACAGCATGCTGATCAAGACAGAAATTGCCTGCGGTACGGATCCAGTCCTGAGTTTAAATCTTGATTATGTGGTTTTTGGTGATGGACGAATCGAGATCAGAGAGTCCATGCAGCCTTTTGAGTTGGAAATCCCAATGTTTCGGTTCGGTATTCATTTCAAATTGAATAAGAGCTTTGATCAACTGACCTGGTATGGATTGGGTCCCGATGAAAGCTATATCGATCGCTGCAAGGGTGTCTATACTGGTATTTTTAAGGAACAGGCAACTGCACAGACTGGCTATACTTATCCGCAGTCCTACGGCAATCATTATAAAACAAGATGGTTCATGATGCTGGATCAAGAGGGCGAGGGCATGAAAGTCAGCAGTGATCAGTATTTTGATTTTATGGCTAACACCCATGACGAATTTGAGCTTGATAATGCGACACATGCCGATCAGTTAAGCCCAGTTACTGAGTTGTATGTAGCGATCGATTCCTTTCATTGCGGAGTCGCCGGACATGACTCCTGGGGAAGCTGGCTAAAAGAAGCTCATTATTCCAAAAGTAATCAATCACATACTCTACGCTATACGATAGAGCCCTTCAAAGATCCGAACGTGAAATATGAATTTTGATACTTGCAAATTGTACTTTAAAAATGATCTGTGGTATAACATATGATATAATGTAATTCTAAAACAAGTTTCAGCAGCGTGGATCTGCTATACTGTAAAGGTGGGCTGCAGAAGAGCGCAACTATGGTATTTGCTGGGAGGTAATAATTCAAATCAATGAAAAAGAGAAAAAATCATTTTAGTCAAAGACAACAAGAATATCTGCATTTTAAAAGAGGTATGGATCTGTCACTCTCAATGTTTGCCATGATCTTGCTTATGCCGATACTGGCCGGGCTCTGTATTGCAATTAAATTAGATAGTCCCGGGCCTGTTTTTTTCAGACAAAAAAGAGTCGGCAGGTATCAGACCTATTTTCAGATATTTAAATTTCGTACCATGCGGACAGATACACCAAAGGACATACCCACACACTTACTCAGTGATCCTGACCAGTACATCACAAAGATGGGAAACTTCTTAAGAAAGACATCGCTGGATGAATTGCCTCAGCTGATTAATATTCTTCGCGGTGATATGAGTATCGTGGGTCCAAGACCAGCTTTGTGGAACCAGTATGACCTTATATCCGAGAGAGAAAAATACGGAGCGAATGACGTGCTTCCGGGATTGACCGGATGGGCGCAGGTGAATGGAAGAGATGAGCTTGAGATCCCCCTCAAGGCAAAATTAGACGGTATCTATATCAAGAGAATGAGTCTGGGCTTTGACATCAGATGTATCCTAATGACCGCTCATTCAGTGATTGCTTCAAAGGGTGTAGTGGAAGGTGGAACCGGGAGAATAAAATCGAAATAAAATAGGCGATACCACTGAATCACTTCACTGATATCGCCTTTTAAACTATAATGTCCATCGGACTTTTCTACCTCACTGTTGCTATTTTCTATTCTGTCAAATTCGTTCATTCGTATCTCTTTTTGTTTTCCAAGACTTCCTAGAACTGGAGTCATATAAGATTAATACTATAATCTGACTCTCCATTCTTTTTTTATTTTAATATTTGTCTGTGGTTTTCCTTTTGATTCAAATATTCGAATCCGATGATTTAGAAAATCTGGTCAATATGCTCCTTTTTAACTTTTTCATAACTTTTTATATATTTTCTTTTGAAAGAAACAAGTAACTTCTAAATTGTGATTTTAGCATATTCTATGGAAATTGACATTTCTCATGATCTTACTATTCTTTCAATATAGAAATAGGAGACTTCTTTCAACGACCTTTCATTTTGATGTAATTCCTAGATCAGAGCTTTTGGCCTTTTTTGAATTTTCGTTATTCCATATATTCGATTTAATAGTCTTCAAGTTATGATACCCTTTGTTATAGCCACTGCTTTTTTTGATCTGTGATTTTGAAATCACTTTTCTTTTTCAGCCTTTGGTATATTACTAATTAAGATGCATTTTAACTCACTATTGAAATCTTTATATATGTTTTCTGATTCTTTTTCGACCATCGAGTTCATCCAATACTAGTATTTATATCAGTTATGGAAAGGATTTTTCACCTGCTCTTTAAGGATCTTATTACCTTTTTTCAAAGGATTTATGGGTTACCTTTTTATAACAGGATTTTCACCTTTTCTACAAAGGATTTCTTGAGGTATACCTATCGTGTTTTGGCGGCCTGTACCTTCCTTTCTAAGCGAGTCTGATTCTTTTACCATTTTACTGCTTTGGTTTCGATATCTTTTCATCCTTCGCTTGTATTTCGTTCTTTCCTAATCCGATTGGATTATTTGAAAACTGTTTTCTTTGTGTATGTCATTATTATAATACGCAATTATAAAAGTGTCAACACATAAATAGATAATTATTTCTTATAAAGCATTATTGGCGAACAAAGAAAACTTATATATAGAATAGTCAGAATATTCAGTCAATTCATTCTGTAGTTCCCAATGCAGAACTTAGTTGGATCCATGAGAAAGCTTTTTGAATATGGTATTGAATATGGTCTGATTTCATATTATTGCTTATTGGTGTTCATATGCCTCACGCACTGCTTTTGCCAGCTGGTCCCCGCAGGAGGTATTTTTATAGCCGCAGGTTATGCCGGACAGCATTTCTTCGATCTCATGAACTGATTTTCCTGCCACGAGCCTGGCTACAGCCTTACGATTGCCATCGCAGCCTCCATCAAAGACCACGCTTTGAACGATTTCTCCATCCAATTCTACTTCAATGGCTTTGGCACAGGTGTCTTTTGTCTTATAAGTATATTTCATTTTACTACCTTCTTCTCTGTAATAATTTGCTTCTTTCACTCCGAGATTATAACATAATATGAAGAAAGTGCAAGAGTGTCCAGGGTTCAGCTACGGTATTTTCTCGGTATTTTCAGATTCTAAGCATATTTAAGCATATTGTTTCCCTGCATAAAAAGTGATACAATGTACACTGATGTGTATTTATAAAAAATGATAAAATTACAGATTTTCTGAACATAGAGCTACAAATAGAGCTACAATAGAAATTATGATAGGAGACAAGCATAAAATGAGCTTACTAACAAAAGTATTTGGAACACACAGTGAACGGGAATTAAAAAGAATACATCCGATCGTAGGCAAGATCGAATCTTACCGGGAAAACCTGATCCATCTTTCTGATGAAGATCTAAAGAATAAAACAAAGGAATTCAAACAGAGGCTGACCAATGGAGATACCCTTGATGATATCATGCCGGAAGCTTATGCAGTGGTAAGAGAAGCATCACGCCGCGTGCTTAATATGGAACATTATCCGGTTCAGATCATTGGTGGTATTATTTTGCACCAGGGACGTATCGCAGAAATGAGAACAGGAGAAGGTAAGACTCTTGTCTCTACTCTGCCTGCATATCTGAATGCACTGACCGGAGAGGGTGTTCATATCGTAACAGTCAATGACTATCTAGCAAAGCGTGATGCAGAGTGGATGGGTCAGGTACATGAGTTCCTGGGACTTACTGTTGGTGTCATCCTGAATGGAATGGAGAATGATGAACGAAGAGCAGCTTATGCCTGTGATATCACCTATGTGACGAACAATGAGCTTGGGTTCGACTACCTCAGAGACAACATGGTCATATACAAAGAACAGCTGGTACAAAGAAAGCTGCACTATGCGATCGTGGATGAGGTGGACTCTGTTCTTGTGGATGAGGCAAGAACTCCATTGATCATTTCCGGACAAAGCGGTAAATCCACAAGACTATATGAAGCTTGCGATATTCTGGCGCGTCAGCTTCAAAGAGGGGAAGAAAGCCAGGAGTTCTCTAAAATGGACGCCATTATGGGTGTGGAAATTACAGAGTCAGGTGACTTTATTGTAAACGAAAAGGACAAAGTCATAAATCTGACACAAGAAGGTGTAGAGAAGGCGGAAAGCTTTTTTCAGATCGACAATCTGGCAGATGCAGAAAATCTGGAAATCCAGCACAATATTATTTTATCGCTCCGGGCACACAATCTGATGTTCAAAGACCAGGATTATGTGGTGAAAGATGATCAGGTCATGATCGTGGATGAATTTACCGGCCGTCTGATGCCTGGCCGCAGATATTCAGATGGATTGCATCAGGCAATCGAGGCAAAAGAGCATGTTAAGGTCAAAAGAGAGAGCAAGACGCTAGCAACGATCACGTTCCAGAACTTTTTCAATAAATTCGAGAAGAAATCCGGTATGACAGGTACAGCCCTGACCGAAGAAAAAGAGTTCCGGGATATCTATGGAATGGATGTTATCGAAATTCCAACGAACCGCCCTGTTCTTCGTGAAGACATGCAGGATGCCGTTTATAAAACAAAAAAAGAGAAGTATCACGCAGTGTGTGAGGCTGTGGAAGAAGCGAATAAGAAGGGACAGCCTGTACTTGTAGGTACGATCACGATCGATATTTCTGAAGAAATCAGTGCCATGCTCAAAAGACGCGGTATTAAACACAATGTGCTCAACGCCAAGTTCCATGAACAAGAGGCCGAGATCGTTGCACAGGCGGGAGAACATGGTGCAGTGACGATTGCTACAAATATGGCAGGACGTGGTACAGATATTAAGCTTGATGACCAGTCAAGAGCAGCAGGCGGACTTAAGATCATCGGTACAGAACGCCATGAATCAAGACGTATCGACAATCAGCTCCGTGGCCGTTCTGGTCGTCAGGGAGATCCGGGTGAATCTCAGTTCTATATCTCCTTAGAGGATGATCTGATGCGACTCTTCGGTTCGGAAAAGCTGATGCAGATGTTCAATGCGCTTGGAGTACCGGATGGTGAGCAGATCCAGCATGCAATGCTTTCTTCAGCAATCGAGAAAGCGCAGACTAAAATAGAAGGAAATAACTTTGGAATACGTAAAAATCTGCTTGAATATGATCAGGTCATGAATGATCAGAGAGAGATCATCTATGGAGAACGTAACCGGGTTCTGAGCGGAGAAAGTATGCGAGACGTGATCTATAAGATGATTACAGATCGTGTTGAGGCGATGGTGGAACTCGTTATTTCCCAGGAAATTCCTTCAGAGGAGTGGAATATAAAAGAACTCAACGAAATTCTGTTGCCACTGATCCCGGTGGAACCACTAAATCCGGATACGGTAAAAGATATGCCTAATAGTAAGGCGCTCAAACACTTGCTGAAAGAACAGGCTGTGAAGCTGTATGAACTAAAAGAGACGGAATTCCCGGAACCGGAACAGTTCAGAGAACTCGAGCGCGTTGTACTTCTTAAAGTCATTGACCGAAAGTGGATGGATCATATTGATGATATGGATCAGCTCAGACAAGGTATCGGTCTCCAGGCATATGGGCAAAGAGATCCGCTTGTAGAGTACAAGATGGCAGGATTTGATATGTTCGATGATATGATCGCATCGATACAAGAGGATACGGTGCGACTCCTCTATCATGTGAGAGTAGAACAGAAGGTAGAACGCGAACAAGTCGCAAAGGTGACAGGAACGAATAAAGATGAAACAGCGGCAAATGCACCGAAAAGAAGAGCAGAAGCCAAGGTATATCCAAATGATCCATGTCCATGTGGCAGCGGAAAGAAATATAAACAGTGTCATGGAAGGAATGCATAGTTGGTAAACAAAGAACTTTTGGCAGAGGAATTGCTTCAATCATTCTTGATGTAATTGAGCGTTCGAGTGATGGGTTCAATATCCTGAAATATTGATACAGAAGGTCACAGGGGGAAGTATATGCAAGAACAAATGTTCGCTTTAGCATGTACTTTTTCCTTTTTGTATGCTATAATAGCTTTATATTTATTCGGACAAATCATCATGTCACAGTTAGACTTCGGAGGAAGAAATGCAATTTAAACTACGCTCTCAATATTCGCCAACAGGTGATCAGCCACAAGCTATAGAGCAGCTCGTTTCGGGCTTTCGTGAGGGAAATCAGTTTCAGACACTGCTTGGTGTTACCGGGTCGGGCAAGACATTTACCATGGCCAATGTTATACAGGAGCTGCAGGTTCCGACGCTGATCATTTCTCATAACAAGACACTTGCCGCCCAGCTCTATGGTGAGTTCAAAGAATACTTTCCTGAGAATGCGGTGGAATATTTTGTTTCCTATTATGATTATTATCAGCCGGAAGCATACGTACCTTCAACAGATACATATATTGCCAAGGATTCTGCGATCAATGAAGAGATCGATAAACTGAGACTGTCAGCGACGGCAGCACTTGTTGAGCGCAGGGATGTTATTATTGTTGCCAGCGTTTCCTGTATTTACGGACTGGGATCCAAAGATGATTATCAGAATATGATGGTTTCCTTAAGACCTGCACAGGAGAAAGATCGAGATGTCGTGATTCATGACTTGATTTCGATTCAATATACTAGAAATGATCTTGATTTTCACCGAGGTACCTTTCGAGTCAGAGGGGATGTGCTGGAGATCTTTCCTGCGAATTTCAGCGAAACTGCATATCGTGTCGAGTTCTTTGGAGACGAAATCGAACGGATCACCGAGATCGACGTACTGACAGGCGAGATCAAGAATGAACTGGATCACATAGCGATCTTTCCGGCTTCTCACTATGTAGTTCCGCAAGATAAGATCAATGAGGCTTGTGTTGAGATCGAGCAGGAGCTCAATGACAGAGTGTCTTATTTTAAAAGTCATGACAAGCTGATCGAAGCACAACGTATCGCTGAACGAACGAATTTTGACATCGAGATGATGCGGGAGACCGGCTTCTGCAGTGGGATAGAAAACTATTCCAGACATCTGGCGGGGCTGCCCGAAGGGGCAACACCCCACACGCTGATCGACTATTTTTCGGATGATTTTCTGATCATCGTCGATGAATCACATATTACAGTGCCACAAGTAAGAGGTATGTACGCAGGAGACCAGTCGAGAAAAACGACTTTGGTGGATTTTGGATTCAGGCTGCCTTCCGCAAAGGATAACAGACCATTGAATTTTGCGGAATTTGAAGCGAAGATCAATCAGATGATGTTCGTTTCTGCAACACCGAATGTATATGAGGATGAGCATGAGCTCCTAAGAGTGGAACAGATCATCCGTCCTACAGGGCTTCTGGATCCGAAAGTAGAGGTCAGACCGGTAGAAGGTCAGATTGATGATCTGATTTCAGAGGTCAATAAGGAAGTCAAAGCCCATAATAAAATTCTGATTACAACGCTGACTAAGAGAATGGCAGAAGATTTGACTGACTATATGGCAGAGGTTGGAATCCGAGTGAAATACCTGCATTCCGATATTGATACCCTGGAACGCGCAGAGATCATACGCGATATGCGCTTGGATGTATTTGATGTTCTGGTGGGAATTAATCTACTGCGAGAAGGTCTTGATATACCGGAGATCACATTGGTAGCGATCATTGATGCAGACAAAGAGGGATTCCTGCGCTCGGAGACATCACTGATACAGACAATCGGGCGAGCAGCGAGAAATTCAGACGGGCGTGTAATCATGTACGCAGATAAAATCACACGTTCCATGCGGGCTGCGATAGATGAAACAGAGAGAAGAAGGGTCATTCAGCAGGAATACAACGATGCAAATGGTATCACACCACAGACGATCAAGAAGGCGGTGCGAGATCTGATCAGTATTTCAAGAAAAGTGGCTAAGGAAGAACTCCAATTTGCCAAAGATCCAGAGTCTATGAGCAAGAAAGAGCTGGAAAGCCTGATTTTTGAAGTGAAAAAGAGAATGGAGAAAGCAGCCTCAGAATTGGATTTTGAATCAGCAGCGCAGTTGAGAGATCAGATGATCGAATTGAAAAAGATGCAGAGGGATCAGCAGACCAGTTAACAGAACAATATTACGGAAAGAATATAGAGGAATAGATGGAAACAGAAAGAAAATATATAAAGATCCGGGGGGCGAAGGAACACAATCTTAAGAATTTGAGCATTGATATTCCAAGAAATGAATTTGTAGTCCTTACCGGACTGAGTGGTTCGGGAAAGTCTTCCCTCGCCTTTGATACAATTTATGCAGAAGGACAGAGAAGGTATATGGAGTCCTTATCATCCTATGCAAGACAGTTCCTTGGACAAATGGAAAAGCCTGATGTCGAAAAGATCGAGGGGCTGCCGCCGGCCATATCCATTGATCAGAAATCCACGAATCGAAATCCTAGATCGACAGTCGGAACTGTGACAGAGATCTATGATTATTTTCGTCTGCTCTATGCGAGAATCGGGATTCCGCATTGTCCAAATTGTGGGCGCGAGATCAAGAAGCAAACAGTGGATCAGATGGTTGATCATATCATGAGCCTGCCTGAGAAGACCAGAATTCAGATATTAGCTCCGGTTGTTCGAGGGCGAAAAGGAGAACATTCAAAACTTTTTGAACGGGCAAGGCGAAGTGGTTATGTTCGTGCTCAGGTGGATGGCAATACATATGAACTGACAGAAGAGATTCCACTCGATAAGAATAAGAAGCATAATATTGAGATTGTAGTTGATCGACTTATTATAAAGCCGGGAATTGAAAAGCGACTAACGGATTCCATAGAAAATGTTCTTCAGTTATCTGAAGGACTGCTAATGGTGGAGGTTACAGATGGTGAGACTTTGAATTTTTCACAGAGTTTTGCATGTCCGGATTGTGAGATCAGTATTGATGAAATTGAACCAAGAAGTTTTTCTTTTAATAATCCATTCGGAGCCTGCCCTTCGTGTTTTGGACTGGGATACCGTATGGAATTCGATGAGGATCTAATGATACCGGATAAATCATTGTCTCTTCTGGATGGAGCGATACAAGTCATGGGCTGGCAGTCCAGTAATGACAAGAAGAGTTTTACTTATGCGATGCTCAAAGCACTGTCAGAAGAGTACAAGTTCAATCTTGATACTCCTTACCAGGATCTAAAACCATCTGTCCGGAAGGTTCTGCTGCACGGTACGGGTGGTAAAGATGTCAAGGTATATTACAAAGGACAAAGAGGAGAAGGGGTTTATGATGTTGCATTTGATGGATTGATTTCTAATGTGAACAGAAGATATCGTGAGACTTCATCTGAGATGATGAAGGCTGAGTATGAACAATTCATGCGGATCACACCTTGTCCAGACTGTGGCGGACAGAGGCTTAAGAAAGAATCACTTGCTGTGACGGTCGATCAGAAGAATATATATGAGGTGACCAATTTATCTGTGCGAGATCTGCAGAACTTTATGAATGAGATACATTTATCAGATCATCAGCTTTTGATCGGAGATCAGATATTGAAAGAAATCCGATCCAGAGTCGGATTTTTAGTTGATGTTGGTTTGGATTATCTGAGTCTGTCGAGAGCAACAGGCAGCTTATCAGGAGGCGAAGCACAGAGGATTCGGCTTGCGACCCAAATCGGTTCAGGTCTGGTCGGAGTTGCATATATACTGGATGAACCAAGTATCGGACTTCATCAGCGAGATAACGATAAGCTTCTGACGACATTAAAAAATCTCCGTGATCTGGGTAATACTTTGATCGTGGTAGAACATGACGAAGATACTATGATGGAAGCAGATTATATCGTCGACATCGGACCAAGAGCAGGTGAACATGGCGGAGAGATCGTAGCTTGCGGAACAGCTCAGGAAATCATGGATCATCCCGATTCACTGACGGGAGCCTATCTAAGCGGCAGAATCAGTATACCGGTGCCAGAAGAAAGAAGAAAGCCCAGTGGATTCCTGACTGTGAGAGGGGCGGCCGAGAATAACTTAAAGAATGTAACGGTTAAAGTACCGCTCGGGGTCATGACCTGTGTCACTGGTGTCTCTGGATCAGGAAAGAGCTCGCTGACAAATGAAGTGCTTTACAAGACACTTCAGAGGAAGTTGAATCACGCTAGAACGATTCCGGGTAAATGCAAGGATGTACTTGGTATGGAACAGCTTGATAAGGTCATTGATATCGACCAGTCACCAATTGGACGAACTCCAAGATCTAATCCTGCGACGTATACTGGTGTGTTCGATATGATAAGAGATCTCTTTGCAGCGACTACCGATGCAAAAGCAAAGGGATATAAAAAAGGGCGGTTCAGTTTTAATGTAAAGGGCGGAAGATGTGAAGCATGTTCCGGCGATGGAATCATAAAGATCGAGATGCATTTCCTGCCTGATGTTTATGTACCATGCGAAGTCTGCGGAGGAAAGCGATATAATCGTGAGACGCTGGAGGTAAAATATAAGGGCAAGAGCATTTACGATATTTTAAATATGACAGTGGAGGAAGCCCTTGTGTTCTTTAAGAACGTACCCTCGATCGAAAGAAAGATTCAGACCCTTCATGATGTTGGGCTTTCTTACATACGTCTGGGACAGCCATCGACAGAGCTTTCAGGTGGTGAAGCCCAGAGGATCAAATTAGCAACAGAACTGAGTAAAAGAAGTACTGGCAAGACGATCTATATTCTGGATGAACCTACCACAGGACTTCATTTTGCCGATGTACATAAGCTGATTGAAATTCTTCGGCGCTTATCAGATGGTGGAAATACAGTTGTAGTGATCGAGCATAATCTAGATGTGATCAAAACAGCTGATTATATCATTGATATGGGTCCCGAGGGAGGGGATGGCGGTGGAAAGGTGATCGCATGCGGAACGCCTGAGGCAGTAGCCGATGCAAAAGAATCCTATACTGGTCAGTATATAAAGAAATATATGAAGAAATAAAAAACAGGGCGACATGGTCGCTCTGTTCAGACTGTAGACAAAGTCCACGATGTAGGTCGTGGATTTTTCTGTGTCATGAGCTTAGAAATCCAGGTTAGTGTAAAATTATAGTTGGCAAATAGAATAAGATATAGAGATAAATCTCTACTTCCCAAAAGTGATAAAATGTTGATTTTGGGAAATAGGCATTATATAATGTTGATATCAAAGAAATGAGGTGATTTTTTGAAAATTATTGAAAGAACTCAATATTTAGATAAACTGAAACGAGTAAATGGAACGCCAGATATAAAAGTGATTTCCGGTGTAAGACGAAGTGGCAAGTCAAGATTAATGAACAGTTATATAAAATGGCTTGAAGAAAATGAGACAAATCTTAATATCATATATATTGATTTTACGGATCTGAAATATGAGGAGTTGAAAGAATATCATAACTTGAATAAATATATAGAGGATAGATATGAGAAAAAAAAGCAGAACTATCTCTTCATCGATGAAGTACAGATGTGTCCAAATTTTGAGCTGACCATTAACAGTCTTCACTCGTCAGAGAAATATGATATTTATGTAACTGGTTCAAATGCGTTTTTATTAAGTAGTGATTTGGCCACCTTATTTACAGGCAGAACTTATGAAATAGAAGTGTATCCATTTTCCTTTGCAGAATATGTAGAGTATTACCATATAACAGATGGCACTAATGCCTTCGATTCATACATTAAAGATGGTGGTATGTCTGGTTCTTATACCTATCAGGATCAAGAAGAGAGATATAAATATATTGAAGATGTTTTTAATACCCTAATTATCCGAGATATAAGACAAAAATATGCAATTAGAAATGTGGCACTTATGGATCGTATTTCAGATTTTCTTATGGATAACATTTCTAATTTATCGTCAGCACGTAAGATTGCTGATGTACTAACAAAGAATAGTGATACCATCAATCATAAAACCGTAGGAAAATACATTGAATATTTGTGCAATGCTTTTGCCTTCTACCAGGTGAGAAGATATGACATTAGAGGAAAAAAATATCTAGCGTCTAATGATAAGTATTATCTGAGTGATCATGCGTTTCGCTATGCTAAATTGGGAACACGGAAGATGGATTACGGAAGAATGATTGAAAATGTGGTAGCTATAGAATTAATGCGAAGAGGATACGAGATCTATGCAGGTGTATTATATAAAAAGGAAATTGATTTTGTCGCTATGAAACGTGATGAGAAAATCTATATACAGGTTTCTGATGATGTTTCTGGAGAAAAGACATTACAAAGAGAAGTGCTTCCTTTGTTAGAGATAAAAGATGCATATCCTAAGATATTGATAGCAAGAACAAGGCATGAAAAATATCAGCATGAAGGAATTAAGATTATTGATATTGCAGATTGGCTGCTGAACCCATAATAATACTCATATTTCCCAAAATGGGTAAATTCATAAAATTGGGAAATAAAGTAAACTAGCCTTTAAATTGAATTAAATACAACAGATTTGACGTATTTTCTGCATTTGTGTATATCCTGATTTTGACACCTAAAACAATAAAAAAGTCTCGCAAGCCTTGGTTTTACTGGTTTGAGAGGCTTTTAATTATTGGAACAATCTGTTTCGATGTATTAAAGCCAAAAGCATCGTGTAATGCATCGGTAAGATGCTGCCTTATCAGCTACTTCTCCGTCTACGGTAGCGTGGTCTACTTTTATAAAACGCATTAGGTCACCGCCAGAAAGCCTCCAGCCCTCAGCAGACAACGACCATTCTTTTTGATACTTTTCAGATTCTTTATGGATTGAGTGGTAATATAAGCTCTATTTCCTTCCTTAACCCGTATTGTTTGTCATCCTCGGCTTGCTCAATCTCAAAATAGAAATTAGTGCAGTCATAGTATATCACTCCTGTTTTTCGCTTGGAAAGGTTCATGCTGTTTTTGAATGGATTCCTTTCTCAATGTGAGAATAAAAAAAGGGCATAAAAAACCCACCATCTCAGGTGGGGATCAATTCGGGGAGTCCTTCCCAGTTTGCGCCGGGAAGGATGAGTTATGAAAAATTATAATAGCCAAATAGCTAATACATTCTGATTATAAAACTAATTTGTGTTCAATCTGTGATAAAAATATGAAATATAATGAGAATGTAAAAAAATAATTGAAATTTATAAACCTGAGAATAGGCAATTCCATGAATCAGGAGTTTTGTTACTGGATCAAACTTTGGTTAAGGTGGTAAAACATGCCGACCTTTTCTTTAATGATTACGGATTGTTTCGTGCCTTGCACTCCCACAATCCTCCCCCAATTCGGATTCTCATGGGGCAGTAGCCCCCTTTCATCCTCATTGGGGGGCGTGTCATAAAGTGTTGTCACCACTTACATGCAAGCATGACGTGGTAAAACACTTTAGACACTGTAATCAACAGCATAAATCAGAAAAAACAATTGAAAAAAATCAGCTTTCGTTTATAATATAGTATATGTCTAAAAATAGGTCTAATTATCATTTTTTAAATATAGAGTAAAAAACAGAGCAATTACACAGCTTTATTTAGCCGTGGATAAACAAGAAACCACAATTGGAAAGGGGAAAGATTCATGCTTTCAACAGATATTGGAATTGATTTGGGTACTGCAAGTATCCTTGTATATATAAAGGGAAAAGGTGTCGTATTAAAGGAGCCTTCCGTTGTCGCCTTCGATCGCGACACCAATAAGATCAAGGCAATCGGCGAAGAGGCCAGATTAATGCTTGGTCGAACACCAGGGAATATTGTTGCTGTAAGGCCGCTGCGTCAGGGCGTTATTTCAGATTATACTGTAACAGAGAAGATGATAAAATATTTTATTCAAAAGGCGATCGGTAAGAGGAGCTTCCGGAAACCAAGAATCAGTGTGTGTGTACCGAGCGGAGTAACTGAGGTAGAGAAGAAAGCTGTTGAAGATGCGACCTATAATGCAGGTGCAAGAGAAGTTTCTATTATCGAAGAGCCAATTGCAGCTGCAATTGGTGCAGGAATCGATATTGCCAGACCATGTGGAAATATGATCGTTGATATTGGTGGAGGAACTGCTGATATCGCTGTTATTTCCTTAGGCGGCTCTGTAGTCAGCACTTCTATTAAGATTGCCGGAGATGACTTCGATGAAGCGCTGGTCAGATATATGCGTAAAAAACACAACCTTTTAATTGGTGAACGTACAGCAGAAGACATTAAGATCAAAATTGGTTCCTGTTTTCCGACAGGTCTGAATGAGACAATGGATGTAAGAGGAAGAAATCTTGTAACAGGTCTTCCAAAGACTGTGACTGTCACTTCAGAAGAGACTCAGGAAGCACTGCGTGAACCGACTTTACAGATCGTAGAAGCCGTACACAGTGTTTTAGAAAAGACTCCACCAGAGCTTGCAGCAGACGTGGCGGACAGGGGAATTGTCTTGACAGGAGGCGGTGCACTTCTGCGAGGACTGGAAGAGCTGCTTGAAGACAGAACTGGAATCAATACAATGACTGCAGAAGAACCAATGACATGTGTTGCGATCGGAACCGGTAAGTATGTCGAGTTTTTGGCAGGAAAAAGAGACGAGTAAATTGAAATAGCCATTGAGACTGGGGCGCAGAATTTTTCTGAAAGAAATAATCATGCGCCCTAAAGTTATGTCTCCATTTCGACGATATATACATTAGAATATGCACAATAGGAGAATAACACATGGTAAAAGGTTTATATTCTGCATACAATGGAATGATTCAGGAACAGCGCAGAATGGATGTTATCACAAATAATCTCGCAAATTCAGATACCACTGGCTACAAACGGGAAGCCACTGTAAATCAGTCCTTTGAGGCACAGTTAGCATTGCGGATCAAGGATCTCTCGACTCCGAATACAGCGAATGCTATCGGCAATGTCAATCTGGGCGTGAAAACAGGTGAGACATATCGCGATTACAGCCAGGGAAATTTTAAAGTAACAGATAATACCTATGATCTGGCAATTGGCGGAGATGGGTTTTTTGCCATACCATACACAGATAAAGCAGGCAATACATCAGTCAAGTATACAAGAGACGGAGCCTTTACAGTGAATACAGATGGGTATCTTGTGACAAAGGATGGAGATTTTGTTCTGAATGCGGCCGGCGCGGAAAGCGGAACAGGCGGTGCAGGGAATTACATAAAGATCGATCCGTTAAAGGACGTTTCCGTCGCAGCCGATGGAACGATCACGCAGGATAATGCTGTGACTGGAAAGATTGGTTTGGTGGACTTTGAAGATTATAATTATCTCTCCATGTTCGGCGAGAATCTGTATGATGCAGTGGATGGAGCTGTGAAGAAGGATCCCATTGCAACAGTATCACAAGGCGTTCTGGAAGCATCGAATGTCAATATTGTTTCTGAAATGGTAGAAATGATTGCGATCACAAGAGCATATGAAGCAAATCAAAAGATAATACAAACAATAGATGAGACGCTTGATAAGGCGGCGAATACAGTAGGAAAAGTATAGGAGGTCAGTTACAATGATGAGATCACTCTGGACTGCAGCATCAGGAATGATAGCCCAGCAGACGAATGTGGATACAATCTCTAATAATATAGCGAATGTCAATACCACAGGATACAAATCGGAGCGTGCAGAATTCAAATCACTTCTATATCAAACATTACAGACCAAATCTACGACAGCGAATGCCGAGGAGAAGCCAATTGGAGCTCAGGTCGGTCTTGGAGCGAGAGTTGCAGCCATCAGTACGAACAATGCACAGGGAATCCTGCAGGCATCAGATAGCGATACGGATTTTGCGATTGATGGACCAGGATATTTTGCGATCGGATATGGTGCAGATGTCATGTATACCAGAGCAGGAAGCTTTGAGTGGGCAGTAGGTACAGATGGATCGGTGCTTACAACTGCCAGCGGCAACCCGGTACTGGATTCGGATGGTAACAGAATTACAGTCCCAGCCGGAGTCACAGCCGATCAGATGGAGATTTCATCCGATGGAACAATTGGTTACAGAGATACTGCTGGAACATATTATTCGACCGGGAAGAAAATAGGACTATATCAGTTCAATAATCCAAATGGACTGGATAAAAAAGGTGACAGTCTGTATGCAGTTACAGCTGCATCCGGCAATGCAAGAAATGAAGCTACAGATGCAGCTTTGACAAAGAGCAAGCTTTATCAGAACTATCTGGAAGGCTCGAATGTCAATGTGGCTAATGAGATGGTAAGCCTGATCATTGCCCAGAGAGCATATGAACTGAATTCAAAGGCCATAACTGCTTCAGATGAGATGCTGCAGCAGGCGAATAATCTAAGACGATAAGGAGTCAGTATGAGTATTGGACTTAATACGATCTCAAGCTATCTAGATCAGACAGATAAACTGTCTGCAAATCAAAATACAGATCTTTCAAAGGCGAATGAAGACGAGCTGATGGACGTCTGCAAGGAATTTGAAGCATATTTTATAGAGCAGGTCATGAAAGAGATGGAGAAGACGATTCCGAAGTCGGAAGACGAAAGTACTACCATGTCAGGTATGACAGATTACTTCAAGGAATTCACGATGCAGAACATGGCTGCTGAGATCAGTGAACAGCAGGACCTTGGCCTTGCACAGAGTCTTTTTGAACAGATGAAGCGGAATTACAGTACCCTTGTGACGGATACAGACTCTGTAACAGAGTAGAAGAATGAAATAAATTAGATAGGTGGGAGTCTCGGTGAGACTCCCATAATTTGATACTGGGGTCAGAATTTCTTTTGGTGTAAGCATCATAATTTGTATAGAATATGAGAGGGAGTTTTTTTGGAGAAGATCAGCGGTTTTATCGATCATGTCATATATAGAAATGCAGAGAACGGCTATACGGTCTTTGTGTTGATCAGTGGGGAGGAAGAAGTTACCTGTGTTGGCGTTATACCTGTGATTCACGAAGGGGAGAATGTCAGCATTCAGGGCGATCTGGTGGATCATCCCACCTATGGCACTCAGATGAAAATTAATTCCATGGAGGCCTGCGAACCGGAAGATGCAATTTCCATGGAGCGCTACCTGGGTTCCGGGGCAATCAAAGGAATTGGTGCCGCTTTAGCTGCCCGCATTGTTCGGCGCTTTAAAAAAGACACCTTCCGAATTATTGAGCAGGAGCCTGAAAGACTCATTGAGGTCAGGGGAATCAGCGAAAGAAAAGCAAGAGAAATCAGCGATCAGGTCGCCGGTAAAAAGGATCTGCGACAGGCAATGATCTTCCTGCAGCAATATGGAATCAATCATTCGCTCGCTGTGAAGATCTATGAAACATACCACCAGGAGATCTATCGGATCGTAAAAGAAAATCCCTATCAGCTGGCAGATGATATACAGGGCATCGGATTTAAAATTGCAGACGAAATTGCTGCAAAGGTGGGAATCCACACGGACTCCGATTTTAGAATCAGAAGCGGCATTCAATATACTCTTTTGCAGGCATCGGGGGAAGGGCACACCTATTTGCCTTCAGATGTGTTAGAGAAACGAACGGCCGAGCTGATCGGTGTAGACAGAGAGTATATAAAAAAGCATTTTATGGATCTGGCCATTGAGAAGAAGATCGTCATAAAACAAAATAATATTTATGCAGCATCGTTTTATTATCTGGAACTGAATGTTGCAGCAATGCTAAGGAATCTGAATCTGTCGTTCGATATCATGGATCTTGAGATTGATCAGAAGCTGCTAAAAATAGAAAAAGAAATAGGAATGGATCCGGATGAAATGCAGTCTAAAGCAGTTCGAGAGGCTGTAAAGCATGGCGTCATGATCATAACGGGCGGTCCGGGAACCGGAAAGACCACCACGATCAATACCATGATCCGTTTCTTTATGCAGGAGGGACTGGATATCCTGCTTGCAGCTCCAACCGGTCGTGCGGCAAAACGAATGAGCGAGACAACGGGATTTGAAGCCAGAACGATACATCGAATGCTGGAACTCAATGGGGGAATAGAAGGAGCAGAAGGATTTGCCCGAACTGCAGAGAATCCCCTGGAAACGGATGTCATCATTATCGATGAGATGTCAATGGTGGACATTTCGTTGATGAACGCATTGTTAAAAGCAGTCATACCGGGAACAAGAATCATTCTGGTAGGTGATGTGAACCAGCTGCCAAGTGTGGGACCCGGAAATGTACTGCAGGATATCATCGACTCTAATGTCTTTCCTGTCGTTCGCCTGAATAAAATATTTCGACAGGCTACCTCGAGTGACATTGTGGTCAATGCGCATAAGATCAACAAAGGAGAGTCCATCGTTCTGGATAATAAGAGCCGTGATTTCTTTTTTTTGAAACGATATGATGCAGACAGTATTACTAATGTCATGGTACAACTGATCGCACAAAAGCTCCCGGGTTATGTCAAAGCCACCTCATTCGATATACAGGTCCTGACTCCGATGCGCAAAGGACTTCTAGGAGTAGAAAATCTTAATCAGATCCTGCAGCAGTATCTGAATCCAAAAAGCAAAGAGAAGGTGGAGATCGAACACGGAGAGGGTGTTTTCCGCGAAGGCGATAAAGTGATGCAGACGAAGAACAATTATCAGCTGGAGTGGGAGATCACAAACAGATATCGCCTTACTATCGATCAGGGGCTTGGAGTCTTCAATGGGGATATGGGAATTATTCGAGAGATCAATCGGTTCAGTGAGACGATGAAGGTAGAATTTGATGAAGGGCGAATGGTGACCTATTCCTTAAAAGGAATTGAGGAGCTAGAGCTTGCTTATGCGATCACGATTCATAAATCCCAGGGATCTGAGTATCCAGCAGTCGTGATTCCGTTGTTCGGCGGGCCTAAGATGCTGATGAACCGTAACCTGATCTATACGGCTGTGACACGTGCAAAGTCCTGTGTGACACTAGTGGGTGATGAGAAGATATTTCAGTCTATGATCGAGAACCTGACACAGCGCCAGCGTTACTGCGGTCTGAAGGATCAGATCTGTGAATATAAAAATCCTATGGAGTGCGACTGATTCTTATGCGGAATTATCGTATCCATAGGATAGTCTGTACATTATTTTGATAAAAGTGCCTTGTCGTTGGAGAATTCTTCTCCGCTGACTTCTTCGAATTTCAACAGCAGTTCTTCTACTGTCAGGTTTTTCTTTTCTTCTCCGGAAATATCAAGTACTATGGTTCCTTCGTTCATCATAATGAGGCGATTGCCATGATGAATGGCATCTCTCATGTTATGTGTGACCATCATAGCTGTCAGATGGTATTCCTGTATCAGCTTTTCGGAGAGATCCAGTACCTTAGCGGCAGTTTTCGGGTCAAGTGCAGCAGTGTGTTCATCCAGCAGTAATAGCTTGGGCTTCTGAATCGATGCCATGAGCAGAGTCAGTGCCTGACGCTGACCGCCAGAGAGCAATCCCACCTTAGAACTCATCCTGCCTTCAAGACCAAGATCCAGCTCCTTAAGTGCTTCCCGATAGGCTTCCTTTTCCGATTTTGTAATGCCCCATTTCAGGCCACGTTTCTTGCCTCGCCTTGCAGCCAGAGCAAGATTCTCCTGAATTTCCATTGTTGCAGCAGTACCTGTCATGGGATCCTGAAATACCCTTCCTAGAAAACGAGCTCTCTGATGCTCTGAGAGTCCAGTCACATCCTGTCCATCAATGATGATCGAACCGGTATCGATCGGCCAGACGCCTGCAACTGCATTCAGCATTGTGGATTTTCCGGCTCCATTTCCGCCAATAACGGTGACAAAATCCCCTTCCTTCAACTCAAGAGATACTTTAGTCAGAGCAGGTTTTTCATTGATCGTGCCTATATTAAAGGTTTTCGAAATATGATTTAATTGCAGCATTAGCGCTCACCTCCATTTTTTGCCGATTTCTTGAAGGAAGCCTTAGACTTCGCTCTCAGATTTGGGATAGCGAGGAAAACAGCTACAACGATCGCAGAAAACAGCTTCAAATTCTGTGATGGCAGTCCCAGCCACAATACAAAGGTGATTACGATATAATAGATGACCGCGCCAAGTATGACAAAAACAAGGCGTGCTACGAAGTTCAGTCTTTTTCGAAAGATAGCCTCTCCCAGTACCTCGCCAATAATGACAGCAGCCAGTCCGATTACAATGGCGCCACGTCCCATATTCACATCTGCATTTCCTTGATATTGCGCATACAGACCACCGGCAAGACCAACAAGTCCGTTTGAAAGTGCCAGAGCAAGGATCTTTGCAGTATTCGTATTGATGCCCTGGGCACGGGCCATATTTGGATTACAGCCTGTAGCACGGATCGTAAACCCTTGTTCTGTACCGAAATACCAGTACAGCAATGCTACAATTACGACCAGAAACAGCGTGGTGTTCACGATCGCCAGTGGAATATGTCTGAGTGTTACCACCAGATTATATTTGTCGATGGATACAGCCTGATTTGATTTGCCCATGATATTCATATTGATAGAATATAGTGCGATCTGCGTCAGAATTCCCGCAAGGATATCAGGAATTCCAAGGGCAGTATTTAAGAAAGCTGTCACAAGTCCTGCTGTCACTCCGGCTAAAAAGGAGACAGAAAGAACAATGATTGGTGACCAGCCATTTAAAATCAGCATTACAGCAACCGCACCGCCGGTCGCGAGTGAGCCGTCCACAGTCAGATCTGCGAAATTAAGTATTTTAAATGTCAAATAAACTCCAAGAGCCAGTATACCCCATATCAGACCTTGTGCTAAAGATCCCGGCATAGCGCGGAACAGCGACATAACATTAAGCATTTCATTAACCTCCAGTGAAAATGTTACTTACGAAACAAATTTGATTTAATAGCCTTCGATCGCAACATAATCCTCAGGAATTGTGACGCCAAGTTCAGATGCGACGGTCGGATTGTATTCTTTTACCGGTGCATCCGCATACTCAATAGGCATAGTTCCTGGGTCAGCTCCGTTCACAAGGATTTCATATGCCATAAGACCGGTCTGATATCCAAGATCATAATAGCTGATGGATAAGGTTGCAACACCTGCAGAACAAATACCCTCTTCACCGGCAATCATAGGAATGCCTGCAGGAAGGATAATATTTTTTACGATTTCAATATTTGATGCCATTGTATTGTCGGTCGGAACATAAAGGACATCACATTCTGCGATCGCTGCAGTTGTAACTGCCTGAATCTCATTTGAATCAGCAGCAGTGTATTCTTTCCATGCGATTCCCTTCTCGTCCAGATATTTTCCAAATTCAGTTGCCTGATAAGCGGAGTTAGGTTCTGCTGAGCAGTAAAGGATACCTACCTGCTTCACCTCTGGAAACAGTTCGACTAACATATCTGCTTGTTTGTCAAGAGGAGCAAGGTCGGATGTACCTGAAATGTTCGTTCCGGTGGATCCGCTCCAGTCATCAATATTCAATGCAGTTGCATAGTCAGTTACAGATGTTCCGACTACCGGAATTGAATTGGTCGCAGCAGCAGCCGCCTGAAGTGCAGGAGTCGCATTTGCCATGATGAGGTCAACGTTATTTGATACAAATCCCGATGCGATCGTTGCGGCATTGGTAGCCTCACCCTGTGCATTCTGAAGATCGAACACAACGCTGTCACCTAATTTTTCAGTCAGTGCATCCTGAAATCCCTGTGTAGCAGCATCGAGTGCAGGGTGTTCTACAAGCTGGCTGATGCCGACCTGATAAACCGTATCCCCGGATGCTTCGGTAGAAGCAGCCTCGGTGGAAGCAGATTCCGTGGATGCTGTCTCGGATACAGCTTCACTGGTTGCAGATTCTGATGTAGTTGTTGAAGTGGAACTGCCTGAGCAGGCAGCGAGGCTAAGTGCCATGGTTGCAGCCATAATCACAGCAAGAACTGATTTTGTTTTTTTCATATAATTCCCTCCTGTTATTTAAAAACAAACTATCACTTCAGAGTGTTCACACGTTGAAGTGACGAATTATTTAGATTATAAAGTAGAGAAATAAGGAAAGTCAATCTTTTCTTATTTGAATATGTCACGAAGGGAGACTGATTTTGACATTTAAAAAAATTCTATACAACATCTTTGATTTTTTTACAGATATTCTTTTGCCGAGGCGGTGCCCGATCTGCGGTCAGATTCCATCAGGAGCTGATAGGATCTGCCCGGACTGCCTCAAAAAGATTAGGATTGCTGTAGAACCGGTATGTACGAACTGCGGGAAACCGATCGAGAAGGTGCAGGATGAGATCTGCTATGACTGTGGCAGAACCAGGCACCTCTTTCGGCAGGGAAAAGCATATTGCCTCCACACGGGAGTGATTCGGGATTCCATGTACCAGATCAAGTATGCGAATAAAAGGGAATACATGCAGGTATTTGCAAAAGAATGGTACGACTTGAACTGCGAATGGATAAGCCGTAAACAAATACAAATGATCATACCAATACCGCTGCACCGCAAAAAGAGGAGGCAAAGAGGGTACAATCAGGCTAAAGTCATGGCGGATGAATTGGGAAAATATCTTGATATTCCGGTGGAACATAAGCTTTTGTATCGGTGCAGACAGACGCGTCCGCAAAAGGATCTAAACGACACGATGCGCAGACAAAATCTTAAAAATGCATTCCAGACCGTTTCTTCTCCGATTCGGTTAAAGAATATCCTGCTTGTTGACGATATATATACTACAGGAAGTACGATCGATGCAGCAGTTAGTGCACTGCTGGAAGCTGGTGTGGAAAATGTATATTTTGCCGTGATCAGTATCGGGGATGGATATTAAGGAGGATATGAAATGGATGTAAGAAATTGCAAGGAATGTGGGAAACTTTTCGATTATGTGCAGGGTGATCAGATTTGTGTCACTTGTAAGATGAAGTGCGAGAAGAAGTTTAATTCGGTAAGGGACTTCATTCGAGCACATGAGAAGGCGATTCTGGATGAAATTGCTGAGACGAATGAAGTTTCGGTCCGTCAAATTCGAATCTGGATTCGGGAGGAAAGGCTGACTTTTTCAAAAGACTCACCGATTGGCATTGAATGCGAGAACTGTGGCACATTTATCAGGACAGGACGGTTTTGCAATAAGTGCAAAAATAATATTTCTCATAACTTAAAAGGTATGCTGAATGAAAAAGATAGTAAGAACGACTTTAAATTAAGAACATCGGAGCGAATGCGCTTCCTTGACAAATAGTCTGACAACAGATCCTGCACAAGCGTAGGGTCTGTTTTTTTGAAAATCTTTGCAATTAAAGTTCATTATGATATACTATATGCATGTATGCAAAAAAATAAAAACGGATGGAGAATGCTATGATAAATGAAGAAAGAGTGAAAGAAATGACTCACATGGCGGTCTTTGAACAGAAAGAAGGAATGAAGGCAAGGCCTATGGAGGAGTACTTTCGCTCTGATTATATTGGCAAAGAGCTGATCAAAAGCCTGATTTCTGGAACCATAGCTTTTGCAATCATGATGGTTATTGGAATTGTTTATAAATGGGAGGAGTTTGCAAACAGTCTGCAGGTAGTCAACATTGAACAAATGCTGACAAAGGCAGTCTTCATGTATTTGATTTTCATGTTTCTCTATCTTACTGTGACATATATTGTCTATGACTACAGATACAGAGAAGGCAGAAAAAAAGTAAGACAATTCTATCAGCGATTAAAAAAAGTAAATCAAACCTATCGCAACGAAGATAGAATGTAACAACAGGAGGAACAAAATGACAAGTTTGCTCGAACTGAAGGAAAAACTAAGGGGAATCTACGCAAAATATGAAATGTATATCAATCCGGCATTGAAATTTCTGGTGGCACTGGCTGTTTTTTCACTGATCAACAGCAGCATCGGATACATGACCAGACTCGATAGTTTTCCACTGGTACTGATCCTTTCACTGCTCTGCTCACTTCTGCCTGTCAATGCAGCGATCTTTATCGCCGGGGCATTGATAGAGATGCATATGTATGCGTTGTCACTAGAGGTTGCACTGGTAGTATTTGCAGTATTTATAGTTGCCTTTGTACTATTTTTTAGATTTGCACCAACAGATGGAATGAATGTCTTGCTGACACCACTTTGTCTGCGTTTTCAAATTGGACCTGTCATGCCGGTGGCTACCGGACTTTTGGGCAGAGTGTATTCCGTAATTTCGATCCTTTTTGGAACATTCGTTTTTTATTTTCTTGAGGGAATCCGCAAGAACGCCTCTGTGCTGGGAGATGCCACAGCCGGAGATGATCCAATAGAAAAGATCTCGCTGACAGTGCGTCAGCTTCTGGGAAATCAGGAGATGATCATTGTCATGATTTCATTCACACTGGTAACGATCGTTGTCAATCTGATTCGAAGACTTTCAATCGAACATGCTTGGACGATCTCGATCATCATTGGTCTTGCCTTGAATTTCCTGGTTCAGTTCACTGGATTTACTTTTATGAGCATTTCAGGCAAGCTGACCGGTCTTCTGGTCGGAACAGCGGTATCAGCACTGATTGCTGTATGTATCAAGTTTCTGTTCTTTAATCTTGACTACTCGAGAACGGAGCGTGTTCAATTCGAGGATGATGAGTATTACTACTACGTGAAAGCAGTCCCGAAGATAACCGTTTCCGGAAAAGCGAAGCAGGTAAAGAAGTTCAGCGCAAAGGATGAATGGAGCGATGACGATGTAGAGGAATTTTTCGACGATCTTCGGACGAAAAATGAATTGTAAGAGACGGCGAATAAACAACCGAGCATGAATTCAGGAAGGAAGTGACACACGTGCAGCAAATTTTTACAGCTTTGGGGAATTTTAAAAGTGAATATCTGACATGGTTGAATCTTCCTATTATTTATCCAACAGATATAATAGAAATCATTTTGATCTCTGTTCTTTTTTATTATGTAATGACATGGATTCAGGATACACGGGCGTGGATGCTTTTTAAGGGGCTCCTTGTCATTTTGCTTTTTGTTCTGATGGCAGCAGTATTTCAGATGAATACCATACTCTGGATCGCAGAGAAAGCCATTAATGTCGGCATGATCGCACTTGTCATCTTATTCCAGCCTGAGCTTCGCAAGGCATTAGAGCAGCTTGGCAGAAGGAATTTTCTGAATCAGTTTCTTACGATCGATTATGGAAGACAGAATATACACAAATTTTCTGAACGTACTGTGAATGAAATCACAAAGGCTTGTTTTGAGATGAGCAAGGTCAAAACGGGAGCACTGATCGTAGTGGAGGACAGCATTCTGCTATCGGAATTCGAGCGCACAGGAATTGGTGTGGATGCGATTTTGACTAGTCAGCTGCTGATCAATATTTTTGAGAAAAATACTCCTTTGCACGATGGAGCGATCATAGTCCGCGGAAACAGAGTTGCTTCTGCGACCTGCTATCTTCCGTTGTCGGATAATATAATGCTGAGCAAGGAGCTGGGAACCAGGCACAGAGCTGCGATCGGAGTCAGTGAAGTCAGTGATGCACTGACGATCGTGGTCTCAGAAGAGACGGGAAAAGTCTCTGTTGCAAAAGGAGGTAAACTTTTTACAAATCTGAATCAAGAAGAGTTGAAAAGTCAGTTAAAGGCTATGCAGTCAGATGACATAGCAGAGACAAGATTCAGTCATTTAAAAAGGAGAATAAAGAATGCTAAGTAAAATATATAAAGTTCTGACTCATAATCTGGGTCTGAAAATACTGGCGGTACTATTCTCTGTCATCATGTGGCTGGTGGTGGTCAACATCTCAGATCCCACAATTGCAAAAACATTTACAACAAAGGTAACACTAGAGAATGAACAGTACCTTACCGATGAAGGACTTACCTATGAGGTCCTTGATAATTCAGATACAGTCAGTTTTCGGGTCGAGGGACCCAGATCCTATATTGAACGTATGATCGGCAGCGATTTTAAAGCGGTCGCAGATCTAGAAGCGACAGAGGATGGCAATCGCGTTCCAATCACAATTACGCCTCAAAGATATGCCGGATTTGTCAATGTTGCGACTGCAAATTATTATGTCTATCTGCAGCTTGAAAATCTGGTGAGCCAGCGTATCAATATCTCGGTTGTCACGACAGGAGAGCCAGCGGATGGCAGAGCGGTGGGCGAGTCATCAGCAAGCCTGACTTTTGTAAATGTTTCCGGACCGGAGTCCATTATGACAACGATCGATAAGGCAGTGGCAACGGTCGACGTAAGCGGACTAAGCTCAGATGCCAGAGATTATGCCTATATCATACTTTTAGATGAGGATGGCAATCAGATCGATACCACTGATCTGAATATGAATGCGACCGGCGTTACAGTCTCCGTCGATATACAGGATACAAAATCTGTCGGATTTACATTCAGCACGAGTGGAACCCCAGCAGATGGTTATGAATATGTGAGTACCACAGTGTCTCCGGAAAGTGTAACAATAAAGGGCGATGCATCCATACTCAATACGATCAATACGATTTCAATTCCTTCCGAAGTCATTGATCTGACCGGAGCATCTGCGGACATAGAGAAGTCGGTAGACATCTCCTCTTATCTTCCTGCCAATGTTACTCTCGTAGACAGTTCGCAGAGCAAGATCGATATTGTGGCTAATGTAGAGAAGAGAGAGACCAGGAACTTTGAGGTTCCGGTAGAGAATATCACGGTAAAAAATCTTTCCAGTAAATATACAGATCAATTTGTGGATAATACTGTCACCTTAAGTCTCAGTGGACTGACCTCGGATCTGGATGCTCTGGATGTCAATACGATAACCGGAACGATCGATGCTGCAGGGCTTTCCCTGGGGGAAAATACGGTGACCGTCGAATTTGAATTGGACGAGAAGTATACACAGACCAAGAGCTCAGAGATCGTAATAGAAATCTTTGATGCAGCGCAAAGCACGACCCAAAGTACAGTACAAAATATAACGCCATAAGTGCGGAGATTTCTCCTCGGCTGAGATTTGGCCGGGGAGTTCCTTGCGAAAAAAAGTAATCAGGCAGTGGAGGATATAACATGGGAAGAATGTTCGGCACCGATGGTGTGCGTGGAATCGCAGGTGAGGAGCTTTCAATAGAATTAGCCGCAAAACTAGGTCAGGCAGGAGCGTATGTGCTGACAAAGAAAACAGCTCATCAGCCTAAGATCATAGTAGGCTGTGATACTCGAATTTCAGGAGATATGCTTGCGAATGCGATGATGTCAGGAATTTGTTCTGTCGGAGCAAAAGCGATTTTTGTAGGAGTCATTCCAACACCTGCGATCGCATATCTGGTCAGGGCACATCAGGTAGATGCTGGAGTGATGATTTCGGCCTCTCACAATACGATGGAATTTAATGGGATCAAATTTTTTAACGCAGAAGGTTATAAGCTTTCTGATGCATTAGAAGATGAAATCGAATTGCTGATCGAAGAGAATATGGAGGGAATTCCATTTCCGACAGGAGGAAACATCGGCAGCGTGGAGTATCATTTTGATTATAAAGATGAATATATTGAATTCATGAAGAAAAGTGTTCCAGTCAATTTGAATCATATGAAAATCGTAATAGACTGCGCAGAAGGTGCTTCCTATTATACGGCAGTCAAAACACTGCAGGACTTAGGGGCAGATTTGATACCGCTGCATACGAGTCCAAATGGAATCAATATCAATGCTGACTGTGGCTCGACGCACATGGAGGAATTGTGCGAAAGAGTCCTGAAAGAGAAGGCCCAGATCGGAATCGCCTTTGATGGTGATGCGGATCGAATGCTGGCAGTCGACGAGCATGGAGCATGTGTGGATGGTGATCAGATCATGGCGATCATTGGAAAGCATATGAAGGATGCCGGTACACTGAAGAAGAACGCTGTCGTTGTGACGGTCATGACGAATCTCGGATTCACTCTTATGGGAGAAAGAGAGGGAATTCAGGTCGAAAAAACGAAAGTCGGAGACAGATATGTTCTAGAACATATGCTGGAGTATGGCTTCAATCTTGGCGGCGAACAGTCCGGACATGTGATTTTTCTGGATGAAAATACAACTGGGGACGGACTGCTCAGTGCACTTCATCTATTAGAAGTGCTCGTTGAGGCACAAAAGCCATTATCTGAACTTGCTAAAGTCATGCAGATCCTGCCACAGGCTCTTGTCAATGCAAAAGTCGGCAACAGAATGAAAGACAGATATATGGAGGTCGCTGAAATCAAAAAGGCGATAGAAAAACTAGAGCGTAAATTTAATGGAGAAGGTCGTGTACTGATCCGCCCATCGGGAACAGAACCGCTAGTGCGAGTTATGATCGAGGGAACAGATCAAGGCGAAATCGACAGAGAAGCACAAAAGCTTGCAGCCATGATCACAAAATATTGTCATGATTAGCATGGGAAAGGGAGGGTTCATATGGTTAGTCAGAAAGTGAAGATCAAAAATCCTACAGGGTTACATCTGCGGCCGGCGGGCATTTTATGTAAAGAAGCGATGAATTTTAAAGCGTTGATTACATTTAAGTACAAAGAAAATACTGCCAATGCAAAGAGTGTTCTCAGTGTGTTAGGTGCATGCATCAAATCCGGTGATGAAATTGAATTGATATGTGAAGGCGATGATGAAATAGAAGCATTGCAGACAATTGTTCAGTTAATAGAGGACGGACTTGGCGAATAGGAGGCACCTGCGATGAGAACTGGAAGAAAAATACTGCCTGCAGTACAGATCACAAAAAGAAATATCATAGAATTAGCAGTTATGACCATACTTTTTTGTATTGCAGCAGTACTTGTTTATAAAACTACGATTGCAATTCGCGTGACCTTGCCGCGGATTGAAACAGTAGTTTCCGGGGAGACATCAGATGCATATCTGCTCAAGGATGGAGATCATCTTGAACAGACATTTATCTATGAAAGAGATGACCTGCTTAGTGCAGGTGTGACGATTTTACTACGGGACGAGGTCATGTCAGACTATCGTACCCAGGGATTAGACGGACAATTAGGAAGTATTACCATAACCGTCAGTGATGCTTCTGACGGTGTGGTTCTGATGGAAGAATCCTATGAGGTGGGAACTCTGGCTAATGAACAGAATCTGCTGGCATCCTACACATCACCTGCACCAGGATTTCAGGGAAGGAATCTAAAGATCACGATCGATGCAGAAGGTTTTCCTGAAAATCTGGGAATGTCGATTCTTGCTGATGGAGAAATCGCTAACGCAACATCGCTGACGATCAATGGTCAGGAGCAGCTGTCGACACTCAGCATTAAAATATCAGATCATCAATTTTTATATTGGAAAAAATGGGGTGCAGTCGGTGCACTCTTACTATATGTGCTCATGGCTGGAACCTATCTGGGTCTGGCTGTTTTCAGGTGCAGACCGCAGACCATGTTTCTTTTTACAGGATCCATACTCGCTCTTTTGTACCTGCTTCTCATTCCTCCCATTGCAGTCCCTGATGAAGAGGCTCATATCAAGGAAGTATATTATTATTCCAACATTTTGATGGGGAAGAACAATTCATCCACGGATCAGGTAACCATGGATAAAGAGGATTATAATGCCCTCAATAAGTTCCAGACCACACCTTCACTTTCAGAATATGATATTTTAAAAGAGGATATTTTGAAGTCCGGCCGGCAGG
This sequence comes from Lachnospiraceae bacterium, assembly GCA_047974745.1. Classification (GTDB taxonomy): domain Bacteria; phylum Bacillota; class Clostridia; order Lachnospirales; family Lachnospiraceae; genus JBKECO01. The sequence goes on from JBKECO010000018.1 coordinate 47,471, forward strand.
AAGGCACAAAGGATGTTCCAAGACTTGATACCCAGGCACCGGTCATTACCTATATTCCGGGTATTTTGGGGGTAACGCTGGCAAGGCTGCTTGGTCTGAATGGAATTCTGGTATTCCTGATGGGAAGACTGTGCGCCATATTGTTCTATCTTTTTACAATGTACTGGTTCATACGGCTGATGCCATTTGGAAAAGCTGCAGCATTTATCATCGCGATTCTTCCGATGACAATACAACAGTGCACCTCCTATTCCTATGACTCCTTTGTGATTGAAATTGCATTCTTATATCTGGCACTATTGCTTACTTTGATCTATAAAGGAAAAGCGATCCGAATACCGCAGATCCTACTTTACGCCTTCTTTATGGTCATCCTTGCGATTACCAAAGGTGGAACCTATATGCCACTCGCTCTGCTTACAATGCTGATACCGGCAAGCTGCATTCCAGCCTTGAGAAAAAATGCACCTGCTGCCAGCACAAGACGAAAATGGGGATTTGTCGGACTAATGGCAATGATATCAATAATATCATTTATCATCGGAACCCTTGGATATGTACTTTATGTAGCTGCGCCAACAGCGGAGCAGGCTGCAGGCGCATATTTACAGGGCGAATCCTATGGAGCAGCAGGGCTGCTCGCAAGTCCCTTCACCTATATTTCGCTTTCCGTCAGGACCATATTTTTGGAGGGCGATACCTTCCTGGAAGGAATGCTTGGCATGCAGCTTGGGTGGCTCAATCTGGATGTGACCAGACTTGTGATCTACAGCCTTTTCATACTGATGATCCTGGCTGTACTGATCACCGAATCAGACAAAGAAAACACAGCAGTACTGGTCAAGATCTCGCACAAGATATTCTATATATTCGTGATATTCTGCTCTATGACAATGGTATTCACTTCCATGTTCATGAGCTGGACCCCGAAGCTGTCGACCACAATAGCCGGGATACAGGGAAGGTATTTCCTGCCGTTGCTGCCGATCTTTTTACTGCTTTTCCGAAATAAAAATGTTGTTGTAAAAAGGGATATGACAGCTCGGCTTCTATTTATTGCGACTGCACTGCAGTGTGTCGTTATTTACTGCATTCTGCTCTCAGTTGAAAGAGTACTATAGATTTACCGGAGGAACCAATGAAAAAATTAGTGATCATTCCTGCTTATAACGAAGAAGGAAGTATCGTCAAAACTGTAAATGACATCAAGAAAAATGCAGAAGGTTTTGACTATGTCATTATCAATGACTGCTCCACAGACAATACATTAAAGGTCTGCAAAGAGAATGGGTTCCGCGTCGTAAACCTGCCATCCAATCTGGGAATAGGCGGTGGAGTGCAGACAGGATATCTCTACGCAAAACGAAATGGATATGAGATTGCAGTACAATTTGATGGGGACGGACAACACAATGCGTCTTACCTGAATGAGATGGCCGAAAAGCTGGTCAGCGAAAAACTCGATATGGTGATCGGATCGCGCTACATCAAAAAAGAAGGATTTCAGTCCAGTGGAATGCGGCGTCTCGGAATCCGCTACTTTACGATCTTGATTCAAATCATTACTGGCACCAAAATAACAGATCCAACATCAGGCATGAGAATGGCGGGGCGAGATGTCATTGAAATCTATGCATCGAACTATCCAAAAGATTATCCCGAGCCGGAAAGTGTAGTTGCAATTTTAAAAAAAGATAAAAAAGTAAAGGAAATCGCTGTCAGGATGAATGCCCGAGAAGAAGGAGTTTCCTCTATTTCTCCAGGCAGATCGGTCTATTATATGATTAAGGTCACACTCGCCATCTTAGTGGCAGCAATACGGAGGTAAATCATGATTTTAAGATTACAACTGCTCATCGCAGTCCTGATCATCCTGGCATTCGTGTGGATTGCAAATCTGGTCAGAAAAGAAAAGCTCGATCTTCGGTTCGCACTCCCCTGGTTCGCTGTTGGAATCCTAGTATTTATACTAAATCTTTTCCCGCAGCTGATGGAAACGATGGTGGATCTGCTAGGAATCGACCTGCCAGTAAATATGATGTTCTTCTTCGGTTTTTGCTTTACACTTCTGCTGGTATTCCACTTGACCATGAAGGTATCAAGACAGGAGGAACAGATCAAACGTCTGACACAAGAACATGCACTTTTAGAGGAAAAATTGTTCCACATGAAAAAAGATACTGGTCAGACTGATGGAAATCACATAGAATAAAAGTAACATGAACAAGAGATTTGAAAGCACATGAGCAGTCAGAGAGACAAGTTAGAAACAACAAATAAAAGATTGAGAGAATAAGGAGAAGCAGAAAAGGTATAATTATGAATAGTGATATATGTGGTGACGCGAATGGCGACAGTCAGAGTTGTAGGAACAATGTAAAAAAAGTGCAGATCCTGATGTCCACTTATAATGGAGAGGAATACATCAGAGAACAGATGGATTCCATTCTCAGTCAGAATTATCAGGATGTGGATATCCTTGTGAGAGATGATGGATCCTCCGATGACACCTTTGTGATATTAAAGGAATATGAAGAATATCATCAAAATGTACGTGTATATAAGGGGGAGAACATTGGGATCAACAAGAGCTTTTTTGAACTGCTCAAATGCAGTGATGATCATGCACAATACATTGGGTTTTGTGATCAGGATGATTACTGGCTGCCGGAAAAAATAGAACGCGCTGTAGAGAAGCTGGAACAAATAAGCGGACCGGCATTGTATTGTGGTGCCAAGACACTGGTAGATGAGAATCTGAACGTTTTGGAGAAGCAGCCACGACAGAATGTTCGACCTGGATTCGGGAACGCAGTCATTGAAAGTATCTGTTCCGGCTGTACCTCGCTGATGAATCAGGAACTGGTCACGATTCTAAAAAGCAGACTCCCGGAGGATGTGATTCATCATGACTGGTGGTGTTACATGGCAGCCACCTATCTCGGTGACATGTATTATGATGAACATTCATACATTTATTACCGCCAGCATGCCTCAAATGAAGTTGGAGCCAGCGGATCACCATTGGCGATGATTCGAGCAAAAGCCAGAGATCTCAAGAAACGGCACGGAGATCTGAAGAAGCAGCTGAAGGACTTTAAGAGCTTTTATCAAGGCATGGGCGATTCCAGAAAAGATACACTCATAGATTCCATACTGCGGGCAGAAAGCATTTCCGGTAGGATCTCTATTCAATTCAATACAGACTGGTACAGACAGACAACCTTGGATAATTTGGTAGTTCGTGTTCTGTTCCTGGTCAATCGAATGCTATAGATACAGGAATGAGCGACACAGTACTACTATGCCAAGTATTCTCATGGAATAAAGATAAGAAAGGATTTAAATTATGAAGAAAATTCTAGTTACAGGCTGCAATGGACAGCTTGGACGTGCAGTCAATAAAGTATATGAAAATGATGACGTGGAATTTATCAATACCGATATAGCAGCCGGTGAGGGAATTACTGCATTGAATATCACAAATATTGAGGAGGTCATGTCACTGGTACTGTCAGAAAAGCCGGATGTGATCATAAACTGTGCAGCTCATACAAATGTAAATGCCTGCGAAACAGAGTGGGAAGCTGCGTATAAAATCAATGCCATCGGCCCAAGAAATTTGAGCATTGCCGCCGCAGCTGCAGGTGCAAAAATGATACATGTGTCCACGGACTATGTATTTCCGGGAACGGCTGTGGAACCAATTACTGAATTTGATGCCACATGTCCTGACAGTGCATATGGGAAAACGAAATTAGAGGGCGAGTTGTTCGTAAAACAGTTTGCACCAAAGTTCTTCATATTGCGAACGGCCTGGTTATATGGCGATGGCAATAATTTCGTTAAGACCATGCTGCGTCTGGCGGAAAATAATGCGACGGTTTCTGTCGTATCGGACCAGTTCGGTACTCCCACCAGTGCGATTGAACTTGCCAGAATGATCCGTTTTCTGGAGCCAACAGATAACTACGGAACCTTTCATGCAACCTGTGAAGGACAGTGCAGCTGGGCTGATTTTGCAGTAGCGATCTTTCAAAGGGCGAACAAAGATACAAAAGTCAAATTTATTACAACAGATGAATATCCAACACCTGCAAAACGACCTGCATATTCTGTTCTGGATAACTATATGCTGCGTCTGACTGCTGGAGATGCTTTTGTGATGGCAGACTGGCAGACAGCCCTTGATGAGTATATGAAGGACCTAATTGTGTAGAAGAGGAGTGACAGTAATGAAACCACTGGTAAGTGTCTGTATCCCCGCCTATAATAATGCGGCTTATATCAAAGACACCATCGAATCGGTCTTAAGTCAGACCTATGAAAATTTAGAGCTTGTCATCTGTGATGATAAGTCCACAGATAATACGGTGGAGGTGATCCGCAGTTTTTGGGATAATAGGATCAAACTGTACCTGAATGAGAAGAATCTTGGTATGTCGGGCAACTGGAACAACTGTCTGAAGAAATGCGACGGCGAATTTATTAAGCTGATCTGTGCAGATGATATGCTTAAGCCACAGTGCATGGAGAAAGAAGTTGAGGCACTTTTAGAGCATCCTGAGGCAGTTCTTGCAGAGAGTGATACACAACTTTTTGATTTAGCTGGAAAACCGAAGGGATTCTATAAGCGATATAAGACAGATGGTCTGACAGATGGAAAAGAAATAGTCAGGGCAGGATTTTTTCTAAAGAACTATTTTGGAGCTCCTCTCGCTAATACGTTCCGAAGAAGCACACTGGAAGAAGTGGGAGGGTTCGATACCTGGTATACCTATATACTGGATTACGATTTTTGGGTGACATTGGCCTGCAAAGGAGATGTATACATTATTCATGAGCCGCTGAATTATTTCAGAGTGCGCAACGACTCAAACACAGGACAAGTCATGCTTGGAGATAAAACAAAGGCATATGTTGCGGAGCACGAGCATCTGGTCAGAAAGTTCGCAGATGTCTTGTCTTTTTCGGAAGCGGATATTAAAAGAAGCATAAGAATCAGAAAAATTCGTAATTTTATGGCTGCAGTCTATTTGAAAGTGCTGGTCAGGAACTGATTCTTCGATCGACTCATTCCAATTGTGCGAAACTTGTAATTTCATATGTTAGGTGCTATAATACAAAAATTGAAAATGAAAGAGGAGGACTCGATTATGAGAACTTACTTAGTTACTGGAGGAGCTGGATTTATTGGATCCAACTACATACACTATATGTTACGCAAATATAATGATGAGATTCGAATCATCAATCTGGATGCACTGACATATGCAGGAAACCTGGAGAATCTAAAGGATGTTGAGAGCAGAGACAACTACACATTTGTCCATGCCGATATCACCGACAAAGAGGCTATTCAGAAAGTATTTGAAGAGAATGAGATCGATCGCGTCGTTCACTTTGCTGCAGAAAGTCATGTAGACCGCTCCATAAAGAATCCAGAAGTTTTTGTAAAAACGAATGTTCTTGGTACAGCTGTTATGCTGAATTGCGCAAAAGCAGCATGGGAGAAAGAGGATGGTACTTTTCAGGAAGGTAAAAGATTTCTTCATGTATCAACAGATGAAGTATATGGTTCACTTGAAGAAGAAGGCACCTATTTCTATGAGACGACACCTTATGATCCCCACAGCCCATATTCAGCAAGCAAAGCATCTTCCGATTTTCTTGTAAAATCATATGTGGATACCTACAAATTCCCGGCGAACATTACGAATTGCTCTAATAATTATGGTCCGTATCAGTTTCCGGAGAAGTTGATTCCTCTTATTATCAATAACGCGCTCCAGGGGAAAAAACTTCCTGTATATGGTGATGGCAAAAATGTAAGAGATTGGCTCTATGTAGATGATCATGCCAAAGGAATCGATATGGTCCAGGAGAACGGACGTCTTGGAGAGACTTATAATATTGGTGGACACAATGAAAAACAGAACATTGAAATCATATATATCATTCTGGACACTCTCCTGGAAATGCTTCCAGAGAGCGACCCAAGACGAGCTCATATCAACCGGGAACTCATTACCTATGTAGAGGACCGCAAAGGACATGACAGACGATATGCGATCGCTCCTGATAAAATCAAAGAAGAGATCGGCTGGGAGCCTGAGACCATGTTCGCAGAGGGCATCAAGAAAACAATCGCATGGTTCTTTGAGAATGAAGAGTGGATGAACCATGTGACGAGTGGTAACTATCAGAAATACTACGAGGATATGTATAAAAATAAATAAATTCAAAAAAGAGGGTTTACAGGTTGATATCTGATAAGCCTTCTTTCTTGTGAGATCAGGAGGAAGAAATGAAAGGTATTATTTTAGCAGGTGGGGCAGGAACAAGATTATATCCATTGACAAAGGCAATTTCCAAACAGATCATGCCGGTCTATGACAAACCCATGATTTATTATCCATTATCGACTTTGATGCTGGCAGGGATCAGAGAAGTCCTTATTATATCCACGCCGAGAGATCTGCCGGTATTTGAAGATCTGCTGGGTACAGGAGAGCAGCTGGGAATGCGTATTGAATATGCAGTGCAGGAGATACCAAGAGGTCTTGCAGATGCATTCATTATTGGAGAAGACTTTATCGGTAAAGATTCTGTGGCTCTCGTTCTCGGAGATAATATTTTTTATGGACAGAGTTTTTCAAAAGTGCTTCGCCAGGCGGCTGATCGAGCTGAAAATCAGGCTGGAGCGACCATATTCGGTTATTATGTCAAAGATCCGACAGAATATGGGGTAGTGGAATTTGATGCAGACGGCAAAGCACTTTCCATTGAAGAAAAACCCACAGAACCAAAATCCAATTATGCTGTTCCGGGACTCTATTTCTATGATAATGATGTTGTGGAAATTGCAAAAAATGTTAAGCCATCTGCACGTGGTGAAATTGAGATCACGAGTGTGAACAATGAATATCTGAATCGTGGAACGCTTTCTGTAGAAACACTTGGAAGAGGGTTTGCATGGCTCGATACCGGTAATCATGACATGCTGTTAGCTGCTGCTGACTTTGTGGCAGCATTTCAGAAGAGACAGGGACTCTATATTTCCTGCATTGAAGAAATCGCTTATAAAAGAGGATTTATCAATCAGGAACAGTTGATCGAACTGGCACAGCCACTTTTGAAGACAGAGTATGGCCAGTATCTGATGGATGTCTCTAAAGGGCTATAACATAATAATGCAATAAAAGAATTAGGCATTAGAACTGAGATAATCGTTTATGATAGAAGAGGATGAACATGGGAAAGATAAAAGTTACAAATTGTATGGTCGATGGAATGGTCATCGAAGGACTTAAGGTAATCGAGCCGACAGTGTTCGGAGATGATCGCGGCTACTTTATGGAGACATATAATTACAATGATTTTAAGGAAGCGGGAATAGATGAGAAATTTGTGCAGGACAATCAGTCTGCTTCAAAAAAAGGTGTTCTTCGCGGACTGCACTTTCAAAAGAACTTTCCGCAGGATAAACTGGTCCGGGTAGTGAACGGAGAAGTCTATGACGTGGCAGTCGATCTGCGAAAGGACAGTGAGACCTATGGCAAATGGTATGGAGTCCTGCTTTCTGCTGAGAACAAGAAACAGTTCTTTGTGCCAAAGAACTTTGCCCATGGCTTTCTGGTGTTATCAGATTTTGCGGAATTCTGCTATAAATGTACCGATTTTTACCATGCCAATGACGAAGGCGGTCTGGCATTTGACGATCCTGAAATTGGTGTAGAATGGCCAATTCCTGAGGGTATGGAGCTAATCATGTCTGAGAAAGACCAACAGTGGGGCGGATTGTCTTCACTTGGGGAAGTTGGCAAATAAAAGGATAAGGGGATACCTTCATGGCAACTAAGAAAGATAAGATGCTGACTCCTGCGTCTGTCCTTGCGAACCGCAAGCTGATCATGAGGCTGGGCATCAATGATTTTAAGACCAAATTTGCCGGTTCCTATCTCGGAATCATCTGGGCATTTGTACAGCCGGTCATCACAGTATTAGTTTACTGGTTTGTATTTGAAAAAGGTTTAAAGATCAATTCCGGCGATACTTCAGATATTGGTGCGCCCTTCGTGCTATGGCTGCTGGGAGGGCTTGTACCCTGGTTCTTTTTTTCGGATGCATTGAACGGAGGAACGAGAGCTCTTCTGGACTATTCCTATCTTGTAAAAAAAGTAGTGTTTAACATCGACATACTTCCGATTGTAAAAGTTCTGTCCGCTTTTTTTGTACATCTATTCTTTATTGCATTTACGATCGTTTTATTCTTTGCTTATCGGTATTATCCAGATTTGTATACACTGCAGATTTTCTACTATACCTTTTGTTTGTTCTTATTAGTGACAGGAATGGCCTACTTTACAAGTGCAATCGTTGTATTTTTTCGCGATTTAAATCAGATCATCAATATTATCCTGCAGGTCGGCGTCTGGGTCACACCGATCATGTGGAATTTAGATGGGATGGGGCAAAGCTCAATGGTCGTATATATTTTGAAACTGAATCCCCTGTATTATATCGTGCTTGGCTACAGAGATTCGCTGATCAATAAGGTTGGATTCTGGGAACACCCGGGTCAGACTGCATATTTCTGGATATTTACAATTATCATGCTTCTTCTGGGCAACTATGTATTTTCAAAACTGAGAACACATTTTGCAGATGTATTATAGAGAGGCGAAGAGGTGATATATGAGTGATACAGCAATTAAAGATAAGGAAGCAGACGTGCTCTTGAACCAGGTCGATGCAGATGATCTTGCAATCAGAGTCGACAAGGTCAGCAAGGTCTATCATCTGTATGACAGACAGCGAGACCGGCTGATCGATGCACTGAATCTCACAAGGAAGAAAAACTATAAAGAACATTTTGCACTGAGTGAACTCAATTTTGAAATAAAAAAAGGGGAGACGGTGGGTATCATCGGTACAAATGGATCCGGGAAGTCCACGATCCTAAAGATCATAACCGGTGTATTAAATCCGACTCTGGGTGAAGTCACAGTAAATGGCCGGATCTCTGCGCTTTTAGAATTGGGAGCCGGGTTCAATATGGAATATACCGGTATTGAGAACGTATACCTGAATGGAACCATGATTGGGTTCACCAAAGAAGAGATCGACGAAAGGCTGAAGGACATTCTGGATTTTGCTGATATAGGAGCTTTTGTGGATCAGCCGGTAAAAACCTATTCCAGTGGTATGTTCGTACGGCTGGCATTCGCTGTTGCCATCAATATCGATCCTGAAATTCTGATCGTGGATGAAGCACTTTCAGTAGGCGATGTTTTTTTTCAATCAAAATGTTATCATAAATTTGAAGAATTCAAAAAGATGGGCAAAACGATCTTATTCGTGAGCCACGATCTCTCAAGCATCACCAAATACTGTGACCGGGCGATTCTTCTCAATAAGGGACAGAAACTGTTCGAAGGAACACCAAAGGATGCGGTGGATCTGTATAAGCGGGTCCTGGTCAATCAGATCGATGACAACGAAGAAAATAAAACAAAATGGGAGCATGTGGAGGGACAAGGTCTTTGGAGAAGCAGACTTCCCATCAATCCGGAGGTTCTCGAATATGGGAGCAAAAAGGCGGAAATCATAGACTTTGCGTTTCTGGATCAAAATGGCAATATAACGAATGTCATAGAAAAAGGGACAGAGCTCACGGTTCGTATGAAAGTCCGATTTCAGGAAGATATCCTAGAACCGATCTTTGCATTTTCCTTTAAGAACAGACTCGGAATCGAGCTGTGCGGAACAAATACTATGTTTGAAAAAATTGAGATCGAACCGAAAAAAGCAGGAGAGATCCAGATCGTCTCATTTCGGCAAGCCATGGATCTTCAGGGCGGAGAGTATCTCCTGTCACTAGGCTGTACTGGTTACCCTCAGGGGAATTTTACGGTATATCACAGACTCTATGATGTATGTAATCTGACAGTCGTTTCGGTGAAGAACACAGTGGGATATTACGATATGAACACAATGATCACTTTGGGGGAATAAAAGAAAAGGCAGGACAGTATTATGGATTCAGTAGACAGTGAAAAAAACTCATATCTGCGTTCCAACATTATTCGATGGATACCTTTTTACCAGACAGAAAAAATACTATATATCGGAAATAATACGGACGCAGCGCTTGCTGCCATAAGAGAGATGTCTCAAACGGTAACTGTGGCAGCGCCAGATGCGATAATGCCAAATGATACATTTGACAGTATCGTCTGTATAGGTCATCTGCACGATTTACTACAGAATGGGAGTAATACTCCTGAGGATGGAACGAATACTTTGGTCTCCCTTTCGGTCAGACTGCAGAATGTATTCACCCGGCTTTCTTCTATGCTAAGACCTGCAGGAAGACTTCTAATGCCAGAGGCCAATAAGCTAGGACTGATCTACTGGGCTGGAATGCGGGAAGGTGGAGATGGTAATTTTTTCTCCGGGATTGAAAATCGAAGTGACAGGATCTCATTTGGAAAAAATGAAATCATGAAAGCTGCCGAAGCATCTGGATTTGAGAGACCCTTCTGCTATTATCCGTTTCCGGGTTATCGGACTACAATGAGCATCTACTCGGATCGATATCTCCCAAAAACAGGCGAACTGACTGACCAGACGGGAAATACGATCTCGGACAGACTACTCCTGTTCGATGAAAGCAGAGCAATGGATATGCTGATCGAGGAAGAGCTTTTCCCAAGATTTTCTAATTGTATCTTTTATGTTTTTAGAAAGCAGTCATCTGCAGGGATTTTGTTCTTGGATGGCAGTCAAATAGAATTTGTTAAATTCTCGAATGATCGCGGAGAAAAGCACAATATCCTTACAGAGATCATTTGTGATGAGTTGGAAGAGCGGCGCATCGTAAAGATCGCCGATAACGATCAATCTCGGTCTCAGATAGCGAACATCATGTTTTCTGAAAAAGCACTCAGTGATATTTACAAAGATTCGATCTTCTCGATCAATAGATGCTCGATGACGCCGTTGGGCATGGAACTGGAATTTATCAATGGAAGTACCGTGGAAGAGCAGCTGGATCTGCTGCTGGATCATGGGGCATATCACGAAGCGGAAAACAAGATAGTTGAGATTCTGGGACAGATCAGAAGATGTCCGTTGTCTCCATTTCATCGAAGCGGTGAATTTGATAAGGTCTTTGGAGAGATTGCGATGCCGGAAGGATTAACGGCAGCGGCAGCTAGTGATATCGATATGATCATGTCAAATATCCTGGTGGAGGAGAATGGAAAACATACGGTAATTGACTATGAATGGACCTTTCATTTTCCCATTCCGATCAATTTCATCTGTTACAGAGCATTGCATTATTATGTAGAGACTACAGGAAAAAGAAGAGCTTTGCTGACGCCAGAGTTGTTCCTTAGATGCGGAATCACAGAAGAGGAAATCATCTGCTATAAGCAGATGGAGGAAGCATTTCAGGCCTATATCCTCTCAGACCATATACCGCTGCGGGATAATGTATCTGCCCAGAGACCCTCCTATCATATATCCAGTGTTCTGCATGTTATTGATGGTATGAATCGACGCGGATCTCTTCAGATCTATTTAGATAAAGGGAATGGATTTCGGGAAGAAGACAGTATCACAATGCCGTCTAAATCACTGGATGGAAGATTCAAATTAAGCTACAGCGTTCCAAAAGGGATTCGTAGGATACGCCTGGATCCTGGCAGTGAAGCCTGCACGGTACAGATTGAGCGTCTGCAATGGAAGGGCGCAGCCGATTCCGTGTTTGATTTTGTCAGCAACGGACATCTGCTGGATAAACAGCAGTACCTGTTCGATACAGAGGATCCCAACATCGTGATCGATGTGATCCCAAAAGAGCGGCCAGCAGTCTTAGAGATCGACCTGCAGCTTGCATCCATGAATCTTGCAGCAGCAGAACAGATCGCACCAAAGATAGATTGGAAATACAGATTAAAGAAATGGTTACGAGGGTAATATGACAAAAACAAAGCTAAGGACAAAACGTCTGATTATGGCAGTATCAAAACTTTCCATTATTTTGCTTCAGACAGCAATGTATGGCTGGCTATGGTATACACATTACAAGGATCAGATGCCAATTCAATATTGGAGAAGAGGAAACTGGGCAGTAATCGCACTCTATGGTGTACTGGTCTTTTTCTTCTCGCGTACCTTCGGCTCCTTAAAGGTGGGGTATTTACGGACATGGGATGTGATGTATTCACAGTTCTTTTCCATTCTATGTGTCAATGCGATTACGTATATCCAGCTGCTTTTGTTCAATGGTGACTGGAAGTTCTTAGAGCATGTGGTACCGATACTCTGGCTTGCCGTGGCTGAATTTGCACTTGTCCTGATCTGGGCACTGTTCATGCGCTGGATCTATGCAATTATCTATCCGCCCCATGAGATTCTGGTTATCTATGGAGACACAGACCCAAAGGGATTGATTCACAAGTTAGAGAGCCGCAGAGATAAGTACAGTATCAAAGAAACGATCAGTATCAAACATGCGAGCTTTGAGATGATCAAAGAGAAGATCTCTGGCTACCATGCTGTTCTGATCGGGGACATTCCTTCACACGACAGGAATCAGTATATCAAATTCTGTTTTGAACATAACATACGCTGCTATGGGATTCCAAAGATATCAGATATCATGATCATTCATGCAGACTCAATCGATATCTTTGATTCACCAATGCTGCTATTCCGCAATAGCGGTCTGAACTTTTATCAGTCTTTTTTGAAAAGAGCAATGGATATTGTTTTTTCACTTATAGCACTTATCCTCATTTCGCCAATCATGCTCTTGATCTCACTTTGCATCAAGCTATACGACGGCGGACCAATCCTGTACACGCAAAAGCGTCTGACACGGGACTATAAGGAATTTGATATTTTAAAATTCAGAAGCATGATCGTGGACTCCGAGCGCCATGGAGCCAGACTTGCAAAAGCAGATGATGACAGGATCACTCCAGTTGGAAAGATCATAAGACGACTGCATTTTGATGAATTGCCACAGCTTTTGAATATCCTTCATGGCGAGATGTCTATTGTGGGACCGAGACCGGAACGCAAAGAAATTACAGAAGAATATAAAAAAGAAATACCGGAGTTCGGTTACCGTCTGAAAGTGAAAGCGGGACTGACAGGATATGCGCAGGTCTATGGACAGTACAATACCACGCCATATGACAAACTCAAAATGGATCTGAACTATATCGAAAGCTACAGCACACTGTTGGATATCAAGCTCATGTTCCTGACAGTCAAGATCTTGTTTCAAAAAGAGAAATCCGAGGGTGTAGACAATAACCAGAAGACGGCGTTGAAATAACATTGCCGAGCGGAGAGGAGAACTATGATTTCTGTCATAATACCTACCTACAATTGTGAAAAGTATATAGGAAAAGCCATTGAATCTGTGATCCATCAGGATACAAAGGAAGTGGTGGAAATCATCGTGATCGATGATGGTTCCAAGGATCAGACTAAGAGCGTAGTACAAAGTTATATGAATCAGTATCTGGGCATGGCTGATACAGATGGTGACAGAAGTATCACCTATTTTAGGAATGGAACAAATAAAGGCGTGGCAGAGACCAGAAATGTCGGAATCCGTGCTGCACAGGGTGAATATATCGCTTTTTTGGATGCAGATGACTGGTGGAGCAAGGATAAACTGCGCAAACAGATCCAGCTGATGCGGAAAAAGAAGGCTTTCCTCGTTTTTTCCGGGAGAGAACTGATGCATGCAGATGGCAGAACAACGGGCAGATGTGTATCTGTGCCAGAGACGGTGACCTATCAGCAGCTGCTCATGACGAATTATATTCCCTGTTCCTCTGTACTGATCAAAACAGATGTGGCAAGGGAGTTCTATATGTCCAATGATGAACTGCACGAGGATTACATCATGTGGCTTAAGGTACTGCAGAAATATAAAAAAGCATATGGTATCAATGAACCGCTCCTTAAGACCAGGCTAGCTCAGGATGGAAAATCGAGGAACAAGTTAAAATCCGCAAAAATGCACTTCGGTGTATACCGCTATATGGGTATTCCGGTCTGGCAGTCTCTGTTCTTATTTGTCGGTTATGCATTTCATGGGGTGAAAAAATACTGGGGGATCTCACAGCGATGAAAGTCTTAGAAGTCGGATTATCCTTTAATCCCGGTGGTGTGGAAAGCTTCGTGATGAATTATTATCGCAGACTGAGGAACATGGGCATCACATTTGAATTTCTCTGTATGTATGACAGCCTTGCCTATGAGCAGGAAATCAAAGATAACGGAGACCTCATTCATTACGTTCCCAATGTAAAGAAGGACATAAACGGGTTTAAACGTGCATACAGAACGCTCCTTAAGGAGAAAAGTTATAATGCAGTCCATGTCAATATGCTTTCCGCTGCCAATATCCTGACCTTACGTCTGGCCAAGGAAATGGCTGTCCCGCATGTAATTGCCCACTCCCATAACGCAAATGCACCTGGAATAATTAGAAATCTCATGCATCGCTTTAATAAACACAGAGTCTCAGAATATGCAAATGAGCACTGGGCATGCGCAGGGGAAGCGGCGGCCTGGCTTTTTCCAGAATCAGTTCTTGATACAGTCCGTATCGTACACAATGCAGTAGAGGTCGACAGATATCTATATCGAGAGACGGCAAGAAAGCAGGTTCGAAGGGAACTTCGGATTGAAGAGAACCTGGTACTTGGACATGTAGGAAGACTGGATGTCCAGAAGAATCATGCCTTTTTGCTAAAAGTTATGCGAGATCTGCTGCCTAAAGTGCCGAATGCATTGCTTCTTCTTGCGGGAGACGGCCCGCTCAAAGAGGAATTGATGCAGCAGGCAGTTGAATATGAGATTTCTGATGCAGTACGCTTTCTCGGTGTACGAGGGGATATCCCAGAGCTGCTTAGTGCCATGGATCTGTTCGTGTTTCCCTCATTGTTCGAAGGACTCAGCGTTACTGCCGTTGAGGCACAGTGTGCAGGTCTGCCCTGTCTTGTATCAGATACGATAAGTGAGGAGACCAAGCTCTCTGATTCATTTCATCGACTTCCGATTGGCCGGGATACCAGTGAGTGGTCGCAGCAGATTCAAAATCATGCCCTGTCTTTAAAAGAAGGTACTGTTTCCTGTTTGCGTAATGAAACAGATAATGATAAAATACGTAGAAGAATGGAAGAGGAAGGCTATTCCATTGAACTTGAATCAGAAAAGCTTGGAGAGGTTTTCAAAAGCTGGAGTCAGAAGATCTGATCCAGACCCGGGCGAACTATTATCAGGAGAAATACATGGAACAAAAGATCGATTTTGTCATTCTTTGGGTAGATGGAAGTGATGAAGCCTGGAGAAAAGAAAAGGAACGCTATCAGCCCCCGAAAGGTACAGACAGCAAACAGATCAGATACAGGGACTGGGACATTCTGAGATTTTGGTTT
This sequence comes from Lachnospiraceae bacterium, assembly GCA_047974745.1. Lineage (GTDB taxonomy): Bacteria > Bacillota > Clostridia > Lachnospirales > Lachnospiraceae > JBKECO01. Next base: position 62,947 of record JBKECO010000018.1, read on the forward strand.
CGCGGAATAGAAGCATATGCTCCCTGGGTCAATCGGATTCATTTTGTTACCTGTGGACATCTTCCCGAATGGCTGGATACATCACATCCGAAGCTAAACATTGTAAAACATTCCGATTATATGCCCAGTGAATATCTTCCAACCTTCAGCTCGCATCCCATCGAACTTAATCTAGCGAGAATCAGCGGACTTGAGGAACAGTTCGTTTATTTTAATGATGATATGTTCCTGATTCGGGACGTGACCCCTGGAGATTTTTTTCAGAATGGATTACCCAGGGACTGCTGTATTGAAAGTGCTGTTATGCAGGACAATTATGAAGATCCCTTTGCACATATATTATTGAATGACTGTGCTCTGCTGAACCAGCATTTTCAGAAGAAAGAGGTCATAAAAAAGCAGTGGAAAAAATGGTTCTCCCCGGTGTATGGGACCGCAATGCTGCGGAATCTGTTGATGATGCCTTACAGGCAATTCACATCCTTTAAGTTCTTCCATATTCCAAGTCCCTTTTTGAAATCCACACTAGAAGAGGTCTGGGCTTGTGAGCCAAAGACCCTTGATGAAGTCTGCAGGAATAAATTTCGAGGAATCATGGATGTCAACCAGTACCTGTTCAAATACTGGCAGTTTGCCCAAGGGAGATTTATACCACAGTCTGCCCATACTGGTAAGTTCTTTATCCCGGGGCGAGATGATGCGGCCATGTATCAGGCAATCGAGAAGCAGACCTATAAGATGATCTGCATCAATGATGATGGACAGGAAGAGGACTTTGAGCTTCTGAAAGCACAGGTCACAGCAAGCTTTACAAAGATACTGCCTGAGAGATCAGGCTTTGAAAGAGGTTAACGAAAACATGTTGAATAGATTTATCGCTGATTCTAAAAAATATTATAAGTATGCAGTCTATAGCTCTAAAGCAGAACTGAAATCTGAAATAGCCAATTCACATCTGAGCTGGCTTTGGTGGATCCTGGATCCATTCTTGTTCATGTGTGTGTATTCTTTTATCGCAGTAATTGTATTTGATAAAGGCGAAAAGTACTTTATCGCATTTGTTTTCATCGGACTGACCTGCTGGGACTTTTTCAATAAGACAGTCAAGCAGAGCGTCAAACTGGTCTCGTCAAATAAACAGATCGTAACAAAGGTATATATTCCCAAATTTATATTAATTGTGATCAAGATGGGCGTAAATGGATTTAAAATGGTAATCTCCTTTACCCTGGTGCTGGTCATGATGCTGATCTATCGCGTTCCGCTGAACTGGCATATGCTTTTGATCATACCGATCTTTTTGACGTTATTTCTGCTGACCTTTGGGGCGAGTGCCATCCTGCTTCATTTTGGCGTTTTTGTGGAAGATCTTTCCAATGTCATCAATGTTTTACTGAGACTGGTATTTTATTTGTCTGGTATCTTTTACTCGATCGTAAAGAACGTAAATGCGCCCTATAATGAGATCTTATTGCTGGGCAATCCCATGGCACTGATCATCAATGACATGCGGGAGGCACTTCTCTACAATTCTTCGATTCATGTGGTGGCTATTTTCGCCTGGTTCCTTGTAAGTCTCTTGTTTGCAATAACCGGATTGAATCTGATCTACAAATATGAAAACAGCTATGTGAAGGTGATCTAAATGGACGAAAACAGAAGTTATACAATCGAAGTCAGGGATCTGAAGATCAGATACAGGACACTGAATAAAGTTTCGATAAAAAAGAGCCTCAAGATGCTGAGAAAGACCAGCGTGGAGCTCTATGAAGCAGTAAAAGGGATTTCATTTAATATTGAGCGGGGTGAGATCGTTGGTCTGATCGGAAAGAATGGAAGCGGCAAATCCACTACATTAAGAGCGATTGCAGGAATCTTTGCCGCAGATGAGGGTAAGATCGATCTCCATGAGAATTCAATCTCCCTGATGTCCATTGGTGTTGGATTTCAAAAAAATCTGACTGGACGGGAAAACATATATCTCTCCGGAATGCTTCTTGGATTTACAGAAGAACATATTAATAAAAAAATGAAAGAGATCATAGATTTTTCGGAACTTGGAAAATTCATTGACAAGCCTGTCCGCACCTATTCAAGCGGAATGCATTCAAAGCTCGCATTTTCGATCACAGCTGTGCTTGAGACCGATATTATATTGATCGATGAAGTCCTGAGTGTTGGAGATGCAAAATTCAAGAAAAAGAGCTACGAAAAAATGAAAGAGCTCATCAATCATGAGCATAGAACGGTTATTATTGTATCCCATAGTACAGATACACTGCGCAAGCTCTGCGACCGTATTATCTGGCTCCATGATGGACTGATTCGTATGGATGGACCAGTCGAAGAAGTCCTGACGGCTTATGATGAATTCATGTCATAGGAGTTCGAAAAGTCAGGATGGAAATGGAAAGGGTATCGATACAATGATTTTGCAAATAAAAAAATTTTACTGGCTATTCCTCAATCATGGTTTCTTTAAAGCATGTCAGATCACATGGATGAAGATATGGTATGTTCTCCATGTCCGGGGCACAATCCAGCAATGGATCAAGGTGAGACCACCCATTGTGAAGAACCGGATCGTATTTCACAGCAGTGTAGATTACTCGGACAATGCCAGAGCATTATCGGATTATCTTGTTTCACAGGGATACTTGAAGGATCATGAAATCATATGGCTCGTGAGGCATCCGGAGCTATTTACAAAATATGAACAGCCAAATCTTAGATTCGTATATGAAAAATATGCAAATTCAGGATGCAGGACCAAAGAAGCCTTCGAGGCGGTTTATACTGCTGAAAAAATATTTTTTACACATTCTATGCGCTGGGTACCCGATGTGGACCGTAAGCCGGAGCAGCAGTTCATAAACCTCTGGCATGGATGCGCCTACAAATCGGCAAAGGGGCAGAGCGAGGATATCAGCTTTGATTATGTATTGGTGCCTGGCGAGGTTTTCATCGAAACCAAGTCAGAATTTTTTCAATGTGATAAAGCAAAGATCCTTCCAATTGGATATCCTAGGTACGATCTGATGCTTTCACGGACACAAAAGGGCAGAGAGTATATGAACTCCTTTAAGAATACGGCGAAGGATAAACTCTTATTCTGGATGCCTACCTACCGTATCTCTAAGAGTATCAATCTGAGCGAAGATACACTGACCGGGGAATTGAATCTGCCCATCTTTGATACACTGTCGCAGTTAAAGGATCTGAATGAAATACTGTCCAAACGAAATGTAGTGATGATATTGAAACGTCACTATCTCCAGGCAGAATATAATCTAGAGGATACGATGTCCCATATCCGTTATATGGATGATAAGGATTTAGGAGTAGCAGATGTACAGCTCTACGAAGCAATCTCTGCAGCAGATGCTCTGATCACAGATTATTCTTCTGTTGCCATTGATTTTTTGCTTCTGGATAAACCGATCGGTTATACACTGGATGACTATTATAAATATGAACAGTCGAGGGGATTTGTGTTCGAGGATCCAAGAGAATATATGCCGGGGATGCACATATATAATGTCGAGGAATTCTATGAATTTATCCGCATGATCGAGGAGAATGAGGATCAATGGAGTGGACAGAGGAAGCAGGTCTTGGAAGTGACCCACAATCTCCCGGATCACACCGGATATTGTGAAAGAATCTGTAAAGAGATGAAAATCTGATCCAATATAATCTGAAAAACAGAACGAGGAGGTATACTAATGTCGAAAATCATTGGTTTTACACAGGGAACCTTTGACATGTTCCATGTCGGACACCTGAATCTGCTTACGAATGCCAAAAAGGAGTGCGACTATCTGATCGTGGGAGTGAATTCGGATGACCTGGTATTATCCTATAAGAAGAAAGAAGTTATTGTGCCGATTGATGAGAGAATAGCGATTGTCAGTGCAATACGCTATGTGGACGAAGTGATCTGTACGACTGTTCTTGATAAAAAGGATGCATGGAATCGCATTAAGTTCGACAGACTTTTTATTGGAGATGACTGGAAAGACAATCACAGATGGAAAAAGACAGAAGAAGAGATGAGATCCCTGGGCGCCAGTGTGATCTATCTGCCCTATACAAAGGAGACGAACTCCACATTATTACGGGAAAAGCTTTGTGACAGATAAAGGATATCAGAGAGGGTACTGCTGTGAAAATATGTATTTGGATGAAGAAGATTTTTGACCTCGGTGGGACGAAACGGGTTGTAACACTTTTAGCGAACGAACTGGTGAAGGAGCATGATGTAACGATCATGGTCAATCAGAGGCGCGATAAAGAAGACCGGTCGATGTACCACATGAGTGAAGCGATCAAGATCGATTTTATCGAAGACAGAAATTTTGTAAAAAGCCAGAATAAGATCAGGAACCGGCGTGACTCTGCAATTAAAAAAATCAATAACAAAACAGGATTTTTTAACAAAGAACGATATAATGACCTTCTTGCAGAGGCAGTTTTTCCAAAGAGCGAACGAAAACAATGGATCGAATATCTCAATAAGCAGGATTACGACATTATCATAACCACTGCAGCCATTAGCTTAAGACTTGCTATGCTGGCACCTGAGCTGAAGGCGAAGACTATTGGTTGGCAGCACAACTGCTATAGTGGATATCTGGATGTGCCAAATGCAGTGTTCTGGAAACGGGAAAGCCTGCTTCAGGAGTATTTGCCAAAATTATCAAAATATATCGTGCTGAGTGAATACGATAAAAAAGAATATATAGAGAAACTGGCGATCGAGACAGAAGTAAAGATTAATCCTCGCAGCTTTGTGAGTGAGAAAAAGTGCGATGTCAGTGCCAAACGATTTTTGATCGCAGCCCGATTTGTCTATGCGAAAGGACTCGATCTTATGATGGCTTCCATGGAAGAGTTCTGCAAACAGGATAAAGAGTGGATGCTTGACATTATAGGTGATGGAGATCTGATGTCTGAGATCAAAGCAGATGCTGGCAGACGCAATCTTCTTGACAGAATCAATTTTATCGGCTATACCAACAGCCCAGAGACCTATTACCTGCAGTCATCCATATTCCTGCTTCCCTCTAGATGGGAAGGGTGGCCGATGGTCATTATGGAAGCCTTTGAATTTGGACTTCCTGTAATCGCCTATCACACAGGTGCAATGGATCTGATCATCGAGGATGGATACTCAGGATTTCTTCCGGAAGCATTTGATACAGCAAAGTTCGCTGAGTCCATGCTGACCCTTGCCCATTCTGATGAATTACGAAGAACGATGAGCCTGAATGCCATTGAAAAATCAAAGGATTTTGACATAGAGAAAGCAGTGACTGAGTGGAACGGATTATTTACGAGGATTCTGAAATGACTCGGCGAGCAGCAGACCATCGTCAGAATAGACAAAGGCGCAAATCCAGACCGACACCTTCGATGGTCATTTTATTTCTGCTGATCGGACTGATCCTTACAACGATTGCAATTTCAGTCAGACTGAGCGGGCACTGGAATCCGGAACAGTTCTACGATAGTGGTAACAGGCATACGGTGGCTTATGACAGCTACACCATACCCTATGATGGGCTCGAATACCAGGCAGATGGGATGTATCATATTACTGCAGAGCAGACAACAATGACAAATCTCATGAATCTGGAAGAAGATAAGCTGTGGAATTACTTTTACATTGAAGTCAATAATATCAGCAGCGAAACGCTGAAGGCGGAGCTGATCTTAAAAAATATCTGGGGCGAAACAGTCTATGATGATGAAATGGAGCTTTATGAGGGACTCAATGAAATAGAGATCTCGCCAACCATGGCGTCAGGATTTGAACTTATCTTTTCCAATCAGAGCGGAACCTCGTTCTGGATCGACTTTATGCAGCTGAGAGAAAATCCATCCTACATTACAATGCCAAAGATTTTCGCTATGCTGATCATTGGTATGGGTGCATATTGCTTAATTGGAAGTATTCTATACTTTTTCTTCCTGTCCTATTTGAATCTGAATGGTTTTGCAGACGGGATCACTACGCTGCTTGCAAAGTTGTATGGAGCTTTTTTTGGGCTTTTGGGGAAGATACTGCCTGAAATTCCTGCCAGAGTAGTCAGCTGGCTTCGAAGGCTGCTGTTTTCCGGCATGATTGTATTCATGCTCTATACAGAGAATATAGGTGATTATAACAAGTGGAATTACTACAAATATTTTCTTTTGATCAATGGAGTGATCGTATTCCTGATCGGGCTCTTGCTGGCCAGGCAGCAAAAAAGAAAAGTGAATTGGAATAATCCGATGATCCTCTCCTGGGCAGCCTATTCCGCACTGATTCTGGTCAGTGATATTTTAGTGCCAAAATCACAAATGTATACCGGGGTACTGATGTTCACAGCTATGGGAGTCCTGTTTTTTGCAATTGCGCGACTGCAGACGCCGGTCACACTCATGAAGGATTTTTCCTTTGCAGTCCTGGCAGTTTATACTGCAGGGACAATATTTGCCTTGCTCTGCAGACCGATCACTATAATGGCAGAAGGCCGTTATCTTGGATTTACGGTAGCACCGGCATCCTTTGCATTGTTTTTGATCGTTGTAATCGCTATATTTATGGCGGAAATCGAAACCTGCATATCCGGCAGATCTGGTCTTATTCGAATGGCCTTTTATATAATGGGGCTGGTAAGCTCACTACATTTCTTGTGGATTACCGAAAGCAGAGATGGCGTGTTATCCCTGGGAGTCTGCATTCTGGTCTATCTGTTCCGCGTGTGGATGATGCGGAAGAAAAAGAATTATTTCAGACGTCTCGTTGTCAGTATAGCAGCATTTCTGGTAATTTGTATTCCAGTCATCTGGATACAGGACTGGTCGATTCATAATCTGCCTAATCTGCTTGGAACGACAGTATACTTTGAGAATGACAGGCGATTGGATAGTGCATCCATCGATGATACCTATGAAGGTCTGCCCGGTTTTTCAGAAGATATCGTCTATGCAGCTGAGATTGAGAATGCTACCCATATTCTAAAAAAGGGTCTTTCTCTGGATATTTTAAGCAGTGGCAGGCTGACGATCTATAAGGAATACGTGGCGAACCTGAATCTTTGGGGACATGAGGGGGATCCTCTAGTTGGAAACAGAAAAATGAGAGCACATAATGCGATCTTGCAGACAGCGTATCGATATGGAGCAATCGCTGTAATACCATATATGATCATGATCCTCTATATTATTGTATATTCCATAAAGTATGCCAAGATCAACTGGAGAAGAATATCAGAGTATCCCATGCTGCCCGTAGGGCTTTCTATGTCGATTCTGGTACTGATGATGTTCGACAATGTAGAGCGTAACTTTCGATATCTGCCATGGATCGCCTTTTATCTGCTGATTGGAATAACAGGCAATCTGCATAAGGATGGAGAACATACAGCATGAAAATATGTATCTGGATATCTAAAATATTTGAGCTGGGAGGAACCAAGCGTGTTGTTACCCTTCTGGCGAATGAACTGTCTAAAGAATATGATGTGACGATCATGACATTACAGGATCCGTCTACAGAAGACAGAAGCATGTATCAGATGAAGAATGAGGTTCATGTAGACTATATCAACACCAAGGTCTTTATAGATAAAAGAAAAACACCGCCCTTTATTCTGCGATTTATCATTAAAAAAGCAAACGCCAAGACCGGGATGTTTAACAGGAAGAGTCTCACAGGAATACTTGGAGAAGCGACTTATCCAAAGAAATCAAGAGATAAGTGGATCCATTATCTGAACCAGAAGGAGTATGATATTATTATATCCATTGGAGGCATCAGTCTGCAGCTGGCAATGATGGCACCTGAGCTTAAGGCCAAGACGATTGGCTGGCAGCATAATTGTTATGAAGGTTATCTTGATGTACCGAACGTTGTATTTTGGAAAAAAGAGTGCCTTCTGCAGGAAAATCTGCCAAAGCTTGATAAATATGTAGTGCTCAGTGAATATGACCAGCGAGATTACAGGAACCTATTGGGGATCGAGTCCGAGGTGAAGACGAACCCCAGAAGCTTTGTCAGTTCGAAAAAGTCCAGTGGCACCCAGAAAAGGTTTTTGATTGCTGCCAGGTTCGTCTATGCAAAAGGCCTGGATCTCATGATGGAGTCCTTTGAAGAGTTCTGCAGACAGAATGAGGAGTGGCAGCTGGATATTATCGGTGCGGGAGAACTATTCGATCAGATCAAAGCCGATGCCAGTGCCAGAAAAATAGATCATCGTGTGAATTTCGCCGGATATACCAATGATGCGGAGAGTCACTACCTCCAGTCATCTGTTTTTTTACTGCCATCCAGATGGGAAGGGTGGCCGATGGTCATCATGGAGGCTTTTGAATTTGGACTTCCGGTCATCGCTTACCACACCGGAGCTATGGATCTGATCATTGAGGATGGGAAAACAGGTCTTTTGGTCGAACCATTTGATACACATGAATTCTGTCAGGCAATGCTCTCCCTGGCTGAGAAGGAAGAGCTTCGCCTCCAGATGAGGAATAATGCTATTTCCAAATCCCAGGATTTTAAAATAGAAGATGTGGTAAAGGACTGGAACGATCTGTTTGCAAGATTGTGACAGACCTGGAAAGAAATGAAGCAGGTGAACATGAAAAAAAAGAAGACCGGAGGAGTGTTCGCACTCCTCTTTCTAGTTTCTGCCGCTGTTTTTGCTAGTTGCAGCAGACAGGAGATGCAGACCGATATGGATAAAGAATCAAATACTGACTTCGTATTAGAAGCACACCGGGGACTATCGGAGCGTTATCCTCAAAATACAATGGCGGCGTTTCAGGCTGCGGCCAAAGATGAGCAGTTTGGAGCCATCGAGACGGATGTGCAGGAAACCAAGGATGGCATTCTGGTGCTATTTCATGACAGCACTCTGGATAAGCTGACGAATGGAACAGGAAAGGTCATGGACTATACCTATGAGGAGCTGAGACTGCTCCGCTATGATAATACAAATGGCCTGAATCTGGCACCAGATGAAGAAATTCCGACATTGCAGGAGTACCTTGCCATCTGCCGTGATTCCGGGAAAATACCCTATATCGAACTCAAGAAGCTGAGTCGGGAGGGAATGCAGACATTGCTTAAGATATTGCAGGAGGAGGACTATGATGCTGAGTCTGGCAGGACCTGCATTCTGACAACGCAGAATGAAGAGTATGTACCAATGCTGCGGGAACTGGATTCCACTTATACACTGGAATATATGGTTTCAGAACAGGACTCCTACCAGATCGAGGATGTCATTCAATACTTGAAGCAGTATGAGAATATGGTATTTCGGCCAAATGCGTATGTCGTAACACCGGAAGATGTGGTACAATGTAATCAGAATGGGATCCGGGTCGAGAGCTTCGGACTCAAGGTGGGAGATAAGGAAAAGCTTGCTGAGCTTATTGCAATGGGTGTAGAAGGCGTCACATGCAATGATAGTGAAGGACTGTTTACCAAATAGGAGTTGTGAATAGGGGTTGGCTGTTTACAACAAATGGAGGCGACATATGAAAAAAATCAGCTGGATTTTCGGCAGTATAATCTTTTTATTTGCAGTATTATTAGTACCAGAGGAAGTCATGGCAGCATCTTCCATGGCGGTATACGAAATAGCGTTGGGTTCCGATGCAGATGAAGGAGGGGATGCGACCCTCATAGAATCCAATGGCAGATATCTTTTGATGGATCTTGGAACAGAGGAGTCCTATCCCTATATTAAGCAGTTCTTAAAGAATAAAGGTGTAACTACATTATCACTGTACTATTCTCATTTTCATGGTGATCACACCGGTGGAATCGGTGTTGGAGGCGGTCTGGATCAGTTATTATCTGATTTTAATGTGGATAAGATCTATCTGCCATCCTCCTCATTTGCCTCTTCGGCATACTATAGCAGCTACTATACAAAGATCAATACCATGTATCAGTCCCATTATCCCAAAGCTAATCTAAACACACAGATCATTCAGCTGAGCAGAGGAATGGCCTTTTCAGTGGGTGGAGCAACGGTTCAGATCATTGGTCCTGTAGGCATGGAGAATTACTCGGTCTCTGATATGGATGGATACGATTCTGCAGCAAGGCAGAAAACAGCTTTTATCAATAACTACAGTCTGGTCGCACGTATTTCAGCTGGTGGGACTGTCTTTTTGACAGCTGGAGATATCGAGCAGTTCCAGGAGAAATTGCTGATCCAGGCATATAAGAATTCGGGGATGTTAGATGCTGATATTTTTAAAATGAATCATCACGGGCATTATATGTCGAACACACCGGAGTTTTTGGAATGTGTGACACCGGATCAGATATTTGCCTCAAATAATGGAAATGCTGCCGGTCAGTCGACAGCGGACAAGACCCAGCGAGTTGTGGCCAAATCCCTGTACTACGCAAGTCAGCAGGGCATGTGCTATCTGGTCGGTGATGAGAGACAGTCCATCGGATATGTGGTAAATGGCTCCCAGATCTTAGTCTATAAGACAAATGGCAATCTTGCTGCAGACGGGGAGCAGCTGACGGGATATGTCAGAGTAAAAGGCGGGGATGGACGCTATGAAACTTACGACCACTATCTTCTGGACAGTAACGGACGCCCCATCAAGGGGGTACAGACAGTAAATGGGAAGATCCGGTATTTTGGAACGGGGGGCTGTATGGATTATGGCTCCTATTCCCCTAGCGGTGTTTACAATCCCTGGAGGTATTATACAGAAGAAAGCGCCATCAAGGTTCGCTTTTTCCTAGAGTCGGATTATAGCATGAAGACAGGCTGGATGGATTATGGCGGTAATTTCTATTATCTGGATCCTGCAACGGGATATCGGGCGACTGGCATAACTAAGATCGGCAGCAGTGTTTATTATTTCTCGAATAGTGGTATTCGCCAGAGCAGTCAGTGGGTAACTGAGAATGGAAAGACATACTATCTGGGATCAGACGGCGTTGCCATGACAGGCTGGAAGAAGGTCGACAATACAAAATATTACTTTGACAAGAGTACAGGTGCGAAGGCACTGGGACTGACTAAAACCGGAAGCGTCTATCGATATTTCTATAAAGATGGAACCTATGCGAAGAATACGACGATCTCCGTGGATGGAACGAAACTGATCTTTGGCAGTGATGGCAAGCTGGTGAATGTACCAAAGCCTGCCAGTGTTACGATCAAGAAAGTGACCGCATCTGCGAATAAGCTTCGTGTGTACTGGACACGCAACAAGAAGGCTGACTATTACAAGATCTACATATCCACAAAGAAAAATAGTGGATATAAGCTTGCGGCAGTCGTGGATGGCGGTGCTGCCACAAAACAGAGCATCTATGGTCTGACAAATGGCACCTCTTATTATGTAAAAGTTAAGGCTTATGATGTCATTGACGGACTGACTTTTAAAAGCAGTAACAGCAATATCGTCAAAAAGAAGGTCGACTATCCGAGTCCAAGTACAGTAACAGTGAAAAAAGTCAAAACAACAGCAACTGGACAGATCCGAGTATACTGGACCCAGACCACCAATACAGAGTATTACAAGGTCTATGTATCCACTAAGAAAAGCAGTGGATATAAATCTTATGCTGTCGTAAATGGCAGTGATATCACAAAAACAAACATCGGGGGACTCAAAAGCGGAAAGACCTATTATGTTAAGGTCAGAGCCTATCGAGTTGTGAATGGGGTTGTATATAAGAGCAAGAACAGTAATATTATCGAGATAAAAGTAAAATAAACTTTACGACCAAAACCGACCCAAAACTTGCTATCAGGGAAAAAAGACGTGAATGGAGACACAACATGAAAACAACTGAAAACCTTTATACGAAGGAACGTTCAACCATTTTAAAAGGAATTGCCATACTGTTGATGGTATGGCATCATACCTTTCGGGCAACAGGTTTTTTCGAAGATTACATTATCAGCTTTGATCCCTTTGCGATGGATCAGGTTGTACTATTTTCGCAAATGGTCAAATTCTGTGTTGCTGTCTTTGTCTTTGTTTCAGGATACGGACTTTATTTCGCTGTCACGAAATGCAGGGAAGAAGATACAAAGTATTCCGTATGGACTTTGAGCAGGCTGATCGAGCTGATCATTAGTTTTGCATTTGTGTTTCTGATCTGCTTTGCGGTGATTGGCATCTTTGACCCAGCTGAGCTGTTCGATACCTATGGATCCAAAGGAACGACAACGGCAATCCTGTACTTTCTGTTAAATCTACTGGGATTGCAGTCATTTTTTAACACACCAAATCTCAATGGAGCCTGGTGGTATATCTCAGCAGCTATCTTCTTTATTGTAGTGGCACCCATCGCCGCTGGGTTCATCAGAAAATTTGGTGCGGTCATAGCTGTTGGCATGGTAGTCATGTTGCCGAGAATATTTACACCCATTATCCGTGAGGAGAACAGTATCTATAAATATGTTCTGATTTACATAATCGGCATGATCATGGCAAGGGAAGACCTCATGAATCGTTGGCTGGCATATTGCCCAACAACGAATAAGAAACTGGGAAAACTGATAAAGCTGGTGGGACTCAGTGTTTTGTTTGCTATATTCTATAAGGTTGGAACCATTGTGACCCCAACCCAGTTCTGGGAAATAAACTATACACTGCTGCCTCTTCTAAGCGTTTTGATCGGAGCAGAATTTATTGCAGTGATTCCCGGAATAAAACAGATTTTTTACTTCATAGGCTTTTATTCTCTAGAAATTTATCTGGTGCATAATTATTCCAGAATTTACTTTAAGGACTTTTTATATGGTTCTGGTTATTTTCTTCTATCGCCTTTGTGGATGCTTCTGTTTGGCCTGGCTGCCGGGATACTGCTCTATTATGCGAAGCGAATCCTGCAGATTCCAAGACTGATTGACTTCCTTCAGAAAAAGATTCAGAATAGTACCCTGCTAAGCAGATGACAACTAAGGCACTAGGCTGAATGGATTCTGATCACTTTGACGCTAAGAACAGAGTATGCTATAATTCCCACAGTTTGGGAAGAGCAGGCTGACTAATACTGCAACACGGGAAATAAGGGTGAGACCCATGAGACAAAAAATCATTGATAGAAAACTTCTGATCCGCAGGATATTCCTGATGAGCTATGATGTCTGTGCTGTTTTTGCAGCAAGCATGCTGGCTCTTTTCGTGCGTTTTGAACTTCGATTTGATGAAATTCCACTCCAGTTTCTTGAAAATGCCTGGAAATCACTGCCTGCGATTGCGGTAGTTACAATACTGATCTTTTGGATTTTTCGACTGTATTCTAGCCTTTGGAGTTATGCAGGAGCAGTGGAGATGATGTATCTTGCCTCTGCCTGCATTGTATCTTCTGTCTTGAATATGATTCTGATGCTGCTATCGCACCCAGAGACAGGATATCCTGTCCCACGCAGCTACTATGTCTTATACGGAATGTTCCTGTTATTTCTTGTGTTTGTATCTCGTTATAGTTATCGCGCTGCACGGGCGATGAAAAACAGACTGCGAAGCAAGACGGAAAAAAGGAATGTATTGGTCATAGGTGCAGGAGAAGCGGGAAATGCACTGATCAAGGAGATCAAGAACAGCAGATACGTCAATAAGCAGGTCGTTGGCGTCATCGATGATGATAAAAATAAAATCGGAAGTTACATTCAGGGAACAAAAATCATTGGAGATCGAAGTACCATTGCAGAATTTGCGGAGCTATTACATGTCAATGAGATCATCGTTGCGATGCCCTCCGCATCACCCAAAGCGATCAAAGAGATCCTGGATATTAGTAAGGAAACTGGATGTGATCTAAAGCGACTTCCTGGTATCTATCAGCTAGTCAATGGAGATGTCAGCATCAGTGAACTTAAGGATGTGGATGTCAATGACCTTCTGGGTCGAGATCCCGTTGAGGTGGATCTAGAATCCATCCTTGGGTATGTTGCAGATAAAGTGATCTTAGTTACCGGGGCAGGTGGTTCCATCGGAAGTGAGTTAAGTCGTCAGCTTGCAAATCAAAGACCAAAACAGCTGATCCTATTGGACATCTATGAAAATTCGCTCTACGACATTCAGAATGAACTTGTGCATGGATATCCCAGTTTGGATATCGTCGCGTTGGTTGCTTCTGTCAGAAATACCAATCGAATTGATCAGATCATGGAAACCTTCCATCCGGAAATCATCTACCATGCCGCAGCACACAAGCATGTGCCACTGATGGAGACCAGTCCTAATGAGGCGATCAAGAATAATGTGCTCGGAACTTTAAAGATCGTACAGTCAGCCGATGCACATCATGTTGAAAAATTTGTTATGATCTCAACAGATAAAGCAGTAAATCCAACGAATATTATGGGAGCCTCCAAACGGATCTGTGAGATGATCATTCAGACCTACAACAAACGGTCTGATACAGAATACGTAGCAGTACGTTTTGGAAATGTACTTGGAAGTAACGGCAGTGTAATCCCACTCTTTCGAAAACAGATCGAAATGGGTGGTCCAGTAACCGTGACACATCCCGAGATAATTCGCTATTTTATGACAATTCCGGAAGCAGTATCCCTGGTACTTCAGGCAGGAGCCTACGCAAAGGGCGGAGAAATCTTCGTTCTGGACATGGGCGAACCAGTGCGAATCGTGGATCTTGCCAGAAATCTGATCCTTTTATCCGGACACAGACCAGATGAAGAGATCCAGATCGTCTATACCGGACTGCGTCCCGGTGAGAAGCTGTTCGAAGAGATCCTAATGGACGAAGAAGGAATGCAGGAGACAGCAAACCGGCTGATCCATATTGGCAAACCGATCGAGATCAATGAAGAAGAATTTCTTTTGAAGCTCAATAAATTAAAAGACTATGTAGAAACCGAACCGTACGATATCAGAGAATCTATTATGGAGCTGGTGCCTACGTATCAGCCAGAGATGAGTCAAGACTAGCAGGACTGGTGAAAATATGATAGAAAACAAGAAAATCCTGGTGACGGGACAAAATGGATTTATAGGAAGTGCTTTTGTAAAATTCATACATGAACAGTATCCCGACTGGGAAATTGATACAGTAAGCCTGCGTGATGATAACTGGAAAAATATGGATTTTTCCAGTTATCATTCTGTTCTTCATGCTGCAGGTAAAGCACACGCTGATACGGGTACAGTAACCTTAGAAGAAAAAAAAGAATACTATGCCATCAATACAACGCTTACAAAAGAAGTGGCAAAAAAAGCAAAAACAGAAGGGGTTCGCCAATTCATCTATTTAAGCAGTATTATAATATATGGTGACAGTGCGCCATATGGTAAAGAGAAACAAATCTCAGCAAGTACTCCGCTGCACCCTTCTAATTGTTATGGGGACAGCAAGAAAAAAGCAGATCTTTATGTTCAAAAATTGAATCAGAACGACTTTAGAACTGCAGTCATAAGGTTGCCTATGATATATGGTCAAGGAAGTAAAGGAAATTATTCACTTCTATCTAAGGCAGCACGTCGCCTGCCAATTTTTCCAAAAATTCAAAATCAGCGCAGCATGCTTTATATAGAGAACCTTTGTGAACTGATCAGAGAAATCATAGAGCACTGTGACAGCGGAATCTTTTTTCCTCAGAATAGTGAATATGTAGCTACATATGAGATTGTAAGAGAAATTGCAAAAGCTCACAATCACAGAATCTATTTCATCTCAGGATTCGATACCTTATTTACAACAATAGGAAATAATAAAGGAAAAGCGGGACAGCTCGTTAATAAGGTATTCGGAAATTTGAGCTATGTAAAAGAAATCAGTCAATACAGAATGAACGAGTATCAAAAATATAGTTTCCGAGAATCTGTATCATGCACGGAGAAAAAATTATGGTGAAACGAAAAGTACTAATGACTGCATCCGTTGCTTCTATGATCGATCTGTTTAATATGGATAATCTGCAGATTCTGCAGGACCAAGGGTATGATATCGAAGTTGCAGCGAATTTTAAAAAGGGAAGCAGCACGAGTCAGGAGCGGGTAGATGAATTCAAAACAGAGCTGCAGAACAGAGGTATCAAAGTCTATCATGTACCAATTCCAAGGAGTATTACAGACTTTAAAAATATTATTATTTCCTATCGAATCCTTAAAAAATTATGCAATCGAAACCATTACTCAATTGTACATACCCAGACTCCCATCGGTGGTGTTGTAACTCGAGTTGCAGCAAAGGAAGCAAGGAAAAATGGAACAAACGTGCTTTACGAAGCACATGGATTTCATTTTTTTAAGGGGGCATCTCCAGCTTACTGGATGTTATTCTATCCAATTGAGAAGCATGTTTCACGCTTTACAGATGTTCTAATTACGATCAATCAGGAAGACTATAACAGAGCAAAAACATTTCATGCAAAAAAAGTATATTATGTACCTGGCATTGGAGTAGATTTCTCGAAATTTCAATTTGGAGAATTGGAAAGACAGTCTATCCGAAGGGAATTCCGAATAAAGGATGATGAGTTCCTTCTCCTAAGTGTAGGACAACTCTCAAAAAGAAAGAACCAGATAGTCATCATTGAAGCCATGGCAAAGATCCCAGATAAAAAGATAAAATATCTGATTGTTGGAATTGGTGAAAAAGAGAAGGAATTCATCTCCTTGATACGAAAATTGGGCTTGCAAGACAGAGTAATACTTGCTGGCTATCGGGGGGATATCCCACAGATCCTCAAAGCAGCTGACTGTTTTGTTTTCCCTTCATTACAGGAAGGACTGCCAGCTGCCCTGATGGAAGCAATGGCATCTGGTGTTCCGGTGATCTGTTCAAAAATCAGAGGCAATACGGATCTGATCAGTGATCACATCGATGGTGAGGTTGTCAGAAAAAACGATATAGAAGCTTATGTATCAAGAATCATGAATATGAAAAACAATAACGAGATAGCTGGAAAATATGCAAAGTCTGCGCAGAAGAAGATACAGCAATTTTCATTAGAGTGTGTCCATGGGCAGATGGACCAGATATATTCAGAAATGATCAACGGTTCAGATTAGTGTGAGTTCGTTTCATAAATTGTGTTTTTTGATTGTCAATGCTATAATACCCTGAATAGTTTTAGGTGAACGAGGTAAATGAATGCAGCCAAAAGTCAAGATCTTACTTTCTTCATATAATGGGGAACGGTATATAAGAGAGCAGATCGATAGTATACTAAACCAGAAAAATGTGTCGATCACTATTTTAATTCGAGATGACGGTTCTACAGACAGCACCCGCTCGATAATTCAAGAATATGCCGATAAAGATTCCAGAATACAGTGGTATTCAAGCTCAAATTTGGGGGCAGCACAAAGCTTTTTCCATCTAATATCCCATTGTGAAAATAATGCTGAATTCTATGCATTTTCAGATCAGGATGATGTCTGGCAACCTGAGAAATTGTCTCATGCGATCAAGATTCTTCAGAAAATGCGCGAAAAACATGGTTCCATTGCCCTTTATGCGAGCCAGGTCACCTATGCGTCTGAGGATCTGCATTCATTAGAACCTTTTGCTTTTTCAGTGAATAGAGCACCTGATGTGGGGAATGCCTTGCTGGAGAATATCTGTATCGGCTGCACGGAAGTTTTTACTGCGGAACTGCTCTCCCTGATAAAAGATAAAAATCCAGGTGGTATCATCTGGCATGACTGGTGGCTATATCTGACGGCTTCCGTCTTTGGAAATGTATATTATGATAAAAATTCATTTATTTATTATAGACAGCACAACAACAACGAAGTAGGCATGCAGAATACCTGGGGACAGCGTTGGAAAAAAAGAATAAGGTCTTTTCAAGCCCTAAAAGGCAGATTATCTACTCAAGCGAGAAGTTTTATTCAGATTTATGGAAAACGGATACCAAACTATGATACAATAAAAATCGTTGCTGACTGCGACAAGGGAATAAAATATAGTTGGAGAGCTTTTTTGGACAAGAATCTCTATCGACAAAACCCAATTGACAATATAATATTTCATCTTTTGATGTTATTAGGACTACTTTAAGCGAGGGAAATGATGAAGAAGTTAAAAGAATTATATGAGTATAGAACCATGATTCAAAGCTCTGTTCGAAAAGAGCTGCGAGGGAGATATAAAAACTCCATTCTTGGATTTTTATGGACATTTATAAACCCACTCATGCAGATCATTATTTATACGATTGTGTTTTCTCAGATTTTCAAAATGGATGTAGATAAATATTATCTATATCTTACCGTTGTAATGATCCCATTTGTTTTTTTTAGCTCATCCATGACTGGTGGATCTATGTCTGTAGTCAATCAAAAGGATCTCGTGAAGAAAATCTATTTTCCAAGAGAGGTACTACCGATTTCTTTTGTTACGACGTGCTTTGTGAACTTCTTGCTATCAATGATCGTAGTATTTGGAGTGATCGCCATCTCTGGAAATGGATTTAATCTTGTTGCATTACTATTTCTACCAATAATTATGCTGATTGAGTATATATTAGTGCTGGGATTGACCATGATCGTGTCAGCCTGTAACGTATATCTGAGAGATCTAGAACACATTGTTGGAGTATTAATGATGGCCTGGATTTATATGACACCGGTAATGTACGATAAATCATTAGTTCCGCCACAATTAATACCAATCTTCAATTCAAATCCTATGACACCTGTTTCGATTGCCTACAGAGATATTTTATATTATAAAAGAATTCCTGAAATGCAGACTTTGGGACTGACAGTTGCGTTCGGTGTGGGTTCAATGATTATCGGATTTATAATCTTTGATAAATTACAAAAGAATTTTGCGGAGGAGCTGTAATGAGAGCCGGAAATGCAATTGAAGTCAATGACGTGACGAAGAGATTTAAAGTTTTTTTTGATAAAGGAAATAGTCTGAAAGAGAAAATGCTGTTCTGGAGCAGGAATCGTTATGAAGAACACTGGGTTTTAAAAGGAATTAGTTTTGAAATTAAAAAGGGTGAAACAGTAGGACTGATTGGAAAGAATGGTTGTGGAAAAAGCACAACTTTAAAGATGCTAACTAGAATCATGTTTCCAACTAAGGGAACCATTGAAATGGATGGGAGAGTTTCATCGCTTTTAGAGCTTGGAGCGGGATTTCATCCGGATATGAGCGGCCGCGAGAATATCTTTACAAATGCCTCCATTTTTGGACTACACAGGACTGAAATCGAGAGTAGGCTAGATGATATAATAAAATTCTCAGAATTAGAAGAATATATCGATAATCCTGTGAGAACCTATTCCTCTGGTATGTATATGCGACTTGCTTTTGCTGTCGCTATCAATGTGGATGCAGATATTCTGCTGATCGATGAGATCCTGGCAGTAGGCGATGTAAATTTTCAGACAAAATGCTTTGAAAAACTAAATGAGTTAAAAAGACAGGGTAAAACAATCGTAATCGTGACACATGTGATGTCTCAAATTGAAAAGATATGCAATCGAGCTATATGGATTGAAGATGGGCTGATTAAAGAAGATGGAATACCCAAAAATATATCTGAGCATTATCTTGCAATGATGGAAGAAAAACGAGTTCAAAAAATCGAGCAGGATTTTGAGAAACAATTGAGCGATGATAAGTTGAAAAGCGATAAGGAAGCAGATGAAGTAGAAGAAGAAAAAAACGTCAAGCAGCCAGAAACAGTGGTGGAAGAAAAAAAATTACCATCTTTTTGCGATGTCAATGCGACAAGAATCGGTAATCGAGAAATTGAGATTATAGATTTTACAATTTTAAATGGTGAAAATAGAAATCAGATCGTATTTAAAACAGGTGATACAATCAAATTTCATATCGAATATAAGTGTAATCAGGAAAATGAAGTCGATTTTCGGTTGGGAATATCCAGAAGTGATGGAATCCATTGTTATGGGAACACCACATTTGGTGAACTTGGTACAGGTATTCGGGTAGACAAAGATGGTTATTTCGAATTGGAAATTCGGAATTTGAATCTATGGACAGGCAGATATTGGATCGATATCGGTATAAAGACTAAGGATCAGATCAATCTTGATGTAATTCATGGTGTACATAGTTTTGAAATCGCAAAAACTAATTCTTATGAAACTGGAATCACAAGATTGGAACATAGCTGGAAATTTTAAAGAGAGAGGAGATATACAATTCAAAAAATGTATTGTATATAGACAAAAATGAGTAAAAACTTTAGCATTGCTCACTTTGGAGCCTTTAACGTCAATAGTTTTGGAGATTCGCTATTTCCTTTTGCTATGAAGAAGGAATTAGAAAAATCTGTTACTATACGATCGTATTACCTTTTTGCACCCCAAGAGAATTTAAATGCATATAATGATAATAAAATCGTTTTTGATTATGTGGATTTTGATCAATGCATGCAAAAGGAAAAATTCGATTTTATAATTATTGGTGGAGGAGAATTTTTACATTTCAAAGAAATTGAATTTAAAAATAATAAAGATGAAACCATCACATATGAACCTGGATATATGTGGCAAAAACCAATCGAGTATGCAAAAAAGTATGGCATTCCATATATTCTTTATGGGGCTGGAATACCATATGAATTTTCCGAAGGGGAAAAGAGGTGTGTTCACAGTTATCTGATGGATGCTCTTTACATTGGTGTTAGAGATAGATTCTCATATAATAAGCTGGTAGCTATCGAAGAATTACATAATAAAGTCCGATTAAGTCCAGACAGTTTGTGGACAATTAGTAATTATTACTGCAACGAGGAACTTCAGCAGGTACGTCAAACTTTATTTTTTCAAAGTGATTTAAGTAACAATAATAGTGATTGTGTTATTGGGAACTACCTTGTGCTTCAATATGGTACGACGTATGAAACTAAGATGGTTGCAAAGCAAGTAGAAAAAATTGCTCACCATTATGGCTTGAAAGTAGTATTACTACCTATAAATTATTCCCATGAAGATCTATTTGTACTTCAGCAAATTTATAAGCAGTTGGCATGTGAAACGGTTATTTTTGATGAACTTTTACAGCCAAAGGAAATCTTGGCTATCATATCAGGGGCGTGTCTGTTCATTGGAACAAGTCTTCACGGGTCGTTAGTGGCAAATTGCTATGGTGTAACGAGTATTAGTGTAGATATGTACCCAACATTTGTAAGTAAAATTGATGGATACCTAGATTGGACGGGTGGATATGATAAAATTGTTTCTGAGCCTGAGAATTTATTTGATAAATTCAGTGAGGCATACCGTGCAATAGACTTAAAAAGTCAAGGACAGACAACTACATTAAAAAAACTTGCAGAGGATGAATATGAAGTAATATCAAACTGCATTTCGGAAAATAAAAATCTTGTACCAACACAGGATATAGAGAGTGTTTTATTCAACACAAAAATATATCTCTCTATCATTCAAAATGATAGTGTATCAAGTATTCAATGTCTGGGAAGGAAACACGACAATACATTTGAATTTGCATTGAAATTAGAAGCTGTTTTGTCAATTACCGAGGTTAAAATTTATTTTCCAGTTGAAAGACCCTGCTTTTTAGAAAATTTAATTTGTAATATAAACGAAGACAGTAAGGCTGCACCGAAATATGTTTTTGATATTGGAGAAAAGGAATGCATCGAAAAAAAATCCTACATTGTATTACCTTGTGATTTTTTTGAAACATTCAAGTTGAATTTCGATATGAATGTAAATAGGCAGGACAGCTTGCTCAATTCTTTATTTGAAGGATATTACAACTTAAGCGTGGAAAAACGCGAACTTGAAGTACACAATACTAAATTAACAGAACGCGAACATTTGATCGAAAAACAAGAGTATAATAAGCGATTATTAGAAAGTAAAGATGCATGTATTGCACTTTTCACAGATAACGAACAGCGACTCTATCGGGAAATACAATATCTGACTGATCAGAACAGTAATATAGAACATGAGATAGAAACTAAGGATGAATGTATAACACTTTTAGCGGATACAAAAAAAAGACTCAATCAGGAAATACAACAACTGACTGATCAGAACAGTAATATAGAACAAGAGATAGAAACTAAGGATGAGTGCATAGCACTTTTAGCGGATACAAAAAAAAGACTCAATCAGAAAATACAACAACTGAGTGATCGAAGTAATGTAATAGAACGGGAGATCGTAAACAAAGATGGGCATATAGAGCTTCTCCTTGAGTCAGAGCGCAGATTGGAGCGAGAGATTGAAATCATGAAGGCAAGCAGGACATGGAGACTGGCAGCGTTTTTTCAAAGATTTTTTTCGGCCATTATTCCTGTTGGAAGTAAACGACGTTTATTTGCAAAAATTTGTGCAAAAATCGTGAGACATCCTATTAAGTCAGCGAAAATGCTCTCGCCCAGAAAAATTCGACATTTTTTCCATTTTCTAAAAGAAGAGGGACCATCCTTCGTATCGAACAGGATTGATGAAAGTATGAAGGGAGTCTCAGTTGAAAAAATTCAATTGGAGATGAATGAGACGAAAATAGCAAAAGGGTTCAGTGAATACCAGAAATTGCAGTTTATAAAGCAGATAGAACCTAAAGTTTCCATCGTAATTCCGGTATATAATCAGTTTCACTACACCTATGACTGTCTGAAATCAATTTTAAAGAATAGTGGAAATGATATCAGCTATGAAGTCATTATTGCAAACGATTGTTCCACGGATGATACTACTCGAATCAGTGAGCTTGTACAAAACATAACAGTAGTCACAAATGATCAAAATCTGAGATTTTCAAAGAACTGTAACAACGCAGCAACCTATGCAAAAGGGAATTATATTTTATTCCTAAATAACGATACTGAGGTTCAGGAAAACTGGCTCAAACCCCTGGTTGAGCTTATGGAACAAGATCCAAAAACTGGAATGGTAGGCTCGAAGCTGATCTATGGGAATGGAAAATTGCAGGAAGCAGGGGGAATCTTGTGGAAGGATGGTTCTGCATGGAATTATGGGAATAATCAGGATCCAGCCAATCCCGAGTTTAATTATGTCAAGGAAGTGGATTATATTTCTGGAGCGGCCATAATGGTTCGTAAAAGTATCTGGGAAACATTAAAGGGTTTTGATGAACGCTTTGCTCCAGCCTATTATGAGGACACAGATCTTGCGTTTGAGGTTCGACGTCTTGGCTACAAAGTGAAGTATCAGCCATTATCGACTGTTGTTCACTTTGAAGGAATTACAAATGGAACAGATGTGAATACAGGTCAAAAAGCTTATCAGATCGAGAATCAAAGAAAATTCTATGAAAAATGGAAAGATACACTATCGATTGAGAATTACGAGAATGGAACGAATGTCTTTATTGCAAAGGATAGATCTGAGAAAAAGAAAACTCTTTTAATGGTCGATCACTATGTCCCAATGTATGACAAGGACGCTGGTAGCAGATGCATGTTTTATTATCTGAAACTGTTTATAGCTAAGGGATATAATGTAAAGTTCATTGGCGATAATTTTTTTAAGCATGAACCGTATACAACGACTTTGCAGCAAATGGGAATTGAAGTACTTTATGGAAACTATTATTATGCGAATTGGAAAGATTGGATCAAACGCAATGGAAAATATTTTGATTATGTTTTTTTGAGCAGACCACATATTTCTATCAAATATATTGATATTCTCAGGGAATATACAAAGGCAAAAATCATATACTTTGGTCACGACCTGCATTATCTCAGAGAATTACGCGAATATGAATTAAATGGGAATAAGCAGGCACTAAAGGATTCAAAAGAATGGAAAAAGACAGAATTTGAATTAATGAGAAAGTCAGATATGACCTATTATTTATCTAATGTCGAGCTAGACGAAATAGCAAAGGAGGATCCGAACATAAATACTCGCAGAGTACCCATTAATATCTATGAGGATATTCCTGAAGTTATTTATGATCCAGATAGGAGACAGGATATAATTTTTGTGGGTGGTTTTGGACATCCTCCGAATATTGATGCGGTCAAGTGGCTCGGAGAGGAAATTATGCCAAAGGTCTGGGAAGTGAACCCAGATATTGTTCTGCATATAGTAGGTTCTAAGCCGCCTCAGGAAGTAAAGGATTTTGCATCTGAACGGTTTATTGTTCATGGTTTTGTATCAGATGAAGATTTGGAAACGATGTATAAGAATATTAAGGCCGCAATTGTACCTCTACGCTATGGCGCTGGAATAAAAGGTAAAATAATCGAAGCGATGATGCGTGGGATACCTATGATTACAACATCAGTTGGAATAGAGGGCATTGAAGGCGCTCAGAATATTGTTTATGTTCAGGATGAAGCGGAAAAAATTGCAAAGAGTACGATAGAGCTCTATAACTCAAAGGATATCTTGAAGAATATGTCGAGAGATGAGGTTGGATATATCAATGATAATTATTCGGTAAAAGCTGCAACTGACACGCTGGAAAATGATTTTGATTTCCATTAAAAATCATTTTATGCAAGAGGTTTGGGAATGTTAGAGGAGACAAAGTGAAAAAGGTTAAAAAGTACTATTTCTTATGGGTCTTTTTTGGTTTACTCATATATCCATTAATAAGTTTCATTATAAACAATGAGATGACATTAAATGGAGTAACAAATGAAAATGTTATGGAAGCCCCAACAGTAAAGGGAATATTTGATGGTTCCTTTCAGACTAGTTTAAATGAGAAGTGGGATACTAGTTTTTCGGGTCGCGGATTGCTTATTAAAATACGCAGCCAAATGCTATATTCTCTATTTTATACTTCTCCTAATGCGAATGTAGTCATTGGGTCAGATCGACAATTATTTGAACCGACCTATATTTCAAAGGAACTGGGGCTCGATTATAAGAATGAACAGGCTTATTATGATGATCAGTTATCAAAACTGCAGAGCCTTAACCAGATCGTAGAAAATTCTGGAAAGGAGTTGTATTTATTTATTACTCCATCAAAAGGGTACTTTAATAAAGAAGATATCCCTTGGCAGTACAAATTTTTAGAAAGATCAGTTACTGAGACGAACAACAATTATTCTGACTTTATTAAGAACCTGAAAGGTACGGGATTAAAATATTTTATAGCAAGAGATTTTATTGAAAACAATTCGAGTACGAATATTGATGCACCGATATACTACCAGACTGGAACACATTGGTCAACATCATGGGGGAATGAGACAGCAATTGCTTTTGCAGATTTCATCTCTGATTCAGGTGCTTGGAATATTGGTGAATTAAGCTTAGAAGAAGTAAGCAGCTCAGAGCCTGAATGGCCAAATGCAGATCTATATCTAAGCCTGAACCTATTATGCGAGCCAGAAATTGAATTTTATAACGCTAAAATCATAGTCACAGAAGAAGGTGATCACCCAAATGTTTTTATGCGAGGTGGCAGTTTTATGGGACAGAGTCTGAGTGGACTAATTAAATCTGATGTTTTTAATGAAGATTTTTATTTGGAAAACTCATATTATTTTGAGGATAAATTTTCAAAAACAGGCACAATCTCTAGTTATACGGCGTATGATGAAATAGAAATCGCAGAGCGTATAAATCAGTCGGACATAATTATTTTGGAAATTAATGAAGCAGCAATTGATTATATGAGTTTTGGATTTATTGATTATTTATTTGAAAACATACATCTATATGAATAATAACTTCAAAAACGAGGTTACCACTGAAGGAAATGACTTTGTTGTTTTGTGGAGGACATAAAAAAATGAGAAAAATGAGTTTAATCATTATATGGAGTCTATTCTTTTGTTTTCTACTAGGTCAGTTTCTACAAGTAAAGATTTATTTTGATGATTTTGGATACTATTCGTTGAATTATGGAATGCCTGTAGAACATTTGGGGCATGATTTCAGCATTAAAGAACTTTTTCAGTTTTTGAAAAATCATTATCTTCAAGTTAATGGAAGAGTTTTATATTTTTTCATTTGGTTACTAAGTTATCATTTTGGTGGCATGATAGCAGTCAGTGTTCTAGCAGCAAGTGGTGTGTTTTTTATATATTTGTTTTTATGGAAACTCATTCTATTATTCAATATTGATTTGCAAAAATTTTCTAAATCAATTGCAGTTTTTACGTGTTTGTCATTCGGATTACTTGAAGTATGGGTACTAAGTGCTGGGATGTACTGGTTTGCAGCATACTTTCAATATGTATTTTCTATACTTCCTTTTTTGCTTTTCAATTACTTATATTTTCTTTATAGAGAAAAAATGAATACTTGTTATATAATGCTAAAAGTTTTATTAACAACTTTGATTTTTTTGGCATCTTATTCCCAGGAGTCTATAAGTGTAGCACTTGTGGGATTTACAATCATGCTTTTAATCTATGAGAAAAAAGAAGAACATTTTTCAAAGTGGAATGTCATATTCGTTATTGTGGCGGTGGTCGGAATGTTACTATTAATGTTGAGCCCTGGGATTCGTTTGCGTGCATCAAATTCAAGTGATTTTTATAACCTGAATATATTTCAAAAAATTCTCTTAAGCTATCCGGAAATAATAAAAGATTTTTATCTTATGACTAAATTTCAGATTGGCTTATCAATTTCACAGATTTTTATCAGTGTGATGCTGATCCGTAAGCAATTAAGCAAATCCACTCAAATACTTAATCTGGTCATCATAATAATTTTTTCATGCATAGGTCTTTTCTTTACCTTTTTTAGTAACAAATATATAAATTTTTACAATAGTAATAACAATAGTTTGTTCTTTACCGTTCTGGGAACGTTTGTTATATTCATACATGTGGTTCAAATCAGCAAATATTATTTACACTATGGAACTAAATTCCAACTTCTAATTTTTTACATGTCCGTTTTATCGATAGCATGTTTGGTTGTTGTGCCAGAACGGCCATATCGTTTGTTTTTGCCTTTTTTAATTTTAAGTACAATTATAATTATTGAACCTTTCATGCATTTCATATTATTGGTTCACAATTCAAAAATGTCAACCATAATATTATGTGTTGGGATGGTTCTTTTTACTGCAATAACAGTACCAAATATGAATGAAATATTTAGCAAATATCAAGAAAATGCAATCGTTTGGGATGCCAATAATGATAAAATTGAAGAAGCGTCAAAAATTATTGCAAACGGTCAAAATATGAAAGAGATATCACTTGAAAAACTACCAAATTCTGGCTATTCAGGGGAAATGTTGTATTCAGGTGCTGCCGATTTTATGAGTTATTGGATGTGTTTGTATTATAAGGTTCCATTTGAGTTTGAATTTAATTTTGAATAAATTATTTAATACTATTATCCTTCGTTGTTTTAATAAGACGTTACAGCAAAACCAAACTCAAAATTAATAATTATTAGGTAATTGCGAAATAAGTTCGCAATCTTGATTAAAAACAAGGAAAAAATTCTAGTTTCAAGCAATCAACGGCTTAAGACTTCGAATATATTGATACTGATGAAGTTTTTCAGCAACCATCTCTGTGACTAGTAAGTAATTCCAGCCAGAAGCAGGTTGGCGTGAAGTGTTTTTTCATTCCGGGTTTTGCGACCAGTGACACAAAGACTGCCTTAAAGTGATTGATGGATTTTTCGACATTTACACAGATTTTATATGTTTCATCCCATTCAGTTGAACCACGTTCCATGGCAGGATAGGCACGTTGTTTTTTCGGGATAAATATAAATTATTCTTCCACAGGAAGAAGCTGCGAACGGATTATCAAAGTGGCAAATACGACGTTTTGTTTTATCTGCTTTGTTGTATGCCAATTTCATTTTAGGACATACAAATTTGATTTTCAAAAGCCTTAAGTTGCTTGGTAATACGGTTTGCGTATTTGGGATTGTTTTCCGTAACCCAGGCTTCAACACCAAATGTATCAAAGTTGGTCATAGAAGCAAGATGTGAATCTATTTTTGGGCATATCGGTTCGGTCAGATCAAACAGGTGATCGAACATAGATTGTAAGTCCGATAGGAAATCCTGCTTGAAACGAGTGAATTTTGAAGCATCAGGAACAACAGCAAAGTCGCAAATAATCACGTAATTCCTGAGAGTATTTCAGAAATAGAATCAGGAGCATATCAGCTGGGTTTGAAAATATATTCTGAAGAAGAAAGCCTTAAGAATTAGATAAAGTTGGTGCTTGCGAGGGCTTCCGGTGTAAGCGTGAGAGTGAGAAACAAAAGAAATAGGAACAATTTCATCAAGATTGATGGTTTCGTAAAGTAGAGTTAGGAACTGATATTTGTCATTATTAAATTTATTTTGGCAATCTTCAAAAACTTCTGCCAAAGAGAGTTGTCTATGTGATATCATGTAGGTGCATCTCCTTAATGGTGGCGGTCAAAATGGTTTTTTTCAACTCTATTTTACCACAAGCTATTGAGGAGTTGTTTTGTTTTATACAAGAAAAAACACCGCAATCATGTTGGTTATGGCGTTTTGCAAACGCCTATCAATATATATTATAGGAAGGAGAGTATGGTGACTGATTTGGCACCATATAATACAAGACATGGTCTTTTCATCATCTATTTTTATTTTTGTCTTTCTGCCAATTACACTTTTTCTATATTTTTTGGCTGAGAAAACAAAACGTATGTTTATTAAGAACTCTGTATTGTTATTTGCATCACTTGTGTTTTATGCATGGGGCGGAGTTCAATACCTGATAGTATTGCTGGTACTTATACTGATTAATTTTTTAGTGGGGAAAAAAATCAGTACAACAAAGCATCGCAAAAGCTTTCTGGCGCTAGGAGTAGGAGTGAATCTTTTGACACTGGGATTCTTTAAATACTTCAACTTTTTTATTGCGAATATAGAGTTTGTTCTCTCGAAAGTATCAGGACAGGTAGTGGATCTGAACATGCCATATATACCACTTCCGATCGGAATTTCATTTTTTATTTTTCAGATTATGTCATACTTGATTGATGTCTATAGAAATGATGTTCCAGTTCAGAAAAATATCGAAAAACTAGCTTTATATATCATGATGTTTCCGCAGCTGATCGCTGGACCGATTGTCAGATATGCAGATGTAAATGTTTCTGTCGAACAAAGATCAACGACTCTGACTCAATTTGAACAAGGAATCCAGAGGTTCATACTGGGATTTTTTAAGAAAGTATTGATCGCAAACAGCATGGGTAGTATGGCAGATATTGTGTTTTCTCTCAATGGTCAGTTTTCTACGGTCTATGCATGGCTTGGAGCAATCTGCTATTCGCTGCAGATATTCTTCGATTTTTCGGCATATTCTGATATGGCTATCGGACTCGGACACGTGTTTGGGTTTCACTTTAATGAAAACTTCAATTATCCATATATCTCAAAAAGTATTCAGGAATTCTGGAGAAGATGGCATATTTCTTTGTCTACCTGGTTCAAGGATTATGTGTATATTCCACTGGGTGGCAGCCGTAAAGGAGAAGGAAGAACATACATTAACCTTTTTATTGTGTTTTTGCTGACTGGATTTTGGCATGGAGCTGCTTGGCAATTTGTGATCTGGGGGCTATATCATGGCGTATTTTTGATTATAGAAAGATTAGGACTTGGCAAGGTACTGAAGAAAGGTCCGAGATTTATTTCTCATTTTTATGCATTGTTCGTTGTAATAATAGGCTGGGTATTCTTTCGAGCAGATAATATTTCGATTGCTTTAAATTATATAAAGAATATGCTAGTATTTAATATAGGTAATCTTCAGGAACGTACTGTTGTTCTTGGATTAAACAATATTTTCTTTTTCTCACTGATTCTGGGATTGCTTCTGTGTACACCAGTCAAGAATTTGTTCCGTAATGTTAAAATCATTCAAAATGAAACGCTTCGTCGTATCTTTTATCTGGCTCTTTGGTGTACTTCTGTAATCTATATGGTGGGACTGTCATATAATCCATTTATCTACTTTAAATTTTAAAGGAGTGGATGGATTTGAAACAATAAAATGGAGAGTAGAGGTAAATGCATGAAGAAAACAGCACTAATAATGGCCGGTGGCAAAGGGGAGAGATTTTGGCCAAAGAGTAGGAAACAACTTCCAAAACAGTTCTT
Source organism: Lachnospiraceae bacterium (assembly GCA_047974745.1). Lineage (GTDB taxonomy): Bacteria > Bacillota > Clostridia > Lachnospirales > Lachnospiraceae > JBKECO01. The sequence goes on from JBKECO010000018.1 coordinate 92,984, forward strand.
ATCGCTGACAGATAATAAAAAAACAATGATACAGCTGACGGTGGAACGTATCAATGGTATTGTAGATATCGAGGATGTCTATATAGCGACAAACCGTGAGTACAAATCGCTAGTTCAAGAGCAGCTGCCAGATATTCCTGAAGAAAATATTCTATGCGAGCCAGTTGGAAGAAATACTGCCCCATGTATTGGACTTGGAGCAATTCATATGGCGGAAAAATTGGAAGAGGCATTGATGATCGTGCTTCCATCTGACCACTTAATTGGAAATAATGAGAAATTCATTCAGACATTATTAGAAGCTTGTGAAATTGCAGAGGAAGATTCTAATATCGTTACGGTAGGAATTAAACCTGAACATCCAGAAACAGGATATGGATATATACGATTTGATCCTGAGAAAAAGAAGGGATCTGCATTTGAAGTAGATCGATTTGTTGAAAAGCCAAGCTATCAATTGGCAGAAGAGTATGTAAAATCAGGAGAATACTTTTGGAATAGCGGAATGTTCGTCTGGAAACTATCAACTATTTTAAAGAACCTTGAAATTTTTTTGCCAGAAATATATTCTGGGCTTTTAGATATTCAGCGTGCGATCGGCAGTATGCAAGAGCAAGAGGTACTTGAATCTGTATTTCGGAGTTTTCGATCAGAGTCCATTGATTATGGTGTTATGGAAAAAGCTGAAAAAATCTATATCATACATGGACAGTTCGACTGGGATGATGTGGGATCATGGCTGGCATTGGAACGTATCAGAAATAAAGATGAAGATGGTAATGTTATTATAGGGAATGTGATTCCTGTCAATACAAGAAATTGTATTATCCAGGGTGAGAATAAGTTGATTGCTGCAGTGGGGATGGAAGACACGGTGATTGTCGATACCGAGGACGCCATTCTTATTTGTAATAAAAACAATACAAATCAAATCAGAGAGATACTTGAGCAGTTGCATTTGAAGAATATGGAACAACAAATTTGAAAAACAGATGCAACAACAGAGTTACCATAGATTGAAATTTTTACTGGATTAATAAGAGGGAAATAGGATGGAACAAGAAGTAATATCCATAATTATACCATGTTATAATGAAGAACAAGTATTAGGTCTATTTTATAAGGAGTACAAGAAAGTACGTTCTGTAATGACAGAAGTGAGTTTTGAACTGATTCTGGTTGATGATGGTTCTACTGATCGAACATTTGAAATTATACAAGAAATTTCTGAGACAGATGAATCTGTAAAGTATATTTCTTTTTCGAGAAATTTTGGTAAAGAAGCTGCGATGTATGCTGGAATGGAAGTTGCAGTGGGTGATTATGTGGTTATTATGGATGCGGATCTTCAGGATCCACCTTCACTTCTTCCAGAAATGTTTCGAATTATAAAAGAAGAGGGATATGATTCTGTTGCAACAAGAAGGGTAAGCAGAAAAGGAGAACCTAAAATTCGGTCACTATTTGCGAGGACATTCTATAAACTGATGAACCATATTTCTACAACGGATATCGTAGACGGAGCAAGAGATTATCGACTGATGACAAGAAAATTCGTCGATTCTCTGCTGAGTCTTTCTGAATATAATAGGTTTTCAAAAGGTCTGTTCGGTTGGGTCGGGTTTCGGACAAAATGGCTAGAATATGAAAATGTAGAGAGAGCGGCGGGTGAAACAAAGTGGTCGTTCTGGAAACTGTTTCGATATTCCATTGAAGGAATAGTGGCTTTTTCCACAGTACCTCTGGCAATTTCCTCCTTCCTGGGTGTTATTATGTGCTTTCTTTCGATGATTTTTATACTTTTTATTATTTTAAGACAGCTTATTTATGGCGGTTCTGTTGCAGGCTGGTCATCCATGATCTGTATTATAATGTTCATTGGCGGAATACAATTGCTTGGGATTGGAATCCTAGGACTTTATCTCTCAAGAACCTATCTAGAGGTGAAAAAAAGACCGATCTACATTAGTAAAGAGACAAATATAGAGACTGCAAAAGCTTAAGTTACAAATAGAAAAATTGGTCAGGGAGATTAGGGTGGAATCCAAGGGGAAAATTAAGTTACTTTTTAAGATGGCATTATTAATTGCCTTAACGATTTATATTGATATTACGATATTCAAAGATATACAAGACAATCGGATCGTACAGTCCGGCACAGAATATCCAGATAATTTCGAAATAGCTACAGATGTACTGGTTTCAAAGGACAGCTCACTGGTTCAGTACTTTCAACCTCAATTCAGTGGAATGAAAGAGATTAAAATCCGAATCTCCTATGCGAATAGTGATTTGATTAAGGAACATCCACCAACATTAAAATTAGTCATCAGGGATGAATCAGGTACTATATTGCAAAGTGATGAGGTCGTCATTACCAATGATACGAACTGGAATTACCATTCTTTAAATGTTGAAGATTTGTTAAGGGAAGATAGGGAATTCAGCTTGGGGATGTATCAGATGGATGGGGTGGTCGACGAAAGTGGCGCTTTTCCTATAAGCTGCGAGCCATTCATTGTCGCATCATCCGCTTCAAGTGAGACAGGAGAGTGTTTCTATAATGGAGTAGCTGTAGATTATCAAATGGATCTGATTTATTATTATGAAACGCTGGATCTGATCAGCTTTCTGATTTTAGTGTTCGGGAATCTACTACTGGGTGTATTTATTTTATATTTTTTTAAATTATTTGTGAAGGGAAACTTAGAGAAGCTGCAGCAGATCAATGAAAATGGGAGAATGTTCTTCGTTTCTTATATCATTTTTGCATTAAGTACCTCTTGGTTAGCGGATGGGATCTTAGAGAATCATATTATATTCTTGCTTGTTATAGTATTCTGGGGCTTGATGTTGTTCTCCATCTCAAGATTACAACCAAGAAAATACATAAAAAAAATCGGGCATGACAATTTCATAGAAATACAGCTAGCTTTTTGCTCTATACTAAATTGTGCAGCAATTCTGATCTTGGGTGGAACGAAAGTATCGGATTTAACATTTATCAGTTATATGGGAAATCTTATTCCAATCTATATATTGCTCAGAATTTTTTACATGTTATTTAATGACCTCGTCATCGCTCAGATTTTAAATGTTTCTCTATTTGCTGTTTTTGGAGTTGCAAATTACTATGTTGTACAATACAGAGGAACGCCAATTTATCCATGGGATCTGTTTGGGGTTGCAACATTAGGTACTGTTGTTGGTGAATATACACTGGTCTCCAGCTATAGAATCATTATTGCTTTGTTACTGATGCTTTCGACTTTGATTATTTTTTATGGGTTTTCCCGGCACAAACTGCAAAGAAATAATAAATCCCTCGTAGTCAGCATAAGTGTGATCATTTTTTTGGGTTTGATGTATTATCGTTCTGTATTTCCAAATCTCGTATTTAATTCATGGGATCCAATCAGCACATATCAGGTGCAGGGGGATGTTGCCTCCTTTATTAAAGCAATGAATTATCTCTCTATAAAAAAGCCTTCGGGATATAGCGAAAGTGCATATAATTCCCTGATTGATACGATAGAGGTCAACCAGATAAATGAGACACAACAGTCGGCAGTAAACATTATCGTAGTTATGAATGAGTCCTTTGCAGATCTTAGTGTGATTGGTAATGACAACGTACAGGAATTAAACGACATGATGCCTTTTATTGATTCCTTAAGTGAAAACACAATCAAGGGAAATCTGTACGTTTCTGCCCTGGGTGGCGGGACTTCAAATAGTGAGTTTGAAGTTTTAACAGGTTGCAGTAAAACATTTGTTCCTGGGATACCTTATGTGACCTCGATCAGACAAAACACCAATAATCTGGCTTCTTATTTAAATGATCTGGGATATTCAACAACTGCTATGCATCCTTATGAAAGAGACAACTGGAACAGAGTAAAGGTGTATAATTACTTTGGATTTGATAATTATATTTCTCTCGATACGATCATTGAGGATGGAAAAGCATTTAGTGATGATTTAAGAAGCTGGAATCTCTTGACAGATGAATCTGATTATCACATCATTGAAGAATATGAGTCAGAGGAAGCTGGTAAATATTTTATGTTCAATGTTACGATTCAGAATCATGGTGGATACGAATCAGATTACATTAAGTTAGAGCATCGTACAGACTTATCGGAATATGGAGAATTTGATGCGGTTGAGCAGTATGTGGACTTGGTCAAGACGTCAGACGAGGCATTTGAGCAAATGGTGAATTACTATAAAGACGAGGACACACCAACAATAATTTGTTTTTTTGGAGATCATCAACCAGGTTTAGAGGATGAGTTCTATGATATTTTGTATGGAAAGGATACAAGCGAACTTTTAAAAGAAGAAAAACTTGAAAAATATATCACACCATTTGTCATTTGGGCAAATTATGATATTGATGAACAGTATATTGACAAAATGAGTGCAAATTATCTGGGAGCCTTTCTTCTGAAAGCAGCCAACTTGCCGATGAACGAATATTGGTCTTTTTTATTGGAGCTATTCCATGAGTACCCGGTAATATGTTCTGCAGGTGTCTTAGATACCGAGGGTCATTATTACAAATCCGTCGATTCGATTGAGGATAGTTCCATGATGGAATATAAATACTTGCAATATCATGTTATGACCGGACAGTAAATAATTAATAAAGTATCAGGTGCATTTTCCGGGGGAGGATGATGAGGATGAGAAGTCGAATTTTAGCCTTTGTACTGATCTGCCTGTTGTTGTTTGCCGCTGTTCCAGTTTCAAACAGTGCCAATGTTTCTAGTGTTTCTTCTGTTGGAAGTGACAACAATTCAATTGCGTTTGAGGAAGAGAATCATGCACCAGTGATGTCGACAACGGGAAGAATTAGTCTGACGACAATAACAGAGGACGAAAGAGATTCTGCGGGAGATAGTATTGCGTCTATTCTTGCCAGCTCAGGAAATGATATGATAACAGATTTAGACAACGGAGCGTTAGAAGGTATTGCAGTCCAGCGAGTGTTTGGAACTGGTACGTGGCAGTTTAATACCGGGAGTGGTTGGATGGACGTAGACACAGTTTCAGCATCGAATGCGCTCCTTCTTAAAGATACCTCTTTGCTTCGTTTCGTTCCGGGAACAGAGAATGCACAATCTGCAACAATTACATTTCGAGCCTGGGATCAAACAGATGGAACACAGGGACAGAAGATGGATGCAGGATCAGATCCGACCAGATATGGTGGGAGTTCGGCCTTTAGTATTGCGACAGCAACCGCTGTTTTGACAATTAGGGCAGTAAATGATGCCCCTGTTCTTATAGATCCTGGAAGCCTGAGCATGACATCTGTTGGCGAGGATGACTTGGACTCTGCAGGAAATACAGTTGCTCAGATTTTATCAAGTTCTGGAGGAGATCCTATTACCGATCCTGATAGTGGTGCACTTGACGGGATTGCCATCCATATAGTCACTGGCAATGGGATGTGGCAGTACAATATGGCAAGTACGTGGATTCCAATCAATCTGATTGCAGACGAGGCGCTTCTCCTTACTCCTGCCGCAAAACTGCGATTTGTCCCGAATACTTTCAGTGGAGTGCAGACTCCAACAGTTTCCTTTTATGCATGGGACAGAACATCAGGAACTGAAGGTGTGTATGCTAGTATTATAAGCAGGGGACTGATATCTGCATATAGCATAGATAGTGCTATAGCCAGACTAACGGTAAATGCGGTATATGAGTACCATGTACTTTATTCTGGTAATGGCAATACGACAGGAACGACACCGATTGATAGTGGAAATCCATATCATAACAATGAAACGGTCACAGTTCAGGGAAACACGGGTAATCTGAAAAGAGAAGGTTTTACTTTTTCTGGTTGGAATACCATGAGTGATGGAAAAGGATCCTCCTATCAGGAGTCGGACACATTCCTTTTGCAAAATACGGATGTTACATTATTTGCACAGTGGGAAGAGATTGAGCCAGAAACCGAAACGGAGACAGAAACCGAAACCGAAACGGAGACAGAGACAGAAATCGAAACCGAGACAGAAACTGAAACAGAAACCGAAACCGAGACGGAGACAGAAACCGAAACCGAAACCGAGACAGAAATCGAAACCGAGACAGAAACTGAAACAGAAACAGAAACAGAAACTGAAACCGAAACCGAAACCGAGACGGAGAATTCTGCACCAGATGATATACGCGACACTTCGACAGAACCAAGCAATACTGTTGTGCAAAGAACAACAATTGCTGGCAGTACTGAGCAGGCAGCGAATTCAGATAGTGAAGTTACGGGCATAAAAGAAGAAACGTTAGACAAATTGGAGCATGTCAGGATCATCCTTGAACTAGATGACAGCGTTCCAAAGTTTGCGCTATCCTCAGATGCCTATATTATCGATGCAGTACTTACTGAGGAAGAAAAGAAATTAGCAGCTGCCGGGGATGAGATTTCAATCAAAATCACTGTGGCAGCAACAGAGTCATCAGATGAAACAGATCTGATCAGCGCAAATCTTATGAACTACTCACTCGGTATCTTTTTTGAGATAACAATTTCTAAAATAGTGAATGGAACGGAGATCAAAGTACAGGAAACAAATAAGCCAATTCAGTTCGTTTTTACAATTCCAGAAGAAATGAAAGGGCATTCGGAATATGCTTTGATTCGAAATCATGATGGTGAAATTACGATTCTAAAGGATGAAGACATGGAATCGGAAACGATTTCGATCGCATCAGATCAGTTTAGTATGTATGCCTTGGTTTATCTGGATGCAATGGAGGATTCTTCAACAGAAGCCGTAACAATAGAAAAAGAGAAGCCCTCCATGTTTGATCCGTATCTTATTTCGATAATTTGCATTGTTGTAATTGTTATTGTGCTTGCTATAGCCTTTGGTATATGGATTCTGTTGAAGAGAAAAGAGGAGAGCAGATGACATTCAGCAGTTACTTTTCAATCTATCTTAACCTCCAGTAAAAATTGCACTCAACTAAGTGAAATATTATTAAGACCAGAAAATTAGCGAGAACATGCTGATTTTCTGTAACTTTTAACTTGTACTTTTTCTTGGCATAGTACCATCACATTCGTAATAAATATATAGAACAAAATAAAGATATAGGAAGTAGCGCTATATATTATAAAAAATTGCAAATAGTAAATAGTTTTTATAGTAGAAAATGAAAAATTGATTTTTGTAATTTTTTGAGATATAATATGATAGAGGTGAATGATATGGTAAAAAGAAAACAGTATTTAGATAAATTAATAAAATTAAAAAATAAGCAGATCATCAAGATTGTCACAGGAGTAAGAAGATGTGGAAAATCTACACTTCTGGAGCAATTTCAACTGTATTTAAAGGAGGAAGCTGTACTAGAGGAGCAGATCATCTTTTTAAATCTTGAAAAAATCGAGAATGAGTTCTTGCTTGATTATCATGTCCTGTATGACTATGTAAAAGAACGGCTGGTTCCGGATAAAATGACCTATATATTTTTAGATGAAATACAATTAGTACAACAGTTCCAGAAAGCAGTCGATTCACTGTTCACGATACCGAATGTTGATCTCTACATTACTGGATCAAATGCATATATGCTGTCGGGAGAACTGGCGACTCTTTTATCAGGAAGATATGTCGAAATTCAAATGCTGCCGCTTTCGTTTGCAGAATATTATGACTTAAATGGGGGGGATAAAAGAGACGCATGGAATGACTACTTTCGATATGGCGGTTTTCCTTATACCACTTATATAGATGATGATGACATTAGACGGGATTATCTACAGGGGATCTATAACACAGTACTGTTAAAAGACATAATAGAACGAAAGAAGGTCCAGGATGCTTCCTTGTTAGAAAGCGTCATTCGTTTTCTTTTTGATAATATCGGTAATATCGTATCCTCCAAAAAAATATCCGACAGTATGACTTCCTACGGAAGAAAGACGACATCCGTGACAGTAGAAAATTATATAACCGCCTTACAGGAATCTTTTATCTTGTACAAAGCAGGGCGATTTGATATCAAGGGAAAGCAGCATTTAAAATCGCTTGAAAAATACTATATCGTAGATCAGGGACTTCGAAGATTACTTCTTGGCGATAAGAATACGGATATTGGCCATATTTTGGAAAACATTGTATATCTGGAACTGGTAAGAAGAGGGTATAGCATTTATATTGGGAAAGTCGGAGACCTGGAAGTTGATTTTGTTGTAGAAAATGGCGACCAGAAAATCTATTATCAGGTATCTGCAAGTGTCCTGGATCCGTTGACCTTTGAGAGAGAGATCGCACCGCTAAGGAAGATTAAAGATAATTATCCAAAATATATTATTTCCATGGACGAGATATCAATGAACGAAGAGGGGATACAGCAGGTTAATATCATGGATTTTCTTTTAAAGCAGCATTAAGTTGATATGAAACTAAGCTAAGGCTAACGGGATTTCTGCTAAATTGCTATCAAGAAATAAGAATAAATCCTTTGAACAGCCTTTGGTATATGGATCCTGTTGAAGAGAAAAGAGGAGAGTAGCTGACATTCAACAGTTACTTTTTTCGTAACAAAAGCAGAATTAGGAATGCTGCACAGCTACTGACCAGTCCACCGAATAGAAATGGAGTATCTGAGCCGCCGATCTCCCATAAAAGACCAGCGATCAGAGAGGATAATAAAAGTCCAAATCCCTGCATCATGCTATAGAGGCCTAAAACAGTTCCTGTAAATCCCAGTGGTGAATTTTCGGAAATAAATGCCCGCTCGGCACCACTGATGGAAGCGGTATAGATACCATAGGATATAAAGAGCAACAATGTGAATGGCTTTGAAGTGGTATATGCAAAACCAAGATAGACCAAACCATATAACAGGTAGCCTGGCACCAGAATTCGACTCCTGCCAAATTGATCAGACAGACGGCCTGCTGGTATGGAGAAAATGGAAGCCGTCATATTAAAAATAAAATACAGTAACATGACCTGGGAGGATGAAAAGCCTTGCTCTCTTGCTTTTAACAAGATAAAGGCATTCGAAGAATTACCCAGGCAAAATATAAAAATGATAATAAGATATGCTGTAAGCTTCCGATTTAATCTAAACCCTTTCCATGAAAGGGTTTTTCTTTTTGTGGAAATATCGTTTTCTTCTCTTACTGCAGATAAGGTGAAAAGCCCAGCAATAGCTGGAATGATGGATAATAGGAATGCCCTGTGAAATCCAATATTGCTTGCAACTATAAAATAGGCCAGTAGAGCACCAAAGGATGCCCCCACCATATCGAGCATTTTGTGTATACCAAAAGATTTGCCCAGATGGTTCGAATCACTTGACTGAGCGATCAGTGCATCTCGGGGAGCAGTGCGGATGCCTTTTCCGGTACGATCCATGACTCTTGCAATCAGAACGCCTGTCCAGGAGGTTGAAATCAAGAGAAGAATCTTATAGATGACGGTCCCAGAATATCCAATAAAGGCTAACTTTTTCTTATTCTGATCTCGGTCACCAATATATCCGCCAAATACTTTGAGAAGTGAGGCGATACTCTCTGAAATGCCTTCCATGAGACCAATTAGTGCAGGGGCTGCACCAAGTGCAGTCGTCAGATACAGGGGGACAATTGGGTATACCATTTCAGTACTCATATCTGCGAAGAGACTGACAAACCCTAGTATAATGATATTCGATAAGAATCGTTTCTTTTTCATTTTGCCACCTAATTTTGTCTTGTTATTTTGGGGAACGAATGGTGTTCGTTGTGAACGCTCAGACCACTGTAATTGTTGGACAGTTACAAAATATCACATATTAGACAGATTTTCCATAATTTGATTGCATTTCATGACATTAAATGTGCATTCTGGAGCATCTAAACCTAATTGTTAATGTAAAGTGATACAATCAGAAAAAAATTGAATTTATATACAAAACGTAAAAAATATTACAAGGAATGATAAAATTCGAGAAGCTATGCCAATCGATCCTTTTGATGGTTTGCTTTTGCAAAAAGGGAGAATGGACAATGAGAAAGAGAAGTCGTACAGAAAAATTGCAGTCTGATTTACCTACGAATCGAAACTCAATGGAAGATATAAAAAAATACACTCGAACTGAGCTTTTTGAAGTAATTTTATTGCAGGCAAAAGAAATCGATCGACTAAATGAAAAGTTTGCTGAGACGAATACGATTTTAACACAGGAAGCCAAAGAGGTTGCAGAGGCTTCTGCATCATTGGTCAAGGTGTGCCAGGCTGCGGTAGCTGCGATCGAACAGTCAGTGGAGAGTTTGAGACAGTTGCATCTTGAGAAGTCTCTCAAAGATGAATCTGTCCAAGAGATATAGTGGAGATAACTATGAAAAAAAAGTCGGTAATGATACCCGACACTGCAACCGTTGATTTGATATTAAAAAAAGAGCAGTACAAGAAAAGATACTGGAGAACTTTGCGAAGTACGATCTATTCTCTGCTCGTTGTTGCTGCGATTGCAGTGTTAGTTGCGACGATCTGGATGCCAGTTCTTAGAATATATGGAAGTTCCATGACGCCTACATTAACGGAAGGAGAAATTGTACTTTCGATTAAGGGAAGTGACTTTGATCGTGGTGATATCGTGGCTCTCTATGTTGGGAATAAACTCTTGGTCAAGCGTATAATTGCGGGACCTGGACAGTGGGTCAATATCGATGCAGATGGAACGATCTATGTTGATGGTGAAGAGTTGAAGGAACCTTATCTGTCGGAGAAGGCTTATGGAGATGTTACGATAGAACTGCCCTATCAGGTGCCCGAGGATCGATATTTTGTCATGGGGGATCACAGAAGCACCTCTGCGGACAGTCGGAACACAGCAATAGGATGTATAGCGGAGGAACAGATAGTGGGACGAATCCTTGTCTGTGTCTGGCCATTCAGTAATTTTGGATTAGTAGAAAAGTAACTATTAGGATTCTTGTCCAGTATATAAGATGGTTCGGTCTGGGGACAGAACTGGGGGCTAACAGCATGAGTAGTGAGTTCGATCTACAAAAGCGGGAATTAAATAAGGATCATAGCAGGAAGAGAGTATGGCGCAATATTATTGGGATATTGATGATCATTACTGTCTTTATGACAACGTATGCTCTGATTCTGCCCGCCATAACGCAAGAGCAGATCTACTGTGGAATGGGGGAGCATGTACATAGTGCTGAAGACGGCTGCTATGCGGAGACAAAGACATTCCTTTGTGGTTTAGAGGAGAGCGATGGAAACCATATACATACGGAATCCTGTTACGAGTCGATACTAGAACTTACATGTACACAGGAAGAACATACACATACAGTATCCTGCTATTCCGACCCCAATGCGAATGTGGAATCTTCAGCAGTTTGGGAAGGAAGTTTTGAACATATAACGCTTACAGGTATATGGGCAGATGACGTAATTTCAATAGCCGAAACGCAACTAGGATATACTGAGAGTTCAACGAATTATATAGTGGATGAAAACAATAATATCCATGGCTATACCAGATATGGCGAGTGGTTTGGCAGCCCATATAGTGACTGGTCTGGAATGTTCGTCTCTTTTTGCCTGAATTATGCTGCGGTAAATCCTGAACAGATGCCGATCAATGCCAGCTGTTCGAGTTGGGTGGACTCTCTGACAGAACTAGGTCTTTATCGAGATAGAACATACTCACCTGAAAAGGGAGATCTAATCTTCTTTGATAAAAACAGCGATGGACATGCGGATCATATAGGACTTGTATCTTCGGCAGATCTAAATGAAATCAGGATAATTGAAGGTGATGCAGACAAGCATGTACAGTATGCTTCCTACAATCCTTACAGTGCAGATATATTTTGCTTTGTTGCGTTACCAGTGAATCCGGATGTTTCTGATATTCCAATTGGAAACACAGAAATCGAGACAAATACAGAAGAGACAAATACAGAAGAAATAAATACAGAAGGGATAAATGGTTCCGAGGAATCCATCGAAAATAATGATGACACATTTATAATATCTGCAGTCCCGGAGGATGTTTTCAATATAGGAATTACTGCGACAAATGAAGTCTTTTCCTCAGTAACTGTACAAAAGTCTGTCATTGATACATCAAATACCATTGGAGCGAAAGAGTTTACCTTTCATGTACAACCAGCAGATTCCATGGGGAATATCATTACTTCCGAAACCATGAAACATGAATTTAAGACAGTGTCCTGCATTGCGAATGAAACAACTACAATAAAAAACATTGGAAAAGCGAAATACGATACAACTGGTACCTATTATATTCTGATCACAGAAACAATTTCTACGGATTCTAATTGGACTTTTGACACTACGCAATGGCTGCAGAAGGTGGTTATAACACTGGATCCATTAACACAAAAGCTTATTGCGACAGAGACCTATAAGAATCTCACAAATGGAGGTGAATATAGCAGTACTGTACCATTGTTTACAAACGTATATACATCAAATTTTATGTTTTATAAAACAGATACCAGTGGAAATAATTTGTCAGATGCAGGGTTCACCCTATATCATTGCACAGAGAACAGCACGGATCATACCCATGATGGCGATTGTACATGGGACAGTTCATCCATGGTCCAGTCAGAGGTATTCGCCGACACAGATGGTGACGTGCACTTTAGTGGTCTGGACTTTAATGCATATTACATCCTTGTGGAAACTACACCCCCTGCAGGCTATGCGGCACCTTCAGTTGGAAGTTATATTCTTGTCCATATGCTGGCTGACAAAACTTATACATTAACTGGTTATGGTGACTTTGCACAAAATTCTGTTTCAACGATAAATGGAAGCTATTATGTGAAAAATAATATTTTAAAATACACATTAAAACTGACTAAGTCCGTCATAAGAGCTCCAGTAGGGATAAATCCCACATTTACTTTTGAAACAGTTATTAAAAATAGTTCTGGAGATATCTTGATACCTTCTGAAAGTAATATTGTTCTATATGATGGATCAGGTAATATCCGTACTGGTGAGTTGACAATTAATACTGTTACTGGAGTCGTAACAGCGGAACTTGGAGATGGATATTCATTGGAAATTACTAAGATACCAGCGAACTATACGGCGGCTATCGAAGAGACAGGTAATGAGGACTACGATACCGAATGGACGGCTGATGGCGGAACGACTACAAATCAAACTTCTATCGCTGATATAATCATGACATCGAATAAGACGGTGGACTTCACTAATACACGCAGTGCAGCGAATCTCACCATTACAAAGACAGTGCAGGGTACTACTACAACATCCTTCCCATTTGAGGTGACTTTTGTGGATGACATTGGTGATCCTGTGCAGATACCGAACGATACTGCATCCCCAGCTGCCTATACCGTGGATCCTGTCTCACCGTTCAAGGTGACATTCAGTCTTGCCAATTCTGAAAGTGTATCCATTGTTGGGGTTCCAATAGACTCAGTAGTTTCTTTATCAGAAACATCGCATGATGGATACACGGTACAGATCAATGATACTACTTCTGGTGGAACAGTTTTAAGTAGAACCGACTCAGTTACCATCACACTAGATGCAGACAAAGCAGTGGAAGTCATCAATAATCCAGGAATTGTCCTGCCGGCTACCGGTGGACCTGGCAGATACATATTTGTAATTGGTGGGATAACGATATTGATATGTGTTTTTGGCATTGGCTTTTTCGTGAGATATAAACGAGAAAGGGGGACAAAATAACACTTAAAGAAACATATTATTTTGTGATACCCCTGATAGATACCAAATAGCATCGTTTCAGTCATGAAACAAAACATTTGAAAGGAACTGAAAAATGAAACACACAAAAAAAATATTTGGCTTGTTATGTGCCCTTATTATGTTACTGTCGTTATCTTCCGCCGTCTTTGCTGCAGATAACGGAACCATTACAGTCAATGGAACTTCTGTTGGTAAAGACTACAATATTTATAAAATCTTCGACTTGACTATGGATGGATCTGCTATTGCTTATACGATTGATGAGGACTGGGTGAGTTTTTTCATAGGTGGTAGCGGAGCAAGTTATTTAAGCACAACACCAATTACTGACGCGAATCAACTGACCTATAATAGTACTACGTATTACATGAATATTCTTACAGAAGCAGATGCGGCTGCGTTTGCACAGGCGGCACTTGAATTTATTGCAACAAAAACACCTGATTCGACCCAGACTGCAACAGACACGAGTGTGTTGTTTTCCGGTTTACCATTGGGCTATTACCTGGTGTACCCAGAGGGTGCGGCTACAATCGCAGACGATTATGCATCTCTCTGCTCGTTAACCTCTACTGTTCCTGATGCTACTGTCGTTGTGAAAGCAGAATATCCGGACATTGATAAGAATATTTTAGATGAAAATAACGAGGTTAAAATTACAAATGGCTCTGTGGGTGAGGTGATTCAATATGCGCTCAACGGAACCGTACCAGATATGACGGGTTATACAAGTTATACCTATCAGATTCAGGACACAATGGGTCAGGGTCTGACCTTTAACGATGATGTTGTGATTACAATCAACGACATCATTATTCCAACCACAGCATATGCAGTCAACCAGGCTTCAGATGGGACAAATAATGTTATCACCATTGAAATTAGTGATTTCTATGCCACTTATAAAGATAATGCTAATGAAGATATAACGATCACCTATTCTGCAGTTATAAATGAACATGCAATCACTGATGTAACTGCAGAGACAAACACTGCAAAACTCATATATAGTAGTGATCCTGAGAATACAACGACAACGGATGAGACTCCGACTGTCACGACCAAGGTATATACAACCAATATTACACTGCTTAAAGTGGATGCAGCTGACATTACCAATAGTTTGACGGGGCTAAATTTAGTATTGCAGGGAACTCTAGCACTGTAAATATCATCAATCAGGAAATATATCAGGTAGATACAACTGGCACCTACTATCGCTTGACGGATGGCAGCTATACAACAACGGAAGCCACTACGGCAACCGCAAGTAACTACGATAGTACAACGGTAAAATATGCACAGGTATCTTCGATCAGTCAGAGTAATAATACTCAATCATACACTGCTGAAGGCTGGGTGAAGTCGGATGGAACGATCACATTTGACGGTCTGGGCGAGGGTACCTATACAATTACGGAAATCGTTGCTCCAAACGGATACAATCTATTGGCTTCTCCGATTACTGTAACTGTCACTTTTGATGCAGCTAGTGAAACCTTTTCCGTTGCAGGAGAAGGAACTTCTTCTGCAACAGTTTCAGGTAACCTGATCAATATCACGGTCGGCAATAATACAGGAACCACATTGCCTGAGACGGGAGGGATTGGAACTCGCATTTTTATTATACTTGGCAGCTTGCTGGCAGTCGGTGCAGTGATTGTGATTATTACTCGAAAACGAATGAAAAACCAAGAGGACTAAACATAGACTGATAGAAAGCAGGGGAATATTCAAGAGGTTCGCTATTCGATGAGATTAAAAAACAGAATAATTTCGCTGCTTCTTGTGGTAGTACTTTTATCAGGAATATCTTTGCTGTTATATCCATTTGTAAGTGATTATTGGAACGCACAGCATCAATCAAAGGTAATATCTCTCTATACTGAGGAAGTGGCGATCATGGATGATGAAACATACGAAAGATTATGGAATGAGTCAGAGATCTACAATGCTTCCTTATTAGAGAGGGATGATGCTTATACACTGACAGAGCTGCAAAGTAGCCAATACGATTCGATGCTGAATGCAGGAAACAGTGATGTTATGGGATATATTGAGATTCCCTCAATCCGTGTCATACTGCCAATCTATCATGGCACATCGGATGCTACTTTGCAACGTTCCGTAGGTCATTTGGAATGGACAAGTCTGCCCATTGGCGGAAATAGCACACATGCAGTCATTTCTGGACACAGAGGACTTCCCAGTGCTAGCTTGTTTACTGACTTAGATAAACTAATAGTAGGGGATGTTTTCATGATACAGGTACTGGATGAAACATTGACCTATGAAGTGGATCAGATTAAAATCATTGAACCGGTCGATGCAACGGATCTGACGATTGTGGAGGGCGAGGATTATGTTACACTCATGACTTGCACTCCTTATGGAATTAACACACACCGCCTTTTGGTTCGTGGTCATAGAGTTGCGAATACGGAGGATGCTGCAAACGTGCACCTGACATCAGAAGCAATTCAGATTGAACCCCTTTTGGTAGCACCAATCGTTGCGATTCCTTTGCTTTTGGTTCTGTTAACTGTTGTCTTAAATGAGGGTGATAGCAAGAAAAAGCGGCGATACTAGTTATTTTTGATTAATGCAATATGAGAAAAGGTGGTACTATGCGAGATCGGATTCAACATGTAATAATTTATATACTATGTCTGCTTTGCTGCACTGCTTTTTTTTCTATGGATTTATTTGGCGCTACTGCGATTGATGTAAATCATAGTGTTTCGATCTCCATCGACTATGATAGTGATAGTGGTGCAATACCAGGCGCTGAGTTTTCTGTCTATAAAATTGGAACGATAGATACCTATGGAAAGACTGCCTTAACGCAGTTGTTTTCTACTTATCCAATTTCTTTGTCCAATACTACGGCAGCAGAATGGCAATCACTGGCCATCACACTTTCTGGATATATTCAGCGCGATAGTATCACACCAGTTGCCACCGGAACCACAGATGTGAATGGAATTCTCAAAATTCAGACCTCTACAGCTTCAGACTTCACACCTGGAGTGTATATAGTACTCAGTAAAGTCATTACGGTGAATAATTATATCTATTCAGCGGTTCCCTTTATCGTTGTATTGCCCTTCGAAAGTACGACGGAAAGGGAGATGCAGTATGATATCCAGGTGAAGCCGAAATATCAGAGAGCTGAAATTACTTTAGAATCCATAAAAGTGTTAAAGGTATGGAATGATGCAGGATATGAGGAAAAGCGACCCTCTGAGGTGACGGTTCAACTTCTGCGAGATGAAGAAGTGTATGATACGGTCATCTTAAAGGAAGCAAATGAATGGCAGTATGTTTGGGACGGTCTTTCCAACGGTTATGAATGGAATGTGGTGGAGGAGACAGTATCTGGTTATACGGTGAACATTACACAATCAGGAACTACCTATACCATTCAAAATACGTATGCTCCAAACGCTGTTCCTACTCCAGCACCAGAACCACCCATTCCTGTGCCTCCGATACCTGTTCAAACAATCGTAATTCCACAAACAGGACTTCTTTGGTGGCCTGTTCCGATTTTGATTATCCTTGGCATCTTCTTTGTATTGATTGGATTTGTGAAAGGAAAGCGTGAGAAGTAATGCATGCATATAAAGAGAAAAAAGGTCTTTCGGAAAAGTTGATTGGAATTACTTTAATAATCATTGCTTTTGGCATCACTGCATATAATTTCTGGATTAGTGAACAAGCACGAATCAATAGCGAACAGTCATACACTCTGCTTAATGAATATATTCAAAATACGCAACGGAATGATACAGTATCGTCAGATGCTTCTCTGGATCATCAGATGGATACTCTATTAAATACTGTCGAATATACAGATTATGCTATGAATCCCCTGATAGAAATGCCGACCATGGAAATTAACAAACAAGATTACATTGGAGTTTTAAGTATTCCAGATTTAAATCTCAGATTACCAATACTGGCAGACTATGTCTATGAAAACCTTCACACTGCACCTTGTCGATTTCAGGGGTCAGCCTATGAAGAGAATTTTGTTATCTGTGCTCATAATTACGCAAGTCATTTTGGAACATTACATAATCTGTCCCTCGGTGCTGCGATTTCATTTGAAGATATCAGTGGTAATATATTTAAATATGAAGTGGAAGAAATTCTGACATTAAGTCCAACAGAACCAACGGAATTTGTACAAAGTGGGTACGACCTTACGCTCTTTACCTGTACAGTGGGAGGTGCGTCCCGTGTTGTTGTTCGATGCAGCAAAATGGATATATAAAAATACCCGCCAGACCAGTAAATTCACTGGTTGGCGGGTTTGTCATTTTGAGCAGACTAAGAGATTAACAAGAAACCTTTGCATTTTTGAAGAAAAAAGTACTTTGTAACTAAAATGTTATAAATAAATAAAGTAATAACATTTAAGATACATAAAATGAAAAGAATATATTGTAAAATACAAAAAATAAAGACATAATAATCAGGTATAGTTAATATATGTTTAAATTAACTTCATAAATAAAAAAATAGAATACAATATTGTATAGCATGAGTACAATAAAAGGAGATACAAAGGATTGCATCTCCCAATTCTATGTTTTGAATATCAGCCTGATGCGATTGCATAGGTCAGAGTTCGCTGAGACGAAGATTTTCGTAGCAGGTGGTTGTCTGTGTCAAATCATCGCCTTGCATAATGTCAGAAATCGACATATTATGCAGCAGCCTGGTATAAATTTCATCTACAGGAACGGAGAAGTTCTTGTAGCTCCAGTCCTTGATGATCAGTAACCAGCTATTTACTGAATAGATAGAAATGGAACATCCGGAGTGTTCACTGAAGATGGATAGGATCGATTTGATAAGTACGGTAGACCCTTCTTTGTCAGATAGAAGCTTACGGTAAAAAGAAGGGTTGTTCTTAATAATATTGAGCATACAGGTTATAACTTCCTTCCAGGATGCGTTCTCTCCGTAGATCGTGGTGAAAAGTTTAAAATTGTCATAGCAGATCGTCTCTGCCAGCTGATACTTATCAGTAAAATGGCGATAGAATGACTGATGTGATACATCTGCTTCTTTTATAAGTGCTACAACAGTGAGTGAGGACAGCGGCATTTGCTTAATTAAGCTTAAAAAAGCCTGAATAAAACTGTCGCGAATAGATACAGTTTGGTTCATATATCTCCTTCCAGGTACATTTTCCTTAAGTAATACAATAAAAAACAATTTTATAGCTTTTGTAACAAAAATAATATAAACTACTATTATCATTATATCAACAAACACTTATTCATGCAAATTATTCATTAAACGGGGGTAAATAATTTGAGAAAAGGGAAAAGACTGCAATCATTACTAGTTTTATTTGCATTACTACTGAATATGAGCTTTTTTCAGACATCAATCTATGCAGCAGAGGGCACGTTGTCTGACGTGACATTAACAATATCACAGAATGGGACTGGTATTACAGATGGTGGCACTCTGGATCCGGAACAGAACATCAAAGTAAGAGTGGACTTTCGTGTTCCAGTCATAACGGATGATCCCGTACCAACAAATCCGATCCAGCATGGAGATACAGTCACAATCGATATCAGTGATGCATTCAAACTTAATTCCATCGGGACTATCCCGATTACAACATCAGATGGCACCTCTCTTGGCCATGTGACCTTTCAAACAGATACGAATAATATGACAAAGGCTGTCATCGTATTTGATGGCGATCCAACTCTATTCGATGGAAGTGACCAGACTCTCACAGAGGTATTAGGCTGGTTCGAGGCAGAGTTCGAGTATGATGACAGTGAATCAAATGGAAATACGGGAAATCATACCATAACAATCCTGGATAAGACCTATACTGTCGTTGTGCCTGATACTACGGTTTATACTGTTGCAAAAAGCGGTGTGGTCGATCTGGATAATAAGTGGATCACCTGGACAGTCAATGTGTCTGGAACACAGGATGGATCACCGGTTGATCTTGCTGGAAGAAAGTTCTCAGATGACCTGACTGATGTTGGAGAGTATATAGATGGCTCTTTTACAATCAATTCTGCAAGTGTCACACCTACCTACGCGGATCATATTTTAGGCTACACATTTCCAACAGGATCTACAAGTCCGTGTGTAGTCACCTTCAAAACTGCCATTGATGACAGTGTTCTATATGCTGCAACAGATCAGACAGTAGCAAATACCGCTAAGCTGTTAAGTGAAACAGATACTGTGTTAAAGACTGGAACGGGCAATGTCACGATACCTGTACCCAAGTGGATCACAAAAACAGGAGTGCATGATCAGGCATCACAAGCTTCCTATGATCCAGCGAATCAGACGATAACCTGGTCGATCGTGGTTAATGAAAGTGAACTGGAACTGAATAATGTCTACATTAGAGACAAACAGGAAGCCGGGGGTATGTCACAGGCACTGACAGTCTTAAATGCTTATTATCAGGTATGGAATGGGACTGACTATGAAAGCGAGTTACATGCTGTAACGGCTGATGCCAATTCGGAGTATTTTATTGGAAATATAACCACAAAAGTCAAATTAACGATTGTCACCAAAGTACCTACACCTGCTGATGGAATCATGACAAGTGCAGTTACCTATTATAATTCGGCATCCGTACGTTGGGATGGATCACCTACCACAAGTCCGTCCACAGGACAGGTGGGAGTTACAATTGGAGGAGATGCCATTAAAAAAGAGGCAGCATCCACTAATAAAGAGAAGCAGACTGTCACTTGGAAGCTCACGGTCAACTTATCAGGCCAGAATGTTGCGGATGTAAAAGTTTATGATTTAATGGTGTATGGGAAGAGTATTGATCTTACGGATGTAACCGGGATTCCTGCAGGGATCACGGCGGACAAACTACCATCAAGCTTTGGGATACAGTATATCGATGGCAGTATGACCAATCCAGTTGGGACTTCATATTCAGTGACACCAATTTATAACAGTGCGGGGGAACGAGTTGCGGATCTTTTAGAGCTGTCGGGGTTTGCAACGAGTGGTGACAATGTATTCACATACTCAACGAGAGTCGTGGATCCAGATTATTTTGCTGGGAATACATCGTCGAATTATGTGCGGAATCCTGCTTACCTATTTGTAGGCGAAAAGCTTGTCAAAAATGTTTCAGGCGGTGCGGTCTATAATGCAAAAATACTTTCCAAACAGTTGCTGACCCGAGAATCTATCAGTAATCCAGCGGCTAATGTCAATACAGGAATGACGACAGATGCAACAAAGGCGTTTGATTATACAACACATACTGCAATTTTCAGGCTCAGCGTGAATGCAGATGGAATCGATCTGACAGATCTGGTAGATGAGTATGGGAATTCATTTGGACCAGTCACAGTAACAGATATCCTGCCGGAGGGCTGGGAACTTGTTGACATAACACCCTCAAATCCATATTTAATTTTTACAGGTATAGGGTATAGCAGTACAGTTCCTGTAACTGCGTCCGATACAACACCAGATACGGTCCCAGGGCTGACCTTTTCAACTGAAATAGATTCAGCAACTGGTCAGCAAATGGTGACGTTTACATTTGATACACTGAAAGTGCCCTATGTTATTTTGATCAAGGCAAAGCTTACAGATGAAACCGCTGACTTGTACTTTGGCTCGAATGGAACCACTACTGTGACAAACACCTTGAAGCTGACTTCTCCGATCTGGCAGACCGGTACTTCGGTAACCCAGGATATCACTGTGGATAGTAAGGTGCTGACCAAGGGAGTAGCAAAGATAACGACTGGTGAGTTGCTTTGGACGGTGGATTATAAGCCGAGTCTGACGCCACTGTCTGTTTATGAATTAAAGGATACGCTTCCCCAGGGAATCGAATTGAGGACAGATGCCAGCGGAGCTTTGCTGCTGGATTCAAATATAACAGTAACCAAACTGACCCTGAATCCTGATGGAAGCTATACCGCCGGTGATGCCGTTACCCTGACGCAGGACGGACCAGTTACCTATGATAATGCCACACGTGTGCTGACCTTTGCAATTCCAGATCCGACACAGGCATATAGACTGACTTATATTACCGATATTACTGGAGATCCTGGGCTTATTTCAAACGAAGTCGAGTTAATAGGATCTGGAACAACTACCGTAAAGAACAATGCTTCCTATGAAATTTCAGATTCAGACGGCGGAGCGAGCCTGCTAAGAAGAGGCTGGCTGCAGATCAATAAAACAGATGAATCCGGTGCTGCACTGGTTGGTGCAGAATTCACCTTATTTGCTGAAGATGGCACAACGGTGATTCGGCAAGGTGTAACGGGAAGTGATGGAGTCAGAAAATTCAGGCTTCTTCCAGATGGAACCTACTATCTTCAGGAGACAGCGGCACCGGATGGATATACATTGGATGACACAATACACACTGTTGTTGTTTCGACGAGTGGTTCTGTAGTAACAACAACGATTGATGGAAAGACAGGTACGGATTCCAATATTATTACAATTGCCAATTACCCTGAGTCATCTGTGGGACAACTGAAAATATCAAAAACTGTTGCTGGAACTGGAGCAAGTACGACAAAGAAATTCGACTTTGTTGTTACCTTCAGCGATACAGTGACGGAATTCAACTATAGTCTGGACGGAACAATAAAAAGCGGAGATACGATCTCCCTTGCACATGGAGAAAGTGTGACCATTACAGGTATTCCTGTGGGCACGAGCTACCAGGTGGCGGAGAGTACAGCATCATCCTCAGGCTATACAGTGACAAGTTCAGGAAGTATTGGCACGATCACCAGTGAAGCAGTTAGCGTTGCAGCATTTGTCAATACCAAAACGACGACAAATACACCGCCGACCACAGAAACCGAGACAGAAACAGAAACCGAGACAGAAACTGAAACTGAAACAGAGACCGAAACCGAAACAGAGACCGAGACTGAAACTGAGACAGAAAAAATAACCACAGTCGTAACTACGATCACCCCGACTCCTACTACGACCAGCACACCGAAGACAGGTGATGACCAGATTTCCACAATCACAAAAAGTATTATTCTTGCTCTGTCCCTGATGTTTCTTCTGCTTGCAGCGATCAGCTTTTTCATGAGAAAGAGATACCTGGATGAAGAGGATGGGAACGAGTAAAAAAAATATACTCATTGTACTGTATGTACTTATGATATTTTGTGCATTTGGCATAATTGCATCTGTCATAGTTTATGAAAGAAATAACACCCATTATGTAGCTGGAAAAGAGGAATATCAGTCGCTGGCAGATGAGGTTTTCATAAACACAGATACCGAGGCTGCCAAGATATTTGAACAGACTGTATTACAAGCGGATCAGGAGCCATCTTTCTCGCTGCCAGACAGAATTGATTTTGACAGACTGATGGAGCAGAACAAGGATACGGCTGCCTGGATCACCGATGGATATCAAATCAATTATCCGATCGTGCAGGGTAGCGATAATGAGTTCTATTTGAATCATCTTTTTTCAGGTGAGGTCAGTAAGGTTGGATGTATTTTTATGGATTACCGTAATGAGTCAGATTTCTCAGATAAAAATACAGTGCTATATGGTCACAATATGCAGGATGGATCGATGTTTGAAACACTGATGAATTATAAGGAGCAGGAATACTACGAAACCCATCCGACTCTATATCTGTATACTCCTGCTGGGGATTATACAGTTGAACTGTTCGCAGGTGTGGTCGTGGAAGATAGCCCCTTCATCATCCAGCTTAGATTCAGTGATTCGCAGGAGTATTTAGATTATATCAATGCTGCCAGAACTGGTTCAACATTCGACTCAGATGAAGTGTTGACAGAGAATGATCAAATCGTTACACTTGCTACTTGTACCTATGAAACTGGAAATGCTAGATATTTATTATTTGGCAGACTAGTCGAAACAAAATAGATTTATTAAAAATACCGCTTCGAATAGGTTTTCGTTGCGGTATTTATATGAATAAGTTATTTGACACTTCCGATGTACTTTCATATAATGTAATAAAAATATGGGCAGGCGGGGAGATTCAATGCTGTTGCTGTTGCGTTTTGTTTGAGGTGAGGAATACGTATGATGAAAAAAAGAATGCTTCTATTTGTAACAATGATGTTTCTATTGCTGCTGCCTGCTGGTTATACAGGAGCCACTGAGTTAGATACGGTAACAAGTAATGTTGAGGGGAAAGCTGGTCTTGAGCAAGCAGTTGGAGTAGAGGCCTCAGAGCAAGAAATTGCTGAGTCTGTAGATCCAGCAGGGACGCAAATCTCATCTTTCCAGTCTGTGAACTGGTCCTCTTACTCATCTAGATATTATTACAATATGCTGTCTGCACAGGATAAAGCGGCTTGGAATGCATTGAATGCGATCTGCTACAATTACCTTACGTCAGATGCTTCTGGTACCTACTATAGCGATACGCAGACCTATTATACGAATTTTGCTATGTTTACAGGAAATCGAACGAAAACACAGCTTGGTGAACTGGCTGTCATGTTCAGGATTTCAAATCCACAGTATTATTTTTTGGATACCGGATACAGGTATTATATAGGTGCGGACGGTACAGAAGGTCTTGCGCTCAGCTTCTATAGCAGCTTTGCCAATGGAACGAACAGAATTACTTCCACCAGCAACTTCATCACCGCAATTAATTCTGCACTGACGACAGTGAAGGCAGCCTCAACGAATGTGCAGAAGGTAAAAGCAGCCCATGACTGGATCGCAAAGAAAGTAACATACAATACATACAGCAACTATAACCAGAGTGCTTATGGGGTTTTCAATACAAGCTCAACTGTTTGTGCCGGCTATTCCCAGGCGATGATGTTATTGTGCAATGCAGTAGGCATTGACGCGGCAGCGATCACGAGCGTAACCCATGAATGGAATATTGTACGACTAAATGATTCCTGGTACTGTGTTGATGTAACATGGGATGACACTGACAATGCAACAACACCAGTGATCTATAATTATTTTAACCGCAGCTGGTCCATGGTAAAGGCTATGGATTCTACGAATCAGCACAATACCGAATATTACTGGAGCAGCTATGTTCCCACCACCCCATTTGATTCCGGGGCGACCTATAACAATATTGGTGTAGTCAATATTCCTACACAGACCATATCTGCGCCAACAATTACAGCTTCAGGCAGCACAGTGACCATTGCCGTGCCAAGTGGAGCGAGAGTGTATTATACCACGAATGGTAACAGTCCATCTGTGGCAAGAACAGCTTCATCACTGTATACTGGACCGTTCAGTTCTACCAGCCCATCTACTGTAAAAGCAGTTGCTATCAGAGATGGATACTGGGACAGTGATAGTTCCGCATCCGATACTGCAGTACAGCTCGTAACAGTAGGGGATTACTTTTCTTCCGATGGTATGAACTATGTGGTGACTTCTCAGAACTCGGCAACACTGGTATCTTATACCGGTTCTTCGAAATATGTGTCGATTCCATCAGCTGTTGCATATGACGGTGCTGCATTAAATGTCACAACGATCGGGGCAAAGGCTTTCTATAAAAATAAGTCGATCCGTACAGTTTCTATTCCGGATACGACAAAAATCATTGCTTCAAGTGCTTTTGCGTACTGCAGTAAACTGACGACTGTGACACTTGGAAGCGGTGTAAATGCCATTTACAGCAAGGCTTTTTACAAATGCAGTTCCTTAAAAGCCATCACGATTCCAGATAGCTGTATTTCAATCGGGGATAGTGCATTTTATAACTGTACAGCACTCAAATACGTCACTTTTGGTATGGGACTGACAACGATCAAAGGCAAAGCTTTTTATGGATGCTCTAATATCAGCAAAATGACATTCCGTTGTCTGCAGGTGCCAAATATCTACAAGAAGACTTTCTTAGGCGTTACAAAGAAAGTTAAAATATATAGAAGCTACAAAACGATCGTGACGAAATCCAAGCTGAGCAAACAGTTGAAGAAAGCAGGATTATCAAGCTATACCTATAAATAAAATGTTTGGGAGTGAATGGTATGTTGCAGCAGATAGGGGATAGACCTGAAGAATTTCTTTCAAAGGAGTTAAAACGAGCGGAAGAATATGCACATAACCAGAAGTGGGAGCAATCTTTTTCAATTCTGACACATCTTGCTAATGCAGGCTATGTTCCTGCAATATTAAAAATTGCTGAATGGTATAGAGATGGGATTTATGTGAAGCAGAATTTTCATAAGATGCTGGAATACGTGGAAAAGTCAATGGTGGCAGATTCCGAAGGAATGTATCAGACGATCTGTTCTGAACTGGAGGAATCTGCTTTTCTCCTGCAAAGCTATAAAGTCATGATGGATCAAGAGGATCCGGAAGGCTTTGCTGCATTTGCGGAAGCCTATGAAAAGGGTGAACTTCTGGATCGGGATATGTCAAAATCCGTAGAGTATTATGCCAAAGCAGCAGAGCGGAATAATTTTACTGCCATCAGCAGACTGGTCAGTCTGAGTGACGATGGCATTCCGCAAGCGCGCAAAAAAGTAATGCAGCTCTGCATGGATCAGAACAGTCATTTTTATGATCCGGAAAAGGGTTATGAGTTGGCCATCGAGCTGATTCGAGCTCAAATGGATCAAGATGGCTCGCTGATGAAGATCCTCTATGATGCTGCCAGGAGTGGGAATCCGCTGGTCGCACTGCTGCTGGGAGGCTATTTGTTTACTGAGGGTATCACAGAGGAAGCGATATCTTCTGGTTTGAAATGGCTAAAGGAAGCACAAAGCAGATATGAGCAGGAAACACTTCCGTATTTTTGCATTGCCTACGATCTTGGCAGAGGAGTGGAAACAAATAAATCGGTAAGCCGGAATATGTATGACAGATTCTCAGGGAATCGGGAACAGCTTTTGGTCTATTATAGTATTTTATCTATTCTATCTCGTAACGGAGATACAGTGGCCCAGATCATGACTGCGTATCACACGCTCTATGAAGGTGGGCAGGAAATGGAACCAGAGTTGGCGGCCCAGATCATTGAATCAAAGGGCAGTATGCAGGAAAGAAATGACCTGCTTCTTTTGGCGTCTTATTACAAAAGAAGGAATCCCATAAGGGCACTGTCATTTCTCGATCAGATGATCGCACCCCATGGTGGGATGGATGTGGCCATGTCCTCGGAAGAGAACATATATTATCTGACTTTAAAATGGGAAGTGCAGAAATTGATATTGCAAAGTCAGACAGCGGGTGGAAAACTGCCGTTCTCGCCAGATCTGGATCTGTGGGGCACAGCACAGGAGCTTACAGCTTATGCGGATCATGAGATCTTATTTCATGAATATAGCACGACCATTACGGAGGCTATTCTGCTGTTGGCCGATGCTTACTATAAAGGTGAAGTGATTGCGAAGGATTTTGTTCTTTCTGTGAAATACTATCAGCAAGCTTATCCAATGGATGAGATGGAAGGAAAACAGCTGGCACGTCTGGCATTTTGTAAATTGAATGGTCTTGGGTGTGAGAAGGATATTTCCTATGCAATGGAGGTCTATGTAAAAGCTGCACAAAGGAATCATGCTCAGTCAGCATATATCGTAGGAAACTGCTACCGCTATGGTTACAATGGTTTTAAACAGGATCCAGTACTTGGTGCAGATTATTTTGAAAAAAGTGCTGAACTCGGGTATGAAGATGCTGTGATCGCACTTGCATCCTGCTATCAGATGGGGATAGGCAGACGACTTGATCTAGATCTCGCACGACAAATGCTGCTGGATTTGGTCGAACAGGGGAATCGGGAGGCAGTCAGGGCATTGGAAAAAATGGATGCAAGACCGGCTCAGGAGATTTCATTGGATCTTGTATTCAACCGGAGAGATCCAAAAAAAAGTAACGATTAGGAGAAACTATCAATGCTATTTAGTTCGATGCTATTCCTATGGACATTCTTACCAATTGTCCTGATTGGAAGTAGATTATTAAGCAGAGCAAGTGTAATCGTAAAGAACTTGTTCCTGCTTGCAGCCAGTATTTGGTTTTATGCATGGGGGGAACCAATATATGTGGTACTTCTGCTGGTATCGATTTTGCTTAATTTCATACTGGGAAGAATTCTGGGATATGCAAATGAGAAGGAAAACGACACAGCCAGAAGAGTGACCCTGATAATAGCGATTGTGATCAACCTGCTGATACTGGGTTATTACAAGTATTTTGATTTTTTTATTCAGACAGTAAATTCCATCATGGGGAAAGAAGTAATGCAGATTCGAAATATCGCATTACCCATCGGAATTTCTTTTTTTACCTTTCAGGCACTGTCTTACATGATTGATCTATACCGAAAAGAATATTCAGCACAGAAGAATTTTATTGACCTTGCACTATATATTTCTTTTTTTCCGCAGTTGATCGCAGGCCCTATTGTAAAATACTATGAGATCAATACACAGCTTACCCAAAGGACAATTACAAATGAAAAAACAGCCATGGGTGTCCGCAGCTTTATCTATGGTCTAGCCAAAAAGGTACTGATCGCGAATTTTATGGGGATGATTGCCGATTATATCTATGGACTTGAGTTGTCACAGGTCACAGGCTTTTATGCATGGGTGGGTGCATTGTGTTATATGTTGCAGATCTACTATGATTTTTCGGGATATTCAGATATGGCGATTGGGCTGGGGCGGATGTTCGGATTTGAATTCCCAATGAACTTTGACCTGCCCTATATTTCCGGCAGTATTCAGGAATTCTGGAGAAGATGGCATATTTCACTCGGAACCTGGTTTCGTGAATATGTATATATTCCACTGGGCGGAAATCGCAAGGGGCAGACTAGGACACTTTTTAATCTGATGTTCGTGTTCATTCTGACTGGTGCGTGGCATGGTGCCAGCTGGAATTTTGTGTTATGGGGTCTTTATTATGGGGCTCTGATCGTTCTCGAACGGATCGGACTGGCTAAGATACTGGCACGAAAGGGGATGGGAGTCATTCGACACTTCTATACGCTCACTGCAGTTCTGTTTGGCTGGGTCTTGTTTCGTGCCGAAGATCTGCATCAGGCAGGTGCATTCATCAAGCGTATGATCATGCCTTGGAAATATGTCTTTACGGATGTCTATTTTTGGGATTTTACCAGGAGGATCGCAATCGCAGCTTTTGTGATCGGGGTCTTGTGCAGTGGACCATTGCAGCTGCTGGCAGAACGAATCTGCCCTGACTATAGGAAATATAAATATGGACTGCTGGAAAGCATATTCTGCGGTTTACTGCTTCTACTGTGCATGGCGTCCCTAGTAGCGAATACCTACAATCCATTTATATATTTTCGTTTTTAATAAAAAATTATTAATTTGTCAATGATTTATGATATAATCGTAAAGTATTTTTAAACAGGGGGACACGATTGTGAAAAGTGGATCAGGCAAATGGATCGCTATTTTTCTGTCTATGATATTCTTACCTACTTTTTTATGGGTATTTGTATCACAAATTGCAGACACAACTAATTATGAAAAAAGAGTGCTGGCAGTAAAACCGACCTATCAGGATACTGGATATCAGCAGTATGCAACTGCATATGATATGTATTATACAGATCATTTGCCCTTTCGGAATTATCTGCTGCAGTTGTACTCCCTTGTAGAATTCCGGATATTTAAGGAATCCTTTGCAGATGACGTGCAGATCGGCAAGGACAACTGGATGTTCTATCACGGGGAAAATGAAGCCGCTATGCAAGATTATACCGGCATGAATCTTTTTTCGGAGGAGATGCTGGGACTGATTCGGCAAAATCTGCTGGATACAGAGGCCTATTTAAAGGCAAGAGATATAGAATTTGTATTGTTCATCGCACCAAATAAAGAATCGGTCTATGGCGAATATCTGCCGGATTATATTCAGGAAGATAAAACGGAGCTTACAAGGGCAATGCAGCTCGTATCCTACCTCAGGGCTACTACGGATCTTCGTATTGTATTTCCGCTTCAGGAGATCCTGGATGAAAAGTCGGAACATATCCTTTATTGTAAATATGACAGCCACTGGAATAACTTAGGAGCTTATATCGGAACAAGGGAACTGTTGAAGGAGCTTGGAGTTAGTATGCCGCCGTTAACGGAACTTACAATCACAGCTACGAACGATGCACCGATAGATCTGGCTGAGGAAATTGGTCTGATGTATTATGTGACCGATAAACTGGATTATTCTGTGTCTGGATATAATAACAATACCTTTGAGCTTGCACTGTCAGATGATTCTGGTTTTGCGACCTATTACAGATATACATCTGATGCAGCCGATACCAGGACGGTACTGATGAACCGGGATTCATTTGCGAATGCAATGATCCCCTATTTTGCCAGCAGCTTTAAAGAAGTCTACATGCCGAACTACTACTATTTTTCTCCTGACGTACTTGAGGACGAGAAGCCGGACGTATTTGTATTTGAAGTTGCAGAACGCCGGCTGAGTATACTGACTTCCTTTTATATGAAGGAAGCAGAGTAAGGAAAGGAATAATCTGATGCTGACCTTAACTCGAATTGCGCTATTTATGGGTGTGATGCCATATCTGACCGGAATTTGGTATACCCATTTTATCAAAGAAGAAAAGAACAATGTTTTGTCAGCACTGACTGCCGGTTATATGATCATGTTCGGTCTGTTCGAGATTCTGGCACTGCCGATGATTTTTTGGAAGCTGCCATTATCAACCCTTATGTACTCTTATACAGGTCTTTTGCTTGCCGCTTCCCTTCTAGCAGCAATCTTAGAAAGGAAACGGATCCTGTCTGCTCTTGGTGAGATGCTTCGTACATTGCGCCATCTTGGACTTTCGATTTGGATCTGGCTTGGGATGGTCTGTTTACAGATCGTGATCTATATTCGTTATGCGTATTCTAATGCGGACGACGCATTCTATATTGCATCTGCAAATACATCACTTGTCACAAATACAATTTTTGCGGTGAATCCATATACTGGTGCGGAATATGCAACACTTCCGTCCCGCTATGTGCTTTCGCCGTTTCATGCGTTTATTGCGGTCATGTCAAAACTGACCGGGGTTCATCCTGCAATTCTGTCACATTCTGTTATGATGATCCTGTTCCTTCTACTAGCCTACGCTGTCTATATCCTGATCGGGAGAGTGCTATTTCAAAACGATATGGAAAAGCTTGGCTTTTTTCTGATTCTGATCACATCCTTACACGTGTTCGCGGCGTTTAGTGAGAGAACGGCCGGACTGTTCTTTCTGATTCGACTCTGGCAGGGAAAAGCGATCGTCGCTGGGATTATCCTGCCCTTTGTGCTTTATTTGTTTCTCCGGATGTTCTTTTTCGATGTGACAAAGGCAGACTGGATTCTTTTATTTTTCACCATGAGTGCCTGCAGTATGGTGTCCTCCATGGGAATTATTCTGGGTGCGATTTCTGTAGGCATCTTTGGCTTACTGCTGACTCTTAGAAAGCTGAATATCCGATACCTGATCTATTCCATAGCGGTATGTTCCGTGAACCTGATCTGTTCGGTATTGTATCTGGTGATCCGATAGGAATGCGTTTGAGGAGGGATAAAAGTGAGACAGACATTTGAAACAGTTTATGATATGTATATGAATTACAATGGCTTTGGTATGCAGATGGCGCTTTACTTTGCTGCACTTCTCTTTATCGTGTTCCAAAAAAAAGAAGTCGATAAAAAAGTGTTTTTTGTTGGATATGCTGCGCTTTTTTTTCTGATCAGCTTCTTTCCTCTATCGGCGAAAATAATCATGGAATATTGTATCGGCGCAGAAGTCTACTGGCGCATGTTCTGGCTACTTCCGACTGCAGTTGTAACAGCCTATGTGGGAGTTACGCTGATCTCTATGATGAAGTTAAGATCATGGAAATATCTGGTGCTTGGATCGCTTCTTGTGACGATCATGCTGACTGGCACCAATGTCTATAATGGAACGATTTTTGATGCAAAACAAAACAATTATAAGCTGCCCCAGAATACCATAGATATTTGCGATATCATCGAAAGGGATGCTGCACAAAACGGAATAACGCAAAAGAAGCTGATTACGACCAATGATTTGGTCCAAACGATCCGCCAATATGATGCGACCGTTCAGATGCCTTATGGAAGTGAAGCAATCAAAGGGCTGAATATCAGTACCTATGGAGCAGAACAGATCTTTCGTATCATGAGTGCGAATACAAAGGACTGGGAAGCACTTTCCTATTATGCCGCTGCGGAACAGTGCAATTACCTGGCATATCCGGCAGAGGAAGCACTGACTGAGACCCTGGCGGAATATGGTTACATACAGATCGGAATATCGACTGGTGGATATGCTGTATATCGGTATGAACGAACAGCGGAATCCTTTGCCGGAGAATGGCTGATCACACAGTATGGGAACAAGGATGGAAATCAGTTGATGTTCTATACGATCGAAGATATGCAGGGACATCTGATCGTAGTGGATGGCGGCTGGACCACAGATGCAGATTATGTAAAAAGTGTTTTAAAATCTCTTGGAAATCATGTGGATGCATGGATTTTGACACATCCCCACCAAGATCATATAGGTGCCTTTAATGAGATCTGGCAAAATCCCGGTAAGCTGACGGTAGATAGGGTCTATGCTGTGGATATGGCCTTACCTGAGCTCTGTATGGAAAATGCTCCCTGGGATGAGACTGAGCAGTACACTTTGTTCCAGCAGCTGACAATCTCTCAGCTGACCTATGTACAGACTGGAGACACCTTTGATATTTATGGACTGACACTTGAGGTGCTGAGTGCCTATAATGATCAGGTGGATGAATTGTCGAATGATCTGTTGAACGATGGTTCCATGCTGTTTCGGCTGAAGGGAAATACACAGGCGATGCTATTTTGCTCCGATGTTGGTAAGTCCATGAGTGATTATCTTCTTGAGACCTACGGCGAGTCCTTAAAGTCCGACTATATCCAGATGGGACATCATGGAAATGGAGGTCTGAAGAAGGATTTCTATGACATGGTCGAACCGGAAGCAGCTCTCTTTGATGCACCGGACTGGCTTATGCATGATACAACAGGCAGATACACGAACCCACAGACCACGTACTGGATGGCGAGCAACGGGGCCAAGATCATTAGCTTTGCAACAACGCCAAATCAGATTTTACTGAAGTAGATACCAAGTATTTGTAATGTTTATGGAGGATAGAAGTCATGTTGAACGGATCCATTCTGGGCACAATATTTTTTCTCGCATCGTTTACTGCCTGTACAGCAGGAGTCTATCGTTATAAAAAATCATATAAGCCGCAAAGCGGCATGCTCTGGCTTGTCCTTTCCATTGTCATTGCGCTCTGTCATGGAGCAGTGTTCGCAGGTATTATAGATTTGATTCATATTCCTGTGAATCTGTATTCCATGGGAGCCATATTTGCATTGACAGCAGGTGTGATCTGGTTCCTGATCAGAAAAAGTGGAACAAAACAGGAATATCTATGGGATAAATTTGATGTGATTGCATCCGCTGTGATCACCACCTGCGTCTGGGCAGTTTTGATGAAGATATTTACACCAGAACTGCACTATGCGTATTTTAACAGTGATGCGGGTCTGCATCTTAAGGAAGCGACAGCCATTGTCCGTTCCCAGGAACTTTTTGGCATGTATTTCAACCACCTGTACAATGCACTCATCATTGAACTGATCATGCCTTTTATCAAAACTGTCAACTGGTATAAAGGGTATGTACTGGCGGATTGCATCTTTCTGTGGATGGAGATGATGGTCTTTTTTGTCCTGATCCGAAGATATATGACCTCGAAAGCAGCAAAAGGATTCTCATTACTGATCATGATTGCTTACTTTATGGGATATCCGTTCCAGAGCTTCTATTACTCTTTTGTGTACTGGGGACTTGGGACGATGCTTGTGGCCTTTGTTCTGATCTCACTCAGATTGTATGAAGAGGCAGAGATCGAGCGTAAGTATACGATCTATATGCTGATGATCGGATGTTTCGGAGTGATGACATGTTATATGCTGTTCGCTCCGGTGACATTTATAGCAGTGTTTTTCTATCTGCTTGTGATCGCAAAGAGAGAAGGAAAGATTTTTACTGGAAAAAATGTACTCCTGGCACTAAAGATATTCGTTGTTCCGGTTCTTTTAGGAGGATATTTTTGCCTGTATGGCTTCTTTTTCAGCTCTGGTACAAGCGTATCGGATGCTTTGAATAATCAGGGAGGAATATACACAGAGCTATATATGGATTTCTTCTGGACCTTTTTTCTGGTGTTCTTTGCTCTGGTACATCTCCTTAGAACGAGAAAAAGGCTGACTCCTGATGTGACCTTTTTCCTGGCATTTTTTGCATTTACGGGTGGAATGCTGCTGCTTACTCTGACCCATTATGTATCCACCTACTATTATTATAAAAGCTATTACCCGCTCTGGATGCTTTGCTGGCTTTTATCCTTCTACGCAATATCTGTGATGATAAAGCAGGCGAAGGAAGCACTGATTGCATATCTTATGCTGGTGGCAATGTTTGTATTCCTTAATTTTTCCACATTCGAATACAGAGTCGTTACCTCGAGTGAGAATATTACAGGCGCCCTGCATTCTCCTGCATTTTTTACCTTGTTTCAGAACAACTGGTCATTTATCAGCAGAGATCATGGAGATCAGGATCCCGCAAAACTCGATCTGTACGAATATATCCTTGAGAATCATTCAGATCAGGTGATGATACCACTCATGACAGAGGACCTCGACTACGGGGAGACCTATTTCTATGAAGGTGTCGTAGGCTATGACTTCCCGGATTTTTATGAGTGGAGGCACACCGAAGAAGAATTGGATCAGGCGTATATTGATTGGGAAGTACACTATACGGTTCTGCTGAAAGGATCGGATTTTGATATTCAGCATGGAGATGAGGTCTTGGATCTTCCTGATATACAGATCGAATATGAGACCGATGCAGGTTATCTGTTATATATGGACGATCCAAAGGAATGGGGAACTGCTACATTGAAATAGAAAAAGCGCAGAAAAGGACCGACTTGTTCTGCCGCCCAAGTTTAGATAGAATTGAGGAACCAAATGCGAGTACAGGATGATCAAGAGTTTAATAATCAGATAGAAGAGAGCAAGAGGCTCCTTACAGTCGACATGGGAACCTATGCCAGGTTTTTAGCATATACACATAATGAGGGTCCCGATGATGTGGAGCCTGAGGCAGAGCGGACAGGGATCAGAAAACTAAAAGGAACCCCGGTCTGGACCCTGCTTTGGCCGGTCAGAATGTGCTATCGGGCACTGCGATATCTAAAGGAAGTAGGTCCCGGCGAGCTTGCAAAGAAGATCAAGAACGCAATCATTCATAATAAATATGCAAAAAAAAGAATGGATCAGGCTTATCTGGCATCTATCTTGCCAGGTGAAAAGCAGTGCCAGCAGAGACAGGAGGACACTCTTTTTCATGGGATAATCAGTGTGCTGGTTCCACTCTATAATACACCTGTGCATTATCTTCGAGAGATGATTCAATCTGTTATGGTACAGACCTATCCGCACTGGGAGCTGGTACTTGCGGATGCATCCGGCAAGGAGCATGCACATGTTGCTTCAATCGTACAGGAGTATGCAAGTAAAGACAGCAGGATCATCTACCAAAAGCTGGAACAAAATCTGGGAATCGCTGAAAACACGAATGCCTGTATGCGGATCGCAAAGGGTGAATATCTTTCTCTTTTTGATCATGATGATCTTCTGCATCCTTCAGCGCTGTTTGAGGTGGCCAAAGTGATTGGGGAGAAAAATGCAGATTTTATCTATACAGATGAAGCTACTTTTGATGGAGATCAGCTGGACAATATCCTGACGTATCATTTTAAGCCAGATTATTCTGTGGACAATCTTCGAGGTGTCAACTATATCTGCCATTTAAGTACTTTTCGAAAAACGCTGATCGACGAGGTCGGGATGTTTTTGCCGGAGTACGATGGGAGCCAGGATCACGATCTGATTCTTCGTCTCACAGATGCATCCAAAGTAGTGGCCCACATTCCAAAGCTCTTGTATTTTTGGAGAAGCCATGATAATTCTACCTCCAAGAACATTGGGACGAAAGCATATGCGATCGATGCTGGCCGGAGGGCGGTGCGTGATGCAG
Source organism: Lachnospiraceae bacterium (assembly GCA_047974745.1). GTDB lineage: Bacteria > Bacillota > Clostridia > Lachnospirales > Lachnospiraceae > JBKECO01. The sequence continues at coordinate 128,919 of JBKECO010000018.1, forward strand.
AAAGCAGACGGGGATATCCAGGGACTGTATATAGTACTCAGATCTGCAAGACACATTATCGGACGGCCTATGAACATGAAAATCCGATGATATCGATCATCTTGTCAGCAACGAAGGGATCAGAGCAGGAGCTTTCATTGACCGCTGCTTCTATCCAGAAGATGTCGACCTACCGTAACTTTGAGCTTTATATCAGCAGAAGCAACGAAGAATACATGGAAGCGGTCAGGGAGCTCTCGGGAGAGTATATCGTCATGCTGCAGGCAGGAATCGAGATCATTACTCCACAGTGGATGGAGGAGCTTCTTATGTATACCCAGAGATCCGATGTTTGTGTGACAGGTATGCAGATTCTGAATGAAAATCATCACATCATCAGTTCCGATCTTGTGATCGGCACCAGTGAGGCTCAAATTGCACTTGAAGTCAATGCCGGAGAGCGCTTTGATGCCCCTGGTTATATGGGACGTAATTATTATGCCCATAATGTATCTGCGGTTTCAGGCGGTGCGATCATGCTAAAGACACAACAGTTAAAGGCGTATTGCGGTGAAGGTCAGTATACGGAATTTGAGTCCATTTGCGGTGGATGTATCGACTACTGCCTTGCCATGCAGTCAGAAGGCCAATATCATGTTGTACTAAATCCCTATGCACTTTGTATGGTACAGACATCCAAATGGCAGGAGCTGTTAAGTTTGTCAGATCGCAAAAAGCTTTTTTGCAAATATAAGGAAAGGATTGAAAACGGAGATCCTTATTATAATAAAAATCTGTCCCTTGTAACATTCTGGCAGAGAAAGCTGGAGGAAGTATGAAAAGTGATTTTGAACTGGAACAGATGAATAAGTTTCAAAAGGCGATCCATTACCTCAGAGAATTCGGTCTCGTGTATACGATTCGCAAAGCTCTAAAGAAGTTCGGAGTGCCTCTTCGAGATGAACCAGCCTACATGAATTGGTGCAAAAGAGTGGATTCTGACAAACAGGAGCAAAACAGACAAAAAGCAGATAAAAGTCTGTTGACAGTTTTTACGGTTATCATAGAGGATCCTTCCTCGGAAACTGCATTAAAGAATCAGACCTATCCAAATTTCCATGCCGTTTATTGTAGTCCTAAAACAACATTAAAGGATCTGGCACAGCTCGCTTCCGGCGACTATGTGCTTTTTCTGGGGAAAGATCTGATGCTGCGGCCAGAGCTTTTATATAAGACAGCAAGCTGTATCGCTGAGAAGTCAGCGGATCTGATCTATTTTGATGAAGACAACACAGATGGATCAAAAAGAGCCCGTCCTTATTTTAAGCCGGGAAAAAGCAGACAGCTGCTTTTAAATTTTCCTTATTTGGGAGCCTGCTATGCCGTTTCCAAAGACCTGATCTGTAAAATGGCTGACCTCACTTATGCACAGGATATCAGCATCACTGAAAATGGATGGTATGCAGTCGCATTAGAGGCATTTGAACTTTCACAGAAGACGATTCGGATTCCTAGTGTATTGTTCTCGAATCGTGTGACAAGAGACCAGCTGAATCTGTTCATACGACCCCAGGGAAAGACGGTAAAGAGGGTCTTAGAGCAGTATGTTATCCATCATTCGCTCGATGCAACGGTTCGCTCCTTGGATGTAGATGGGTTCTGCCATCTGGTTTATCATCGGGAGAAGGATCCTCTGGTCAGTATCATCATTCCCAATAAGGATCATACACAGGATCTGCTTTTGTGCCTGAATTCACTGAAGGTGAATAACAGCTACCAGAATTTTGAAGTTATCATCGCTGAAAATAATAGTGAAGAAAAGGAGACGTTCCTGGTCTACGAGGATCTTATGAAGCAGGATGAACGCATCCAGGTAGTGACATGGAAGGGGGAATTCAACTACTCTGCGATCAATAATTTTGCAGTGACCTTTGCAAAAGGTGAACTGCTTTTATTCCTGAATAACGATACAGAAATCATCAATGATGCAGCATTAGAGGAGCTCGTTTCAGCTGCACTTCTTCCGGATTCAGGTGGAAGCGGCGCCATGCTCTACTATGAAGACGATACGATCCAGCATGGCGGCATTATTCTTGGTATGGGTGGATTTGCAGCCCATGCACTATGGAGCCTGAGAGACAAAGATGAGACACTCTATCCTTATTCTCTTTGTGAGCGGGAGATGAGTGGTGCGACCGGAGCCTGCCTGATGGTGCGGCGCAGCGTATTTGATGAAGTGAAGGGCATGGGAGAAGAATTTGTCGTAGCCTTAAATGATGTAGATTTTTGCTATAAAATTCGAAAAGCAGGCTATGAAATCATCTTTAATCCCTATGCAAAACTATATCACTATGAGTCCAAATCCAGAGGCTATGAGGATACTGCAGAAAAACAAGCCCGTTTCCAGAAGGAAATAGACAGGCTGCAGAGCAAATGGGAAGCAGAGCTAAAAGCCGGAGATCCCTACTATAATCCGAACCTGACACTGCATCGGGCAGACTACTCAATGGACATCTGACAGGCAGTATGTTATACTCAAAAAAAATTAGGAAAACGGAATATGGGAAGAGAAAAATCAACAATTGCAAATATATTCTATAACAGTTTCGGCACAATATTTTATTATGGCTGTCAATGGCTGACCACTGTTCTGATCGTTCGGATGTCCGGAATGTATAATGCAGGCGTCTATGCCACAGCTATGACATTTACAGCAGCACTCAGTATCTTTGCACTTTATAATACCAGGCAGTACCAGGTTTCTGATGTAACTGGGGAATACTCGGACAAGACATATATATCCTCCAGGCTTATTGCAGTTGTGATTGCGGTCCTTACCTGTGGGGCTGCACTTTTGTTCAACAATTATAATTCGTACCAGTGGAAAGTCATTCTTATCTATATGGTGTTCAAATGCGGAGAAGCAGTCATTGATGTATTTCATGGAATCGACCAGAAAAAGGAGAGAATGGATTACGTCTGTTATTCTTTTCTGATTCGCGGGATACTCATGCTCGCCTCCTTTTGTGGATTTATTTATGCAACAGGAAATCTGATCTATGCCATTACAGGTATGATGGTGACCACTTTTCTGGTTGCTGTTTTTTATGATTTTCAGATCGCAAAGGGATTTATGGATAAAAATGAGAGATTTACGCTATCATCTGTGAGGCGGCTGATGATCTCTCTTTTGCCTCTGGTTGTCGTAGCAGTAACGAACAATCTTTCCATCTCGTTGCCGAGGTATTACCTGGACCAGTTCTATGGCAGTGAGATCATGGGCTATTTTGCATCGGTTTCAACACCAGCCATGATCCTGCAGGTAGGTGCTGCTACTATATTTATTCCTCTGATCACACCGTTAGCGACCCGATATGCGGCAAATGACAGGGCGGGATTTGTGGCGATTCTCAAAAAAGTAGCGATCGTTCTCGGGGGTCTTTCTTTTCTGGCGATTCTGGCATCGGCTCTTCTGGGAGACTGGTTCCTTGTTTTGATTTTTGGAGAGGAACTGGTACCATTCACCTATTTATTCGTACCAGTCATTATTGCTACGCTGCTAATCAGCGTCAATGCCTGTCTCTTTCCGATCTGTACACTGTTTCGGGAAATACGAGGGCAGCTGTTTGTCGGAGTCGGAGGGGCAGTCGTGTCATTTGCAGCATCTGTCTTTTTTGTCAGGCAGTTTTCAATGGATGGTGTGGTGATTAGTCTTGTCATTACACTTATATTTCAAATACTGATAGAAATTTACTTAATATACCGCATGATGAAAAAATGGAAGGGAACTAACAATGGATAAGATTGCAGTTTTGATACCTTGTTACAATGAGAGTAAAACGATTCAGAAAGTCGTGGAGGATTTCAGACGGGTTCTGCCGGAGGCAGTGATCTATGTATATGATAATAATTCCTCAGATGGAACGGATGAGCTTGCACGAAATGCGGGGGCGATCGTGCGCTATGAGTATAAGCAGGGCAAAGGAAATGTCATCCGGCGCATGTTCCGTGATGTAGATGCTGAGTGCTATATTATGACAGATGGAGACGACACCTATCCGGCAGAGGCAGTTCCTGAGATGATCGACTATGTATTAAAAAAGAATGCCGATATGGTGGTTGGAGACAGACTCTCCTCTACGTATTTCACAGAGAATAAGAGAGCATTTCATAATTTTGGAAATTCCCTGGTCAGAAAAAGTATCAATTTATTGTTCGATACCGACATTAAAGATATGATGACAGGACTTCGTGCCTTCAGCTATTCCTTCGTAAAATCTTTTCCGGTTCTTTCCAAAGGATTTGAAATAGAGACGGAGATGAGCATTCACGCTGCAGATAAAAATATGCAGGTGGAGAATGTTGTGATTGAATACAGAGACAGACCGGAGGGAAGTGTATCCAAGCTAAACACGTATCGTGATGGCTTTCGAGTGCTCCTTACGATTGCAAGACTTTATCAGACCTATAAGCCAATGAGCTTTTTTGGGCTGCTTTCCTTTGTATTGGCGGCACTAGCCATTGCCTTTGTAATACCGGTCTTCATTATTTTTCACAGAACGGGTCTCGTTCCCCATTATCCGACCCTGATCGTGTGTGGTTTTGTGATGCTGGCAGCAATACAGTCCTTTTTCTCCGGTCTTATCCTAAAGACAATGGGGCAAAAAAGCAGACAGGACTTTGAGATGATACTCCACACGAACCGGATTCGCAAAGATGAACTGATTGAGAAGCAAGGATCTCATCGATAAAGGATGAGTGATCGAAACCTATGGAACAATAAAGAAGCAAGGAACGATCAAAAAGTAAGGAACAAATTTTGACAGGAGTGGTGGATAGCTATGTATAAAAGAGGGGCTAGAGGCTGGCTGAAGCACATAGATTTTATCGTTGTAGATATGGTCTGTATTCAGCTCGCATTTTTCATATCCTATCTGATAAGGCTTGGCGTGGACATGCCTTATATTTACGACCCCTACCAGAAACTGGCAGTCGTAGTGATCCTGATCGATGTTTGTGCGATCTTCTTTTTTGAGCCATATAATGGAATTCTGCGACGAGGCAACTTTCATGAGCTTCGAGCATGTACCTTGTACTGCACAGAGCTTTTTGCCGGTATTTTGATCTATCTCGTTGCAACCAAACAGACAGAGATCTATTCCCGTAAAATTATTTTCACATACTGGCTCTTATCAATGGGAGCGACCTTTATTGGCAGACTTTTGCTGAAACATTTCCTCCGTTACCGGATGAAGACTTCCAAAAGACTGTCCGTTATGATCCTTGTGACAACAAGGAAATTTGCCAAAAATGCACTGGTGGAATTTGAAAATCTTCCTTATAGGGACTTTCGAGTGACCGGTGTGATCATTGTGGATCAGGATCTAAGAGGAGCCACGATCCATGGGGTGCCAGTAGTAGCCGGAGCAGATGACTGCTTCGAATTTATGAGAAAAAATGTAGTGGATGAGGTGTTCATCTCCGGGAATTCCATTGACAGCAGCCAGGCACTTGCCAATGAGCTTCTGGAAATGGGAGTTACCGTACATTTCAATCTGGTACATTTAAATGATCTTGCTCCCAATAAGGTAGTGGAAAAATATGGAAATTTCATGGTTCTTTCCTCGAGCATGAAGATCACTTCACTGAGACAGCTTGCCGCCAAAAGGCTGATGGATATCTTTGGAAGCGTGATTGGCTTATTTTTTTGCGGGATTGCATTTGTCATTTTTGCCCCGATTATCAAAAAACAGTCCCGGGGACCGATCTTTTTTGTACAGGAACGAGTTGGAAAGAACGGAAGAAAATTTAACTTGTTCAAGTTCCGTTCCATGGTTGTGGATGCAGATATGCAAAAAGCCGATCTGATGGATCAAAATGAAGTGGAGGGACCTATGTTCAAAATGGAGGATGATCCAAGAGTCATCCCTATTGGCAGATTCATGCGTAAGTATTCCATCGATGAACTTCCCCAGTTCTTTAATGTGTTAAAGGGAGATATGAGCCTGGTGGGAACACGGCCGCCAACTGTTGAGGAATTTGAAGCCTATCAGTACAGACATAAATCACGTCTGGGAATCAAACCAGGCATCACAGGTATGTGGCAGGTGAGCGGAAGAAATGACATTACAGATTTTGAAGAAGTCGTATCGCTAGACAGACACTACATATCCCAGTGGACGATCGGTCTTGATATCAAAATTTTGTTCAAAACGATACAGGTAGTTTTTACCGGGAAGGGATCAAAATAAAGGTAGCTTGGATGAATCTGAACTATAAATATAACTATGTGAAAGAACTTTTGAGACGATATGGGCTTGGCGGTCTGATCATGAAGACTGCTGAGCGGGCATCCTCACCCATGCTTTCCTATACCCAACGGTTTCAGGAATTCCTGCCAGAGGAATCTGAGCTTGACAGACAAAGGCAGCATGAGTTCAAATTCCAGCCACAGATCAGTATCGTTATGCCGACATACGAAACACCGAAGGTATTTCTGGCAGAGCTTTGGCAGAGTATAAAGGCACAGACCTATACAAAGTGGGAGCTTTGTATTGCTGATGGGAGCAGCTCGAATCAAGTCGAGTCCTTTTTTAAAGAAGAAATGCAGACAGATTCCAGAATACACTATCAGAAGCTTTCCTCTAATGAAGGCATATCCGGAAATACAAATGCAGGATTGGCTATGTGCAGCGGTGAATATATCGCAATGACAGACCATGATGACGTATTGTCACCGAATGCCCTGTTTGAAATGGTACGCTGTCTGAATGAAAAATACTGGCCGGATGAACGCAGCTGTGCAATGATCTACTCCGATGAGGATAAGATTTCACAGGATTCCAAGGTGCACAGCCGTCCCCATTTTAAACCCGATTTTAATCTTGAGTTTCTGCGGCGAAATAACTATATATGTCATTTTCTGATGTATTCAAAGGAACTACTGCAAGAAGTCAAAGGTCTGCGGAAGGAATTTGATGGAGCACAAGACTATGACTTTGTACTTCGCTGTGTGGAAGCCGGTGCCATCATCAGACATATTCCAAAGATCTTGTATCACTGGAGGATACATGAGGGTTCGACAGCTGGAAACAGTGCAGATAAGGCGTATGCCTTTGACAATGGCTGCCGGGCGATCGAAGAGCATCTGCTGCGCTGCCAGACGCCGGGAGAGGCCAAAGTCACAACAAATCTAGGCGTATACCAGGTGAGATATTTTCTGCGTAAAAAGGAGTATCACATCGCTGTTCTTGCCAAAGAACAAAAGCAGATTGACGCGTTGAAACAGAACTATCGTGATAGTTTTAAGATCACAGAGGATGGAAGGGAAGCAACGCTCTTTTTTTACTATTATCTGGAGCATTCGCCAAGGGCAGAGGATGTTTCTGCAGATTACTTTCTGTTTCTGGAAAAAGGTATTCGAGTAGATTCCTCTTTTCGAGTAGAAGTACTGCTGCGAATTATGGAACAAGACAAAGTAGGCATTGTAGTGCCAAGACTGCATACGAAAGCAAAAAGGACAGCATCCTGTGGGATGCTTTATTCGAGGCATGCTGGTCTGACGCATTCTCTTGCAGGGTTACCATTGGGATATAAGGGCTATTTTCTGCATAATGTTATTCCCAAGGAGATCAGTGCGGCGGTCCTTGACTGTGCCCTGGTCAGAAAAGAATGTTATGGTGACGGGAAGGAATACAGAATACCTTTTTATAAAAGTGCCGCACTTTGTTTTTATGCACAGAGCCTCGGATACAAAGTTGTGGTAACACCAGAGCTCAGTGTAAGATCGGATTCGCCCGAATTAACGGAGCATGAAACCCTACGAAAGCTTGCGGAGGGACTTCGAGGTGAAGATCCGGAAACGCTTCGTTTTTATGAAGCATGGAAAGAGGTATTCAGTGAGTCCGATCCGTGTTACAATAAGAATTTGTCACTGCGGCCTTATCATACCTATGAAATGAAATAGCAGGAGTATTCCATGAAACACATATTTATTATCGGAAGCAAGGGGATTCCTGCTGCTTATGGGGGATTTGAATCCTTTGTAGAGCAGTTGACCCGCAGCCGGGTATCGGAAGAAATCAAATATCATGTTGCCTGTCAGGGAGCGGAAACAAAGGAATATCAATATCAGAATGCGCACTGTTTTCAGTTGAAGGTACCAAAAATTGGGCCTGCAAAAGCGGTCTATTATGATATTATGGCATTTCGATACTGTCTGAACTATATTAAGGCAAATCAGATTCAGAGCCCGATCATCTATATTCTGGCTTGCAGGATTGGCCCATTTATACATGCATTGAACAGACGATTAAAGAAAAGCAGCGGAAAGATCTTTATCAATCCGGATGGTCATGAATGGATGCGGGCAAAGTGGAATGCGGCCATCAGACGATACTGGAAGTTCTCGGAACGCCTCATGGTGAAAAATGCGGATGAGGTCATATGCGATTCAAAAAATATGCAGACCTATATCAAGGACGAATACAGAGGCGATTCACCTTCTACGCATTTTATTGCATATGGGGCAAAAATATCTAAAAGTAAGCTGTCGGATGAAGGCGCTCAAAAGAACTGGTATCAGAAATTTGGAATCCTTCCCGGAGAATTTTATCTTGTTGTCGGACGATTCGTGCCAGAAAATAATTACGAGACCATGATTCGGGAGTTCATGTCCTCGGATTCAACGAAGAAGTTGGTTCTGATCTCAAATGTTGACTCAAATAAATTTTACTATGCATTGCAAAAAAGGACCGGATTTGACGCAGATGATAGAATTTGCTTTGCTGGTACGGTCTATGATGAAGAATTATTGAAAAAAATAAGGGAAGATGCCTTCGCCTACCTGCATGGACATGAAGTGGGAGGGACAAATCCATCCCTGCTGGAGGCACTTTCTTGCTCAGAATTAAATCTTTTACTGGATGTAGGCTTTAACCGGGAAGTGGGCGAAGACGGAGCCCTCTACTGGACAAAGGAAGCTGGAGATCTGAAGCGGCTGATGACACAGGCAGAACAACTATCTGCAGAACAAAGAGAAGTCCTGGGAGAAAAAGCAAAGGCAAGAATCAGAGAGCACTATTCCCAGGAACGCATCACAAAGGCATATGAGGATATCTTTTTATCATGAAGAAAAGAAAACTTTCTGTTGCAGTAGCTGCCTATAATGGAGAACCTTTTATTAAGCAGCAGCTGGAATCTATTTTACAGAACCTAGGTCCAGAGGATGAGGTGATCGTCTCAGATGATGGATCAACTGATCGCACACGATCGGTGGTGGAAGAACTAAAGAGTGCAGACAGCAGGATTTCGCTTATAAATGGACCGGGCAAAGGAATTAAGCAAAATATAGCAGAGGCAATATCACATTGCAGCGGCGATATCATCTTCCTCTCTGATCAGGACGATGTCTGGTCCGAGGAAAAGACAGCAGTGGTTATTAAGGCCTTTGATCAGCAAAACTGCAGTCTTGTCATGCACGATGCTATTGTGACAGGTGAAGATCTGAAACAGACGATCATGCCATCCTTTTTTGCATATCGCAGATCAGTACCGGGATTTGCGGCAAACTTTATCAAAAATCGATTTATGGGCTGCTGTATGGCTTTTGATGCAGGATTAAAGCCTGTCATTCTGCCAATACCGGACTGTATTCAGATGCATGACCAGTGGATCGGTCTGATGAATGAAATGTATGGAAGGGGAACATACCTTGTTCCGGATCAATTACTGTTATATCGAAGACATGGACAAAATGTTTCTGATTTTTCCCATGGGAATATCTTTCAGATGGCAATACAAAGACTTATTCTGGCAATACAAATCCTCAAGAGAATGCTTCAGTTATCGTACTTTTTCAAAAAATCAAAATAATTGAAACGTTGACATCTGTCCTTAAAAAGGATATATTCCTGTCTTTGACAGTTAAAAACCGTAGAATGCTTTAATCATAAGGCTTTCTACGGTTTTTTAAGTATCTAAAATGTAGCTATATATTATTACTTTTTATTCTTTGATTTACGTATTACTTTTCGCATATTTACATCAGATAAAATCTGATAATCCGTTCTGAATCCTGCTGTTTCATGTAATGAATCCGTCAGATCTGTTCTGGTATAGACGGGAGTATACCCCATCTTTTCGCCCGGACGTGATACTAACATATCTTTTAACGTGGCAATAATCTCTTCACAAGTGTATTTTTCACCCAGTTCTTTTTCTAAAATTCGATAGATGACAAGTGCAATAAAGCAGGTAATGAAATGTGCTTTTATATGTTCTTCTGATTGAAGATATACAGGTCTTGCTTTGAAATCTGTTTTCATAATTCTAAAACATTCTTCGATTTCCCAACGTTTTTTATTAATGCGAATAACCTCATCTACACTTACATGATCGAGGTTTGTGCACACAGCATAAAAACCATCATACAGTTCTTCCTCCTGAATTGCATCCGTATTGAGATAAGCTACTTCCTTGGAACATACTTCTCCATTTTCAGTTGCACTATTTTTTGAAATAAAGCGGTGAGGATCATTCTGATTTTTGGGACGTTGTTTGTATTTACCGCTATCTATGAGCTGCTGGGCACGTTCAATCTGTCCATTTCTGATTTTTTGCTGATAATTCTTATACTTTGGAGAATAAGAAACAATCAAATGCTGTTCTAATGGTGTTGCTCCCCCTTTTATTTTTCTTTGTGAAAGATCTTCTTTAATCCAACGATCTTTATAGAAAATCTTATTGAAATCTTCATCTTCATCAATCTCATTGAGATTATATTCGAGATTGGAAGCACTAAGATGCCAACCGGTTGGATCAAGTGCAAACTCTTTTAGATAGTCGGGAAGCTGCTTGATGGATTGTGTTGTAATGAAACTACGGAGCTGAACTCCATCGATGGTTTTTGCATTAAACTTACGATTTGTTTTTGAAGAAAGTCCGGCATCAGTGCATACAACTACCTGGTCAAGGCCAAAGTCTGAAATAACCTTTTGCTCTAAAGGCTTTAAAGTTGGCTGCTCATTCTTATTTCCTGGATAAATATCAAATGCTAGAGGAATGCCATCATAATCCATAAACAATCCCATTCCAACAATAGGAAGTGGCTGATGCTGTTTACATTTGCCATAACGACGTAAATCGTCCGCTTCTTCAATTTCAAAGAAATAGTTTGTACAGTCGTAGTAGAGGATGTCCTTGCGGCGTTCTAAAATCTTCTGACTGTTTTTATACAATTCGGATTGGATGAAATCATTCTCCTGCGCAAGAACAGAAAGAGATCTGTAAATATCATGAAGTTCAAACGTTGGCTGCTCCACAAATTTAGAGGACAGCGTATAGGATGAGAGTTTTGAAGATGGGTATAGTATACGTGTAAAAATAAGCTTGGAAAGAATGTCATTCAAGTCATAAGAAAAAGAATGACGAGAGGAAATGTCTTTACAAATCTTATCAAGTCCAAGAGAGTAATAAACTTTCTGTAAGAAGAGGTATCCACAATTAAATGAGTTCTGTTCTCCTTTTTTTAGCAGCTTGGATGGAGAAAAACGAACAAGGATTTCTTTATTCTCATCATATTCTTTTCGATTAAGCTCGTTTACGTATTCTTGAGCCCAGACATAAGGATCTTTCCCACCGGCTTTTGTTGTAACCTCTGTGAGATTACCAAGTTTCTCAATGGTTACGGTGGTAACGCTGCCATTAGGTTTGCGAATCGTTTTCTGAACATAAAAGGATGCAGAATTTTTTGATTTACTTACAGTTAATTTCATATGTACACCTCCATCACCCTTATTATATCACACATAGCCATAAATAGCTACATAAATATAA
>JBKECO010000008.1:0-10431 GCA_047974745.1 Lachnospiraceae bacterium
AAGGACAGAAAACCGCTCCTCCTTAATCGCAGGAAAAACAATATCTGCAAAATCTTTGCACCAGGAATTCATAATCATTTTTTGTGTTCTTGGTGTTTGATTGAGAAAACTGTCATTCAGAGTAATCTGTTGTGTTTGATTTGTTTTAAAAGACATGTCCTGTACCTCACCTTTTCATATGCCTTTATTATACTATATTTGGTGAGGATTTTGATGACTTGGTGTCTACTTTTGACACCTTAACCAATATTACATAAAAGAAAAGGGATTTTTTTCACATTCTGTTGTTTCAGGTGCTGCCATATGCAAGAGAAACGTTTTCGCCAATGGAACCCAGTTCGCACATGCATGAACCAAATCCTGACGGTACGGAGTGAACAGGTTTCTTCCCAAAGAAAATCCATGATCTCCATAACGGAACATATGCAGCTCATATGGCAGGTTCATTTCTTGCATTTTTTCAGCCATTCGAATAGAATGCATCGCCGGAACCATTCCATCATCCGTTGCTGCAGCCATAAAAATAGGCGGAGTCTTTTCAGACAGGAGATATAAAGGACTATATCTTCTCAATTTTTCAGAAGATGGATCCTGTTCACCAAATACAGGTACATTGATATCAAGTGGAAGAATGGGATTTGGATGATCTTTTGTATACTGGTTCTGGTATTCGTAGTCAAATAGACCATATATCAGTATCGCACATAATGGACGAAATATCTCAGAATCCAAATTGAAATAATCTGACAGTAAAGATGTATGCCAGGAGGTTGCATACATACCACATAAATGAGCACCTGCTGAAAAACCCGCAATTGAAATTTTATTTACATCCACAAGCCATTCTTCGGCATGTTCATGAATTACCAGTACTGCCTTCGCCAGATCAAGAATCTGTGCTGGAAAAAGAGTCCTCTCTATTGGTGCTTTACTAGAAACACTATATTCAAGTACAAATGCCTGATAACCATCTGCAGCAAAGGACATTGCAACCGGATCTCCTTCATTACCATGTCTTGGACACTCAGCGTATGCACCTCCCGGGCATACAATTACGGCTGGTTTTTTCTTGGGATCTGGTATGAACTGATCTCTCATATGTAAGAATGTAGTCAGGGTCACATCTTCTCGATCTCGCCACAATGGAGTTGTTTGAATATTCATTTTTATTGCCTCTCTTTCTTACTTCTTTTTGCTGTGATTGTGTAGCAGCCACTTCCAAAGTTCCCAGTAATCATTCCATTTGTCGTCTGCGATATACTTGCGTCAAATAACTCCTGCGTTTTTAGCAGAGTTCCTTCAAATAGAATCTCTGCTTTTGTATTCGCAGGGATCTCAAACTCATATGTCACAAAATCTTCATCCATCTTCCATTCTGATCTTATTCTTCCGTATGTTGTTTCAATAAATGCTGACGCCTCTGAAATCCCTACTCCTAATACTGGTTGAATAGTAAAATACTTATACCCAGGCTCATTTTCGAGGACTTTGATTCCTGCAGTTTCTTCAAAAAGAAAATCACAAACCGCACCATATGCATAGTGATTTAAAGATCCTTCTATCTTGCCATTCTCTGCTACTGCATTCCAGTTTTCCCAGATCGTAGTGGCTCCCTTATCAACTGCGTAGAGCCAGGATGGCGATGAACTCTGCTGAAGGAGTGCATAAGCAATATCACAAAACCCATTTTGCGAAAGCGCCTGAAGTAGATATGGGGTTGATAAAAATCCTGTATTCAGGTGCAGTCCTTTTTGTATCACGAGTTCAGCTAATTTATTTGCAACTGCTGCCCTATCTTTTTCGTCACATAGATCAAAAGCTAATGTTCTTACATTTGGAGCCTGTCTGTCTTTATTGATCGACCCATCAGTTTGAATAAAGTATTTGCCGTAACTTTCTGACACTTTTTCTGCAATATCTTTATAATACTTATGATCCTGCTCCTTTTTTAAAACAAAAGCCATTTTTGAGAGTAATCTGGCAGAATAAGCATAATATGCTGTTGCAACAAGCGTTCGATCCAAATATGACTCTTGAGGATCTTCATTTTGTGGATCAAAGACCTGATCAGCTTCAAGCCATTCTCCAAAATGGAACTTTGTATCCCATATATATTTCCAGTCTTTCTCATTCTTATAATATTCGTAATGCTCACCCAGGGTGTTTCTCTCTCCTGCAGATTTTATGATATAGTTCACCCAGGCTTTTGCACTGTCATACTGATTCCTTAAAATGGTCGTATCTCCTGTCGCAAGATATACTTTCCATGGTACTATAACAGCAGCATCACCCCATCCAGAAGATCCATCTGCAAATCCAGGTTCCCCGGGTTTGACCAGAGGAAATATCATCTTTTCCCCTGCTTCATTTCTTCTATTATACTCGTCCGTTGAATGAAGATCGACACCCGGCACCGTAATTGGTACTGCACCACTTTCATACTGTTCAACGTCTAGGTCTCGAAGCCATTTTTCATAAAAACTATATGTATCCATAAATTTTGATGCCGTAGAACAGTATAACTGTGCATCACCGGTCCAACTGGCACGCTCTCTGGTAGGACAGTCTGTTGGGACATCCATAAAGTTACTTTTCTGGCTCCATATTGTATTTGAAACAAGTTTATTTATTCTTTCATTTGAACAATGGAATCCACCTGTTATATCCATATCTGAATAGATTGCATATGCACAAAAATCAGAAGCATTCACTATTTCTATGCCTTTCACCAAAACATAACGAAATCCAAACGTCGTAAAATATGGTTCGTACGTCTTTCTGCCATCAGAACCAGCAATAAATGTCAGGCGTTGAAATTCTTCTTTTTCTTTAGGAGAAAGCACAAGGTTATCAATTGTAAAGTTTCCATCTGCATCCAATATTTCACCATGGAAAAATTCTAACTTCTGTCCCTTTTTCAACTCGATATCCATAGCGATCCGACCTGAAAAATTCTGTTTGAAATCAAGTACCATTTCACCATTTGCAGTCTGTAATAATTCAGGAAAAAGCACTTCCTTTTTCCTGATCGGAACACTGGATTTGGCTTTCAGAATTGTATAGTCAGCTTTTTCTGCTGTCACGTTCTTCCAATCACTATCATCAAATCCATCCTGCATCCATCCTGGCATCTCATAGCTTTCATCATAGAGTTCTCCAGCTTTAAAATCAGACATTCGAATGGGTCCGTCTTTCGTTCGGAAGGTTTCATCTGTAATTATGATTTCGATTGTACCATCTTCATATTCAAGTTCAATCTGTCCTAAAAAACCGAGTCTGTTCCCAAAGTTATTTCTAAAGTGAAAGGCTCCAACTCCGCCTCTCCACCAACCATCTCCCAACATAATCGCAAGAACATTTTCGCCTTCCGTTAAAAGGTCGGTTATATCGTAGGTTTGATACTGAAGCCTGTGATAGTAAGATGTATATCCAGGAGCAAACAAGTCCTCGGTTCCAATTTTTCCATTTAGAAAAAATTGATATACACCATGTGCAGTAAAATAGGCTCTGGCCCTTACTATGTTTTTCTTTACAGCAAAAGATTTTCTCAGACATGGAGATGGTTTAAAAAGATTTTCATCGACCTCACGTTCAGGAACCACCCATTCTGCTTTCCAGTCACACTCATTCAGACCCGTTTCAAAAAAAGTCAATTCACTAACTATTCTCTTCTCTTCAAGAAAGGCATCAGATGACAGCCAAACCGTGACTTTCCAAAATACTCTTTGCCTTGATTTCGGACTCACACCCTCCCATAGCACATTTTGTGAACGATTGGATTCGATTCTATTACTATCCCAAATGAGATCTTGTCCATTTTGATTGCTGTATGCCTGTATCTGATACGCATTCTGCACGATATTCTTCTCTATTCCTTTTATCTTCCATCCCATTCTTAAATCAACTGCATCAATTCCAATTGGACTGATCAAGTGCTTTGTCTTTAGCTCATATACATGCATTTTGGCTCCTTATCCTTTTACCGCGCCCATAGTGATCCCCTTTGCAAAATATTTTTGAAAGAAGGGATAGATAACTAAAATTGGTAAAATTGCAATCACAGCAATCGCCATTCTTATAGTAGCACTTGGCATATTTGCGACTGATACATTGCCAACAGAAGCTGCATTACTTGCTAAAAAGGCAATATTTTCATTCATCTTGTTTAGTAACTGCTGTATACTGAAAAGTTTTTCATCCGAAATGTAATAAAGCCCATTTGTCCAGTCATTCCAGTAAGTAACTCCGGAAAGAAGTCCCACCGTTGCAAGAATCGGCATGGCTAATGGCATAACAAACTGAAATAATATTCTTGGATGACTTGCACCATCTACTTCTGCCGCTTCCAATAATTCTTTTGGGATATTAAATTGAAAATAGTTTTTTACCAGAACGACTGTAAATCCATTTAACAGAAGGTTTGGCAAAATCAGACCGAAAATTGTATCCTTAACATGCAAAAAATTACTATACACATAATAAGTTGGTACAATAC
The DNA here is from genome assembly GCA_047974745.1 of Lachnospiraceae bacterium. Taxonomy (GTDB): domain Bacteria; phylum Bacillota; class Clostridia; order Lachnospirales; family Lachnospiraceae; genus JBKECO01. Next base: position 4,496 of record JBKECO010000008.1, read on the forward strand.
CACCACTAAATAACATGGTTAAAAGTATTAGTACAAAGATCATCTTTAAACCTGGAACATGATCTTGAATCAACCCATATGAGAGCATTGCTACCAGTAAAATACTTAAACTGGTTCCAATTACTGTAACAATGATCGTAATTCCGTAGGCTCTTCCAATTTGTACCCACTGTGCAAAAATGTACTGGTAAGCTTCCAGAGAAAAAGTCTTTGGCCAAAAAGAATAACCATATTTGGTCACATCGCTTTCCAGCGAAAATGATGATGAAATAAGTAACCAGAAGGGAATCAATGCTGAGACACACAGAAGAATCATAACGATATGCGCAAATAGACGAAACCTTTTTTCTTGTTTTGATTGTATACCCAATTTATATTCCTCCCGTTAAAACATCGCATTTTCAGCGCTCAATTTTTTGATTACCTGATTCGCTAAAATCACAAGAATAAATCCTACCATCGACTGATAAAAACCTGTTGCCGCAGACATACCGATATTATTCTGCGTCATCAGAGCATTATACACATATGTATCAATTGTTTGTGTCACGTTGTATAACATTCCAGAATTTTTCGGAACCTGGTAGAAAAGACCAAAATCTGAATAGAACATTCGACCGACACTTAAAATGAACAATGTTATAATCGTAGGCATGAGACTTGGTATCGTTATATTTTTAATCTGACGTATTTTATCTGCCCCATCGACTTTGGCTGCCTCATAATAGTCTGCTGGGATTCCAATAATACAAGAATAGTAAATAATCATATTAAATCCCATACTTTTCCATAGATTTACGAATACTAAAATAAATGGCCAATACTTCTGCTCCTGATAAAAAGCAATCGTTTTATCGCTTCCAAAAAATGGTAATATTGTATTATTGATAAATCCGGTCTCTCCACTTAGAAAAGCATATGCAAGATAACTGACTACGACCCAAGACATCAAATAGGGAAGAAGAATCAATGTCTGATATACTTTCAATGTCATTTTTCCACGAATTTCATTTAATAGTATTGCAACTGCAATTCCTGTTACAGTACCAAGTATAATAAAGGCAACATTATATAAAATCGTATTTCTGGTTATGATCCAAGCGTTACCAGAACTGAATAGGAACTTAAAATTGTCAAGACCTGCCCATCCGCTCGCAAGGATTCCAGTTTGAAAATTCACCTTTTTAAAGGCCATTATGATTCCGATCATCGGCAGATAATTATTAAACAAAAAATACAACAATGCTGGCAGCATCATTAGATAGATTGGCACTACTTTTTTCCAACGTATTCTGCTTTTTTTATTTAAACTCTGATTCATTTTATTCACCATCACATCACTTTCTATATCTACCATTTACAAAAGAATGGGACTGCAGATGCAGCCCCTTCTTTGCTTGTTTACTGTTCAGCCAGCCATGCATCAAATTGTGCCTGATTGTCAGCAATCACTTCGTCGATACCTGCTGCTTTTAACGCACTGATCATAGTCTCATACGTGCCCTCAACGTCAGCAACACTTCCTGTTTCAAGAGAAGGCAGATACTGATTCAGCACTGTAGCAATCGCAATCAGCTGATTACTCATATTTGCGCTGTTATAACTGTAGCCAACTGACTGATATGTATTCTTTTTATTACTCTCAGTCCATGCATCATTCGTTTCCTGATTCACACTGGCATCTGTCTGCAGTTCATATCTTCTATCCCCATATAGACCAAGAGGCATGAAATATGTCGTATTTTCCATTGTCACACCTTCTGGGAACGATATTGCTCCAGTCGTTTCATCTACAACATAATGCGTTCCCTCAATACCAGATTTTAGTAAATCTGCCACATTCTGATCTTCATATATCAGATTTAAGAACTTTACAGCAGCCTCTGGGTTCGCACTGGTCACTGGTACGGTCCAGTATATATTTGAGGATGGTGCTGTAGATGACATATAACCTTCTGTTGTATTTAATGCAACAGATTCCCATCCATATGATGCAACTGTGCCTGATGTTTGTACTGGTTGAAGGTTCATTGCATAAGATGAACTCTTTTCTGAACCAAGAATTTCCTGAGTCAGTGAATCTGATGTTGCTGCATCCGGTATGATATATCCCTTTTCATTCCAGTCTCTCATCATTTTTAAAAAATCCAAATATTCATCTGTCTCAAAAAGATTAACAATTTGTGTGCTGTCAGTATCTGTCAGAACACCGGACTGCACAGTCCCACCAAGTGTATCATAAGGCATAAAATATCCAGATGATGATAAAGATGCAGAAATACTGCTGCCAAGAATTAGATAAGGATATGTTTCAGAATGATTGGCTTTGACTGATGCGAGCAGATCGGAAAGCTCAGTCCATGTATACTGATCCTTCAGTTCTGTACCTGTTTCTTCAAAATAATCCTTTCTCATAATGAGTCCACCTCTGTTACCATAAACAGGCTGAACTGGTGTCACTCCATAAATTGATCCATCTACGGTCGAACCTTCAAATAATGGAAATTCATCTGCCAATGTTTGAATATAATTACCATCAGCATCCAAATATTCATTTAATGCAAGCAACTGCCCACTGTCAATATAGGAACTTAATCCTTGAAATGCAACACTCATCAAGTCAACCTGCTCTCCAGATGCGATCCACATGGAATATGTTCCCGAAAAAGTATCACTAATTGGTACTGCCTTTAATTCTACTTCAACGTTGATCTTTTCTTTTGAAATCTCGTTTACTGCATCCTGTACCATCTGTAGATCAGCAGGTGTTGTTCCAAGTGTCAGATAAGTCATAATAATTTTGTCAGTTTCTCCGCTCACTATTTCTGAGGCACCTGCAGTCGACTCTGTCGATGTACCTGAATCAGAACCAGTGTCTGATGATGCACTACTTCCACATCCAGCAAGTATGCCAGTGCCGATAGTAGCTACTAAAAGTAATGATAGCAACTTTCTTTTCATTTATTTCTCCTCCTATTTTCTAACTTCCTGATTAAGTATAATAAAAAAAGCCAGCTTTGTATCTTACAAAGCCGACCTCTGACATGTTCATTTCCGTTGTCTTACGATTTTCTTGCCAAATATTCTCGCGGTGTTTCTCCAAAAAATTTTTTAAAACTTTTTGTAAAATAAGAATAATTGGGATATCCGACCTTTGCTGATATCTTTGTTACAGTTAATGTACCTTCATTCATCAGCTCTTTTGCCAGAAGCATTCTTTTTTCTGTAATATAATCCAATACAGATTTTTTGTGCTTCTTTTTAAAGATTCTCGTTAGATAATCTGGTGAAAAGTAGACTAAATTTGAAAGGCTTTCAACTGTTAGCTGCTCTGAAAGATTTTCCCGAATGTATTCTTCAATTACCTGAATCGGATCAATTTGTTCCTCATTCTCTTGCCTTACAACCTCGGAAATATTTTTTATATACACTCTTCCGTATTCTTCCAACTGCGTTATTTTTATTTTCTCTTGTATCAAAGAAACAACATTGCTCAAAATTTCCACAAAGCGATCCGGTTCCACGGGTTTTAGCAGATAATCGCGACACTGAAGTTGGATCGCCTGTCTTGCAAAATCAAATTCATCATGACAAGTTAAAAATATGCATTCTGTATCCGGGCTGTTCTTTCTAACCCATTCGACAAGATCAAGTCCACTCCCAAAAGGCATTTCAATATCACATACTAATACATCAATCTTTTGTTTTTCAAAAATTGAAACACTCTGCGATAAACTGTTAGCTGTCAATACATTTTCAAAAGGAAGCTTTCTCCAGTCGATGGCATCCAGTATTCCCTGCAATGCATAGACTTCATCATCAACGATCAATAAATTCATTTAGTCACTCCTTTCTCAGGATAACGGGGATCTGCATCCACACCTGCGTTCCGGTTCCTTCATTACTACTAATCGTGGTTTTTGCTTTATTTCCGTATATCATATTAAGCCTTCTTCTGATATTCCATATACCAATATGTTCTCCAGTGCGGTTAGAGATCACCTCGCCTAATTTAACCTTTTTCAGTACATCTGATGGCATTCCGTTCCCAGTATCAATGATCGAAATATGAAGATATTCTCCATCTGACTTTATAATAATAATGATTTCGATTTCCTCCCCCAGTTTCAGGGCATATTTCATTGCATTTTCTACAAAATTTTGAATGATGAGTGGAGGAATTTTAATACTCATCAAATTTTCATCAATTTCATACACACTTGTGAAAGAATTTGGAAATCGTATCTTCTGGATTTCCAAATAATTTCTGACAAACTCCATTTCTGCCTGGATTGTTACAAGTTCTCCTGTTTCACGTAGAGAATATCTGAAATATTTTACCAATAGCATAGAGTACTTTGTTATTAAAGAGTAGTTTTTAGACTGAGCCAGACTATAGATCATATTAAGAGAATTTAAAAGCAAATGAGGGTTGATCTGTAGTCTGAGGTTCACCGATTCCACTTTGAGTCGTTCTATGTCTTTTTCATACGACTCAATGCGAAGAGTCTGAATTTGATCTACCATGTGGTTAAATACTCTATTCATGTGTTTGAACTCTGAAGAATTGGCTTTTTCATCAAGTCGAAATCCCATATTTTCATTTTCAATTTCTCTCATGCCCTTATCTAATGTATTTAATGGCCGAATTACAAGTCTGTTAATTGCAAAGACCATGATTGGAATCAGTAAGAGACTTAAGAACCCTACAATTCTCATATTTCGTTCGGTAGTCGGAACCAATGACCCAATTTCTTCTAGCGGAAGTAATCGGACTAGCATATATTCTCTATTTTCAAATGGGTATGCATTGATCAGATATTCTTTCGGATTTCCATCCCCAAAATCAATAGAAATGCTCTGGGCACTAAGGTCAATTGGTGTATTCAGATCCTCTGATAAACACTTTCCGTCTTCATCAGTTATAAATATATGTTCTCCCTGAAAACTGCTGTTTTCCGCAAGACCAGCAAAAAGCGTATCGACCTTTGTCAGCATTCCAAAAGAATAGTCATAGTAGTTTACGTTGTCAATGACATACCTGACTCCATCAATTTCAATGATCTCAAATGTGTATGGCTGATAGACCCTCAGATCCCTATCCTCAAAATATTGTTTTATAGTCTCTGATTCAGCAAAGGAAATTTGATCTGTATCATATGTCAGTACCGTCCAGTTGTCCCAGTTTGTTTTAACATAACATGCATCCAGCATATCCTGACTGCTTCTTACACTTTTCAATTCATTCCAAAGATTATAACGCGTCAATTCATATTTATCTGATGATGGATTTAGATCATTCCAATTTTCAGCCATTAAATCTTTTAATGCAAGGTCAATATTGGTAAGATTATCATCAACTTTTGTCATGTAGATCGCCAGTTCATCATTGTATGAAGATATAAGATCCTTTGACACTTTATCAAAGAGATGCTGTGCCAACAGAATAAGGAAAATATTCAATGGTACCAGCACCGAAATAATGACCATAATTAATTTCCATTTTAAAGATTGTACAATTTTTTTTGTCATTTTAAGCGCTCCGTACTATGCATTGATAATTGCAAAGAGTATAACATCTTTTATCCACTTCTGCCACTTTTTAAAAAAAGAAACCCACAGAAGTTAGCATTGCTTTGTTTGGAGACCAGCAATTGTTTCTGTGAGGTTTCGTTATGCATATACAAATATGGTTTAGGTGTCAAAACACTAAATAGAAAGTAGTTCTATCAGATTAACACCAGATTTTTTTGATTTTTGAGTATATTCAAGCTATATAACGTAATTACAGTGTCATCCCATTCCTTATTTTTATGCTATTTTCAGATTTAAGGCAGACTCCACCTGTCTTATCCGATTATGCCTTAGCAGTTTTCTGAAATTATAGGCACCGATTTTTAGCAGAAAGAATTGTCTGGACCTTAAAAGCCCATAGG
>JBKECO010000055.1:0-4382 GCA_047974745.1 Lachnospiraceae bacterium
AAATCCGAAAGTACCATCTGTGCACTTTCCAAGGAAAATCCTGTTCGAACAATATCCGTCGGGTTAAATATTTTATACATTCTTTTCTTGTATTTTTCTAATAAAATGCTGCCATAATCTTCTCCAAGAAGCAATAAACTCATGCCTTCTTCCACTGATTTATTGTATTTATAAAGATCAACAATAATCTTTTTCAATTCTTCCTGATTCATTCCATCAAGCTTTTTTATCAAATCCTTCTCTGTCAATTTCTTTGCCATTTGCATTCCTCCACATTATGTATCTCTATCACTTTTCACCAATTTTCAATTGTCCCAACATTATTTTATCATTGTTCCAACCTATGTTCAACTGAATTTTTTAACTAAACTTCATAAATTGGAGCATGGCATGAAATCCTGCCTACTCCAATTTATTAGCCCAATCTTAACACTAATCTTTCTATGCAGCTCTAAATTGATAAACAGCAAATCGTTTTACATAGGTAGCAAATCTTGATTTCTTTCCATCCACGTTCATTATCCATCGCTCTGGTCTGTATTGAAGTTCCAACACAATCTCTCGCAAAACCATAGAACCATACTTTTCCATCAACTTAGCCATTAACCTGCAACATCGCTCAAACTCTTTGTTCATTGGCATCTCCTTCCCGCTTTCATAAAGCTTTTTCTTTCTATCCTACCGTGAAATGAACGCCCAGACATTGATAGAAAACTGATTGAAATTTGAGCATTTTCCAAAAGAACGTTTGTTCGTTTATGTATTCTGTGTTATAATTTAGATATTCCATTGCAACTAGCATTTGATGGAACACGAACTTAAACATTTTGAGGAGATGATTGATTGAACCGAGTTGATTTTCATACGATATCTGCAATTCTATTCCAACATTTAAAAGAAGCAGATACGTCACAAATAGATTATGTGTATATGATTTTTGCAAGCTTTTCCAATGTTTCCGAAGATTTTATGTATGACAACGGGCTAGTTTGCAAATGGATCAAAGGGCAGGCAAAGGTCAGCCCTAGAATCGTTAATTATTATGTGGATGATTCCCACAAGGAAGCTATGTATCAGGATATCGAAAAGGAACTTTTTCCTTATCTGAGTGATTATGCCAATGCGGCTAATGATATTAAAACACTTCTGTTATCGGACACTTCCATATCAGATTTTGAAAAAGAACGCTTGCTTTCATTTTATGCAGAATCATCAAATGACGCTTATGCAAGTTTCATTGCTGAAGCTCTTGTTTTTGGCATGTCCAGAACTTTTGTCAAATTTGATTCAAAAGCTTCTGGTGGTACTTCCCCACTACTAGATGATATTATTCTGACTACACTTCTGCCTCAACCAATTAAAACTTTTGTAGGCATGAAAAAAGAATTGGAAGAACTACATGAATTACTAGAAGAAAATCTAACTCTGTTTGTTCAAGGAGTTGCTGGCATTGGAAAAAGCGAACTTATTAAGCAATATATTAAGGTTCATCGAAAAGAGTATACCAATATCTTGTTCCTTGATTATTCAGGAAGTCTTTATGAAATGGTAGCAGATTTGGATTTTGTGGATGATACCAATGGATTAGCAGAAAAAGAACGATTCCGTAAGCATTTTCGCTTTCTAAAATCCTTAAAAGAAGACAGCCTGCTTGTGATTGACAACTTTGACACTACATCTTCCACAGAAAGTCTGCTTTCTCAATTTTGTGATTTAAAATGTAATGTTATCTTTACCACAAGAAACCTGTTTTCATCTTATATGTCATTTTCAATTACTGCTGACAAGAAGCAGGCAGAGCAGGTATTACAAAGCAACTTAGGAACTTCTACTGATTATTCTCTGGAAGAACTGGAACTTATTTTAGAATTTTTAGACTATCACACAATGGCGGTAGAACTGGTTGCAAGATTACTCTCGTATACCGCCATAACACCTGCCAAATTATTTGAAGAGTTAAAAGAAAATATCCTGCTTCCTTCAGATGATATCAAAATTCCACTAACCAAAGATAGTCAGACCGAAAAGAATCGTTACCAGCACCATATGGAAAAGTTATTGGATATGCAGGAACTAGAACACAACCAGCAGAAAGTTTTAGCTGTTATTGCTCTAGCACCTGAAGCAGGGATTCCTGTCAAATTACTGTATCAGTGGTATGGTACTTGTGTAAATGAGGTAAATGAATTGTTGGAATTGGGATTTTTGACGCTGGAACATAACCTGATTCAACTACATCCCTATATACGAAAGATAATTAATGCACGAAAATCCTTGGTTTTAAACGACTGTCCACAATTATTCGAACATCTAAGATCCACTTGTGTGAATGAGGTAAGTAACTATCATGATCTTGCACTTGATATGGTAGATACCGCACTACGCTTTGTAGAAAAAAACAATGAAGATGTTTGGAAGCGTATCGTCTTTGCTGCATTAGAACGAAACAGTCAATACCAGCGATTCCGCTCCTTTGAAAAACTTTTAATTGAATGCAATGATATCTGCCAGCATTATCCTAATATTTCAACTGAAAACTCAGCTATGCTACTTCACTTTCAGGCAGTGCAAGCAGCCAAAATTCATCAGAGTTTTATCCAAGCTCTAGAACTGGAAGAGAAGGCAATCTTTCTTGCTACCAAATATGGAACCTCGCAGATACTGAATCTTTCCAGTATGTATCTGGATGCAGGAAGGTATCTCGCTCTACTTGGAAAGCAAGAAAAAGCTCTGGACTACACAAAAAAGGCTGCTGGAGTTCTATCGAATACACAAATGCAATACTCAACCGCTGGAATTTTTACTCTGACATCCTACGCAAAGCTTTTATATGAAAGCGGTAAGTTAAATGATGCCATACAGATTTATTCCAACTGTATCGGTCTTGTTAACAAAGTGTACGGAGAAACTAGCATTACCAAAGGATATCTTACACAGAATCTTGCCGCTATTTGTGCTTCTGCTGGTAATAAAAAAATGGCAATGCTCTATTATTCTCAAGCTGAGAGCATACTGAGACAATATCTTGAAGCGGACAATCCCGACCTGATTTCTTGCCAATCTCAGCAACGAAAGTTGAACACCAGATTTACCACCACAGGCGAAATCTCTCTACTTCCTGTCCCTGATCTCCTAGCTGCTGATATGCAGATTGCATAGAAAATTCATAGATTTTGATTTACTGCATAAAATACTACTACTACAAAAATATACTTTCCATTGACATTTCATTGGTTCTTGGGTATATTATATTTAGTGGTTGCGCTACGGAAACTTGAGATGCCCGTGGCCGGAGGTGCTCATGCGTGGGATCCTTTTTTATTTACGCGAATATCGAGGAGAGCGAATTCAGAATGCATTCATTCGACGAGTATTGCGATAACTTGAGAAATTCGCAAAGCGTGTTTCTCAAGTTTATCCAAGCACCACAATAACCACACTATGCAAAGGAGACATCCGATGGGAAAAGCTTTTTTTACATATGATCAACAGTTATATAAATTACAATCAGAAAAAGAACTTACCATTTCTGATCCATCCTATGCTTTAAAAACATTAGAACAACTCAGCTATTATTCTCTGATTGGTGGATATAAAGATTTATTTAAGCACCCTGCATCAAAAAAATATATACGAGGTGTAACCTTTGAAGAACTTGTCGCTTTTTATAAGTTCGATGAAGAACTCCGAACATTATTTTTAAAGTATATCCTCCATGTAGAACGCCATATAAAATCCATGCTTTCCTATCATTTTTGTGAAAAGTACGGTGAAAATCAATCTGCTTATTTAGATATCAACAACTATAACCTCAAGCACAAAAACAAAAATGATATTTATCGTCTCGTTCGTACTCTGACGGATACCATATCACTTCCCACGCATTATGCATATATCAAACATCACATCAATACATACAGTAATGTTCCTTTGTGGGTTGCCATGAATGCACTTACTTTTGGGCAAGTCTCTAAAATGTATCAATATTCATCCTCAGATATCCGAACAAAAATCAGCTCTAATTTTGACAATATATCAGAGAAGCAACTTCACCAGCTGATTCGAATTATAGCGTGTTGCAGAAATGTCTGTGCTCATGGTGAGTGTCTGTATTCCTTTCATGTAAAAGAAAATATACCCAACATGCCACTTCACAGCAAATTGGATATTTCAATAAAAAATGAGCATTATACCTGCGGTACCAGCGATCTTTTTGCTGTCGTTATATCACTCCGATATCTTCTTGATAATAGTGAATTCAAAATTTTCAAACAACAATTAAATCGAATCGTTATATATGTTTTTGATGATTGTCCACATTTAAGCACGGCTTTACTATCTAAATAAATGGGCTATCCACAGAGTGGGCGCTCTCTCACACG
>JBKECO010000067.1:0-21136 GCA_047974745.1 Lachnospiraceae bacterium
GCTCAGCTGGGAGAGCATCTGCCTTACAAGCAGAGGGTCATAGGTTCGAGCCCTATAGGTCCCATTTTTGTAAACTTTAAAAATGAATTGCAGATGTGGCACAATTGCCAGAGCAGCTGATTTGTAATCAGCAGGTTATCGGTTAGAGTCCGATCATCGTCTTCACAATTTCATATAGTTTAAAATTGGCAGATTCCCGAGTGGCCAAAGGGGACAGACTGTAAATCTGCTGCAAATGCTTCGATGGTTCGAATCCATCTCTGCCCATTTAAAACTTAATAGCGCGGGGTGGAGCAGTCTGGAAGCTCGTCGGGCTCATAACCCGAAGGTCATAGGTTCAAATCCTGTCCCCGCAATTTTTGCCCAGTTAGCTCAGTTGGTAGAGCAGAGGACTGAAAATCCTCGTGTCTCTGGTTCGATTCCGGAACTGGGCATTCTTTAACTCATAAAATAGAATATGGGATATTAGCTCAGTTGGTAGAGCACTTGACTTTTAATCTAGTTGTCCGGGGTTCGAATCCCCGATGTCTCACTAATGAAAAGCCATAGAAACGTTGCAGGTTCAATGTTTCTATGGCTTTTTTTGTTGATCACACAGATATTGCGATAAATGCAGGTTGAAGTTTTATACATTGCATGCTAGTATGAATTAGACCCTATATTGGCGATTACGTTATATATCTGTGAAAAATATTGCACGCTGATATTCAGAACGTTAATTTCACCCATAATTTTGAATGATTTCTTGTACATAATGATCAGGAAAGATGAAATAACGTTGAAATTTTGACAAATAAATTGGATAGATTTGCTTATTTTTTAATGCGGGATTTAAAAGAACATGACGGTGAAAAAATACAAGAATAAAAATGAATAAAATTGATGAATACGTAATCGAATATTTGTTTTATATGTACTAAAAGCATGCAACATATAAAATATTTATAAAAATTTGACAACAAAATGTAAAAATCCTAGAATTGTGGAAGTTGCGTAGCACAGAACAACGCAGGAAGGATGTGATGAAATGGGAGGCCTCGGTGAAAGCCTTGTTGGCGACATGGGCGTACGAACGGTATTTACAATTCCTATGTTCGGAGGAATACCCGTAAAAGAGTCAGTCATTGTGACGTGGATCATTATGGCAGGAATTTTGGTCGCGAGCGCCATTTTAGTACGGGATCTCAAAATAGAGAATCCAGGCAAAAAACAGCTACTGCTGGAGAAGGCAGTAGGCGGAATCTACAATTTCTTTGATGATGTTATGGGAGGTCATGGAAAGGCGTATATTCCTTATCTGATTTCGATCGGACTTTATATTGCTTTTTCAGATTTGATTGGAATTATTGGATTAAAGCCCCCGACTATGGATCTTAATGTGACAGCGACACTGGCAATTCTCAGCATACTGCTGATCCAGACTGCCGGAATCAGAAAACGTGGAATAAAGGGCTGGTTAAAGAGCTTTACGGAACCAATGCTTCTGATTCTGCCACTCAATATCATGGAGCTGATCATCAAGCCATTATCACTTTGTATGCGACTTTTTGGAAATATACTTGGCGCCTATATTATTATGGAACTGATAAAATTTGTTGTTCCCGCTGTGATACCGGCAGTTTTTAGTATTTATTTTGACATTTTTGATGGATTGCTCCAGGCGTATATCTTTGTGTTCCTAACGTCGTTGTTTATCGGAGAATCCATGGGAGAATAATTGACACTTATTGTATAGAGTAAGACCAAAAAAGGAGAGAATAGTATGGATATATCAACATTTGTAGCAATTGGAGCAGGAATCGCAGTATTAACAGGATTTGGAGCAGGAATCGGCATTGGCCATGCAACAGCAGGAGCAACGGAAGCGATTGCAAGACAGCCGGAAGCAGAAGGAAAAATAAATAAGACATTTATTCTTGGTTGTGCGCTTGCAGAGTCGACAGCGATCTACGGTCTAGTCGTGGCACTGCTCATCATCCTTACATTGAAATAGCACATAGAAAGCAAAGGTGAGGAAATATGCTAAATTTGGATCCGTGGAGCATTTTCTGGACATTATTCAATGTGTTGGTACTCTATCTGATCGTGAGACGTTTTTTGGTTGGTCCAATTATGAAAGTAATCAACCAGAGAGAAGAGTTTATAGCCAGTCAGCTGGATAGTGCTAAAACAAGTATGGATCAGGCAGATAAGATCCGCAATGAGTATCAGGAGAAATTAAAATCTTCCCATGCTCAGGCAGAAGAAATTTTTATGACGGCAAAAACCCGTGCATCTGCGGAGTATGACAGAATACTTGCAGAGTCAAAGGTGGAAGCAGATCAGATTCTGGAGAAGGCAAAACAGGAAATTGAGAATGAAAAAGTAAGAGCGAAAGAAGAGGTGCAGACAGAAATTGCACAGCTTGCAATGCTGGCTGCAAGAAAGATTATAAAGACAGGTGAAATTCATGACGCAGGAAGCAATGAATAATGCAATCGTTCTTTTTGAACTCGGAGTAGAACGGAAAGATGTGGAAGAGGCTGAGCGAATTTATAAGCTTACACCAGAACTACAGAGCATTTTTTCGAATCCAACAATCGTATACCGAGAGAAACAGAAATTGGTGCAGGATATTTTTGAAAAAGAGGATTTTTCCCTGATTTTTATAAATTTCTTAAAGGAGCTTTGTAAAAATTATATGATTGATAAAATGGATGAAATTTTTGACTATTATTATCAATACTGGGATACGAAGAATAGAATCATAAATGCTACACTAGCCTATGCATCAGAACCAGAGCAGGATAAGAAAGATGAAATCCTTCTGTTCCTGGAGCAAAAATACCCGGATCAAAAGATTCAGATGAAGGAAGAGAAAAGACCGGAACTGCTGGGTGGATTTGTCCTTTATGTGGGACATGAAGAGTATGACTGGAGCTTCGATGGTTCATTGAAACAACTTGAAAGAAAATTGACAAGGAGGTGAATCCTGTGAGTGGGATCAGTGCTACAGATATAATATCGATAATCCGCAGTGAAATAGAAGAGTTTAACTGGGATCAGGAGAGCAAGGAAACAGGAACGGTCATCTGGGTCGGCGATGGAATTGCTACAATCTATGGAATCGATCATGCGATGTACGGCGAGATCATTATTTTTGAAAATGGTGTCAGAGGTATGGTTCAGGATATTCGCCGGAATGAAATTGGCTGCATTCTATTTGGTGATGATATAGGAATCAAAGAGGGAACAAAGGTTTCCAGAACAAAAAAAAGGGCAGGTATACCGGTCGGGCAGAATTTTGTAGGCAGGATTATCAATGCATTAGGTGAGCCGATCGATGGAAAAGGCGAGATCATTGCAAGTGACTACAGACCGATCGAAGAACAGGCACCTGGAATCGTAGATAGAAAATCGGTGACAACACCCATGGAGACCGGAATCCTTGCAATAGATTCAATGTTTCCGATTGGACGCGGACAGCGTGAGCTGATTATTGGGGACCGACAGACAGGAAAGACTTCAATTGCTACAGATACGATCATAAATCAAAAAGGTAAAGGTGTGATCTGCGTCTATGTTGCAATCGGACAGAAAGCTTCTAGTGTGGCGCAGATTGTTTCGACCTTGACCAAGCACGATGCAATGGACTACAGTATCGTGATTTCTTCCACCGCAAGTGATCCGGCTCCATTGCAGTATATCGCCCCATATGCCGGAACCTCACTGGCTGAATATTTTATGTATCAGGGACAGGATGTACTTATCATTTATGATGATTTGTCTAAGCATGCTGTTGCTTATAGAGCGATTTCGCTGCTCTTAGAACGTTCCCCGGGTCGTGAAGCATATCCCGGCGATGTTTTTTACCTGCATTCAAGATTATTGGAAAGATCTGCACGGCTGTGTGATGAGAATGGAGGAGGCTCTATTACAGCACTTCCCATCATTGAAACACAGGCTGGAGACTTGTCAGCATATATTCCGACAAATGTCATCTCCATTACAGATGGCCAGATATTTTTAGAAAGCAATCTGTTCTTTGCAGGAATGAGACCGGCTGTAAATGTAGGTCTGTCTGTCTCCCGTGTTGGCGGTGCAGCTCAGAAAAAGGCGATGAAAAAAGCATCAGGAAGTATCAGGATCGATCTGGCGCAGTATCGCGAAATGGAGATCTTCACACAGTTCGCTTCTGACTTGGATGAGAGTACCAAGAGGCAGCTCTCACATGGCTCTGCTTTGATGGAGCTTTTGAAACAACCTCTATACCATCCATTATCGATGCAGCATCAGGTGATCACATTATTAGCAGCTGGGCATGATCTTTTTGATACGACTCCAACGAACAAAATAAAGGAGCTTCAGAGGGATCTTCTCAATTATTTCGATATGGCTCATGTTGAGATCGTCAATGAGTTAGACCAAAAAGGAGATCTGTCAGATGACCTTAAGAACAGTATTCTCGTTGCAGTGGATGAATTTAAGACAAATCGTAATTTAGACAGTGAACCGAAAGAGGAAGAATAGATAAGCGGGTGAAGATATGGCCAATACAAAAGAAATTCAGGAAAGAATGAAAAGCATTCAAGATACCATGAAAATCACGAATGCCATGTATATGATTTCATCCTCAAAGCTCAAAAAATCAAGAAAATCACTAGAAGCAACAGAGCCATATTTTTACACTCTGCAATCGACTATGCGAAGAATCCTAAGGCACCTTCCTAATGTGGAAAGTATCTATTTTAGAGATACTTCCAAAATAGAAGAACACCAGAAAAAAATCGGATACATTGTGGTTACAGCGGATAAAGGACTTGCCGGAGCTTATAATCATAACGTTACGAAGATGGCAGAGCAGCATCTGTCAAAAGGCTGTAATAATAAATTGTATGTTCTGGGTGAACTGGGAAGGCACTATTTTGAAAAGCATGGCATTACGATCGATCAGCAATTTCATTACACAGTGCAGAATCCAACACTGAGCAGAGCAAGAAATATGACAGAGTTCATTTTGGATCTTTATAAAAATAAGGAGCTGGATGAAATATATGTGATCTATACACGTATGATGAATGCAATCACAGTAGAACCGCAGCTGCTGCAGCTGCTTCCACTGAAAAGAGAAGATTTTAAGCAAAAAGTACCATCTGATATTTTTGCGGAAGAGCTGTCATTTTTGCCTTCACCTGAGGCGGTGGTAGATCATATCGTACCGGATTTTCTTGTTGGATTTATATATGGAGCATTAGTCGAGTCTTTTTCCAGTGAGCAAAATTCAAGAATGCAGGCAATGGAATCTGCAACAAATAGTGCAAGGGACATGCTTCATGATCTGACGATCTTGTACAATCGTGCAAGGCAGGCTGCAATCACGCAGGAGATAACAGAAGTGATTGCCGGAGCCAAGGCTCAGAAAAAGAAAAAGAAGCGTTAATAATATGCAGCGAAGGAGGTTTTCTGGTTATGCTGACTGGAAAAATAGTAGAGGTTCTTGGACCGGTAGTGGATGTAGAATTCGAAGGAAAAGAATTGCCGGCCATTGATGATGCACTTGAGGTTCACTTCAATGATGAGAGACGTGTCATGGAGGTGGCACAGCATATAGGAAATCACGTGGTGCGATGTATTATGCTTGCAACAAGCGATGGCTTATCCAGAGATATGGAAGTAATTTCAACAGGTTCCGGAATCAAAGTTCCGGTTGGTGAACAGACCCTGGGACGTCTTTTCAATGTATTAGGAGATGTGATCGATGGAAAAGGACCGATAGAGGGTTCCGAGCAGTGGGTCATCCACAGAGATCCACCTTCCTTTGAAGAACAAAAACCGGCTGTTGAGATTCTGGAAACAGGTATTAAGGTAATCGATTTGCTGGCACCCTATGCAAAGGGAGGAAAAATTGGACTCTTTGGAGGAGCTGGAGTTGGAAAGACTGTGTTGATACAGGAATTGATCACCAACGTTGCAACGCAGCATGGAGGCTATTCCATTTTTACCGGTGTTGGAGAACGATCGAGAGAAGGAAATGACCTTTGGACCGAGATGTCGGAATCCGGTGTTCTGGAAAAAACAGCATTAGTATTTGGTCAAATGAATGAACCGCCTGGTGCACGTATGCGTGTTGCACAGACTGGTCTTACCATGGCTGAGTATTTCAGAGATGAGAAGCATCAGAATGTACTTTTGTTTATTGATAATATTTTCAGATTTATACAGGCTGGTTCTGAAGTTTCAGCGTTACTAGGCAGAATGCCCTCTGCCGTTGGCTATCAGCCGACACTTGCAACAGAGATGGGAGAGCTTCAAGAACGTATTGCTTCCACACAAAAAGGCTCCGTGACATCTGTGCAGGCAGTCTATGTTCCAGCGGATGACTTTACAGATCCAGCGCCGGCAACGACGTTTGCACATCTTGATGCAACGACTGTACTGTCCAGAAAAATCGTAGAACAGGGAATCTATCCGGCAGTCGATCCGTTAGAGTCCTCATCTCGTATCCTTGAGCCGGATATTCTGGGAGAAGAGCATTATAACACAGCCAGAAAAGTACAGGAAACCTTACAAAAATATAAGGAATTACAGGATATTATTGCCATACTCGGAATGGAAGAGCTCTCAGATGAAGATCAGAGTACTGTTTTTCGTGCGAGAAAGATTCAAAAATTCTTATCCCAGCCATTCCATGTAGCAGAGAACTTTACGGGAATCAAGGGTATTTATGTTCCGTTGAAAGAAACGATCCGTGCATTCAAAGCAATTATTGAAGGGGAGATGGATGAATACCCGGAAAATGCTTTCTTTAATGTCGGCACGGTCGAGGACGTCATCGCAAAGGCAAAATCAATGAGTGAACGAAATGCTTAAGAGGTGAATACATGAGTGCATTTTACTTAAAAATCATATCAGCGAACCGAGTGTTTTTTGCAGGAAAGTGCCGTTCTATCATAGTACCAGGTTATGATGGGGAAAAAGAGATTCTTGCCCATCACGAAGATATGGTAATTGCGGTAAATGATGGAGACGCACGTTTTCAAGAAGAAGGAAGTTCGGATTGGAGACATGCTATTGTTGGAATCGGATTTATTCAGATCGCCAACAATCGAGTGACTCTTTTGGTCGAAACGGCAGAAAAGCCAGAAGAAATCGATATCGCAAGAGCAAGAGAGGCCAAAGAGAGAGCGGAGGAAAACATGCGTCAGAAACAGAGTATTAAGGAATACTACCATTCCAGCGCATCCCTTGCCAGGGCTATGGCTCGTCTGCGAGTCGTGGATAAAAATGTATAGCAGGTGCCACAGCAAACGCACCTTTAGACTGTTAATTAGATGGAGGAATTAGGCCGCTGTCTTATTGGCAGTCTTTTTACGTTCATAAGATGTAGAAAAAATCTGATTTTGTAGTATAATAAATGAATCGGGTCAAGAAATAAAAGAAGAGGTGAATATGCAAAATTCAGCCAGTAAGGGGAACTACCTAAGGCAGGCAGGGATTCTGGCAACGGTGGGAATTATATGCAGGATTATTGGAATTCTATATCGCAGTCCATTGACAAGTATTATTGGGAATGAAGGAAATGGGTACTATACATCTGCTTATAATATTTACACGATCGTATTACTGCTTTCGTCCTATAGTATACCATCCGCAGTGTCTAAGGTGATTTCTGCAAAACTCGCTTTAAGAGAGTATGAAAATGCACACCGTATTTTTAAAGGTGCATTATTGTATGTTCTTGTAGCTGGAGCGATTGGCAGTCTGTTTACTTTTTTTGGAGCCGGATTCTTCTTAGAAGGTGATGCGGCAATCGTATTAAAGGTCTTTGCGCCAACAATTTTTATATCTGGTTTCGTAGGTGTATTGCGAGGTTATTTCCAGGCACACGGAACCATGGTTCAAACATCGGTCTCCCAGGTCGTAGAGCAGATCATGAATGCAGTGGTCAGTCTTTGGATGGCATACACATTGATTTCGCTGGTAAAAGGACAGGGGTCTACAAAGGAAGCGATCTATGGAGCGGCCGGAAGTGCCCTTGGTACAGGCAGCGGTGTTGTCATTGCACTTTTATTTATGCTGTTCGTTTATATGTTGAATCGAAAACTACTCAGCAACAGGAGAAAGCAGGATCGGCACCATATAGTAGAGAGCTATCCGCAAATCATGCGGATCATAATGACAACAGTAACTCCAATTTTAATCAGTACCTTTATCTATAATTTCAGTACTTCCTTCAATCAGGTGGTGTTTACAAAGACGATGACCTATATGAGAGGATTTGATTTTAAGGTCGCAACTACGATTTACGGTGTATTTGGTGGAAGAGCTATGGTCATACTTAATATTCCGATCGCTGTCTCGGCTGCGATAGCGGCAGCTATGATACCAGCTATTTCGGCAAGCACAGCCGTTGGAAATAAAAAAGAAGTCAGAGTCAGAACGAAAAATGCGATCTGGACGACTTCTCTGATTGCCATTCCTTCTGCGATCGGCCTTATGGTGCTATCCCGACCAGTCATGCAGCTATTGTTTCCTCAGCAGGAGTATTTTGACCTTGCGAGCCAGCTGCTCATGATGATCTCTCCGGCAGTTGTATTTTATTCACTTTCAACACTGAGCAATGGTATTTTGCAGGGAGTTGGAAAAGTGAATCTTCCGGTCCGCAACGCTGCCATCGCTTTGGCCGTACAAACGCTGCTTCTTGTACTTTTGCTTTCATTCACAGATCTTGAGATCTACGCACTTGTTGTCAGCCTTTTGGTCTATTCTGGACTCATGTGTATTCTAAACAGTATTTCAATACACAAACATACCGGCTATCGCAATCCTATTTTGAAAATCTACTTGCTGCCATTGCTGAGTGCCGTAATCATGGGAGCGGCTGCACGACTGACTTATACGATCATCTATGAACTGCTCGAAAGCAATTTGATCGCACTGATCCCTGCCATTATCCTGGCAGTACTGGTCTATTTTGTGATGATTCTGCTGACTGGAGCCGTTGAAGAGGAACAGCTGATCCTGATGCCAAAGGGCAGAGTACTGGTCCGTGCAGCAAGAAAGCTGCATTTACTGAAAAAATAAATCAATACCAGATGATCAGACAGGCACTTGACAGCGAGAAATGGGATTGATATAGTTAGTTCGAACCAATAATTTAATAGATATATACTGCTAGGGGTGCCTATGGCTGAGAGATAATATCGACCCTTAATACTTGAACCGGATAATACCGGCGTAAGGAAGCTGTTTTTTTTGAATCTTCCTGGCAGAATATGAACAGGAGGATTTTTTTATGGATAATTTTTTTGCAGCTCCAACGGATGAGTGGGGAGACAATGCCGTAAGGCTGACGACAGCCGGAGTAACAACGATCGCAGCGATCATTTTGGTATTGGTCGTAGCCGCCTTGCTGATTGGAAGGCACAAGAAGGACGAGAAGCTCATAACTACAAAACAGCTGGTATATTCCGCTGTTGCTATAGCACTTGCGATGGTCACCTCAATGATCAAGGTATTTGCACTTCCGACTGGTGGAGCAGTGACACTCTTAAGCATGCTCTTTGTTGTCCTCATTGCTTACTGGTACGGACCAGCCATTGGAATCTTGACAGGAGTTGCCTATGGATTGCTCCAGTTCGTACTGGAACCGATCTTTTATACGATCCCACAGATGCTTGTTGATTATCCGCTGGCATTTGGCGCCCTGGGACTGGCTGGATTCTTCTATAAGGCAAAAAATGGTCTGACGATCGGATATATCCTGGGTGTGCTGGGGAGATATTTCTTTGCATTTCTTTCCGGAGTTATTTTTTTCGGCATGTATGCGCCAGAGGGCATGGGCGTTGCAGTTTACTCACTTTTATATAATGGTTCCTATTTAATTCCGGAAGCAGTGATCACTTTGATCATCATTAATATTCCTCCGGTCAAACATGCTCTGACACAACTGAAAAAGTCAGCAACGGAAAATCATCGGAATTAGAATCGTTATGGAGAATCATCGGAATTGGAATCGTTATTGATAATAGAATAGTTATTGACAAAAAGAAAAGAAAAGAATATACTTTGATAGTCAAAAGATTTGACAGTCAAAGTATTGGAACGCAGGAAGATTAATTTCAATTGTATACAAGGAGAAGATCATGTTAGAGAAACTAAAAGTGATTATTGCAGAGCAGTTAAATGTGAATGAAGAAGAAGTAACAGCAGAAAGTAATTTCAAAGACGATCTTGGTGCAGATTCTTTAGATTTATTTGAACTTGTAATGAGTCTGGAAGAAGAATATGGGGTAGAGATCCCATCTGACGATCTGGAAAAAATTGCAACTGTTCATGATGTTATGGAATACCTTAAAGCAAAAGGTGTGGAAGTATAAGATGAAAACGAGAGTTACAGAACTACTGGGGATTCAGTACCCGATTATTCAGGGCGGTATGGCCTGGGTAGCGGAATACCATCTTGCAGCAGCTGTATCGAATGCAGGTGGTTTGGGAATTATTGGTGCAGCAAGTGCACCTCCTGAGATTGTACGCGAACAGATCAGAAAGGCAAGAGAGCTGACAGACAAGCCGTTTGGTGTCAATGTCATGCTGATGAATCCGAATTCTGAAGAGGTCGCACAGGTCGTAATCGAAGAGGGAATCAAGGTCGTAACGACAGGCGCAGGAAATCCAGGGAAATATATGAAAGCATGGAAGGAAGCCGGCATCCGTGTCATTCCGGTCGTTGCGAGTGTAGCAATGGCTAAAATGATGGAAAAAGGCGGCGCAGATGCGATCATTGCAGAAGGTACAGAAGCAGGCGGACATATCGGTTCGGCTACGACAATGACCTTGGTGCCCCAGGTGGTGGATGCAGTCAGCATTCCAGTCATTGCAGCAGGTGGCATTGGCGACGGACGTGGATTTGCAGCTGCTTTTATGCTTGGTGCCGAAGGCGTTCAGATCGGAACGAGATTTGTGGTCGCAAAGGAATCCATTGTTCATGCTAACTACAAAGAAAAAGTAATTAAAGCCAGAGACATCGACTCTGAAGTAACAGGAAGAAGTACTGGTCATCCGATTCGTGTTCTGCGCAATCAGATGACAAGAGAATATATGAAAATGGAAGAACAGGGCGTGGGGTTAGAAGAACTCGAGCTGCTGACTCTGGGCTCCCTGCGAAAAGCTGTAATGGATGGTGATGTCGTGAACGGAAGCCTGATGGCTGGACAGGTGGCTGGCCTTGTAAAAAGCGAGCAGACCTGTAATGAGATCATTTCAGAAATGATAGGTGAAGCGACTGCATTATTTCAGGCTGCCTGTAAATAGTGCATGAACCAGGCATCTTGTTAAGCCATGGCTTTTTTCCGCATGAGCGGTGCAGTTTAAAATGGAATAGAGAAAACAAAAAGGGGCTGTCAGCAGAATCTATGGGTTCGGTTGACAGCTCGCAAAGAATAAGGAGATAAATTACGATGGGAAAAACGGTATTTATGTTTCCTGGACAGGGCTCCCAATATTTTGGAATGGGAAAAGAATTCTACGAGGAACTGACAATATGCCGGGAGGTATTTGATCTTGCCTCACAGGTAAGCGGACTGGATCTTAAAACAATCTGTTTTGAAGAAAATGATATGCTGAATGTGACAGAGTATACTCAGGTGGCAATGCTTGCAACAGAAGTAGCAATTTTAAAGGCACTGGAAGAAAAGGGATATAAGCCGGATGCAGCAGCAGGTCTCAGCCTTGGTGAATATGGAGCCCTTGTTGCTTCTGGAGCCATAACAATGGAGAATGCATTTTCCCTGATACGTAAACGTGGAATTTATATGCAGGAGGCGGTTCCAGAGGGTGGCGCAATGAGTGCGATTCTTGGGCTTGCCAACGATAAGATAGAAGCTGCCTGCGAAGCAACAGAGGGAATCGTTTCAGTGGCCAACTATAACTGTCCGGGACAGGCGGTCATAACCGGAGAGTCTTTTGCTGTAGAAGCAGCAGGGGAAAAATGTAAAGAGGCCGGGGCAAAAAGGGTAGTAGCACTGAAGGTGAGCGGACCCTTTCATTCCGCAATGCTGAGTGGTGCAGGTCAAAAATTAAAAGATGCACTGGATGAAATCGACATTGCAGAGAGCTTTATCCCATACGTTTCCAATGTAACAGCAGATTATGTGACTGACGCAGGAAGCGTGAAGGAGCTCTTGACAATGCAGGTATCTTCGCCAGTTCGGTGGCAGCAAAGTATCGAGATGCTGCTTTCGGAGGGATACGACACCTTCATAGAAATCGGACCAGGAAAAACATTGTCGGGATTTATGAAGAAAATTACGAAGGAAACAGGACATACGGTGGAAGTATACAATATTGATAAAATGGAGGACTTTCTTAATTATGTTAACTGATAAAATAGCTTTAGTGACCGGAGCAAGCAGGGGAATTGGAAAAGCAATCGCCATAGCGCTGGCGGGCGAAGGTGCTACAGTAATTGTAAATTATAATGGCTCTGCGGAAAAAGCGCAGGAAGTAGTTGATGAAATTGTAAAAAATGGCGGGAAAGCTGTTTCCATACAATGCAATGTCGCAGACTATAGTGACTGTGAAAAAATGACAACAGATATTATGAAAGAGTATGGGCGTGTTGATATTTTAGTCAATAATGCAGGAATTACAAAGGATACAATGATCATGAAAATGTCTGAGGAGGACTTTGATCAGGTAATGGATACCAATCTAAAAGGCACCTTTCACATGATCCGACATCTTTCCAGATATTTTCTAAAACAGCGCTCGGGAAAAATTATAAATATTTCATCCGTATCCGGGATTCTCGGGAACCCGGGACAGGCGAACTACAGTGCGAGCAAAGCAGGAGTGATAGGACTGACCAAAAGTGTCGCAAGGGAGCTGGCATCAAGGGGAATCAATGTGAATGCGGTTGCACCTGGATTTATTGCGACAGATATGACAGATGCAATGACTGAGGATACCAAATCGAAATTAGAGGATATGATTCCAATGAAAAAAATTGGAACTCCACAGGATGTTGCAGATATTGTAGTATTTCTGGCATCTGAAAAAGCAAACTATATCACTGGACAGACCATCTCCGTTGACGGCGGAATGGCGATTTAACAAACTAGGAGGAGTAGATGAGTAAAAGAGTCGTTGTTACAGGTATGGGAGCAATTACGCCAATTGGGTTAAATGTAGAGGATTTTTGGAATTCGATCAAAGCAGAGAAAATCGGATTTGACACGATCCAGCAGTTCGATACGACAGACTACAAATGTCATATCGCTGCAGAAGTAAAAGGGTTCGACGCCAAGGATTACATGGATCCCAAAGCGGCAAAAAGGATGGAGCTGTTCTCTCAGTATGCAGTAGCAGCAGCCAAGGAAGCAATCGAAGATTCGGGATTTGATCTGGCAAAAGAGGATCCGTACCGTGTCGGAACTGCGATCGGTTCAGGAATCGGAAGCCTGCAGTGTATTGAAAGAGAATACAAAAAGCTTCTTGAGAAGGGACCAAACAGAATGACCCCTTTGCTTGTGCCATTAATGATTTCAAATATGGCATGCGGAAATGTATCCATACAGTATGGTCTAAAGGGGAAAAGCATCAACGTGGTGACAGCCTGTGCAACAGGTACAAATACAATCGGTGAAGCCTTTCGTGCGATTCAGTATGGCGAAGCTGATATTATGGTTTCCGGAGGAACGGAAGGATCAGTATCACAGATCGGTATTGCAGGTTTTACGGGTTTGACAGCACTGTCTACGGTGGAAGACCCTGCACGCTGTTCTCTGCCATTTGACAAGGATCGCAGCGGATTCACGATGGGGGAAGGTGCCTGTGTGGTGATTCTCGAGGAGCTAGAGCATGCAAAAGCCAGAGGAGCAAAGATCTATGCAGAGGTCATCGGTTACGGGTGTACTTCAGATGCCTATCATATTACATCTCCAATGGATGATGGATCCGGAGCGGCCCGTGCTATGCTCAATGCTCTTGAGGATGGGGGAATAAGCCCCAACGAGCTTTACTATATCAATGCTCATGGAACGGGAACCCATCATAACGACCTGTTTGAAACACGTGCGATCAAGCTGGCCTTTGGAGATCACGCAAAGGATCTCAAAATCAATTCGACGAAATCTATGGTCGGACATCTTCTTGGAGCTGCAGGGGCAATTGAGTTCATTACCTGCGTGAAGGAGCTTCAGGAAGGATATCTGCATGCCACAGTTGGATATACGACACCAGACGAGGAGATGGATCTGGACTATTGTAAAGAAGCAGTGACAGGAGACTATCAATATGCCTTAAGTAATTCCCTTGGATTCGGTGGGCATAACGCAAGTATTTTGGTGAAAAAGTACGAAATATAAGGAGAAAAGGATGTCTTTACTTACAACAAAGCAGATCATGGAGATCATTCCACACAGACAGCCCTTTTTGCTGATCGATACAATCGAAGAGCTGGAACCGGGACAAAAGGCAGTTGCAAAAAAGTGCGTCACCTATAATGAACCCTTTTTTGCAGGTCATTTTCCACAGGAGCCTGTTATGCCGGGAGTCCTGATCATAGAAGCGATGGCTCAGACTGGTGCAGTAGCACTGCTCTCCCAGGAGGAATTTAAAGGGAAAACAGCTTATTTTGCAGGGATCAACCAGGCTAAATTTAAACGGAAGGTAGTTCCGGGAGATGTCCTTATTCTTGAGCTTGAAGTCATTAAGGTCAAGGGGCCGATTGGTATTGGCAAGGGGACTGCCAAAGTAGATGGAAAACTGGCTGCTTCGGCGGAGCTTACATTTGCAATCGGAAGCGAGGAATAAATATGTCTGCACTTTTCAGAAGAAAGAGATTTATTGTACTAAACAACCTATCGAATGAACCAGAGGTCGAAGAACAGGAGCCAGAGATCAAGATCGAGGAAATGCCCCTGTCCGAGGAAGAAGATATTATAGAAACGATTCTGTGTCCTTCCTGTAAGAGTGAGGTCGATAAAGAAAAAGTAAAGGAAAATAAATATGTCTGCTATGAGTGCGGAAATTATTTTCGTGTGAGGACAACGAACCGGATTCGAATGGTAGTGGATAAGCACAGCTTCAAGCCTTGGTTCCAGGATATTCCCAACAGTAATCCCCTCAACTTTCCTGAGTATGAGGAAAAACTGCTTTCAACACAGAAAAAGACACATTTACATGAAGGCGTGACCGTGGGAAGTGCAACGATCAAAGGCGAGCCTGTCGTGATCGGAGTCTGCGATGCGAGATTTCTTATGGGCAGCATGGGGCATGTCGTTGGAGAGAAAATAGCAGGTGCCGTGGAACGAGCAACACAAGAAAAACTGCCAGTCGTCTTATTCTGCTGTTCTGGAGGTGCCAGAATGCAGGAGGGAATCATTTCACTGATGCAGATGGCAAAGACATCAGCAGCACTGAAGCGGCATTCCGATGCAGGTCTTTTATATATTCCTGTCCTTACAGATCCCACCACGGGAGGAGTAACAGCCAGCTTTGCTATGCTTGGAGACATTATCCTGGCTGAGCCAAATGCGTTGATTGGATTTGCTGGACCTCGAGTGATCGAGCAGACCATTGGTCAAAAACTGCCAGAAGGATTTCAGCGATCCGAATTTCTTCTTGAGCATGGATTTATTGATAAGATAGTTGAAAGAAAGCATTTGAGAAGCACTCTTGGTCGCTTATTGAAGATGCATACCGTCAGAAAAGGTTTTGCGAATTTCACACCAGGATCGGAATTTGAATTTTCCCCGACAGAATTGATGAAGGAACGGTCGATCAAACTTCTTCCAAAAACAGCCTGGGAAAAGGTGAAGGCAGCTCGAAGGCTGGAAAGACCGGCTTCTGTCGACTATATGGATATCATATTCCAGGACTTTATCGAGTTCCACGGGGATCGCTATTTTAGAGATGATCCGGCTATCGTGAGCGGGATTGCATATCTGGATGGTCAGCCGGTGACAGTGATCGGCGTCTATAAAGGCAAGGACATGAAGGAATGCCAGCTTCATAACTACGGAATGCCATCTCCGGAAGGTTACCGAAAAGCCCTCCGACTGATGAAGCAGGCAGAGAAATTCAATCGCCCGATCATTACCTTTGTGAATACCTCCGGTGCTTTTTGCGGAATGGAAGCAGAAGAAGGCGGGCAGGGCGAGGCAATAGCCAGAAATCTATACGAGATGTCCGGAATCAAAGTTCCGATACTTTGTCTAATGATCGGCGAAGGTGGCAGCGGCGGAGCATTGGCTCTTGCTGTGGGAAACGAAGTCTGGATGATGGAAAATGCAACATATTCCGTCCTCTCACCGGAAGGATTTGCATCCATTCTGTGGAAAGATGGGAATCGTGCGGACGAGGCGGCAGATGTCATGAAGATCACTGCACAGGATCTGCAGCGTCTTAGGGTCGTAGATGAAATCATCCCTGAATTTGGTGGTGCGGATGAAGAGTCCCTGCAGGATATAGCCATGTATATGAAATATCACATGCGTAGGTTCTTAGAGAAGAATAATGACAAGAGTGGAGACGAATTGGCTATAGACAGATATCAGCGTTTCCGCAGATTTTAATAGGAGTATGAGGATATGAAAACCAGAATATGCGGAACGGGAAGTCTGCTTCCGGCAAAAATCGTTACTAACGATGATTTGAGCAAAATCATGGACACCTCAGATGAATGGATTCGCAGCAGAACCGGAATCGAAGCAAGACATCTGGCAACAGAGGAAACACTGACGGATCTATGTAAAAGTGCTTGTGAACAAGCCCTAGAGGAATCGCAGATTCCGGCTTCTGAAATCGACCTGATCATTGCAGCGACCCTGACACCGGATCGACTTCTCCCCGCCCTTGCCTGCGAGCTTCAAAGAGAGCTTGGAGCAGATAAGGCGGTCGCATTTGACCTGAATGCAGCCTGTTCCGGATTTTTATTTGCCCTCAGTGCAGCAGACGCTTACATCAAAAGTGGAATGTATAAAAATGCATTGATCGTAGGGGGAGAGATTCTTTCAAAGATCATGGACTGGACAGACAGATCCACCTGTGTGCTCTTTGGTGACGGAGCAGGAGCAGCAGTTCTAAAGGCGGACGAAACAGCTGGAATCATGGGGATTTCCCAGGGGTCAGATGGTGCAAAAGGAGAAGCGCTGGTATGTAACAACAGAAAGAACAACAATCCCTATGTTCAGAACTCGATGGATCTGGAATATGTGGCAATGAACGGACAGGAAGTATATAAATTTGTTGTCAGAACCGTTCCTCCAGCCATTCTAGAAGCGATCGAGCGTTCGGATCTGACGATCGGGGATATAGATCTATTTATTGTACATCAGGCAAATATGAGAATTATTGAGGCAGTGGCAAAACGTCTTGAAGTACCAATGGAGAAATTTCCTACAAATCTACAGCAATGCGGTAATATTTCAGCAGGAAGTGTACCAATACTTTTAGATGAAGTGTGTAAAAAAGGTATGATAAAAAAGGGAGATAAGATTGTGCTGGCAGGCTTTGGGGCAGGACTGACCTGGGGAGCTGTCGTACTGACCTGGTAGAGGAGAACCAAATGGGCACTGGAGAGATGAGCGTTGCTGATGAGACTTTGAATGACTTGCTCGTCCGGCTGTTTAAGGACATTATGGAAATTGAAGAAAAGAGTCTGCTTACAGATGAGTATAAAGACATCACTGTGAACGACATGCATATTATTGAGGCGATCGGATATAACGAAAAGAAAAGCATGTCGACCGTAGCAAAGCTAATGTCTGTGACCACCGGAACTCTCACGAAGTCCATGGACGGACTGACAGATAAAAAATATGTGACACGTGAGCGTGGCAAAAAGGATAAAAGAGTCGTATTCGTCTCTCTGACAGAAAAGGGAAAAAAGGCTTACAGACACCACGAGCAATTTCATAAACAGATGATCGATCATATCAAAAAAGGGCTGACAGATCATGAAATGCCTATTTTGATCTATGCCCTGGCGAAACTCACTGATTATTTTGATAATATTTATTCATGAGCACACAAGATAGCAAGCTCTGCAAGATACAAAAGCAGGGGACAAATACTGTTTGTCTCCTGCTTTCGTATATTAAATATAAAAAATCTTACAGTCTGCAAAGCTGACAGAGCCATTGATCACCACCACGGGACCGTCCGATGAGTCAGATCTTACATCCATTTTTGCATCTCCAAAGGAGACAGAGACCTGATTGATGACATGCCAGTTCCTGGGAACATACAGCTGAACCTCACCAAAAGATGCGTCAACAACGATTTCAGCCTTACCGGTTGGGATCAAAACATGATCAAAGAAGACTTTTAATGAACCAAAGCTGCATTTGAAAAAACCTTTTTCAAAACAGTCTGAACTTATATATTTTGTGGTGCCGGTAAAAGATACAACAGAGCGAACATCCGGACCCGTCATATGCTCAATGGTATCACCTGAATCATAATCAGGTATGAAGTTTGTGCCATTGCGATATTTTTTTGGAAAAATAATGGTAAGTCCGATTCCGCCAAAAAGAGCAGCTGCAAGGACCGGCCAGGGTGTAATGGAATCCAGGTTCAGATAATCAGAGTATAAGATACACAAAAAGGCAAGTGGAAATAACATCCCAAAGAACTCCATTCGCGGGATGCTAGAAATTAGCCAGGCGACAAGTAGTAGCGATACCAATATGGTAAAGAGATTGAGACCATCCAGAAAACCAGCCTGGTTCAACAGCACAAAAACAGCAGCAAATATAAAAATGAGTCCCCATAAATAATTTCTATTTTTCATATATTCTCCTTCTTTCTTCTAATTTGAATGTGAGTGGTTTATAGTAATAGCGGGATACATAGACCTGTTTATAAGAATCACAGAATTCTACTAGGCTCGAGGCGGTGATACTTTTGGTTATAGAGTAGATATATTCCGTGTTTAGGATCGCTGATTTGGAAATTCGCATAAAATTGCCGGGAAGGATCTCCTCGAGCTCATATAGGCGGTATGCAGTTGTGAAACTCTCATTTTTTGTATGAGCACAGACTATTTTATCAGTCGTTTCAAAAAACAGGATCGAATCCAACTTCAGATAACATTCTTTTTCCCCCTGAAAAAATCGGAATCGATCAGCATTGGCTGATAGTTCGGCCAAATGCTCCTGCATTTGCTGTATTTTACTGTCCATCCTCTGACAGCGTATGGTGATTTCATCCTCCGTAAGCTGTGGGTCTATCTCGATTTTAATTTTCATATATCTGTCCGCCTTTGACCTTATACTAACGAATGAAAGTCCGGATGTAAACAAATTTGCGCTAAGTGGTATAAAAAGAATGCCAAGTGGTAAATATCATTTGACAATATGAAGTGAAACTGGTATTTTTAATCACATAGAATGTATATTTCTGAAGAAACTTCAGAAAAGTAAGCAGACTCAATGCAGAGTATCCGTCTCGCATTGGGTACTTTTTTTATCAGGAGGAAATAGTGTGAAAGAAAGTAGAGGACAGCCAATAAATGGCGCACTTAATCAAGCTGTCAATAATGACAACTTTTGAAAGAGTAAATTATTAATGATAATTACGAAGCTATTGGTTCTTGCGGTGGTGTATATAAACCTTCACGTTCCAGTAACTTCATAGCTTGTTTGATAGCCTTAGCCTTTTGTTTCTCAACAAGAGCTTCTGGCATATCAATTTTGTATAAATCGCTTGGATTCCACTCTTCACCAGTAGATAGCATCTGGAAGATAGCAGTAAGAATCATACGAGCGATAGCAACAATGGCTCTTTTCTTGCCACGACGTTTTGTAAGAGATTCATATTTCTTTTTGTAGTAAGGAGACTTTTCGGATTTAACGGCTGCATGAGCGCATTGCACTAATGCAGGTTTGAGGTAAACTCCAGCACGTGTAATTCGAACAGATTTCTTCTTACCACCAGACTCATTGCTTCCAGGCGTCAATCCAGCCCAGCAACATAAACGTTTAGAATTGCAAAACTGAGTCATATCAATACCTATTTCAGAGATGATAGTAATAGCACTACCACGTTTAACACCTGGAATAGTCATTAGAAACTGGATAGCATTTTCATAATCAGGATCAGAAGAAATGATAGATTCTATTTCTGAGTCTACATCATTTATTTCAGCTGTGATATAATCCATATGTGCACGGACGAGGCGCATACGATGTTTTTGGGAATCAGTCATCTGATATCCTTCAATGGATTCAATAACAGCATCTTCTTTAGATTTGAGGCTCTTAAGAAGTTTAGAAGCTATTTCTTCGTGATTGATAGAATTGCCCGACTGTTCAAGCAGTGAGTCAATAATGGATGTGGATGACTTCCCAAAGATATCGGATACAACTGAATCTAATGCAACATTACACACAGTAAGTGCATTCTGAAATCTATTCTTTTCACTGGAACGGCAGGAAATAAGTTTATAACGATACCTTGTAAATTCACGTAATATACGAATTTTTTTACAAGGAATGTAACTGCCTTTTACAAGTCCAAGACGGAACAAATCTCCAATCCATTTAGAATCTTTGGTGTCGTCCTTGTTACCTTTTACAGCTTTTACCCATTTGGGATTGGCGATAGTAACATTGATTTCATCTTCAAGAAGATTAAAGACAGGAACCCAGTATTTACCGGTGGATTCCATGCAGACTTCATGGCATTCGTTTTCAAGAAGCCATCGCTTGAATTCAAGTATAGAATTGTTAAAAGTTGAAAAACGTTTTTTCTGGTAGTCAGGTTCAACACCGCCAGAAGTTTTGATGATTGTGGCAACGAGAAATGATTTGTGAACATCGACACCACAACAGGTTTGATAAGTAACTTTCATAGTCATACTCCTTTTTTAAGAAAGATAAGAAGCCATTGACTGAACTGCCACACAATTTAACAAAGGCGTTAAAACAATTCTTAGTGTACGGACTCGTAGTACCACTTATTTGTGCTTGAAAAGGCAGAACTTACACTGATTAATATGCTGTCTAAAACAAGAAAGAATTTACAACTCCTCCTCCCGTGCTTTGTAGTATAGCTTCTCACAAGTATTATCTCACGGAGTAGAGGTTTTGAAAATCTTTCATTACTATTTGTGCCGCGCCCGAAGGCGCGCGGAATGGAGATTAATATGAAA
>JBKECO010000013.1:0-31942 GCA_047974745.1 Lachnospiraceae bacterium
ACATAGATGATATTCCAACCTATGGGCTTTTAAGGTCCAGACAATTCTTTCTGCTAAAAATCGGTGCCTATAATTTCAGAAAACTGCTAAGGCATAATCGGATAAGACAGGTGGAGTCTGCCTTAAATCTGAAAATAGCATAAAAATAAGGAATGGGATGACACTGTAATTACGTTATATAGCTTGAATATACTCAAAAATCAAAAAAATCTGGTGTTAATCTGATAGAACTACTTTCTATTTAGTGTTTTGACACCTAAACCATATTATACAAATAAAAAATGAAAACGGAGATTTATTGTTCCAACATGACGCGTTTACGGATATAATTGGTAAATCGATAGACAAATATAAGGCAATACAGTGTTACAATTGGTAAATCGATAGACAAATATGAGGCAATACAGTGTTACAATTGGTAAATCGATAGACAAATATAAGGCAATACAGTGTTACAATGGGCTTCAAGGATGAAGCACTTTCCAACTTTCCAAACATATGAAATCAATCCAGTATCAGTGCTTCAATCCAGATTAGCTGAATGACCGGGTGCCGAGTCCTCTGAGCATTCTAAGAGCCGGACTGGTTACTTAAACGGATTCTTGGACATGCCACGTAAGAATCCGAATTGTGGGGGGATTGCGGGAGTGCAATGCACGAAACAATCCGTAAATAAATAGGCTGGCTATTTTGACACCTTAACCGAATTTGATTTAATACAATGCAAGTGGGACTAAAACCAGATGATAGTATGGTTACAATAAGAAGAACTTCTGCAGAATGTCAGCTCTGCAGAAGTTCCTTTTTTAGAAAATGTTTTATGATCAGAATATTAGGAATCAAATAATTGCCAGGTCACGATTACTCTGCTGTGGTGGAACTTTCCTGTGATTTTTCATTCTTCCACTCGTCAAATTTTTTGAGAACCGAATCATAAGTCTGTTTCGATATCTCAGGCAGCTCTTTTCCCCAGGCTTTCGTTGCCTGTTTGTAACCTTCTTTAAAAGCATCCAGAAGCATATCTGCCTTTTCCCTATCGCCGCCACTCAGAGATTTTGCAAATTCAAAGATACGCTCAGAGGTCTGATTCACTCCCCAGTAGCCATCTTCAGCAATGGCAGCTTTGGCTGCTTCTTTTTCCTCCGGGGTCACTGTGAATTCGCCTTTTGCAAGGACATTCCACATATCATCAGCATTTGTCAGCTTGATTCCCTGTTTCTGAAACATGGATTCTACGAGTTCTTTAAATTGATTGATTCGGTTCTGCGATTCCTGAGCAAGCTGCTTAATAATCACAGCCCGGTCTGCTTTGGAATAACTTCCTGTGGATTCCGCAGAATCATAGACCACCCCTTCTGCTGCATATGCTAAGTTGTCATTGGTAGAACTGACATTATTAGAACTTGTTTCAATACTTGTCGACGATTGAAAACCACTGCTTTTCTGTGTCTGAAGCTGCGCAGCATTCTGACTAACATCTGTTTTAATATTCATACTTTACCCTCCATGGTGAAAACGGATATCTGCAGTATCCTTACTACAGATCTTGACAATTACTAACAGCTGCGATATCTAACAACTGCGATATCTAACAGCGGCTGCTATTCTATTACAAGGTTTATCGGACGATACAACAAAAAAAATGAGTTAATAGTACAAAAAAATAATGCTCTGAGCAAATAGATACCCAGCGAGCCATCAAAAAAAGTGTCGGGAGTTATCGACTAAAGCAATTCAAGATCCAAGCTTTGGACGATTCCCATGATTTGGACAATATAAGGGGAAAACAGATAGGGAATGTCCAAAAAAGTTAAAAATTTGGACAAGAAGTCATCAAACATGCAGAAAAAAGTCCAAACATATCGCAAAATCAAAAAAAAGCCAATTTCATGTGTCAAAAAAACGGATGTTTGGACTAGAAGAGTCAGATTGAGCCCAAAATAGTCCAAAGCCAAACCTTGTCTTGGTGAAGAATGAGCCTCAGCTGCTGGAAGAACCAGATGCTAGGGAAAAAACGACGAATTATCTGATGCAGAACTACAGGAATCAAATGCAGAACTACGGGCATCTGATGCAGAACTACGGGCATCTGATGCAGAACTACGGGCATCAAATGCAGATTAGCAAGTTCCATATTTTGGACACGCTCCAAGCTTTGGACGATTCCCAAGCTTTGGATAAGATATATGCTTTGGACAATATAAGGGGAAAACAGATAGGGAATGTCCAAAAAAGTCAAAAATTTGGACAAGAAGTCATCAAACATGCAGAAAAAAGTCCAAACATATCGCAAAATCAAAAAAAAGCCAATTTCATGTGTCAAAAAAACGGATGTTTGGACTAGAAGAGTCAGATTGAGCCCTAAATAGTCCAAAGCCAAACCTTGCCTTGGTGAAGAATGAGTCACAGCAACTGGAAGAACCAGATGCTAGAGAAAGAATACCGAAGAGCCGCCACACCGAAGAGCCGCTGAATACAATAGTCTCCATATGAAACAGTCGGCTGACCGGTCACTCTACTCTCTGTATTCACAGAATTTGAAACTGGTTTTTGTGAAAATCGATCAACCCTTCCTTCTTCAGCCTGGATAGCTCAGCTGAAAGCGCACTACGTTCAACACAGAGGTAGTCTGCAAACTCTTGGCGATTGAATGGAATGGTTACTTCATTGGAACCAGCTTTCCTGGAAGATATTGAAAGATAAGAGAGTACTTTGTCACGGGTCGAGCGTTTGGACAAAAGTGAAATTTTCTCTGTAAGCAGAACATTTTTCCCAGAGGTCATGGTCAGCATATTGAAGATCAGGCGACTGTGAAATCCACAGGCAGCACCGCAGGGAGTGATGAATCGTGAGGTGCTCATAAAGAGAATTTTGCAGTCAGTAGCGGCTTCCACATAAATGCCATTCATTTTCAAGCCAGAAAAAGCGAATGATTCTCCGAAAAGATTACCTGGACCAAGCTGTGTCATTATGCTTCGATTGCCGAAAAAATCATCTTGTATGATCTGGAGCTGCCCTTTTAATATGATTCCAAGCTGGTCTATTCTACCGTCACCATAGAGAACCATACTGCCCTTTTCATATTCAGAGGTACCGTTGCCTAGGCAGGAGAGCAGAGAATCAAAATCTGCTCTATCGATGCCAGAAAAAAGTTCCATCTTTTCCAATATAGTATAAAACTCAGTCATTTTGCACGCTCCTTCAGAATAAAATGATTTTTGTTGGAATTCCAACAGACTTATCAACTAAATCATAGTAAAGTACTAGAAGAATGTCAATACAAACGGAATCAGGAATACAATACAAATAAAATCAGGAACGAAACAAAGAAATATAATTGATTCACTTAGAGCAACTGGAGGAAACCATGAATACCTATTTTAAAATGAATGATACTGTTTACGATGTCACGACCGCATACCCGGAAGCGATCGAGCTCCTTGCCAAGGCAGGGCTTGACAATCTGAAAAATGAAAATATGCGAAAAACACTTGGAAAGACCATTTCTCTGGAACAGGCATTAAAAATGAAGAAAATCAGTACGGAGACCTTTGAAGAAAATCTTGTTGAGGCGATCAAGGCGAACCGTACTAGAATTGATGCGGCGCTGACTGAAAAAGAGAAAAAGGAGAATGCCACGATCACACTTCAGGGCGTACTGCCTTGTCCCGTCAGAGTGCCGCTGCTGGAGGGCTTTGAAAAATGGCTGGATGGTCAGGAAGAATTAAAAAGTGAACTGGATTATACATTGCAGGCTGCTTCTATGGGAGTGGACTGGATCAAAGATGCGATCAAGGATTCAAGTTCTGAGGACATACTATCCGATATCTTTATTTCGGCAGGCTTTGATTTATTTTTTGACCAGGAAAAAATGGGAAAATTTAAAGAAGCAGGTGTTTTTGCAGATATGAGTCCCTATCAGCATTACAATTCCATTTTTGAAAATGACGAGATCTCGCTAAAGGATCCAGCAGGTCAGTATTCGATGCTGGCCGTAGTGCCGGCAGTGTTCCTTGTAAATCAGGAGGAGCTGAATGGAAGAAAGGCTCCAGAAAGCTGGGAAGACATTTTGGCACCGGAATATGAGAATTCCGTATCGCTGCCAATTGGAGATTTTGATCTTTTTAACTCAATACTCTTAAATATCAGCAAAAAATATGGAACAGAAGGCGTGGAAAAGCTTGGAAAAAGCCTGCTCAAGAGCATGCACCCATCTGAGATGGTCAAATCCCATACCAAAAAATTCAACAGACCTGCAGTTACGATCATGCCATACTTTTTTACAAAAATGACAAAAGCAGGTGGACCAATGACTGCTGTCTGGCCAAAAGACGGTGCCATCATCTCTCCGATCTTTATGCTGACAAAAGCATCTGCAGCAGATAAGATCAAGCCGCTGATAGAATTTTTTACATCAAAAGGAGTTGCAGAGATACTTTCTCATCAGGGCTTATTCCCAAGTGTAAACCCTGAGATCGACAACCGGATACCAAAGGAGAACCCCTTTATGTGGGTAGGTTGGGATTATATCAATTCGCACAATATTGGTCAGAAACTAAAAGAACTAGAAGATATATTTGCAGAAGCAGCAAAGCAGGAGGACTAAAATGAACGTAATTACTTTTTCCGGACCACCATCCTCAGGAAAAACATCAGTCATATTAAAGACAATACAGGCTATACAGCAGCGGGGTCTGACAGTGGGCGTGGTCAAATTTGATTGCTTGTATACGGATGATGATATTTTATACGAAAGAGCCGGAGTTCCGGTAAAAAAAGGATTGTCCGGAGCACTGTGTCCTGATCACTTCTTCGTCAGCAATATTGAAGAAGTCGTACAGTGGGGAAATTCACTGGGTCTTGATCTTTTGATTACTGAAAGTGCAGGATTGTGTAATCGCTGTTCTCCTTATATAAAGGAAATCCAGGCAGTCTGCATCATCGATAACTTGAGCGGGATCAATACACCGAAGAAAATCGGACCTATGCTAAAATCAGCAGACATCGTTGTGATTACAAAGGGAGATATTGTATCCCAGGCTGAACGAGAAGTATTTGCATCAAGAGTCAGTTCGGTCAATGCAAAAGCAATTGTGATGCATGTGAATGGACTGACCGGACAGGGCGCTTTTGAGCTTAGTACATTGCTATGGGATGAAGAATCAGATATATCCACAGTAAAAGGAAAAGAATTGAGATTCTCCATGCCATCCGCACTGTGCTCCTATTGTCTTGGAGAAAAGAGAATCGGGGAAGAGTATCAGATGGGTAATGTCAGAAAAATGGAAATGGGTGAATAGTATGATAACAAGAGAAAACTTGCAGCAAAGAACAATTCGTGAACTCCTGTCAGAATACCCCTTCATCATAACTTTTTTTGAGAATAATAAGTTGGTGACAGAAGGGAGTGAAGAACAGACCTTCACCGAATTTTTAAGTCATTTTGATGAGGTAACAAGAGAAGAATGGGCTATCGA
The DNA here is from genome assembly GCA_047974745.1 of Lachnospiraceae bacterium. Lineage (GTDB taxonomy): Bacteria > Bacillota > Clostridia > Lachnospirales > Lachnospiraceae > JBKECO01. Next base: position 5,478 of record JBKECO010000013.1, read on the forward strand.
TGTTGAGAAGATGGAAGAAGATCTATTCGCATATATAGAACAAATGCTTTCCTTTCTCGGAGTCGAGGAAGAAAAGGGCGTGGATTCCCTTACCATAATAGCAGGGCAGAACAAATCCGGTGAAAAGGAGACATTTGGTTCCCTGACAATACATAAAAGCGATATTATTGCGATAGTCGGCCCCACAGGTTCCGGGAAATCCAGACTGCTGGGAGATATTGAGTGGACTGCAAATGCAGATACACCGACAAAACGGAGCATTTTGATCAACGAGGAAGTTCCGGACAAAAAATGGAGATTTTCCTCCAGCAATAAGCTAGTGGCCCAGCTTTCTCAGAACATGAATTTTGTCATGGATCTGACAGTTGGAGAATTTATCGAGCTTCATGCAAAAAGCCGAATGGTCGAAAATGAAGAAGTAGTGATCGGAAAGATCGTAGAGGCAGCGAACCATCTCGCAGGAGAGCAGTTCAGTATGGACACTCCGGTCACCTCCTTAAGCGGTGGACAATCCAGAGCACTCATGATCGCAGATACAGCAATTTTAAGTACATCGCCCATTGTGTTGATTGATGAGATTGAAAATGCAGGCATCGACCGCAAGAAAGCATTAAAGCTTCTGGTGGGCGAGGAAAAAATAGTTTTAATGGCAACACATGATCCTTCACTTGCACTTATGGCAGACAAGAGGATCGTTATAAAAAATGGTGGTATAGATAAGATATTAGAAACTACAGAGGAAGAGAAAATGGCATTGAAGGATCTAGAGAAAATCGATCAGGTCATCGCAAAATTGCGGACAGATCTTCGTGCCGGCGAACGAGTACAAGGAGGATTTTAGAAATGCATGATGGATGCTCAGGAAGCTTTACAGATGGAAAACAAGTGGTAGACAAAATCAGAATGATGGGATTCGCAGGTCAGTTCATGCCTGTGCCTCTAAGAATCACATGTGCATGTGGCGAAACATTCGATATGGAAAGCTATGAGGGCAGATGCCCGAAGTGCGGAATGGTATTTGGCGTTACACCATGTCATGCATTCGATGCTGAAAATGTCATGCCTGCAGGTGTAGATTATTAAGAACTGGCAAAGTGGACATATTTACTTCGTAACTTTGCTACCTTTCTGTTTATCGCTTTGGATGCTATATTATAGACATCAAAAGAAACAAAGCTATCTGCAGAAAGGAAGATGAATATGAAAAAACTACTTAAGAAAATAGCAAAAATGTATTTGGAAAGCTTAGCTCTTATGGGATATAACTACAATAACTTCAGATAAAGTCCAAGAAGGAGACCCCAATGAGCAAAAGGCAGTTAATCAAATAAGAGGCCACATATCCGCAATATAGCATTCAGCTGTGAGATATGTGGCCTTTTATTATGTCCCTTCAGAAGAGAGCTTCCTCGGAGTGAAAAAAATTTTTCTATTTTAAGTTCATTTTAAATACGTGCGTTATGATAGGTCTATCAAAAGTAAATCAAACATATATTCACATAGTTAAGGAGTATGAACATGAAAAGAAAACAGATCTCAGTTTTTATAGCAGCCATGGCATTGACACTTTCACTGACAGCATGTGGGGCATCTGCAACGAGCACCTCTCAAACCTCAGGTACATCAACAGCACAGACCACCGAATCAACTGTTGCAAGTACATCAGTAGAAAGTACCACAACTCAAGAGAGTACAACAGCGGAAACGACTTCCTCCGATGATACTACAACTGCAGAAACAACAACATCGATTACCGCAGTGGAAGGATCCATGCTGGATACAACAAGCCTGTTTTCAGACAGGGATCTGGAACAGACCGCAGATCTGACAAGTGCGACAACGATTACAGTTCAGGATGGGGAAGATGTTACGATTACCGAAGAGGGCGTATATGTCATCACTGGAGATGCATCAGAGGTTACGATCACAGTGGAAGCAGCTGACACAGCAAAAGTACAGATCGTACTGGATGGTGTGACGATCACTAATACGGATGCACCTGCTATTTATGTAAAAACAGCAGATAAGGTATTTGTTACAACAACAGACAGTGACAACAGCTTATCCGTCACAGGAAGCTATACAGCAGATGGGGACACCAACCTGGATGCAGTCATTTTTTCCAAGTCAGACCTTACTTTGAACGGAACAGGTACCTTGACGATTGTCTCTGCACAGGGCAATGGAATCACATCTAAGGACGATCTGATCCTTACAGGTGGAACCTATACAATTACTTCGGCAGCGGATGGACTTGAAGCAAATGATTTTATTGGAATTACAGGTGGAACGATTACGATCGATGCAGACGGAGATGCGATTCATAGTGAGAACGAAGAGGATAACACCCTTGGAAGCATCTATATTGCCGGAGGAACCATAGATATTACTGCAGGAGATGATGGAATTCATGCAACCACTGTCCTTCAGATCGATGCAGGAACGATCAATATTCAGACTTCAGTGGAAGGCATGGAAGCGACATACATTCAGATCAATGGCGGAACCATCGATGTTTATGCAACAGATGACGGTATCAACGCAACGACGAAATCCACGTCTTATGAGGTCATGATCGAAGTGAATGGCGGTGACATCAGCGTAGAAGTAGGAAGTGGCGATACCGATGCATTCGATGCAAATGGCAGCATTGTTATTAACGGAGGAACCATAGATGTCACAGCAAACTCAGGATTCGATTATGATGGTGCAGGTGAGCTCAATGGTGGAACCGTAACACTGAATGGAGAAGTCCAGACCACACTTCCATCCTCTATGATGGGCGGCGGCGGAGCCATGGATGGAACAAGACCAGCTCGAGGTGGTATGTAATCATACGAGAAGAGACATCGGTGTCAGCAGCACAAATGGGCAAAATCATAGGAGGTCTTCGAGTAGTTCTACATACAGCTTAGCATCTGCAAGCTGGGAGCTGCTCAAGGCTTCCTCTGCCTGTTTTGTCAGTTCACTTCTTTTTTGCTCCGTCAGCAGATAATCTTTGTCAAAATATTTACTATAGATCATTTTTCGAAAGGCACGCATGCTCATACTGCGCATAGCACCATTTTCTATAATATAGACGGTGTCTGCACAGCTGGCAATGGTATAAAAATCATGGGATACCATCAGAATAGCCCCCCTATAATTTCTGACAGCCCGCTCAAGGGCACTCTGAGCATAAATATCCAAATGGCTCGTGGGCTCATCCAACAACAATAGATTCGTAGGACTAACAGAGATAAGTGCCAGTTGAAGCAGGTTCTTCTCTCCGCCGGATAGTTCTGTGATTTTTTGATTCAGGCATTCCGGATTGAGGTGGTAATCAACAAGCTTATCTGTCACATCATTGACACGTTCAAATCCATGCAGCAGGAACTCTTCTAACACGGTATTGGATTCATGTAACATGTCACTTTGGAATTGGGATAAAAATGCCATTTTTGTATCCGGATCAATTTGAATATCTTCACTGGCGTTGGCGTAGATCTCACGAAGCAGCGTAGTTTTACCGGTTCCGTTTTCTCCGATAAGTGCCACTTTTTCTCCAGCATGAAGTGTTAGCGATGCATTTTGGAACAGGATTTTGTCAAAAGCGATCTTATGATCGTCAATAGTAAGGAGCACCTGTTCCGCTGAAACTTTGGAATCCGGGAAACAAATATTAGGCTGCTCAATATCAATAAATGGCATTTCAGACATCCTGGCCAAAAGTCTCTCCTGGAGTTTCACTCTGGCTTTGAGTGCTTTTCCTTTTGCGGGATCCGCCAGATTGGTCGCACTGATACGGAGCCGCTCAATTATGGCAGCATTTCGTTCTGCCTCTGCCAGATCTGCAGCTGCTGTTTCCTGTCGCTCGAGCTTGTACTGCAGCAGAGCAAGCTGATATTCCTGCAAAGTACCCTCAAATTCATGAAGGATCTTATTCTCTATATGAAGAATCTTTTGAAAACAGTGATGAAGTAAAAACTGATTGTGAGTAATTACGAGCATAGTTCCCTGGTAGCCATTGATCAGTGTTTTAAGAGAATTCAGATTTTCAAAATCCAAGAATACGTCAGGCTCATCCATTAACATAAGATCTGGACCAGTCAGCATTTCACGGATGATCTGAACTAGCTTGTACTCTCCACCACTGAGTGTGGACATTTTTTGATGCGCAATCTGCCCCAGTCCGGCAGAGTTTAACTTAATGCGGATATTACTTTCATAGTTATCTCCGTCCACAGCCTGAAACTGATCAAATAAGTTCTGATACTCCTCAAGCAGCGTCTCTATAATCTTGTCATCTTTTGTATTTTCATCTGCCTGCATGCTCTCGCAGACACCATCGATCTTTAACTGGATTTCCAGAAAATATTCTGCAATAAATTCAAACACAGAAGTATCATATTCGGAATTTCTATCTGAGAACTGGCTGACATATCCAGGTCTTGTAAGGGATTCTCTGAGAATTTTTCCATCAAAAAGAAATTCCTCCGGATAAAGAATCATTTGAAGTAATGTACTTTTTCCAGTTCCGCTGCTTCCGATCAGGGCACAGTGCTCTCCTGGGTTCGCAGTAAAGGAAATTTTGTGGAACAGATCTTTTTGTGGGTATTCGTATGATAATGCTTCTATTGTCAACATATGGTATCTCCTCTGTTTTAACGCTTGATACTGCAATCCATGATACCATACAAAAAAGAAGGAAGGAATATGTATCAGAAAAATTGAAAAAACGAAGCAGACATGGTACACTAAATAAGTATGCAATGAAAATATTAGAAAATATAAAGGTGGAATTATGTCAATATTCTTAGCTGTACTTATTTGCTTTATAGCCGGCATGGGAGCCGGTATGGGAACAGGGTTCGCGGGGATGAGCGCCGCAGCGATCATAAGCCCTGTCCTGATCACATTTCTGGGAGTGCCTGCCTATGAGGCAGTTGGGATCGCACTGGCCAGTGATGTACTAGCCAGTGGAGTGAGTGCGGTAACCTTTGCAAAAAATAAGAACGTAGATTTGAAAAATGGATTTGTAATGATGATCTCGGTTCTAGTGTTCACGTTAGTGGGAAGTCTGGCGTCGAGTTTTCTGCCAAATTCTACCATGGGGAACTTTTCAGTATTCATGACAATGGTGCTGGGAATTAAATTTTTGATCAAACCGGTCACAGGTGCTTCCGAAAGTATGGCAGATCTAGCGCCAAGGACCAGAGTCATCCGATCGATCCTTGCGGGTATGCTGGTAGGTTTTATCTGTGGATTTATTGGTGCCGGAGGCGGGATGATGATGCTTTTGATCCTTACTTCGATTCTGGGATATGAGTTGAAAACAGCAGTGGGAACCAGCGTTTTTATTATGACCTTTACCGCATTTACCGGAGCGGCAAGCCACTTTGTGATCGGTGGGCTTCCGGATCTGCGTATACTTTTGGTATGTGCCATATCAACACTACTCTGGGCCAGGATCGCTGCCAAAATTGCAAATAAAGTGGATTCTCTGACGTTGAATCGTATTACAGGTGTCATCCTTTTAGGCTTTGGCCTTGCAATTCTCTTTCTCGGGTAACTAGTAGATCAAATAAAACAGGCAGGTCTTCGATATTCATGGAAGACCTGCCTGAATCAGTTTAGGCATGTAGTTCAGAAAGCAAACGGGCAACTGCACCGGGGCTTTCAATCATTTTAGTAAAGTACTCGCAGACAAGATCTGACAGTCCGATTTCGTAAAGATCAACTCCAAAGATACTTGCATCCGAGAGAAGCGGATGGAGTTTTTCTGAGACATCTAAGGTATCTCCAAGTCTGATATCCGCAACGTAAGGACGGAGGATGTCCATCTTTGGATCTGGGCTCAGGTCAAATGCATTCCCATTGTCATCCACTGCCATCAGATATCGGCACCAGCCTGCGAAGACAAGAGGAATCTTTGTCAGATCTGATAGATTCAGGGAATCTGATGCAGCATATGCCTTGATGGTCTCTCCAAATCGAATCGCAAGCTTTTGGGAAGTGTCAGTCGCAATTCGCTGGGGCGTATCCGGCATAAAAGGATTTGGAATCCTGACATTGATAACGGTATCAATAAATTCCTTTGGATTCAGGATGCCTGGATCGACTACCACAGGTAGTCCTTCTTTATATCCGATCTCTTCTACAAGTTTTTTTAGATCTGCATTTTTCATCTCTGCTGAAATCAATTCATAACCAAGAAGGCAGCCGAATACAGCCAGTGTTGTATGTAATGGATTCAGGCAGGTGCAGACCTTCATTTTCTCGACTTTATCAACGGTCTCTTTGTCTGTGAACAGGAAGCCGCCTTTTTCGAGTGATTCCCTTCCGTTTGGGAAAGCATCCTCAATAACGAGATATTCGCATTCTTCTGCATTTACAAAGGGTGCCACATAAGTATTCTTAGATGTGATGATCGGAGAAGGATCTTCTACACCATCTTGTACCAGAAGTGCTTCGACGGAGGCATCGGGTCTCGGTGTGATCTTGTCGATCATGGACCAAGGGAAACTTACCTTTTGCGGTGTTTCCACGTATGCACGAAAACCTGTTTCTGCCAGACCATTGATCTCCCAGTTCTTTGCAAATTCATGAATCGCCTGGTACAGCTTTGTTCCATTATGAGAGCAGTTATCCATACTTACCATGGCGATGGGTTTTTGTCCCACAAGATATCTGTGGTACAAAAGGGACGCGACTTTTCCAATGTAGCTGACTGGACTTTGGGGACCATTTGCCATATCAGCTGCCACAGGGGTGGTGTAGCTTTGATCAGCACCATAGAGATCGTAGCCCTTTTCTGTGATTGTAAAACTTGCCATTTGCAGGGAATCTGCGGCAAATATTTCCTTGAGTCTGGCATAACTTGTCTCATTTGCAGAATCCAGTGTCAGAGATTCCACGACACTGCCTGTCACAGACTTTTCAACGGAACCATCGGATTTCAGTGTAACGAGAATACTGTAGCCATCATGGGGAAGATTCATTTTTTCAATAATTTCGTAATCATATCCTTCAGCGACAATGAGACCGCGATCAAGGACTCCTTTATTGAGGAGACGGTCTACCGCATTTGCCTGAAAAGCGCGAAAGATATTTCCGGCTCCAAAATGGATCCAGAAAGGCTGTTCTACAGTTCGCTGTTTTACATGCTCCCGATCATATTCCGGAAGATGAAAACCATGCTCTTCCCAGGCAGAGCGATCCTTAAGTCCTTCATGATCTAATTTCATCGTGTCGCCCCTTTCTCGATCGCTTCCCAGAGACCATTGATATAGGTCGCTCCTAAGGCTCTGTCATACAGGCCGTAACCTGGCATGGCAACTTCACCCCAGATCATTCTTCCGTGATCCGGACGAATCGGTCCGTCAAATCCAATCTCATAGAGTGCCTTCACGATTTCATACATATCGAAATTTCCGTCAGAGGAAAGATGTGCTGCTTCTTCAAAGTCTGTAGGACTGTTGAACTTCAGGTTGCGAACATGCGCAAAGTGAATCCTGCCTTTTAAGGATCTTATCATATCTGGCAGATCATTTTCCAGATTCGTTCCATAAGAGCCGGCACAGAACGTAACGCCGTTATGACTGTTATCTACCATATTCATCATGCGGAGAATGTTTTTCTTGTTGATGATAATGCGAGGCAGACCAAATACGCTCCACGCAGGGTCATCTGGGTGGATCGCCATATTGATATCATATTGATCACACACAGGCATGATTTTTTCCAGGAAATACTTCAGATTGTCGAACAACATGTCATCTGTGATGCCCTGATACATAGCGAATAATTCCTTGATTCGAGACATGCGCTCTGGTTCCCAGCCAGGGAGGATCGATCCGTTCGAATCACCGGAGATGGAGGCGAACATATCCTCCGGATTTAAAGCATCCACTGCTTCCTGTGTATACGCAAGAACAGTGGAGCCATCTGGGCGTTTTCTGGCAAGCTCTGTTCTGGTCCAATCGAATACAGGCATAAAGTTATAGCATACCAGATGAATATCCTCTTTTCCAAGATTCTCAAGGGTGGTAATGTAGTTGGCAATATACTGATCCCGATTTCCTGAGCCAGTCTTTATATCATCGTGTACATTCACACTCTCGATTCCTGCCACATGCAGTCCTGCGGAGGCAGCTTCTGCTTTCATTTTCTGAATCTGTTCCCGGCTCCATACTTCGCCCGGCTTGGTGTCATACAAAGTGGTGATGACTCCCGTCACGCCCGGGATCTGCCGGATCTGCTCCAAGGTCACTGTATCATATCCTGTTCCATACCATCGTAACGTCATTTCCATAGTAAGATCTCCTTTTTTAATCAGTTGTATGATTCTATTATAAGACCTGCACAGAAAAATCCAATTGACATTATTGTGATAATTATTGCAAAAGTTGCGGTTAGCTGATAGGATGAAAAAAATGGAGGAATGGTATGAAAAAAAATCTACAGACAAAATTCAGCACAAGACAGTATATGCTTTCCAGAGATTTTGAAATATACTATTATAATGAAGCATACCAGTCACAGGTGGATATGCATTCTCATTCTTACTATGAGTTCTATTTTTTTCTGGAGGGCGATATCTCGATGCGAATCGCTGATACAGACTATGCACTGGAATATGGGGATCTGGTTCTGATTCCACCGGGAGTCCGACATCAGGCTCTGGTACATGATTTTGCAAAGCCATACCGAAGGTTCGTATTCTGGATCACTGAAGATTATTGCAATCAGCTGATGAACTTATCCAGTGCGTATGTCTATTTAATGCAGTTCGTACAGGTCTCCAAAAAGTACATTTTTCACAATGATCTGGTACAGTTCAACAACTTGCAGTTCCTGATTTTTCAGCTGATCGGAGAGATCCGATCGGATCGCTTTGGACGAGAGGCGAAAATAGCACTTTATGTCGATGACCTCATCCTGCAGCTGAACCGCATAGTACACGAGCAGCAGAACCCGGAGACGGAGCGAGGGGAAAATGCACTGAGTCAGAACCTCATTTATTTCATTGACTCAAATCTGGAAAAAAATATTACACTGGAGGATATTGCAAAAGAGTTCTATATGAGCAAATACCATCTATCACATATCTTTAAAGACACAATGGGTTTGTCGATACATCAGTATGTATTGAAGAAAAAGATGCAGGCCTCCCGGGAAGCGATCCTTTCGAATGAGACAATCGGTCAGGTCTGTCTTCGATATGGATTCAAGGATTATTCCAGTTTTTATCGCGCCTTTAAGAAGGAGTATGGGATGTCACCAAAAGAGTATAAGAAAAATTCGAGAAAAGCATTATAGACAAGTTCAGGAATAAGTGACAGAAATAATGGAGATAAAGATGATACTTACAAGAAAGACAGTGCAAAAACAAAATATGGTGGGAAACTTGTTTTCTAATCAACAGCTGAGAGTACTGATCTGGCCGCTGATCCTGGAACAGGTGCTTGTTATGTCCGTGGGTCTGACGGACACGGTCATGGTATCCACGGTAGGCGAGGCAGCTGTCTCAGGAGTATCCCTGGTAGACATGATCAGTCAGCTGATGATCTCAGTCCTGGCTGCGCTTGCTACTGGCGGAGCTGTAATTGCAGCGCAGTTCCTTGGAGGAAAACGATACAAAGAAGCCAGTGCGACTGCGAACCAGCTGTTCCTCGTGCTTCTGATCTTTTCGATCTGCGTCGCAATTCCAGTACTGATTTTTCGTGAAGCCATCATCACAGGAGTATTTGGACCACTGGAACCAAAGGTAATGCAGAGTTCAGTCACTTATCTTTGGATATCTGCACTCTCTTTTCCTTTTCTGGCACTGTATAACGGAGGCGGCGCGTTGTTTCGTGCCATGGGCAATTCAAAGATGACACTGAAAGTAGCTCTGCTTATGAATGTCATCAATATTATCTCAAATTCGATTCTAATATTTGGTTTGAATATGGGTGTAGCTGGCTCAGCCTTTGGTTCTTTGATCGCAAGGGCATGCTCTGCCCTCATCATCAATTTACTTTTGCGCAACAAGAACTACCTTATTCATTATCAACCCTGGAAAAAAATAGGGATCCAAAAAGAAATAATTCGAAAAATTTTATTCATTGCCATTCCTAGTGGCATTGAGGGAGGTATTTTTCAGATCGGACGAATCTTGGTAGTGTCCATAATCGCAGGCTTTGGAACGACACAGATCGCTGCAAATGCAGTCGCAAATAATTTTGATGGTCTGGGAATCATACCGGGCGGAGCCATGATGCTGGCAATGATTACGGTAGTGGGACAGTGTGTGGGAGCCGGAGATTACGAACAGGCTGAGTACTATATAAAAAAACTGATGAAGATCACCTATCTCGCATTTCTGATCTGGGATGGTTTTCTCATACTGACACTGCCATGGACCATCCAGATATACTCACTGTCTCCGGAAACGATTGATCTGGCCATAAAACTGATCTATATACACGATGGAATGGCGATCCTGCTGTGGCCCGCTTCTTTTGTTCTGCCAAATGCCCTCCGTGCAGGAAATGATGTCCGATATACAATGGTAGTCTCCGTACTGTCAATGATGATATTCAGGCTATTCTTCAGCTATCTTCTAGGTGTGAGACTTGGAATGGGTGCAATGGGAGTCTGGATCGCCATGACTATTGACTGGACCTTTAGAAATATCTTTTTTATTGGAAGATACTTCAGCAGAAAATGGCAGAAGGTACGAATGTAGGCTTTTAAATGCACAATTTCATACAAATTATCACATGCTAGACAATGGAGAAATAAAACCTCCGGCTCTATAATGGTTATAACCTGGAAACCAGGAAATCATGCAGAGCAGGGGGTTTTTTATGAGATACGGATATTTTGATGAAGCCAAAAGAGAGTATGTAATAGACCGAATGGATCTTCCTACATCCTGGACGAATTATCTGGGAGTCGAGGATACTTGTGTGGTAGTCAATCATACGGCAGGCGGCTATATGTTCTATCAGTCACCTGAATATCACAGAGTCAGCAGATTCAGAGGAAACAGTGTACCGATGGACAGACCGGGGCACTATGTCTATCTAAGAGATGAAGAGGATGGAGATTACTGGAGCATCTCATGGCAGCCGGTGGCAAAGTCGCTGGAGGAGGCGACGTATCGATGCCGCCACGGAATGAGCTATACGACCTATGAATGTGAGTACAAAAATATACATGCATCTCAGACATTGTTCGTGCCTCGCGGCGAAGACGTGGAGATCTGGGACGTGATCTTGAAAAATAATGGCAGTAACAAGAGAACGCTGGATATTTTTTCTTATATGGAATTTTCATTTCACCATATTGCAATGGACAACCAGAATTTCCAAATGAGTCTCTACTGCTCCGGCTCCTCCTATGAGGATGGAATCATTCAGAACGATCTTTTTTATGAGGAGTTCGGATTTCAGTATTTTGCCAGTAGCTTTGAACCAGATGGCTATGACTGTGTCAGAGATCAATTTCTTGGAAGCTATCGGACAGAGGATCATCCCATCGCAGTAGAATCCGGACGGTGCTCAAATTCCACAGAGCTTGGAAATAATCACTGCGGCAGTCTGATGAAGCAGATCGTGCTTCTGCCTGGCGAGGAGGTCAGATTCTGTTTTCTGCTTGGAGAAGGAAACCGACAAAAAGGAAAGGAAGTCAGAGAAAAATACAGTCATTTTGATCAGATAGATCTGGCAAGAAAAGATCTCAGGGACTACTGGGAGGATAAATTCGAACAACTGTCTGTATCTACGCCAAATCAGCATATGAACACAATGTTGAATACATGGAATCTTTACCAGGCAGAAATTAATATTCTTTTTTCAAGATTTGCCTCTTTTATCGAGGTCGGAGGCAGAACGGGTCTGGGCTATCGAGATACTGCCCAGGATGCCATGACGATACCTCACTCCAATCCCGGGAAGTGCAGACAGCGGATCATTGAGCTGTTAAGAGGACTGACCACACTTGGATATGGACTGCATCTGTTTCAGCCGGAATGGTTCGACCCGGACAAAGATCAGAAGAAAAGGCCGTTCCAGTCGCCAACAGTGATTCCGGAGGCGAGTGCAAAAGACCGAGTACATGGCATTAAGGATGCCTGCTCTGATGATGCACTTTGGCTGATTCCGGCGATTCATGAATATATCAGGGAGACCGGAGAAATTGAATTGCTGAATGAGTTTGTGTCCTATGCAGATGGAGGAGAAGGTACTGTATATGAACACATGATTCGAATTCTGGAGTTTTCTTCCCGAGAAGTTGGCAAATCAGGGGTCTGCAAAGGGCTTCGTGCTGACTGGAACGATTGCCTGAACCTAGGAGGCGGAGAAAGTGCGATGGTAACCTTTTTACATCACTGGGCTTTGGATCACTTTATTCAGATGGCAGAATATGTGGGAGACACCCCACTCGTGGAGCATTTCCGGACGGTTCAGACCAGAATCCGAAAAATAGCAGAGGAGATCCTTTTTGATGAATCTTGGTATATTCGTGGAATCACTGCCAGCGGTCGTAAGATCGGAACCCGCAGTGACAATGAGGGCAAGGTGCATCTGGAATCCAATGCCTGGGCAGTTCTTTCGCAGGCCTGTGTTGATGAGCACGGAAAAATGGCAATGGATGCAGTCAAAGAATATCTATTCACACCCTATGGACTGATGCTGAATGCACCCTCATATACCAAGCCAGATGAAGAAATTGGATTTGTTACAAGAGTGTATCCTGGAATCAAGGAAAATGGTGCAGTATTCTCTCATCCAAATCCCTGGGCATGGGCTGCAGAATGTGTTTTGGGAAGAGGAGATCAGGCAATGGAGTATTACAATGCTCTCTGCCCTGCAGCGCAGAACGATCAGATCGAGATTCGAGAGGCGGAACCGTATTCCTATTGCCAGTTCGTTATGGGAAGAGATCATACTGCCCATGGCAGAGCAAGACATCCGTTTATGACTGGAACAGGCGGCTGGGCATATTTTTCTGCCACACGATACATACTTGGTATAAGACCTGGTATGGATGAACTGGTGATTGACCCATGCATTCCAAAGGACTGGAAGCAGTATTCTGTTGTCCGAAGATTCCGAGGTGCCAAATTTGAGATCACCGTGGAGAATCCACATGGGGTATCTAGGGGCGTTGAACAGATCTATCTGGATGGAGAAAAAGTAGAGGGGATTCGGATCCAGCCAGCAGGAACAAGTCATACAGTAAGAATCGTAATGGGAAAAGGAGAATAGCATGATCCAGTTCGGAACCGGTGGTTGGAGAGCCATCATTGGAGATGAGTTCACAAAAGCAAATATCAGACTTTTAACACAAGGTCTTGTTATGAAAATGAAAGCAGAACATACCGATGGACAGGGGATCGTTATTGGATATGACAGACGATTTCTATCCAAAGAAGCGATGCGGTGGGCAGCGGAAGTATTTGCCGGAAATGGGATCACAGCAAAGCTGATCAACAAATCCATGCCGACACCACTGGTATTATATTATGTAATGAAACATAAACTACCCTATGGTATGATGATAACAGCAAGTCATAATCCGGCTATTTATAATGGAATCAAGATATTTACTGCCGGTGGCAGGGATGCGGACGAAAGACAGACTGGTGAAATAGAAGAATACATTGCCGGAATCCAAGACGCTGACATTTTATCCATTGAGTATGAAGCTGGCATCGATTCGGGAGTGATTGAAGAGATATATCCACTCAATGAATACCTGGACACGATCCTTGAGACCATGGATGTGGATAAGATCAGAAGCAGCCATTTAAAGGTGGCGATCGACCCCATGTTCGGTGTCAGTGAGACTTCACTGCGCACGATCTTACTGACTGCAAGATGCGAGGTAGACACCATTCATGAGAATCATGACACCCTCTTTGGGGGAAAGATGCCTTCCCCATCTGCAGAGACATTGCGGGCACTTCAGACCTATGTTATGGAACAAAAATGTGATATCGGAATCGCAACGGATGGGGATGCGGATCGGATTGGTGTAATCGATGATAAGGGAAGATTCCTGCATCCGAATGAAATACTCGTCCTTCTTTATTATTACCTTGTAAAGTACAAAGGCTGGCACGGACCTGCAGTCAGAAATATCGCAACGACACATTTGCTGGATAAAGTGGCTGCAGTATTTGGAGAGAGCTGCTATGAGGTTCCGGTTGGATTCAAGCATATTTCAGCAAAAATGCAGGAGACAGGTGCGATCATAGGAGGAGAATCCTCGGGGGGTCTGACGGTAGAAGGACATATCCATGGCAAGGACGGTATTTATGCAGCCGCATTGCTTGTAGAAATGATCGCTGTCACAGGAAAAAAACTATCCGAGATCATGGAGCTGATACGAAAAGAATGCGGTGAGATTTATATGGAAGAAAGAGATTATACCTTTACCCAGCAGCAGAAAGAAGAGATCTGCCGGGAACTCATGGAGGATCAGAGGATCCCCCAGATGCCGTATAAAATTGAGAAGGTTTCATATCTGGATGGAAGTAAAGTATATTTTGAAAATGGAGGATGGGTCGTAGCCAGATTTTCTGGGACAGAGCCTCTGCTTCGGATTTTCTGCGAAATGCCAAAATCCAGGGAGGCTAAAGAAGTCTGCGACTTATATGAATCCTTCCTGGGAATCGCAAAATAGGAGTTGACCATGAAAAAATCACTGAACCGAAGGCTTTTGCTGTTTTTGATTTTATGCTGGCTCGTGCCGATCGCTGTGTTCTTTGTGTTTACAACGGTGTATTACAAAGACAGCATTATCAAGCAGACAGAAAATCTTATGGAAGAAAAATTAGAGACCATTTCAGAGCTTTCGGCAGTGCATTTTGAACAGGCGATCCTGCTTGCGCAAAAGCCTTCCTACGACAGGGTCTGGGAGAACTGGTGGGAGGATTATGATCAGGGTAATTTAGGCAGGACGGATTTCCTTCGGTATATCAATTCGAGTATGAAAGGGAAGTTCTATCTGGACTCCCGGTTCCTTGCCTATGGCTATTTTCTCGACAGTGGTGAAAAGATTGACTGCTATGGATCCCGGGCTGGAATACCATACAGTGATTTTTTGAATAATGTGCAGGATCCTGTACAGGAATTGATGGACAGCGATTCTTCTTATACAACAGTGAAAATACTGGATGGGAATCTGTTCATAATGAGAAATCTTTATACGACATCTGACTTTAGAAAGTTCGGAACCATGGTGATCCAGCTCGATCCCAATAAGTTCTTTCAGGAAGCCCAGAAGGAATTCCCGGGTAATCTGCAGATCTTCATCAATGACCCAGAGGAAAACATTCTGTATGCCAGAGATGATGTGGCATCCGAAGAGCGGGACTTGGTCCAGTCACTGATCGGGGACTATGACAGCAGCAACAGCGGTAAAGTCACAAGACTTTCCAGTGAAAGCTATAATGGATATCTGTATCAGCAAAAATATGAGAAGTATGAGATTGGTTTTCTGGCTACTGTGAAAAAGTCAGATATTTATACCAGTCTTTATGTTATGTACAGGATAACTTTTGTTATGGTATTTTTGTTCCTGCCGCTTTTTATCTTCGGAATCTGGTTCCTTCACAAGCAGATCCAGTCACCGATCCACGCACTGTTAAAAGCGGCGCAGAAAATGGAAGCCGGAGAGATGGGAGTGCTCGTTGAGGGCGGCGAGACACCGAATATGGAATTCTCACAGCTGAATCATTCCTTTAATAAAATGTCGGGGCAGGTAAAGTATCTATTTGATACCGTATATAATGAGAAACTCGCCAGAAAGGATGCACAGCTGCAGGCACTGCAGGCACAGATCAATCCGCATTTTCTCAATAACACTCTGGAGATGATGAACTGGCAGGCGAGAATGGCGAATGACCATACTGTATCAAAGATGATCGAAGCGCTTGGCACTGTCATGAACTATATGA
This sequence comes from Lachnospiraceae bacterium, assembly GCA_047974745.1. Taxonomy (GTDB): domain Bacteria; phylum Bacillota; class Clostridia; order Lachnospirales; family Lachnospiraceae; genus JBKECO01. The sequence continues at coordinate 21,412 of JBKECO010000013.1, forward strand.
CGAACAGGACGGATGTGCGCACCATCAGGCTCACAGAGGAGCTGCAGTGCACAGATGCATACCTATATATTATGCGAATGAGATTTGGGGACAGACTTTTAATTGAAAAAAAGATCCAGGAAGAACTTCTCGGAATGCAGGTACCGCCACTGGTTCTGCAGCCTCTCGTTGAGAATGCGATTGTGCATGGAATTGAAAAAGCCAAAAAAGGGCGAATCGAACTTCGAGTATTCAGAAAGGATGTTATTGTTTTTTTACAGGTCATCAATTCAGGAAAAACACTGACCATGAAAGAGTTGGAAATTCTTAGAAATCTGATCGAGGGAGTCACAGAGGTCAGGGACAATGAGCCGGGACACTATACCTCGATCGGAATCAAGAATGTAAACAAAAGAATTCATCTTTTCTATGGGGAAGAGTATGGCCTCTCCTATGATATTGATGAAAATGGAGAGACTGTGGCTACGATCCGCATTCCTTTTCGTCAAAATAATGGGGAAAAACATATTTAGACAATAAAATATGGCAAGATTATACAATTAATGTCAAGACGGTCTAAAGCTTTTTGGTTGGTCAATACATATAATAAATGTATAACAAATGACAAAACGTCAGAACCAAACAGGAGGGTAATCGTTATGAAAAGAAGAGTAATTTCATTAGCAATGGTTGGACTCATGCTCACATCTCTGCTTGCAGGATGCGGAAAGACCGCAAGTTCCTCAAGTGAATCTGTAGCGGCAACAGAGTCTGAAGTTGCAGAAACAACAGAGAATTCAGAAGAAGCAGTGACAGCATCAGAGAATCCAGTCACCATTAAAACAGTATCCATGTTCGGAGGAACCGATCCGAATGCTGTCGTCTATGAAAAGCTCAATAAAGAATTAATGGAGCAGTACAGCTACATCACCATTGAAGATAATTCACAGGCATCAGATGAAGACTGGAAAGCATCAGTAGCAGCTGACTTTGCAGTAGGAAACGAACCAGACGTTATTCAGTACTTTACGGATGCGACAGCAAATTCAATCCTTGCAACAGATAAGTTCGTGACGCTGGATGAAATTCGTGCAGAATATCCTGATTATGCAAGTGAGACACTGACAGCTTCACTTGATGCAGTAACGAATCCGGATGGCGTGAAAAGAGCAGTTCCAACAACAGGATATTGGGAAGGTCTTTATTGCAACAAAGATCTTTTTGACCAGTATGGAGTAGAGCTTCCAACTGACTGGGCTTCTCTCGTTACAGCGATTGAGACATTCAAAGCAAATGACATAACTCCGATCGCAGTATCATTAAATGAAGTACCTCATTACTGGATTGAGTTCTTGATGCTATATGCAGCCGGGGAAGAAGAATATGCAACAGTTCCGGAAACAGCTCCAGAAGGCTGGGTGACTGGATTAGAGACCTTTAAGACATTAAGAGATATGGGTGCTTTCCCAGTGGATACAGATACCGTGGATGATGCATACACAGGTCAGCTCTTCAAAGATAAAAAAGCAGCAATGCAGCTCGATGGTTCCTGGTATGCTGGCGGAATCACAGATAAAGACAATACAGTAGTAATCGCATTCCCGGGAGTTGAGAATCAGAAAGCACAAAAGAATGCAATGGTCGGTGGAATGTCAAGTGGATTCTATATTACAAGAAAAGCTTGGGAAGATCCTGACAAGAAAGATGCAGCAGTAAAATTTGTAATGGCACATACATCAAAGAATGGTGTTCAGCAGTATTGGGAAGCAACTGGAGCAATTGCAAAGGCAGCAACAGAGGTAGAGCCAATCTCAGGTATGACACCACTTGCAGAATCTGCATTGGAATATACAAATTCAGCTTCTACGATCAATGCACCTACAGATTCCAGACTTGGTCAGGAACCATATTCCATTATCGTATCAAACGTTGTTAAAATTTCGATCGGCGAAGTATCTCCGCAAGATGTTCTTGATGAAGCGTTAGCTCTTTATGCTCAAAGAAATTAAGTGTATATAAAAAGGACGAAAGGAGCAGGGAAGCCTGCTCCTTTTTTGAAAAAGAAAGGTGGAAATCTATGCTATATAAAAAGAAGTGGCCTCTCCTGATTTTTGTCGTACCAGGTCTCATATTTATGATCACCTTCCTATACTTTCCATTTGTGGCGAATATCAAGAACAGCTTTTATGACATGACGGCCATCATAGAGATGCCGGGACAAGAGTGGAAATTTATTGGATTTGACAATTACAAAAAACTTCTGTCGGACAAGGATCTGCGAACAGCACTGAGCAATTCCTTCAAAATGATGATTCTAACCATCGTTTTTCAGGTTGGAATTGCATTTATCCTGGCCGTTATGGTGTCTCAGATTAAAAAATTCCAACAGTTCTACAGAACGGTTTATTTTTTTCCGGTTGTAATATCTGCAACAGCGATCGGACTGCTGTTTAAATTATTCTATAATTACGATGGCGGAATGTTAAATCAGCTTTTGGCGAAGTTCGGTATGGATCCTGTGAACTGGCTTAATCCTGATCTGGCATTTACAATGGTAGCGATTCCGGTTCTGTGGAGTTATGTTGGATTCTATTTTGTCATCCTTTTGACCGGTCTGACCGGCATATCCGATGATATTTATGAAGCAGCTGATATTGATGGATGCAGCCGGCTGAAGCAGGTATTTTTCGTAACAATTCCAATGATTCGCCCTGTTATTATTACATCGGTGACACTGGCTGTTACAGGAGCTCTTAAAGTATTTGACCTTCCATGGGTCATGGTTCCCAATGGAGCGCCCCAGGGGAAAACACATTTTCTTGGAACCTATATGTATCAGCAGACGTTTGGAATGAGCAATTTTGATTATGGTTCCACCTTGTCTATTGTCATTGTATTATTGGGTATTATCGTATCCAGAGGAATCAGATTTCTAACCAAAGAGAAAGAAGAAAGGGGAACATCATGGAGAACAAGAGCCTTGAAGTCCAACGAAAACAAAGTTCTAAAGGAAGCAAATCCGGTTCAGTCGGAAGAACAGTAATCTATATCATATTATCAGGCTGGGCATTTACGACTATATTTCCTTTTTACTGGGTCATACTGAATTCCTTTAAACCATCCAGTGAAGTGCTGACATCTTCCTTCTCTCTGCCGCTGGAATTCACATGGGGCAACTATATCAATGCTTTTTCAAGGTTGAATGTTCTTAGTGCATACAAGAACAGTCTAATTATATCGGGAAGTGTTACGATTGGAGTTATGCTTTTGGCAGCTTTTCTCTCCTTTGCAATGACAAGATACGAATTCAAGGGAAAGGCAGCAATTAGTACACTTTTAGTTGCAAGCCTTATGTTTCCTGTATTTTCCACGATCATACCTGTTTTCCGAATGATCGTATCCTGGAACCTGCTGAATACAAACGTTGCTGTTATCCTGCCCCAGATTGCAGGAAATCTGAGTTTTGCGACCTTAATCATGATAGGATTTATGCAGGGGATCTCGATTGAGATGGAAGAGGCAGCATATATGGAAGGTGCAAGTGTATTCCAGGTATTTGGCAAAATTATTGTTCCCCTCTGTAAGCCATCTTTATCAACGGTAGCGATTTTTAGTTTTCTATGGTCATACAATGACCTTTTTGTACAAAAAATCATGATTCGGGACAATACCAAATTTCCGATTTCAACACTGTTAGAACAAATCAGCTCCAAATATGGAACGGATTTTGGTCTGATGGCAGCTTCCGTGACAATCATTATCATACCAGTCATTATTGTTTATATACTGCTTCAGAAGAATATTATCAAAGGATTGACGGCTGGAGCAATCAAGGGCTAGAATGATAACACAGACCGCATCTACTGGATATTAGGCAGTGGTAGCACAGCTTGAAACGAGAACGATTCGGAGGAGAATATGTATAAGGTCATGCTTGTAGATGATGAACCGATCATTGTAGAAGGATTATCCCACAGCGTGGACTGGGCGAAATTCGGCTGCGAAGTAGTTTGCACAGCGAATGATGGGATAGAGGGAATCGAGAAAATGAAGGAATGTAAGCCAGATCTGTTATTCCTGGATATCTGTATGCCTGAAATGGACGGCCTTACGATGATTGCCGCTATTAAATCCCAGTTCTTTGATGTGGAGATCAGTATTCTGACTGGATTTCGCGATTTTGATTTTGCAAGAGAAGCACTTCATCTTGGAGTGACAAGATTCCTGTTGAAACCCTCTAACATGGCTGATCTGGAAGAAGCGATCAGGATTATGTGCAATAATCTGGATGGGATCAAGAATAATGAGACAAGTGAAGAGAACAAAGAAGAAAACAAAGAAGAAAAAGTGACGCAGCAGCAAGATGCAAAGCAAAACAAAGAAGGCACTCACGAGAATAGTTCAAGTAGATTTATTGTAAAAAATGCACTATCTTATATTGAGAAAAATTATACGACCCATCTGAGTCTGGGAGAAGTCGCCGATCATACTTATGTAAGCCAATGGCATCTGAGCAAGATACTCAATAAGTATACAGGCAAAAATTTTTCGGAGCTTCTCAATCAGGTAAGAATAGAACAGGCAAAAAAACTCCTGGAGGATCCATCCTTGCGAATTGGAGAAATCGCAGAGATGGTGGGATTTTTAGATCTGGCTCACTTTTCCAGAGTATTTAAAAAGCAGGAAGGAATCTCAGCGAATGAATTTCGCAATCAACTATAGCAACGAGTAAAAGCAGCGATTCATATAGAACAATAAAACAGGAATCCCCTAAGTCAGTACTGGCAAATGGGATTCCTGCTTTGTCGTATCTGGGTTTATTTTTGTTTAAATTCCTGTTTCAGATAAGAGAGAAATTTTTTGGCGGGTGGCTCCATATGTTCCGGATTCCAGGCGCAGACACAATATAGATTTGGATTATAGTCTAAAACCTCCCGAAGACAGATGTTTTCCTCGAAACCTCTGCATGCATAGGCGTTGGTCAAAGAGATGCCATCATTTCTTCGTATTTTTAAAAATTGGGAAGGAATATTATCGACCGTAAGAATCTGAGGATCGGATTTGGTGCTACCCAGAATAGAACGGATCCTAGGAATTCCTGTCGATGTATATGCATCTGATAATGTGATGAATGTTTCATCCTTAATGTCTGCAAGCTTCAGATGTTTCTTTTCGGACAACGGATTCTTCTTTGAGATCGCAACAAACATTGGAACTGGATTCAGGAGCAGTTGCTCATAGTCCTTGTGATGTTCCAGATCATAATTCGTTGTGAATAAAAAATCAAGGGAATCCATTCGATCATTCAATTCTTTTAAATTATAAATATTAAAATTGATACGAATATTAGAATTTACAGATTCAAAGGCAGCAAAAACCTCGGTCAAAATGGATACAAAGTCAAAGCCATACAAAACGCCTACATGAATCTGGTGCTTGTTCGTATCACGCATTTCCTGAACCTTTTCGATCGTACTTGTAATACTATCAAAAGCTGGTCTCCAGTGCTCATACAAATATTCGCCATATTCCGTGAGCATTACATGACGTCTGGAACGTTCGAACAGAGGGAGATCCAGCTCCAGCTCTAAGTGCCGGATACTTTTACTGACAGCTGGCTGTGATAAAAAGAACTGATTGGCTGCACGGGTAAAGCTTTTGTGCTCGGCCACAGCCAAAAAAATCTGTATATCGGAAACATTGATCTTATGCATAGTGTTGCCCTCCAATGCTTCATTATAGCATGTTACATTCCAAATTTGAATAAGAGCGGGTCTGTAAATGAAAAAAATTGAAACAAGGGTAAGGATTTAAAAAAATCGTCCGATACATATTTTAGAAAAGGTGCAAAAGTCAGGGAGGGATGCTTACATGCGTATCGATGGTTTTAACAAAATATCACAGGTTTATCAAAATAGCAGAACAACAAAGACACAGGGGACTCAGGCAGCGGCGGACAGCCGGGATATCCTGTCGATTTCACAGACCGGAACAGATTACCAGATAGCAAAGAATGCCATAAAGGAGACATCTGATATCCGCAAGGATCTTGTGAATGAACTAAAGCAAAAGGTCGATTCAGGTACATACAGCGTAAGCACAGATGATTTTGCATCAAAACTTTTAGCAAAATTTAACGAACTGCAATCATAATAAAGGAGTACTCAGTTGGCAAGTTTAATCGACAACCTCGTAGAGGTTCTGCAAAGTGAGCAACAGCAGTATGAACAGCTGGTAGAATTGGCACAACAGAAGAAGCACTATGTGATCACAGCGAATATCAAAGGGATCGAGAGCACTACGGAGCAGGAACAGATCGTTGCCGGAGAGTTAAGGAACCTGGATATTCGCCGTGATTTGGTTTTAAAGGATATTTCAGATGTTCTGGGTAAAGACACGGATCAGCTCAATGTGACCAAAGTGATCGATCTTCTGCAACAGCAGCCCCTCGAGCAGTCAAAATTGAAACAGGTCAGGGAGACACTTTTGGCTGTTGCAACGCAGATGCGTCTTTTGAACGAGCAGAACGACAATTTGATTCAGCAGGCGAAGGAAATGGTGGAATTTGATCTGACTCTGTTCAAGAGCATGCGCCAGGCGCCGGAAACAGCAAATTATAATAAACGAGCTTATAATACAGGCTCCCTGCTTGGCGGCAGAGGATTTGACACAAAGCAATAGACAGATATCGGAGGACAGAGATGGCAAATACCATGGGTAGCCTTTTTATAGGGGCTTCAGGCCTAAAGAGCAGTCAGAATGCATTAAATACAACAGCGAACAATCTGGCGAATGTAGATACTGCAGGCTATGTAAGACAACAGGTGGTCTTTGAGGACAGCAGCTATACGAACCTGAATCAGACAGCGGCAATCAGTAAGATGCAGTCAGGGCTAGGCGTCAGCATTGGTGAAGTCGTTCATGCCAGAGAGATTTTTTTAGACAAGACATACCGGACTGAGAATGGAAGATCCTCCTATTATAGTGCAACATCGGATGTGATCAGTGAACTTGAGACTTATTTTCAGGAACTGCAGGGATCTGCCTTTCAGGACGTATTATCCGGAGACAGCGGATTCTGGGTGGCATTTCAGGAATTGGCAAAAGATCCCTCCAATAGTGTGAATCAGAATCTGGTGGTGCAGAAAGCAAGCTTATTTTTGAGCCGGGCCAAATCAGTCTACGAAGGAATCTCCACCTATCAGGCTAACATCAATTCTCAGGTGTCTGTGAAGATAGACAGAATCAATGAACTGGCCGCGACTATTGACGATCTGAATAAAAGAATTCTGAACATCGAATCGGCAGGGGTAGAAACGGCAAAGGAACTTCGGGATGCCAGAGATTCTGCAATGGATGAGCTCTCCTCACTGGGCAATATCACCTATAAGGAGCTGCCAAGCGGAGTGGTAAAGCTCAGTTTTGAAAATGTAACACTGGTAGATGAAAGGACCTCCTATTCCATCGGGAAAAAAATGGATGGTTCCACAGGCTTTATATCCCCATACTGGGAATCGCTTTCCGATACAGAGAATGATAAATATCAGTATGTGTATGATTTTTCAAAGTTATTTACAACCACAAACAGCAGCGATATCGGAGAACTGAGAGCACTTCTGCTTGCCCGAGGCAATGCATCCGGGACGTATGCTGATATGCAGGATGTGACCTATACCGGCTATAATCAGGGAATTGGCAGATCTGTACTTGCAAGTACACAGGCAAAGCTCGATTTACTGGTCAACAAAATCGTGACCTCGATCAATGATCTGTTCTGCCCAAACATCAGCAGTACACCTGCAATTACAGGAACAGATGAAAGCGGAAATACAGTCAGCTTTGCTGCTGGAACAAAGATATTAGATGTTGAAAATGCAACCGTCGGTGCAGATGGGTCTCTGCCTCCGAATGAACTGTTTTCGAGACTCGGAACGGATCGATATACTAAAGTCACAGCCTCCGATGGTTCCGAATATTATGTATACAATGAACCAAGTGATTCTGACACTTCCTTACAGTACTCGACCATGAGTCTGCTGATCAACCCAAAGCTAGAAGACCAAGAGTCGCTGCTCCCGACCTTTCATCAGGATGGTTCTGTGGCATACCAGCTTGGAGAAGACCTTGCGGATCTGTGGGAAGCCGCAGAGCTTATAATTTCACCGAACAATACCACTCCAAGTACCTTTGAGGAGTATTACGAAAAGCTGATATCAGATATCGCAACAGCAGGAGATGTTTTTGAATCAACTGCAATCAATCTTTCCTCTTCTGTTCAGACGATCGAGAATGCGAGACAGCAGGTCATTGGCGTTTCTGCGGACGAAGAACTTACGAATATGATTAAATACCAGAATGCATATAACGCATCCAGCAGATATATCAATGTGGTGGATGAGATGATTGAAATGCTGATCACTCAAATGGGTTAGGAAAGGAGAAGCTGAATGCCATCAACATTTTTTGGATTAAATATCGCATCGTCAGCGCTCTCTGCATTTCAGACTGCGGTGAATACGACAGCGAATAATATTTCTAATACACAAACAAATGGATATACAAGACAGGTCGCGAACCGTCGCGCCTCGGATGAGCTGCGTGTCAATCAGGCATATGGTTCGGCAGGATCCGGTGTCACGACAACCTCGATCAAGTCTATGAGGGATTCCTATTACGACAACAAATATTGGCAGAACCAGTCCAGCTATGGGCTTTATAATACAAAGCTGAATTATCTCAACCAGATCGAGAACTACCTGATCGATGATGAAACACAGGAAGGATTTTCTTCGATTTTCGACAGTATCTTCAATTCTCTTGATGCGCTTACCGGGAATGCCTCAGATACGACTGTTCGTACAGGATTTGTCAGCAATTCATCTTCCCTGGCATCCTACTTCAATATGGTGTCAACAGGATTATCGCAAATTCAAAAGGATGCTAATGAACAGATCAGAATTGAAGTGGACAGCATCAACTCGATCGCTCAAAAGATCGCATCCTTGAATCTGCAGATCAACAATATAGAAATGCATGGTGGAACAGCCAATGAATTACGGGATCAAAGAGCACTTCTGGTGGATCAGCTGTCTGAAATCGTTCCGGTCACAGTATCAGAAAATGAAGTGGTAGATTCCAATAATCCGGGAAATACAACAGGCGCTACGACCTATGTAATCAAACTGAATGGACAGACCCTGGTGAATACCTATGACTATCGAACACTTTCGACAGTATCACGAGATCAAAAAGTCAATCAGTCAGACGTTGACGGACTCTATGACATTGTATGGAGCGATACCAAGATGGACTTCTCAGCTACATCCGGAAATATGAGCGGTAATCTGAAGGGACTATTTGAAATCAGGGATGGCAATAATTCTGAGAATTTTCAGGGAACCGTCAAAGCCGCTGTGGGAAGTACTATTACGATAGCACCATCAACCATGTCAAGTGTGGAGTCAATGGCGTTAAATCCGCAAGGCTATCTGACCATTGCCGGTAAGAAGTATGAATATTCAGGATTTACTGCGAACCTGGATGCGGAAGGGAATATAACGTCTTATACCTTTGAACTGGCAGAGGGAGCACTGGATGCCGCGGAAGCATCAACCATGCCGGGCAGCACTTCTCAGATCGGTGAGACGATATCATCGAAGGGCGTGCCTTATTATATGGCACAGATGAATGAATTTTTACGCTCCTTTGTATCGAGATTTAATGCATATCAGCAAAGTGGAGTTGATTTGAACGGAAACCAGGCAGGCTCCTTCTTTATCGCACAAAAGACTGTAGGCGGTGAATACGATTTTGCAGATCAGTCGGTAACGACGGACGGTGCGACAGCAGGTTCCTCTGTTATCACCTCATCATCGAACAGCTATTATATGCTGACAGCTGCTAATATCGCAGTTGCATCGGACATTGTAAAAGACCCTTCTCTTTTCTCTACAACAGCATCGATCGCAAATGGGACAGATGCTTACGATATTGCAGAAGCAATGCTTTCATTAAAAAGTGATGTAAAACTGTTTCGAGGCGGTACAGCTTCTGACTTTTTACAGAATCTGCTGTCGGATGTTTCGGTAGATGTACAAGAGAATACGATTTTTTACGATAATTATACTGCGATCGGAAGCTCAATTACGAATCAGAGACTTTCTATAGCGGGGGTCGATCAGGACGAGGAGGCACTGGATCTTCTGAAGTATCAAAACGCTTACAATCTGGCATCAAGAATGACACAGACAATGTCTGAAATGTTTGACAGGCTGATTTTGGAAACAGGAGTATAATGCCCCAAAGGAGACCAGCTATGAAAAGTCAATCCTAAATTAGCAAAAAATTTCTTTTCTCAATCGGTGGTAAAAAAGGGTAACTTTAAGAAAGCTCCCGTAGGGTGCATTTTCAAAATCTATCGATGTTGGTATACAGGCCTCTTAATCGAGGTTGAATTCTATTTCGTCAGTGAGCATCTTCCAGATAATCCTGACAAGCTTGCCGGCACAGTGCCCGAGAGCATTATAGTGTGTACGGCCTTCCGCCATCTTGG
>JBKECO010000051.1:0-1674 GCA_047974745.1 Lachnospiraceae bacterium
ACATAGATGATATTCCAACCTATGGGCTTTTAAGGTCCAGACAATTCTTTCTGCTAAAAATCGGTGCCTATAATTTCAGAAAACTGCTAAGGCATAATCGGATAAGACAGGTGGAGTCTGCCTTAAATCTGAAAATAGCATAAAAATAAGGAATGGGATGACACTGTAATTACGTTATATAGCTTGAATATACTCAAAAATCAAAAAAATCTGGTGTTAATCTGATAGAACTACTTTCTATTTAGTGTTTTCACACCTAAACCAACTATTCTATTTCCGACATTTAATAATTCCATACTCCACCTCAAATCTATCTATGATTTATGTACATGTTTTCCATCTTACTACAAGACCAGTGCATCTTTTGCTATTATATCAAAGAAGCACTAGCCTCTCAATCAATTTCTACTCATACACAGAATTGTTATTCAACTGTTCCCGTCTCTTCTCCGCAATCTTCTCGTGAATATTGGTATTATATAACCTGTATAAATCCGTATCCTTACTAATCTGATTATCAAATGGAATCACCACCGAACCACACTTGATAAGTCCCATACCCGATGAAGTATTTGTTACAAATCGAAGCTGTGCCTCAGATACATCAATTACTTCGGACATCTTAGAGCTGTCTGGATTCGCCTGTTTTAGAAGTGCCACAAATTCCGAATTTGCAAGCATAGTCGTTGCAGTATAGTTCTGAAGCAAGTCCACCACATTCTGCGTAATACCTGTACAAAGCCCGCCCTGCTTTCTGACTTTTTTCCATAGCTGTTGCAGATATTTCGCCGAATATTCAGAATTTAAAAGCACATGAAACTCATCAATATAGAGCCAGGTTGCCTTCCCCTTCTGACCATTTTCAACGATTCTCTGCTGAATTGCCTCCATCATGACAAGCATTGTAATTGTGGAAGTTGTTTTTGTCGTGGTCATTGTACTGGTCTTTTCTTTTGTCTGTGAATGTTCATAACGCTCACGAACAGAAGATTCCACTTTGTCACAATGAGTAAAGAGTTCATCCCCTCTCTTCGTTTCTAGGACACGGTTCTCCTCGTTGTACATCTTATAATTCTTACTTGTATCAAGAAACGTGAGTTTCGTCTTTCCATTATGAATATCCATGATATTCTCTTTATTGATCCAGAGATATCTTGCATTTTCTCCCCAGGTTCCGGGTACTCTTGTTTTGTCTGCGTGATTGTTCTCCTCCACAATCAGATTCTTACTGATTGTCACATCGGAAAGATTCAAATTCTTTGAAGCAGAAATTGCTCGCATTCTCTCCACTAAATCCTGATACCCTCTGACACGATTAAGAAAAGCCTCCTTATCCATCATAACCTTATCGGTATCTGCCTCTAACAGATTCTCCACCTTGTTAAAAGGCTTGCTCACGTTGTTGGCAATATAATGGCTGAACTTCTCAATAAATTCCTTGGTAACTCCATGTTCCTCCACTTTTTTTCGTTCATTTGCTGTATTGGTGATCCATAAATCCGTACCATTAAAATCAATATCTGTGATTTCATCATCCTCGATATAAGACCATAAGGGTCCAAAATGCGCGGGCACCAGCTCCCACTTTGTACTTCGTTCCATATAACTCCTTTCCAAGAGGGGAGACTGTCCCCTCTTTTTGTAATTCTGTCCTTAACTGTTTCTCTGCCATTA
>JBKECO010000041.1:0-30524 GCA_047974745.1 Lachnospiraceae bacterium
CGGTGAAATCGGTAGTGTAAACCGTTTCTCCAACCCTAGTAAGCTGCTTGCATTTGCAGGCTTAGATCCGTCTGTTTACCAATCTGGTAACTTTAGTGCAAAACACACTCGGATGTCTAAGCGTGGATCTAAAGTCCTTAGATATGCTCTTATGAATGCAGCTCATAATGTTGTTAAAAACAACGACACCTTCAAGGCTTATTATGATGCCAAGATGGCGGAAGGCCGTACACACTATAATGCTCTCGGGCACTGTGCCGGCAAGCTTGTCAGGATTATCTGGAAGATGCTCACTGACGAAATAGAATTCAACCTCGATTAAGAGGCCTGTATACCAACATCGATAGATTTTGAAAATGCACCCTACGGGAGCTTTCTTAAAGTTACCCTTTTTTACCACCGATTGAGAAAAGAAATTTTTTGCTAATTTAGGATTGACTTTTCATAGCTGGTCTCCCTATTACTATATGATACTCATACTGCTGCTCTTTATACAACAATTAGATTTTACATGAACTATTTCGATTGTACAATTGTTTAAATTGTAATGCAGTTCGATTTGTAAAACCATAGAATCTCTCCCAAACTGGAAGACGCTCATGGTGTTGCATGGGTTGGCTTTGGGTGATGTTGTGTATTGTTGACCGGGTTGGCCTTGGTTACGTTGCCATATATCGTTTCCTGGATTGGCTTTGGACAATTTAGGGCTATATTTTCATTTTTAGTCCAAATTTTCGTTCGCCAAGGTGCATTTTTCTCACTCACGTAGCTTTTTGGATGTTGTTTGGACTTTTTTTGACTTGTCAAAGGCTCTCCAGTCCAATTTTTTGAGATTTTTGGACTTAACACCACCTTTTGTGGCCAAATTTGTCCAAAACAGGACAATCTAGAATCTCTCCTTGTGGCCAAATTTGTCCAATGCTCTATTCTCCTGAATCTCGCCTACGCTACAGATCAAAAAGCAGCCATCATCATGCAAATGCATGATAATAGCCGCCTTTTTCATGATTTGATCAATCGTAATCTGCCATGACTGCTAGTTTTCCAGTATCAGCGTCTCATATGGCCGGAGCACAAGATGATCGGACATATCAAAATCTTTGTAGTTTCCTAAGATCTTTTTATACTCTTTCCACTCAGACTGCACAGTGAGATTCGTGTTCTTGTCTGAAAAATTGTTAAAAACAAGGATCTCCCGCTCTCCATCTGCTCTGCAGAATGCCAGTATCGCAGGCTCATCCATTTCCAGAAAAGATATCGTTCCCCTGGAAATGATCGAATTTTCTTTTCTCATTTTTACGAGCTGCTTATAAAATGAAAAGATCGAATCTTCCTCAGTGCTTTCTGTTTCAGCGTTAATTTTGTTATAATTATTTGTCACGGATAACCATGGTGTGGTGTCTGAAAAGCCAGCATTGTTACCTGCTGTCCACTGCATGGGCGTACGACTGTTATCTCTTGACCGTTCTGCAAGAATTGCCAGTGCTTCCACTTTCGGCTTTCCCTGATCCAGCAGTATTCGGTAATAGTTGAGGCTTTCCACGTCACGATACTGGTTGATCTCCTTATAATGGGCATTTGTCATGCCAAGCTCTTCACCCTGATAGATATAGGGTGTACCTCTCATAAGGTGGATACAGGCCGCAAGCATTTTGGCTGATTCCTTCCAATAGTTCTCTTCGTTACCAAAGCGGGATACGACTCTTGGCTGATCATGATTGCACCAGAAAAGCGCATTCCAGCCCTGCTCCTTCTGCATTCCGATCTGCCACTTTTCAAATAATTCCTTAAGTGCCCTATAATCCGGGCTCATGAGTTCCCATTTGTCTCCATTTTTGTAATCAATTTTCAAATGATGGAATTGGAAACACATGGACAGTTCCTGTTCACTTGGATTGGAATATCGAATACACTCCTCCAGGGTGGTGGAAGACATCTCGCCAACAGTGACCATATCAGAAATCTCCGTGTCCCTTACTAGCTCCTTTAAATATTCATGCACATGGGGTCCATCTGTGTAAAACCGTCTGCCATCACCATCCTCATCATCTGAGAAAATTTCTGGTTTCGAAATCAGGTTGACCACATCAAAGCGAAATCCCTTCACACCTTTTCTCTTCCAAAAACGAATGACATTTTTTAATTCTTCTCTTACATCAGGATTATCCCAGTTCAGATCCGCCTGTGAGGCATCAAATAGGTGCAGATACCATTTTCCAAGGGAAGGGATGTACTCCCATGCCGGACCTCCAAATTTTGATTGCCAATTTGTGGGCAGCTTATCTGGTGTCCCTTCTTTAAATATATAGTAATTCTGATATTTCTTATCTCCAGCGAGTGCTTTTTGGAACCATTGATGGCTGGTAGAAGTATGATTAAAGACCATGTCGAGCATTAGACCTATTTTCTTTTCTTCTGCTTTTGAAATCAATTGTTCCAAATCCGACATCGTCCCAAAGGATGGCTCGATCCTGCAGTAATCTGCAACATCATAGCCATTATCCCTTTGAGGAGAAAGAAATACCGGAGTGATCCACAAATATCCGATTCCAAGATCTTCCAGATAATCCAGTTTTTCAATAATCCCGTTGATATCTCCCAGACCATCCCCATCTGAATCCATAAAGGATTTGGGATAGATCTGGTATACTGTTTTCTCATAAAAATCTGCCATCAGAATACTCCTTTGTGTTTGGTTATTCAAAGACTGCAATGACTGCTTCTTTTGCTTTTACATCCATTCCGGTAATAAATTGAATATTTTCTGCGCTTCCCGGCTCCGTTATGATACAAACTGTCACGTCAGGATGACCTGCTGCTTTTATTTTATTTCTGTCAAATTGAATCAGAGGATCTCCTGCCTTTACCTTCTGATCTGGTTTGATCAGATAAGAGAATCCATCGCCCTGCATATCCACTGTATCTATACCGATATGAAGCAGAATCTCCATTCCATTTGCCAGAAGCAGTCCACATGCATGCTTAGAATCGTCCATCAGGACTGTAACTTGAGCATCCGCTGGGGCGTACAGGACATCATCTGCGGGCTCAATTGCAACGCCTTCCCCCATAACACCTTCTGAAAACACGCCGTCGTTTACCTCTTTCAGAGGAATGACTTTTCCAGTCAGAAAGGAAACGAGTTCTGTTCCTGTAACGGATTCTGCAAGTTCTTCAGGTTCTTTTATGCTTTCTATCTCTGATTCTTCCGCTTTTCCCTTCCTGTCCTCTGTAGTCAGCCTTTGCCTTCCAACGATAGTCGTTAGTATAAATGGCACTGCGATTGCAATCAGCATACAGATCGCAAAGCTATCCATATATTGTGGCTGAATGGAAAGGATTCCCGGAAGTCCACCGACTCCAATTGCATTTGCAGTTGTAGATGTTGCTACACAAACAATCGCTGCAGCTGCTGAGCCAATCATACCACAAAGGAATGGAAATCCATATTTTAAATTAACACCAAAGATGGCTGGTTCTGTGACACCGAGATAGCATGAAATACTGGATGGGACGTTGACTTCCTGTGCCCGTGTATTCTTTTTTTGCAGATAGATCATTCCAAGTACGGCAGAGCCTTGCGCTATGTTTGAAAGTGCAATCATCGGCCAAAGCATAGTTCCATCATAATCCGCAATCAGCTGCAGGTCGATGGCATTTGTCATATGATGAAGTCCAGTAATAACGAGTGGTGCATAGACAAATCCAAAAATTGCACCGAATACAATCTTGATCGGGCCTGTTATTCCTGCATATACAACCGAAGAGATTACCGCACCAATTCTCCATCCAATCGGTCCGAGTACAAAGTGTGCTGCCATGACTGCTAGTACGAGACTGCAGAATGGAACAACGATCATGGATACAACCTGAGGTGTGATTTTTCTAAAGAATTTTTCCAGGTAGACCAGAGTAAATGCTGCCAGAATTGCTGGAATAACCTGTGCCTGATATCCAATCATATTTACCTGAACAAAGCCAAAATCCCATTTTGGAATGTCTGCTAATGGAGTCGTTGAAACTGCATAAGCATTTAACAGCTGGCCTGATACCAGCGTCAGACCAAGTATGATACCAAGCATCTGTGTTGTACCCATTTTTTTTGTTACCGACCAGCAGATACCAACTGGCAGCATGTGAAATACTGCTTCACCGATCAGCCATAGGAAACTATCGATTCCAGCCCAGAACTGACTGATTTCAACCAGGGTCTTTGTTCCATTTTCAAAAAAATAAATGCTGTCAATACAGTTTCTAAATCCCAGAATCAGACCACCGGTAATAATCGCCGGGATCAAAGGTGCAAAAATTTCTGCCAATGTTGTTACGATTCTCTGCAGAATATTTTGATTCTTCTTTGCTGCCTGCTTTACCTGATCTTTTGAAACTCCTTCGATTCCGGCTTCTGCAACAAAATCATTGTAGAAATCAGCGACGTTGTTGCCAATGATAACCTGAAACTGTCCTGATTGCGTAAAGCTTCCCTTTACCACCTTCATAGCTTCAATTTGCTTAATGTCTGCCTTTGATGGGTCAACCAGTGCAAATCGCATTCTAGTCATACAATGCGTAACTGCCGCAATATTATTTTTGCCTCCCACCAGGCGAAGCAGCTCCTGCGCATCCTGAACATATTTGCCCATTTTTCTTCCTCCTATAAACTTTTTATTTACTCTCCTACTTGTTTAAACATGTTATGATATACATATACCACAAACACAGATAGATAGCAATAGATTTTCTTAAATTTGTTTAAACAAGTTTTGCATTTCTATTGACTTCATTGTAAAATGATACTACTATGAAATTAGGGTCAAACTTATTTTTGACCCTGAAATTACACTATCTGGAATAAAAGAAATTGTTTTAGAATTTGAGAGGTTGTTATGCCAAGAGCAAAATATGAAGAGATCTATCGGAATCTTAAAGAAAAAATAGAAACGGATTTCTATGCCTACCGTGAGTTACTGCCTCCGGAGCATACACTGATCCAGACCTATGACTGCTCCCGCAACACTGTGCGAAGAGCCATTGCAAAGCTTGTTTCCGAGGGATATGTTCAGACCATGCAGGGGAAGGGTGTTCGAAATATTTTTCAGCCGATCGAACAGGCTGCTTTTACTTTAGGGGAAATCGAAAGTTTTCAGGAATCTGCCGACCGAAATGGTCAGGTGGCCTGTTCCAAGGTACTACTTTTCATTGAAATGCGAATAGATGATAAGCTGTCTGAGCGCACCACTTTTCCAGTGGGCACGGAGGTTTATTATATACAGCGACTTCATTATTTAGATGGCAGAGCACTAATTCTCAATCATAACTATTTTTTAAAGGAATGTATGCCTGAGCTGACAGCTGAAATTGCAGAGCAGTCAATTTACAATTATTTAGAGAATAGTCTGAATATGACAATTGTGAATAGCCGAAGAATTATGACTGTTGAAAAAATTACAGAGATCGATGAGAAATATCTTTCTCTGAATGCGAATGACTACAACTGTATGGCTGTTGTCAGTAGCTATACCTATGACAGTAACGGAATTATGTTTGAATATACACAGTCCCGTCACCGCCCGGACTTCTTTCGCTTTCAGGATAACGCCATTCGAAAACTAAAGTTCTGATTCGAAGATACTATCCTGTGATTTGGGTTTTAAAGTTCCATAGTCTCTTCCAGAATATGAAGAATGCTCTTCATTGAGATTTCAAATTCCTCATCATTATCGTTTTTAAATATCAAAAGGTCATCCAGGATGATTGGATCGTCCAGATTCTCAGGGATCGCAAAATTACGGCCAGCCAGATATTCATCCCAGTGCTCCAGTTTCCAGGTGTCACGGTCTGAATTTCTGGCTATCATTCTCTGATGCACAATTTCCGGTGAGGTCTCTACCCAGACAACCACAAGCGTTGCATTTTTGTCTACGAGCTTTTGCTTTAACTTGCTGATGTAGTTCATATCTCTGATTTCCCTGGTAAAAGGTGCATTGATTAGGACAATATCGTCATAGACCAGAGCCTCTAAAGCCAGATCCACGACACATTCATATTCAAAATTTCTGATTTCTTTTTCAAAAAAATCACTGCTGCGGTTATATTCTTCATTTGCCACTACAAAAATCTGCTTGGAGAGTGTGATCAGGGTATCTTTATCCAGATACACAACATGCTTTAACCTTTTGGCAAGTTCCTTTGAGATGTATGTCTTTCCACTTGCTGGTGGAGAGGTGACCAATATCAGTTTTTTTACCATTTCCAATTCCTTTCTTTTACATAACAATTCTTTCACCACAAATTGCTGTCATTTATAAGTCAGTTCTTTCATCACGGATTCCAGTCCACTGTAAAAGGCTGCGATATGTTTTCCGTCTACAAGTGCATGATGGCATAGAACTGTCACAGGCATATAGATCGACTCATCCCTTATAAAAAATTTACCCCAGGTGATTCTGGGATTACTGTCTGCCGGTATTGGAGTCGGCTGGATCAAAGATGTATAGGTGAGCCATGGCAGTGTTGAGATAAAGATCATGGATCTTGCCTCGGTTTCATCCTCTTCAATATCACCAAATTGTCTTGCCTGTTCCTGGAGAGTAGCCGCGGATTTCAGGTAATCTGTAAACGCTTCCCTTGCATCCAGTATGCAATAGGAATAGGTATCATCCTCTTTCGCTACAGTATGAGATGTCCGGCAAAATGGATACTCCGTAATTTGATACCCGGTCAATTCATCCCCTTCGATTCGTTGTCTGAATTCAGGAATTGTGTTTGCCGCCTGGGAAACGCACCAGAGGAAAGAGAGAAAAAAAGGATAATTTTTTTGTTTTGTCCAATGATAGAATTCTGTGATCTTGGTTTCAACGGTCGTGCCAACATAAGGCATCTCTAGGGAACAAAAGTATTGAAAGTGTTTTAACCTTTTATACTGCTTCATATCCAGATAAATCGGATCTTCCATATACGTTATCCCTCCTTCGTAAAACCTATCTCAGACTTATTTTTTTAATCTGAATTTCTCAATCTGAATTTGTTGATCGTACTTTTTAACACACGGGAGTTATTGTTGAGTTTATCCGTTTCTGACAGCAGCAGCCCTGATTCTTCAACCACAACTTCCATTTGCTCCAGGATATTGTCCGCTCTCATTTTATTGTTCATAGAGAGTGTTGAAATATCTCCCATTCTTTCTGTCACATCCTTCGTCGCAGTGGATATCTCCTCAGACATATGACTAAATCCCATGATCAGGTCTTTGATATAGTTCGCATTGTTCTCGTATTCCGAGATAATATTTTCAAATTTATTGTAATCGCTCCGAATATCCGTGTTTAGGTAATTCATCAGCTCTCTGACATTACTTAGCAATTCTTCTACAGAGCTGTTCACCTTACTCATGACCTCAGTAATCAATTTCGTGTTCTTGCTCGTATCTCCAGATAACTGTCGAACCTCCTGTGCAATGACCGAGAAGCCCTTTCCATTGGAATCCGATCGATTCGCCTCTATGGATGCGTTCAGGGCGAGCAGATTTGTCTTCTTGGAAATCCTCATGATCTCATCCAGGAGGGTATTGACCTCATTGATGACCATCATACTTTCCATCGCTGCATCCATTTTCTGATTTGCTTTCACGATCATTTGATCTGTATTGAGCAGCGATGACTGCATTTCATTCTTTGCTTTCGCTGCATTCTGAGCCATACCCTCAGCTTTGCCATAATCCTCACAGGACTTTTCTGCCAAATTTTGAGCTTCTTCATTGATGTTGATAAAAGACTGCTCCAGACTCTGGATCACTTTCGTGATCTCTCTCATATCTTCAGACACAAGATCTGCGGATTGCAGCACATTTTCGACCTGTGAAACATGTTCTTTCAAGACATTTTTGTATTGTTCCACTACTTCATCGATGGAAACAGCCTGATCCTTCACTGTGAAAATAAGGAACTTCAGCGAATTTTTCATCGTCTCAATGCCCGATACGATTTCGCCAATAGTATCCTGACTCTGAATCTCACATTGGTGCGTAAAATCTCCGGTGCTCATCTTAGAAAAGGTCTCGTTCAGCTTTAGAAAGGTGGCTACAACAGTTTTCTTTCCAATTGTAAAAGAAATCAGTCCGACAGAAATGCCTGCCAGCACACAAGCGACAAAGAAAATATGGTCCGCCTGTACAGACTTGGGAATCATGAATAGTTTTGCAAATTCTGGAAAAATACAACCCATTAGTATTCCCGACAACATACAAAAAAATCGATATTTTTTTATGATACTTTTTCTCATACTCTCTCCCATCACAGTTAATGCTTCTGATCGATCTTCCCTACTTTATTCAGCTAAAGCGAATTGATTTGAAAAAAGGGATATCCTCCCATTTTTCAATGCAGGATAACCCCTTTTCAGTAATCACTGTCACCTTCTGTCTTGTTGCTATTTTATCATATATATCGACAAAACTGCAAATAGCAATAAGCGAAAATTATTCGAAGTGACTTGTTATATATCGTTATAGATCATTATAGATAGTTCTTCATATTTAATTCCCCAAGCTCCTCAAACAACCGTTGTCCGACTCGTCCATCTTCATCATATCTTCAGCAACAAGATGACTTTAAAAGGATACCCCGGCATTTTGTTACTCAAATTCGACTACCTGCTGTTTCTCGGCAGATTCAAAAATCGCTTCCATCAGCTTTAGTACACGAAGCACCTCTTCATTCTTTACTATCTGTTCTGCCTGCCCATCCATCACTGCCATGACATTTTGGTAATACTCTCTGATGTCACTGTGCTGGAGGGGCAATTTTTCCGAAACAATAGTATCTTTTGTTCTGGGAGCCATAGTTTTCGTCAGTCCTGCAGCTGTTTTGATCGGGATCGCATCGTTCTTGTTCCAGTCTGTGACTCTTACCATCTCACCTGAGAGATCAAAGTCGTGGATCACTGCCGTTCCATCCCGGCCCATGACATACCATCTCGGCAATGTTACGAAGCTGCTGGTTCTGACTTCGGCTGTAAAAATCACACCATTTTCAAAATATAAGTGCGCTGTAAATCCATCATCCACCAGCTCATTTGTCACATGTGTCAGGTCGGCATGTACCTTTACCAACTTGCTGTCGATCATCTGCAGTGCCTGATCCAGGATATGAACGCCCCAGTCCAGCACCATGCCGCCTCCGCTCTCTTTTGTTCCACGCCAGTCTCCGGGAATCCCTCTGGAGCCATGTACTCTGGATTCCAAAGCAAAGACCGGCCCTAACAGCTGGTCATCTACTATTTTTCTGACAGTCAGGTAATCCTCATCCCACCTTCTGTTCTGATGAACAAATAAACAGCTTGTGTTTTGAGCATTCATCATTGCTAGGAAATCCTCCGAGTTGCATGCTGCAGGCTTTTCACAGACTACATATTTTCCCGCCTGCAACGCCTTGATCACAACGTCTTTATGGACATCATTCGGTGTTGCGCAGAGTAATATGTCGATTTCATCATCCGCCAGAGCCTCTTCAAGATCCTGGTAGACATAAATACCCAGCTCCTTGGCGAACTCCTGTCTTTCCTTTTTTATGTCAAAAATCCCTTTGACCGAGAGTCCATCGATTCCTTCGATGGTTTCACGATGCCAGTTTCCCATACCGCCAAATCCAATGATTGCAAGTCTGTGCTGCTTCATAGCTTCCCTCACTCTCCTTTTTATGCCCAATACATCTTGCCCGGATCTTCAAAAATAATGATCTGCTTTAATGCTTCGATCGACTTGCAGAGTCCTTCATTCTGACTCATCAGCCCATCCTCATGCTCGATACTGATCGCATGGTCATACCCCACGAGCCTGAGTGCGGAAATGATATTTTTCCATTCACCGACCTCATGCCCATATCCAATGGAACGGAACACCCAGGATCTCTCAGCGGCTCTGGCATAGTGAGTCGTATCCAGTACCCCATTGATCCTGCAGTTATGATCATGAATCTGCGTATCCTTTGCATGGAAGTGAAAAATCGCCTTCTCCTGTCCGAGAATACGTATCACCTCCACTGGATCCATCTGTTGCCAGAACAAATGACTTGGATCCAGATTCGCCCCGATTTCAGGTCCTACAGCATGTCTTAACCGAAGGAGTGACTGGGTATTGTATACACTAAATCCAGGATGGAGCTCCAGTGCAATTTTATGCAGGCCATGCTCTTTTGCGAACTTCACCTTCTTTTCCCAATATGGAATCAGCACATGACTCCACTGCCATTCCAGAATTTCACTAAAATCATCCGGCCAGGAGCAGGTGACCCAGTTCGGTCTTGTGGAATTTTCATCCGAGCCCGGACAGCCGGAGAATGTATTTAAAATATGAACTCCCAGCTTCTCGCATAACAGGATTGCATCCGTAAGATCATCATCGAACTTCCTGGCAATTTCTTTATCGGGATGAACCGGGTTCCCATGGCAGCTCAGAGCGCTGATCTCTAAATTATGTCTTTTTATCGTATTCAGAAATTCCTGACATTTTTCATCGTCCTGCAAAAGTATTTTGGGATCACAATGACGAACACCAGGATAGCCTCCGCAGCCGATCTCCACCATCTGTATTCCCTGCTTCTCAAAATAAGTACACGCTTCTTCGAGAGAACGATCCCCCAGTACTACTGTAAATACTCCTAATTTCATAGCTGAACTCCTTCTTGTTCTTATGATTTGACTTCTGATCCCACTACTCCATATACACCGGATTCCCGGACTCCGCTGATTTATAGATCGCTTCTAAGATTCTTGTTACTGCATAAGCCTGCTCTGGCCTAACGACAGGTTCTTCTCCCTCAATCACAGCCCGATAGAATACCTGTTGTTCTACGATATCTTCATCTTCACCGGTTCCGTCAAAATATGGTATATTCGTAGCATCAAGCTCTGGTTTCTCTGTGACCTGTTTATTGTATTTGACCTTGTTAATGCGAAGCCCCTCATTCATGTCTGCTCCCGCCAGAGTGCCGCAAAGTGTGGTTCTCGCCTCTTTGACA
This sequence comes from Lachnospiraceae bacterium, assembly GCA_047974745.1. Taxonomy (GTDB): domain Bacteria; phylum Bacillota; class Clostridia; order Lachnospirales; family Lachnospiraceae; genus JBKECO01. Next base: position 11,016 of record JBKECO010000041.1, read on the forward strand.
TCCAGCGTATTCAGTGCCCATGACGCCTCCAGCATTATGGTGGCACCATTCTTCATTTTAATAAATCCGAAAGCAGAGTCTTCCACTGTATTCTTTAATGGATCCACATCCCCCCAGGCATTTGCCGTTTCCGACTGATCGCCCAGCTTCTTGTAGACAGAGCCCAGGACCATCTGAGGTTCATAGTTGTCCATCATCCATAACGTAAGATCCAGTGCATGTGTACCGATATCGATCAAAGGTCCGCCGCCCTGCTCCTCTTCATTTAGAAAAACGCCCCAGGTCGGTGTGGCTCGTCTGCGTATCGCATGCGCCTTAGCTACATAAATTTCTCCAAGTTCACCGTTCATACATGCCTTCTTTAGATACGCTGCATCCGGACGATATCTGTTCTGATAGCCGACAGTCAAGATCTTTCCGGTTTCTTTGGCTGCCAATAGCATTTGTTGTGCTTCCTCTGCCGTCTTAGCCATAGGTTTCTCGCAAAGAACATGTTTTCCCGCATATAATGCATCCACGGATATAAAGCTGTGTTCTCTGTTCGGGGTAAGTACATACACTGCATCCAGATCCTCTTTCAATAGTTCTTTATAGTCCGTAAAGACCTTTGCATCTGGCCAGTCAAAAAGTGTCCGACATTCTTTCGCCTTTTCCACAATACTATCACAAAATGCTACGACCTCAATGTCTCCCTGCTTGCGAATCGCCGGTAGATGCTTTCCTCTTGCGATTTCACCACAGCCTATGATTCCTGCTTTCATTTTTATTCCCATAACTGTTCTCCTTTTTTGTCAGCAAGTTTGTTGTAATTTTCCGGTTGTTACGCCATGTGTTGTCTGTTATATTAGCATTATATCTAGTTGTAATTGATATTTCTTGTATTATATCTTGACAAAATAACACAATTTCCCTTTTTCCATCAATATCTCAAGCAGGAGATTACTATGCTCATAAAAGATCAAAATCTAACATCTGAAAAAAACAGCAGCTTGCCACTAGCCGAGCCTCCTCTGACCGACCAATTCCTGCACGAAATCAAGACACATGGCAGCCCCATGTTCGCATTTGAGACCTATCAGAATACTATCCGTTCCGATAAAGTCTTCATCACATCCCACTGGCATCATGAAATCGAGATCCTTTGTATCCAAAGAGGCGTTGCCGATGTACACATCGACGGCGAGAGTATTGCTGTTCATGCCGGTGATGTTGTCTTTATAAACTCGGGAGAGCTTCATCAGATCACCTCGCAAAATTCAGATATTCTGTATCATGCCTGCCTGTTCCCTCTGGAATTCCTCTATTTCGCCAGACCGGACTATACCCAGAGCCATTACCTGATTCCTTTGTCAGAGAAAGAACTGCTGCTCCCCCACTTTCTGCCCCATGGAGATAGCTTTGCTGACGCCATCTATCTAGAGCTTATGGATATTATCGCCACCTTTGACAACAAGGAGGCAGCCTACCAGCTTCGCATCAAAGCATGTCTGATCAAGATCCTGAGCCTGGTCTTTGCCCAGGGAACTTTCATTCGCACATGTGATGCAGACAGTTCGATTCGTCAAAAGAACCAGCAGCAGCTCAAGGAGATCTTACATTATATCGAATCCCATTATGCAGACAAGATCCTTTTGGTGGATATCGCCGATCATATTCATATGTCTGCCAAGTATTTTTCCCAGTATTTTAAAAAGAATTTCAATATGGGTTTTGTCGACTATTTGAATCACTACCGCATAGAAAAAGCCTGTGAGCTGATCATCACAACAAACATGCATATGATGGAGATCAGTTTCGCCACAGGCTTTGACAACTTTAGTTATTTTATACGTACGTTCAAAAACATCACAGGTCAAACACCGGCTGCTTACCGCCGAACTGTTCAAACTGTCTAATGCAGCGGCACAGCAATTCGATCTGTCAAAAGATATTCAGTACCATACAAATACATTCTCTGTGCGTTCCCGCTAATCAAGGTATATAAAGCCCTGTCATTGTTGATATCAACTAAGATCTTGCTGCCTCTGTAGGTGAGCTTGAACCGGTATCCGCTCCACTGACTCGGAAGTGAGGGTGCAAAATAAAGACCCTTCTCCTTGAGACGCAGTCCTGCAAATCCATACACGACTGCCATATAATTGCCGCCCATGTTCGCCGTGTGTATCCCATCCTTTGTATTGTTATGGGTATTGAACAGATCCAGCTTTGCCGAATCCCCAAAATACTCATAAGCTTTCTCTTTTTGTCCAAGCTTGCTTGCCATAATACTGAAGATACATGTCGACAGGGAGGAGTCGTGGGTCGTGACTTTTTCATAATAGGCAAAGGAGTTGCGGATGGTCTCTATGGACTGTGCATCTTCATAGATAAAATGCGCAAATACCGTGTCTGCCTGCTTGCACACCTGAAAACGATACAGTGTGAGTGGGTGATAATGCAGAAGCAAAGGAAACTGCTCCTTTGGAGTTCCTTCGATATCCCAGACCGGTTTACTTAAGAACGAATCATCCTGAGGATTGATCCCAAGCTCCTCATCATAGAGAAGGAGCATCTTTTGCTCAGCCAGAGCAAATTGTGCAAGTTCCTCTTCCTTTAGGTTCAGCTTGATCGCAAGTGCATGGTATCTGCCCTCTTTTTTTAACAGCTCACAGAACAAAATCGCCCAGTGCAGATTATATTGTGCAGATGCATTTGTAAAATAATTATTATTGATCATGCAGGTATATTCATCTGGTCCCGTCACTTCGTGAATTTCAAAATGATCCTGATAAAAATTCCCAAGATCCATCCAGAGCCTGGCTGTCTCAATAACGATCTCAGCTCCTTTTTCTGCAATGAAATCTATGTCCTCCGTTGCCAGATAATAGGATATTACAGAGTAAGCAATATCCCCATTGATATGATATTGAGCTGTTCCAGAGGGAAAGTATCCTGAGCATTCTTTGCCCATGATGGTTCGCCAGGGATAGAGTACCCCTTTTTTATGACCAAGAACCTTCGCATTGACCCTCGCTTCCTCAAGTGTGCTGTGTCGATAGCTGATCAGATTTTTTGCTACCAATGGATTGGTCAGTGTAAAAAAGGGTTGCAAATACATCTCCGTATCCCAGAAATAATGTCCCTCATACCCTTCACCGCTCAGTCCCTTTGCTGCGATATTACAGAATTCATCTTTCCCAACAGACTGGATCAGCTGGAACAGATTATACCGGACAGCCAGGCTAAGATCATCATCTCCTTCGATTTCTAAGGAAGACTGATCCCAGAAGCTCTGCAGATATTCCATTTGCTTCCGATACCAGAAGCTCATTGGCTCCTTAAGTGCTGTATGAAGATCTCGCCTGGCCGCAGCTTTTAGATCATTTTCCCGGATGCTGTCAGCAAAGACTGTGTATTTTGTAAGTGTTACCGCTTCTGCGGCATGAATCGTTGTGTCGAATGCGACCGCAATGCGATCTGCTTTCGTTTGCTGGGTCCGAACTGCCTTTTTTGACAGAGTATTTGACACCGCTGTACAAAGGCTCAGACCGGAAGCAGATGTATCTGTCGTGATAAAAGAAATCTGATCCTCCAGTAATAGTTCTCGCAGTCTTAAGTGCTCAAAGCTTTCTCCGGCAACACGGGGATCATTCGGGTTACAGTAGTTCCTTACATCACCGATATGTGTTGAGACCAGTCTGATTTCTCCCTGATAGTCAACAGACTCGACCGTATATTCCATTGTAAATAGTGTCAGCATCTCAAATGATGTCATTCTTTTTGCTGTTATCTTTACTGTATGCCCCCCACGTGAACGCCAGAGTACTTCGCGAACCGTATGACCGCCTTTCATATCCAGGTATCTTCGGCTGCTTAATACCGTTCCCTCGAACATGGAAAATTCTTCCTCGCCAAGTATCAGCTTAATTCCCTGGGAATCTACGACATTCAGCATCGTCTGTTTTTCTTCCACCAGTCCGTATAGTTTTTCCGCCTGATTCATTTTAGCAAAATCATAGAAACCATTGATGTACGTACCACGAATGGAATCATATCCCTGTGGATATCCCTCCTCAAAATTTGCCCTGATACCTATATAACCATTCGCATTATAGAATACCGTTTCATTCAGCATCAGAGCATCATTTGAAAGATCCAGATCGTTTATTTCATAAGTAAAATTAATAGCCATTGTATACTCCTTACTTCACTGCACCTGCTGCCACACCTTTGATGATGTATTTCTGTGCGCTGAGGTAGAAGATGATTACTGGTATGATCGTAAGCATAAGTCCAGCCATGGCAAGATTCCACTGAATCGTGAATTGACCGAAGAATGAGAATGTGGAAAGCGGAATCGTCCTGTTTGCCTTACTTGAAAGTACAAGTGATGGAAGAAGATAATCGTTCCAAATCCAGATTACATCCAGGATGATCACTGTGACCGTTGTCGGCTTCAGCATTGGAAACACAATACGCCAGAATACTCTGAATTTATTACAGCCATCAATGATTGCAGCTTCCTCCAGTGAGACTGGAATTGATTTTATAAAGCCATGGTATAAGAATACTGCCATACTCGCTCCAAATCCAATGTTCATAAAAATCAGGCCGCCCAGGGTATCCATCATTGGGATGTGCAAGGTACTGCGGATCCAGTTCATGTCCTGCATCAAAGGCATCATCAGGGTCTGGAATGGTATCAGCATGGTTGCAACAAATACATTGAACAGTATCTGACTGATTCTGTTGTTGGAGCGAACCAGCATCCAGGCGCACATAGAGGCAAAAATTACAATGAAAAATATGGAGCCGATCGTCACAATCAGTGAATTACTTAATGCTCTCATAAAGTTCATTTTTTCCATTGCTTTCACATAATATTCCAGACTAAAGCTTTGTGGCAGAGCGAGAACACTTTCATATAATTCGCTTCTTGTCTTAAAGGAATTCACAAAAATAATATAGATTGGAAACAAATAACACAGGCAGATCAGCACGACTGCTGTATTGGACAGTATCATCCCTGGAGTGACTGGTCTTTTTATCTGAATTTCTTTTGTTTTCTTTGTCATTGCATCTCTACCTCCCTCTTTTTCGTAATAGAAACCTGGAAAAGAGTAATGCCTGCTACAGCGAGGAAGAAAATGATCGCCTTCGCCTGTCCATAGCCATAATTATTCAAAGAGAATATTTCATTGTAAATGTTCATTGCGAACATTTCTGTTGCATTGTTTGGACCTCCTCCTGTCAGTGAAAGGTTCACATCAAAGATCTTAAAACAGTTCGACAAGGTCAGAAACAGACTGATTGTGAAGGATGGCATGATCAGCGGAAATTTCACGCTTAGCAAGGTTGGCCAAAATCCTGCTCCATCCACGTCCGCTGCTTCAATTACTTCATCAGGAATAGCCATGATACCTGTGATATAGATTACCATGATATAGCCTGCCATCTGCCACGTGCTAACGATCACCATTGCCAGAAGTGCAAAATTCTTATCCAGAAGCCAGTTGAAAAAAATTCCCGTCATGCCAGTTGCATCTCCGAGTGCTGCAAATGCATCTGTAAAAATAAAGTTCCAGATATATCCAAGGATCAGACCACCGATCAGATATGGCATGAAGAACATGGTCCTTGCAACATTACGTACCTTTAATCTGCTCGTGCACAGTAGTGCGAAAGCCAGTCCCAGCACATTGATCAAAATGATTGCAAGAATAGCATAGATCAAAGTGTGCAGTGCAGAATTTAAAAATCTAATGTCTGTGAATAATTTTATATAATTATCGATTCCTACAAAAATCTTAGGATTCAGTGGAAGCCCATCCCAGGAGAAAAAGGAATAACCAATACCAATGATAAATGGCACGATTACGACTACTGTAAATATCAAAACCATAGGCAGGGTAAAAAATGCGTACCACGCCGCATTTAGTCTCGCTTTTCTTTTTTTAGCGTCCATTATGCGTACCTCCTCTATTTGCTGCGATTGCTGCAGTTTAACTTGATACTGCGACCCTTTAGGATCAAAATGCATTGTAATTAAAAATGTGGAGCACAAACCGTTATTTTGTCCACGCTTCCTACTCCACATCTTCTTCGTTATGTTATTTCATGCATTCTTTCTGCAGCACCTGATTACTGTGCATAAGCCTGTGCGAATGCGTCATCCAGTTTTACAAGAAAATCTTCTGCTGTCATATCTGTTGTGAAGAATTCTTCTGCAACAGGTACAAGATATACATCTACAATACCGGATGGCCAGTTGTTCATTGGCCAGGAAATCGCCTTGCCATCAGCAACATATTCAGAAACTGACAGTGATAACAGATCCATGTTTTCGTTTGTCATACCATCTACTACAGGAATAAAACCGAACTGATTCATCAGATAGTCAATCCCTGTTTCACTTGTGTAGAGCCAGTTCAGGAAATCTTTACCTGCCTGCTGTTCTTCTGCGGATGCCTGAGAATTCACGAACCATGCAGATGGAACACTTACTGCAAGTTTATCATTTCCAACGATCGGAAGAGGTGCCAGTCCCATATCAAATTCGATTTCGAAATCTGCGAACATTCCTGCTGCCCAGTTGCCCTGATGGATCGTAGCGGATTTTCCTGTTGCAAAATCACCAATCTCAGTATCATAGGTCTGCTCAAGTGGATTTGAAGTATTTTCTCTAATTGCGACATACAATTTAGCAAATTCCTGGAATGCAGCTGTGTCAGCAAGTTTTACTTCACCCTTTGAAAGTTGGTCCAGGAATGCTGCCGGATCCTCTTGTACAGCAAATGGTGTATTGAGGATATGTCCGATCAGGAAATAGCTTTCGGAAGAGAGTCCCAATCCATTCACTTCACTTGCTGCCTGTTCCTCCAAATAGCTGACCATGGCATCTGTACTGGTCACTGCTGAAGGCTCATACATGTCTTTGTTGTATACCAGCCCGAATCCCTCTGCTGTATATGGAATTCCATAAACTTTACCATCTACGGTATAGGCCATTCCATCTGCAATCTTGTCAACAAAGCTCAAATCACTTAAGTCTGCTTCATAAGAAGCCATCTGCTCCGCTTCTGCGCCAGGTTGGAGAGAAAATACGGTCGGTCCCTGATCATTTGCCAGTTTTGTTTTTAACTGCTGTACATAATCGTCTCCAGTGGTTCCCCACACCTCAACTTCTACGCCTGTTTCAGCTGTATACTCTTCTGCCAGAGCTTCCAGTTGATCCGCAATCTCTACCTTAGACTGGAAGATAATAATTTTGTCCGCACTTGCTGTCGCTGCTTCGGTGTCGGTTTCTGCTGTCGTCTCTGCTGCTTCTGAGGTTGCTTCTGATGTTGTACCACTGTCTGTTGCAGTAGATCCACATCCCGCTAACAGAGATACCGCCATTGCGCCTACAAGTAAAATACTTGCAACTTTTCTTTTTTTCATATGCCCTCCTTAATAAAATGGATAAGTTTGTAAATCGTTATACTAGTATAGTATGACGTATTTACCATTATGTCAATTGTATATTCGCTATTTTTCGTCATTTTAACTATATTTATGTAAATTAACAAAAAATATGTACAGTTAAGCTGGTTTTACAGAGCCAAACTGTACATATTCACAATACTAATCGAAATTATTTTACTTTATTTTACTTATTTTTTACTATTTATGATATTTTATTAACAAAATCCCTTATTTCATACCGACTTTCGCCATTTGATTTTGGCAGATATTTTAAGGAGCTCATTGTCCTCATTTCCACGTATTAGATCCACAAGGCACTGTGCTGCCATATACCCTCTTTCATAATTTGGTATGCTGACCGTTGTGAGTCCTGCCATTTCGGCAAGGTCGCAGTCGTCGAAGCCTGTAACAGCCACATCCTGTGGTACCTTGAGTCCATTTTCCCGAAATGCCTTAATGGCTCCAATTGCCATATTATCATTGGCACACACGACAACTTCCGGCACATTCCCCGACAACAGCATAATCTTCGCAGCTGTATACCCGCTCTTCTCCCTGTAGTTTCCGGAATAATACTGCTTTTGACTGAAATTCAGATGATTTTTTTCCATGATATCCAAAAAAGCCTGATACCTTTCTCGATTATCTGACGTGCTTTCAAGGCCTCCAATGAAGCTAAATCTCTTATAACCCTTGTCCACAACTCCTTGAATGAGATCCGCAAAGGAATCATAGTTGTTCACAACGATGCTTTTTACATTGTTCGCATGGACTTCCCGATCCAGCACAACGATTGGATAACTGCTGTTTGACATTCGAAGAATCAGATCATTGCTCATCTTAGAATCCAGTGCGATACAGCCACTCGTCAGATTGCTCCTCATGTATTTTTCGCAGGCTTTATGCGTACAGATCATCAGATCAAACCCGTTCGCCTCCGCATAGTCATTAATGCCTTTAATTATGTCAAGATAAAAGCTTCGGTCAAAATCACTGAAATTGAAAAGGATCGTATTGCTGTCTCCAGATTTTAGGCTTCTTCCGGCAGCATTGGGATAGTATTGCATCTCATCGCATAACTGTAAGATGCGCTCTCTTGTTTTCACCCCAACATTCTTTTTTCCATTTAAGACATTTGATACGGTAGATGCAGACACTCCTGCTTCTTTTGCAATATCTTTGATTCCTGCCATTTCAACTCCTCCAAAGCATACATGCTTTGTCACTATTTTACGAAACTCTTTTCACTAGGTTTTAATGTTTTACTTTATGTTTTACTATCATTTTACTATTTTTTCACCTAATTTACAAGATGTCTGAAGAAGCCATATAAGAAAAGTAATCAAAATCTGCATATTCCTCATGTTTTATGCGGTCAGCACATGTGATACCAACCATTGTTCCGGTAAATTCTCCATATTCAGAGTATTCATCCGAAAATTTGCTCACATCAAATACCTGACCGATTGTATTGAGAGAATCCTCGCTGTACCCCCATTGAAAAAAAGCCTCTCTCCCATTGATCGTCAACTGAAACACAAGGGCTTCATCCTTCACTGCGATCCGAGCGTCCAAGAACTCCGTCTTCGTACCATTTTCAAGATGAATAACTGAAATTGCCCCCTGTCCCAATGTCTCACTATAATATTTGCGCAGATTGATGTAGTTCATATTGTCGTAATAGAGGATCAGGCCTGCTGAATGCTGATGTACTTTTGGGTGAAACTCTAGTTTTGTAGTAATGACTGCGTATATACTTGTTAGCTTGCGTGCAAGGATACTAACTTTGTTTAATGAGGTCCTAGACTCCTGCCCTCGTATTCTGATCCATCCCGGTCTCGATTGAAGATCGACAAAGTGATGTGGCATGATCCTTGGAGCATAATAAAAATTGCCAAGTTCACCGGAATCAAAGTGATCTATCTCAGGTAGCGACGGTACTGTGTGCTCCTTTCGGTCACTTTCCGCAATAGATTGCTTCGCCAGATTGCTTCCATCTTCCATTCGAAGCCATCCATCCTGTGTCCAGTGCATTTTCTGTAATGCGGTCTCACGACCTAAGGTACATCTTAATTCAGGAAGAAATGGACGGGCACACAGGTGCGCTAGGTATACCTCTCCCGATTCCGTCTCCACATAGCTTCCATGGCCGCTTTTTTGTAGATAAGAATGCGGATTGTAATATTGTGGTTTTAAGTGGTCTGTATCTGTCCGATCCTTTGGATCCCCCGGTGCTGATGTTACGATCGGATTGCATGGATCCTTCTGATATGGACCCATGGGGCTGTCTGCTCTAGCCATTGTTACACAATGATTATAGCCGGTGCCCCCTTCCGCACACATCAAATAGTAATGCCCATTTCGCTGTGTTAAGTGAGGTGCCTCCAGGCAGCCCCGGTCCGTTCCACCATTCCAGATTCTTTTTGGATACCCAATTATGGTCTTATTATACGGATCATATTCAACAAGGCAAATGGAGCCAGGCTTTTCGTAACCCATTCGTGTCTCCCATTCCAGTGCGACAATCCACTTTTTACCATTCTCATCATGGCAGATCGATGCATCAAATCCGGACGAGTGCAGGTAGACAGGCTCTGACCATGGTCCACAGATCGACTTTGCTGTGATCAGATAATTATCCACGTCAAAATATCTTGCATTCATGGAGTTCATGATGCCATATATGACATAGAACAAATCCTCTGATTCACAATAGGTAAGGCAGGGTGCCCAGATTCCTTTTCCAGAAGGCAGCTTTTTTAGATCCACCTGACTGTCATCTATCAGCACATGTGTCAAAAGCTCCCAGTTCTTTAGATCTTTTGAATGATAGACCGGAATAGCAGGCATCCACTCAAAGGAAGATACAGCCAAGTAGAAATCTTCTCCCTTCCTGCAAATCGAGGGATCCGGATGAAATCCAGGAAGAATGGGATTCTTGATCATTTAGTCTTCCCCCTTTTTTAAAATCGCCACTCCCCAGTCTGTAAGTGGAATAGGATCATTTTTCTCATATACCGATCCGGATAGCAGTTCTCTCGCCTTAGCCATCGGGCAGCGCACTTCCCTCGCTTCTTCACTATAGTTAAGCAGATAGGTGATATTTTCATTCTTATTGTTTATGCCGCAGCGGGCAATGATTGGCCATACTTCCTCGAATGGTTCTTCCCGCAGCAGATGATTGTCGGCTATTTTTTTCAGCAGTTGCTGCAGAAGTTCCCGATCCAGAAAGCACCCAATATAATAAGCCGTGCCGGCATAATACTGATTCTTTACCACTGCCGAATAGGCATCCCAGTAAGGGTGCTCGTAGCGAATCAACGTTTCCCCAGCATCTGGCTGTAGCAGTTCTGCAAAAAATCTAACTTTCTTGCCTAGTGTCTTTGTCCGTCCTGGCTCTGTGAACTGTGAAAAGGACATTCCAAACACCTCTGTCATTCCATGTGGCTGCTCATCTGCATATACACTCAGGTGTTCATTTGCTGTGAAGGAGCGGAAGCTGCTGACTAAAATTCCGCCTTCTTTCACAAAATCTTTTAACGAACGGATCTGTTCTTCTGAGGCAGAGTAGAATCCCGGTGTCAGTATCAACTTGTAATCCTTTGGCACCAGATCTCTGATATGCACAATGTCACATTCTAAATTCATGCGATACAGACTGTCATACATCCACCGAAAAATATCATTATAGCCTATCTCTCGATCCACCGGAAACCACTTCAGTGCATCAATGGATGCATTATTCACTACCATTGCAATTTTATTTTTTTTACGTATCATCAGTGTATCGTTTCCAAGCAGTTTCCATTCTTCTCCGATCTGTTTCGCTTCCTTATATGTTGGATTCACTGCCAGATCATGACTGAGCACTCCTTTCCAGTACGCCTCAAAACCATTGTGGATCGAGTGCCAATTCCAGTACATCACACTCGCTGCTCCAGAAGCCAGATGTGAATATGCCGCAAGCCGCAGTTGACCAGGATAGGGTGTCCAACTCTTAAATGCCTGCGCCTGACTCTCCAGCACCAGGTAGTTGTCCTGTTTCAGGCTGCGGATTTCATCCCCACAGAATGCGATTTCCGCACCCGTCAGATGATCTTGCGTAGGATGGTAGATATCACACCCTGCAATTGTTACACTGTGCTTCGCTTCACTATGATCCATATCTGGCTGAATACCATAGGCATGTCCATCCGGAGCGATCCCTGCTCCTATTATCTTCCATTCAAAATCAAAATTATGTGTGATGAACTGATCCTGACGTCGATATTCCTCAACGATCGACCTTTGATGCACCAAAAACTGTGCTGCAAGACTCCGTCGGAACCCATCGAACTCTGACGCCAGACCACCATTGATACATCCTCTCATATCAAAAAGGTCATCCCAGGAGTGAATGGAATTACTCCAGTAGGCAAGATAGAATGCCTTATTTAAGGCTTCTGTCGTAACGTACTTTTCCTGTAAAAAAAGTTTGAATTTTTGCTGCAATATATTAGAATCTGTGCCATAATACTTCGTTTCATTGTCAATCTGAAAGCCGATCACATTAGGATGCGCTGCAGTATGCTCCAATAGTTTTCGAATCATTCTTTCCCCATACTGCAGATATACAGGATTCGTAATATCCATATTCTGCCTTCGCCCATAGAACTGTGCCTGTCCTCCGGGAGTAACGAGCATGCCTGGATCCGTTTTTTCAAGCCAGGAAGGTATGGCATAGGTGGGTGTTCCGATGATGACCATTATCTCCATTTTTTCTGCTGCGTCCAGCATCTTATCCAGCATTGAAAAATCAAATCTGCCATTTTCAGGCTCCATAGTACTCCAGGTGGACTCCGCAATGCGGATCACATTCATACCTGCTTCCTTCATCATCTGCAGATCCTCTTCCACCCGGTCATATGGCATATATTCTAAATAGTAGGCTGCACCAAATAATAATTCCTTCACAATCCGAATATCTCCTCTCTTCCACCCACTGGATACCAGCCGAATCCAATACATCTTCCAAGATCCCAGCTGTCCCATCCGATCCAGCCATCGTCATTCACCGTATCGATCATGATTTTATAGCTCCAGTAAAAGTGACCGCTTCCACTGTTCCATGCTTCGAGCTGAACTTTGGCGAGTTCAAGGTAGATCTCCTTTTTCTGCTCGTCACTGTACGCTTCCTGCGATGTGCCTTCCACACCGTTTAGAACAGTCTGACCGCCCTTCGTATCACGCCCTGTTGCCAGAGAATTAAACAGGCACCATTCTCCGCATATCACCGGGAAGTAGTTGCTCATCTCTTCGATCTGTGCTTTAAAATTCTCATTTACGAACTCTGAATAGGCTGAAACAGTCTGTTCACATCCCATAAGCTCTGCCATCATAAGATACTGATGCGTGTCAAGCACTACATTTTGATAGTGATCCTCCTGCATAAAATCCTTCCAATGTAAAAGCTCGAATGCATCATGGATTACAATATATTTATCATCCAAAAGATATTTTCGCATACGTTCGTAGGCTTCTGTATAAAATTTCCTTAAAAAATCAAGAGGAATTCCTTTACTTCCAGCTGCCAGCTCCGGCTCCACTGGTACATATCTCTCCTGAATATTCATTCTGTCCCACATATCCTCAGAGATCGGTTCATTGATGACCTCAATTCCCCACAGTCCCTTCCTATTTCCATAACGTTGTGAAAGGCGTTCCAAGACAGTAAGAACAAACTCTACTTCATCTGGTGTGACAGCCCACTTGCACACGCCGCAGATTCCACCATTATCAAAGCCATTCTGGCTGAGAGGTGCTGTGTGCAAGTCGATCAGAATCTGCAGATCATATCGTTCACTCCAGGCAAAAGCGCGATCAAGATCTTCGATACAGCCAATAAAAGGTTCTCTGTCTCCAAAAATAAAATATGGTACAGGGATTCTGATCGTTGTAATGCCCCAGGATTTCATAATGACAAAATCTCTTTCGTTGATATACTCTCTTCTATGTGTCCTGATCCTGGCCTCATATACTTCTTTTGAAAGCTGGGCAGGCAGATAATACTCATCTTCTGCTGTGGTTCCCTCAAACAAAGAGGGATTCATCCATTTTTCAAGAACCAGCCAGTTTCCAAGATTGACTCCATTTACCTTCATACAAACATCCTGTCTCCCATTGGTCATTTCCATTCCTTATTAACCTTTTTTAACTATTCATATTGTATAAAATGAAGACAGAATACTATATCACTATTATAATATTTATAGTATATTTATTAGATAAATATCATCATAGGACATCTTAGGAGGTGCGGTGTTGAATCTGTTCTATTTACTGAAGCAAATCTCTTATCAGCTACATACTCATGTACGGTTATTTGATCACAGTCAGATGTGCAAGTTTCATTTTTGTGCGATTTTCAATGAAGTCGATCCACTGAGTACTGAACAAATGCTGCAGGCGATACTGCTCAAAACATCTGAGGACTCCTCACTTGCTGTGAATTCGGTCCAGAACGCAGTCTATACAACGATTCGATCCAAAGAAGGCATCTTTCTCATTGGTCCGAATCTGATCCATGATACTATTTGCCAGAAAAATGACCTGTCATACTATAGTTCCACCCTTCAGGCGTACCAGCGGGTTCCCAAAATAAGTCTGACCCTCTACTCCGCCCAGATCCTGCTACTGTACAACCTCCTGCATCAAGAGGAAATAACTGCGAATGCATTCATTCATGAATATTTTATTCCCGTCGACCTCGATCATGCAGTAAACAGCAGTTATTCAGAATCCTTATTTCATCACAGAGAAGCAGGCGTTACTCACAATCCCTATGATCAGGAAAAAAGAGAGGTAGAAAGTATTCGGTCTGGAGACGAAGAGGGTCTTCTCAACAGTTGGAATGAAGATTACGAGGGGGTGCTGGGCATTCTGGCGAAGGATCCGCTTCGCCACAACAAGAATCTCGGCATTGTTCTGGTCACTCTCGGAAGCAGAGCCGCCATGGAAGGAGGCGTTATCCCAGAACTCGCATATTCACTAAGTGACATCTACATCAATCGAATTGAAGAAGCCAAAAATCCAGAAGAAGCCTTTTTGCTTGGGAGAGACGCCGAGCTGCATTATACCAGAATGGTCAGGGAATATCGCAGCAGCCGCAAGGATGACAGCCAAGCTGCAGAAAACCATCACATCAGCAAATGCAAAGACTATATTTTCTCGCATCTACATGATAAGCTCACAGTCATAGAAATTGCAGATCATCTGAATTTGAACAGCAGCTATCTTTCTTCTTTATTTAAAAAGTGGGAAATGATTAGTATCACAGATTTTATATTGTCCGAAAAGGTGAAGCTCGCCCAGAATATGCTCATCTATTCCCAGTATGATTTTATTGAAATCGCAACCTATCTGGGATTTTCATCTCAAAGTCATCTGGGAAAGGTTTTTCGAAAATATACAGGCATGACACCTGGTGCATATCGAAATACGAAAGGAGTAAGATAATTCACGCAAGATTCATTTTCCTGTTTTAAAATAGTAGTAGAGGTGATTATTGTGAAAATACTGATTGTGGAAGACGAACATGATTTAAATAATGCTTTATGTAAGCATTTGAAAAAGAATGGATATGGAGTAGATTCCTGTTTCAATGGAAAGGAAGCCTTGGAGTTTTTGAGCATATCTGCTTATGATGCCATCATTTTGGATGTGCAGATGCCCGTCATGAACGGATATGAGTTCTTAACTGCGTTACGATCCTCGCAGGATACCACACCCGTTTTATTTCTCACAGCCAGGGACTCACTAAGTGACAGAGTCTTCGGTCTCGACATGGGTGCAGATGACTATCTAGTCAAACCATTTGAATTTGAAGAACTGCTGGCGAGAATACGCGTTATGACGAGACGTACTTATGGACATGTGGTAAATGAAATCCTGATTGACGATCTTATGATCGACTTATCCAAAAAGAAAGTGACCCGTGCAGCGCAGGAGATCCTTTTAACCTCAAAAGAGTATGAAATTCTAGCTTATCTTGCTGTAAATCAGGATCACATTTTATCCAGACAGCAGATACAGGATCATGTCTGGGATTTTGATTATGAAGGATCCTCAAATCTAATTGATGTACTGATTAAAAATATCCGCAAAAAAATTGATATCAAGAATTCTTCTCCACTGATTTACACAAAAAGGGGGTTGGGCTATGTCATTAAAAAATCTGATTAAAATTAGAAAATCCCCAAAATCCAAGCTATTTGGCAGGCTTCCCATTACTCTTAAGGTCACTCTTTGGTATACAAGTTTCTTATTGATTCTGTTTTTTGTTCTGATCATTTTTTCTTTTTTTATTGCCGATAGCTATGCATCGAACTTAAGCGAGCGGGATTTGAAAAAGGTTGTGAATAATGTCGTATCTGGAAAACGCAATTATGAATCTTACGAGGAAGGTGTCCTGCTGCTACTATATGATGAGGATGGAAATCTGCTAGAAGGTATCGCTCCTTCCAATTTTGATGAAAATATGACACTGAGCAATGATATAGCCAGCGAATACACCAATAATGGGACAGAATATATCTATTATGATTCCCAAGTATCGGAAGGCAGGTTCAAAGGATATTGGATCAGAGGTGTCACATCAATCAATCCAATCAGAAACAGGCTGCTACTATTATCTGTTTCTCTTGTCATTCTTTGTCCAATCCTACTGATTATCATAGCTTTGGGTGGGCATGCTATCATAAAGGTCGCTTTTTTGCCCGTAAAAACGATCAGTCGAACTGCACTTGAAATCGGAAGAGATTTTGATCTGAGCAAAAGAATAGAATTAGACGAAGGCGAGGATGAAATACATCAAATGGCCAAAGCCTTCAATGAGATGCTTAGTGCATTAGAGATCGCATCTGATCACGAAAGGCAGTTTACTTCGGATGCCTCTCATGAGCTGCGTACGCCCCTTGCCGTTATCCTTACAGAAAGTCAGTATGGTGAGGAACATGTAGAGACTGTGGAAGAGGCAGTAGCTTCTTTCCAGGTGATTTCCAGGCAATCAAAAAGAATGACAAAGCTGGTAAATCAGCTGCTCGAAATCTCTAGAATGGATCGAAGCACAGAAATAGAAAAGACCAACTTCAATCTTTCCGCTTTACTTCATTCCATGATCAACGATTATCGCTGTCTGGCAGAAGAAAATGATCTGCTTCTTTTAGATCATATAAAACCAGATATTTTTATCCATGGTAATATGATGATGGTGCAGCGTGTTTTCGATAATCTTTTTTCTAATGCTTTAAAATTCACTACCTCCACCATTCAAATTACCTTAGAGTCTGATACATCTTATTGCTACGTATCTGTCAGGGATGACGGACCAGGAATCGCAGAAGAACATGTGGATAAGATCTGGGACAGGTTCTATCAGAGTGCAGCCTCAAGGAGCAAGGAATCTAATCCAGGTTTTGGCCTTGGACTTTCCATTGTCAAAAAAATCATGCAGCTGCATGAAGGCACTGTTTCAGTTGAACATAATATGACGAGTGGCAGTACATTTATCGTATCCTTTCCACATTTTTCATTAAATCAGTAAAATTCATCTTACATTCATATTGCAGTGCAATACTAGGATCGAAAGAACCTATTCAAATGATGAATGCATCATTTGAAACAAGAAAAATCAGATCAATTAGGAGGCACATACAATGAATGAAGAATTGGAAAATATAGGCACTACTGACATTGAAGCAGTAACAAATGAACACACTGCAGATGAGATCGTGGTCGAGGCAGAAGTGATAGACAATGCAGAAATACAAGATGAGATCGTGGAAGCGGAGATAGAGGATGAAGAATCTGAGAACAGCAATTTTGAAAATTCCCGCCGAACGCTGAAAGAAAAAATCAAAAATATCCCTCGCAAGACAGCTACCATCATCGGTGTTGCTTCACTTACTGCTCTGCTCGTACTTGGATTTTGCGCAGCCTTTTTATTTCACATATTTGATAGGAGCAGTTCGAAGAATGGAAACAACTATTCCCAGGTAGCGGAGGAATGGACTGCTCCGGATGGGCAGACTCCATCAGATGGACAGACTCCGCCAGATGGACAGACTGCACCAGATGGACAGACTCCGCCAGACGGACAGACTCCGCCAGACGTACAGGGCAATCATATGCCGCCTTCTTTTGATAACAATACTGGCAAGTCAAGGGATCAGGATGCATCCAGTTCCGCAACCAAAGATCAGGATGCGAGAGGTACAACGACAGAGGAACAGGATGGGACCAGTTCTGCAACAGAGGATCAGAACTGATATAACTCTATTCGGATACAACTCACCATATTTCCGAAACTAAGCATCCTTTTTTCATCTCCATTAAGAATGCGTCCAGGGCACCAAATTCCATTATGAATGGTGCCCTCTTGCTTTCTTAGAATTTCAGTCTTTTTGGCACATCCTTCTTTTGAGGAAAATCTAATCGTACTGCACATCCCGATCACAAGAAAAATATCTGCAGACAATTCAAAGATCATCCCTGATGCAAGTGGAGCAATGGGACGTTTCGGATCATAGGAAACACTGATATCATACTTTTCTGCTTTCAGGAGTGCACCGAAATCTGTATCCGATTTCTTCAAATACGAATGTAGTCGGCTGCTACCTCTGTATTGCAGATACAGAGGTTTCAAATTCTCCAGCAGTGCATAGACACTACTTAAGTATTCTTTACTCCCCTCAATATCAAATGCAGTTGGATCGATATTGAGCGAGACCATCAATTCCATTGGTGGTTTTTCAATTCTATCCGGATCTAATGCAAGCTCCTCAATTCCAAAGGGCGAATAACAGATCGCATTGTACTTGCCAAAAGCATAGAGACAATAAGACGCCGTTACCGCATCTTTTCTCACTTCCGGAATTAAAAGAGGATTCCCCTCATAGGAATATTCCCCCATAACATCAGCGACATAGGGAACATAGATATCAGGTGCCAGTGTAAAAAGTGATGGAGCCGCAAGCTTCCAAATTTCATGCATTTCTCTTACAGGTCCACCAGATGGGTAGGAACCTGGATACCATGGATATTGTTTCAGCCATACGTTTGCATAGCATGGCAGAGGATATACCTTTTGACCTTCCTTTGAGATCGTTTCAACTGCACTGGCATATTGATATGCCATAAAGACCTCTTCTGCATCATCTCCAAATACTTCTTTCCAACTGCCATTTCTCTTGATCATCTGAGCCAGATTTTTTGGAATCTTTTTTTGAAACTCTTTCTGCGCCTCTTCGCAATAGTCGCGGCCGCTGCCTAAAATACCAATTTCATTTTCTACCTGCATGACTATAACGGTTGAGTCATTCTCATCCACAGCTTTAATATGCTTCATTACTTCACTAAACGCTTTGGCATCTTTAGCCACAGCATTTTTGCAAAATGGCGAGATAATGTTGAGACTCTCACCAGTAATTTTCTTCACTCTGAAGTAGAGCTGTGAATCCTTCTTCATCCACCCAGGCACATAGTCAGACTCACTATTTTTCCATAAGCCAAACCACAGGAATATAATGTGCATATGGTTTAATCGAGCAAGTTCAATCAGACCATCCATCAGAGAAAAGTCATATTCACCTTCCACCGCTTCTATTTGTTCCCAGTAGATTGGCATGATGACGGTATTCATGTGTATATCTTTCAGATTTGGAAAAACATCACTCTCCATGAATGCCAGGTTACTGGCACTGGAATTATGAATTTCACCTGCCAGTGCAAAAAAAGGTTCTCCATGAACATTTGAACTACCACTTGGCTAAAGCCAACTCGGATTCCTAAGTACAAAAACCCAATGGTTTCTAATTGATTAGGCTATCCCCGTAGTCCCTACGGTTTAACTAGAATTACTGTGATATTAGATTACTAATGCCAGTAATTCTATATTTTTTGAAGCGTTACTATCGGCATTATCTGTATGTCCACATGCCTTACATACGAACTTTGATTGAGACACCCGATTACTTTTCTCTGTATGCCCACAATGATTACAGCGTTGTGATGTATGGCTTGGATTTACTA